>NZ_JASIUF010000005.1:0-896926 GCF_030363895.1 Paenibacillus sp. S-12
CGAGGTAGATAGGTTGGAGGTGGAAGCACAGCAATGTGTGGAGCTGACCAATACTAATCGGTCGAGGGCTTATCCTAAAAGATATACCCCAAAAAGTGACGTGAAGCTTTGCAGCAACACCGATTACTTTTTGGGGGCCCCGGATGAACATCTTAACACGAACTTTCGCATTCAGTTTTCAGGGTGCAATGTTTTGGAGTCTGACTAGTGCAGATGAAGAAACGCACACAGCACTTGGTCGTGCTGAACCTGAATTAAATATTGGCACTAAGCCAATGCTGTTTGGTGGCGATGGCGGAGGGGTTCCACGCGTACCCATCCCGAACACGACCGTTAAGCCCTCCAGCGCCGATGGTACTTGGATCGCAGGGTCCCGGGAGAGTAGGACGCCGCCAAGCAATATTCCCTGATAGCTCAGTTGGTAGAGCACTCGACTGTTAATCGAGTTGTCACAGGTTCGAGTCCTGTTCGGGGAGCCATGGAGAGATGTCCGAGTTTGGTCGAAGGAGCACGATTGGAAATCGTGTAGGCGCCACAAGCGTCTCGAGGGTTCGAATCCCTCTCTCTCCGCCAGTTATCTGGCCCGTTGGTCAAGGGGTTAAGACACCTCCCTTTCACGGAGGTAACAGGGGTTCGAATCCCCTACGGGTCACCATATGGACACTTAGCTCAGCTGGGAGAGCACCATCTTGACAGGGTGGGGGTCAGCGGTTCGAACCCGTTAGTGTCCACCATAAAAAGCTATGAATAATGGTTAATAGATTAAGATACATAGCACTTATATGAACTAGTATATGGACGCTTAGCTCAGCTGGGAGAGCATCTGCCTTACAAGCAGAGGGTCGGCGGTTCGATCCCGTCAGCGTCCACCATCATATCGCGGGGTGGAGCAGTTGGTAGCTCGTCGGGCTCATAACCCGAAGGTCGCAGGTTCAAGTCCTGCCCCCGCAACCAAATATGGAGCTGTGGTGTAGAGGCCTAACATGCCTGCCTGTCACGCAGGAGACCGCGGGTTCGAATCCCGTCAGCTCCGCCATTTTCTCTTTTGAGAAATGAAAGAATAGAATAAGGCCCGTTGGTCAAGGGGTTAAGACACCTCCCTTTCACGGAGGTAACAGGGGTTCGAATCCCCTACGGGTCACCATTTCTCTCTTATGAGAGCCATTAGCTCAGTTGGTAGAGCACCTGACTTTTAATCAGGGTGTCGAAGGTTCGAGTCCTTCATGGCTCACCAGTTTGTGCAATATTCAGTCTGATGCGGAAGCGTCAGGCTTTTTTGTCGTTGTTCGGACAAGAAGAGCTGATTCGAGAGAGCGTAAGATGCTATGAGTAGGCAATATTTGATGTATGGGTGTCAATTAGTACTACCCTTAGAATTATGATAGTGTCATGCTCTATTGATGTTTTTTTCTAAAGACATTATGATAAAAAGAATAGATAACTAACTCCTTTTATAAAAGGGTTTCAATAAGGTGGGACGCTATGATGGGAGACAAAACCGTTAATATTAAGGAATTCAATCGAAATCGAATATATAAGCTGCTGCGGCAAGAAAAAAACTTATCTAAGCAAGATATTGTGCAGCTTTTGCAGATTAGCTTGCCAACGATTACGCAGAATTTAAATTATTTGCTGCAGGAGAAGCTGATCGCGAATACGGGAACCGTCGGCAATACCGGAGGACGCAATGCACAGGTTTATTCTTATATCAGCGATGCCAAAGTGGCCATTGGCTTAGACATTACGCGGAACCATGTCACAACTGTGGTTGTTGATTTAAATGGGGATATTATCCGTATCAACAGAAGAAGACAAAAATTTGAAACCTCTGACCCTTATTTTCAACTATTGGGAAATATCATTCAGGAAGACGTAAAGGAACTGGATATTGACGATTCGAAAATATTAGGTGTCGGTATCGGGGTGCCAGGATTAATTACGGAAGATCATCAAACTGTTTTTTATGGGAAGATCCTGAATTTCACTGGAGAGACGCTGCAGCGCTTCGCCAAGTACATACCATATCCCGCCATTCTTGTGAATGATGCGAATGCAGCTGGGTACTCAGAAATATGGGCAACGCCGGATACGCAAAATGCTTTTTATATTTCACTTAGCAATAATATTGGCGGAGCCGTTTATATTGGAAATAAGGTGTTTGCCGGAGAGAATCAAAAGAGCGGAGAAATCGGACATATTACGATTATTCCGGACGGTCTCCCTTGTTATTGCGGTCAAAAGGGGTGCCTAGAGGCTTATTGCTCGGCTTCTTTATTAGCAGATACAGCTGATGGGAGTTTGGCACGTTTTTTTGAGGGGGTACAGAATAGCGACCGTGAAAAGCAGATCGTATGGGACAACTATTTGCGCCATCTTTCAATCGCCATTAATAATATTCGTATGCTGTTCGACTGTGACATTATCCTTGGCGGTTACGTAGGGGCTTATATGGAGGATTATATTGATACGTTGAAGGAGCTGGTGGCCAGCCGCAATACGTTCGAAGATCATGCAGATTATGTTCGCATATGCAATTATAAAACGGAGGCTATTGCCGCAGGGGCTGCCCTGCCTTTCATCGATCGGTTCATTAATCAAATATAAGAAGATGCCAAGCTTACAGCATATCGCATGGAGTCGGTCAAATGGAACCAAGTTCCTTTACCTGCTTCATGCGATTTTTTTATCCTTCAATCGGCTGAACAAGAAGGGAAATGCTTCGGATCTTGTTCTCCAAAATAAATTATTTTTTTAAAGCATATTGACAAGAACGACGAGAGGGAATATCCTTGCATTAAGTAGTTTTATAAAATAGTTTAACAAAACTAGTTTACTTATGGGGAAGGCGGATGCATAATGAATCAACAATCTACCAGCTTAAAAGCCACAACAGGAAACGTACCGGCAACTATGAAAGCGCTTGTAGCCTATGGGAAGCATGATTACCGCTTTGAAGCCAACTATCCTACACCCGAATGCGGGCCAGACGATATGATTATTAAAACGGAAGCTTGTGGCATTTGTGCAGGAGATCTTAAGTGCATGCACGGGGCAGCAATGTTCTGGGGCGATGAGACACAGCCGGAATGGGTGAAGCCACCGTTTATTCCGGGTCATGAATTTTTAGGAACGATCGTAGAAATTGGTGAAAATGTAACCGATTTCAAAATAGGCGATCGAGTAACTGCGGATCAGATCGTTCCTTGTCAAGAATGCAGATTTTGCAAAAGAGGGGAGTACTGGATGTGCCAGCCCCATAATATTTTCGGATTCCAAGGTACAAACAACGGGGGAATGGCGGAATATGTCCGATACCCGAAAACGGCGGTTGTCCATAAGGTGCCTGGACAGATGGAATTGGAGTCCGCGTTGCTGATTGAGCCTTATGCTTGCTCGAAGCATGCCGTGGATCGGGCGCAAATCGGATGCGAAGATGTCGTCGTGATCTCTGGGGCAGGGCCTCTGGGCTTAGGAATGATCACGTATGCGAGAATGAAAAATCCAAAAAAATTGATTGTACTGGATTTGATCGAGAACCGTTTGGAAAAGGCGAAGGAATTCGGCGCGGATATCGTCCTCAATCCGAAAGAGACGGATGTGGTTCAAACGATTTTGGATATGACGGAAGGTTACGGTTGCGACATCTACATTGAAGCGACAGGGCATCCATCCAGCGTGACGCAAGGATTGAGCATGATTCGCAAGCTAGGACGCTTCGTGGAGTTTAGCGTGTTCGGGGAGCCGACTACCGTAGATTGGTCCATCATTGGCGACCGCAAGGAACTGGATGTATTAGGCTCACATTTGAGCCCCTATTGTTACCCATTCGTCATTGAAAATGTTGCGAACGGCAATTTGAAAACGAACGGCATTGTGACTCGCAAGTTCCCGATTGAGCAATGGGAAGAAGCCTTTGAATATGCATCCGGGAAGCATGGTGATTTCAAGGTCGCGATTACGTTCTAAAAAGGGTGAATGCTAAATGGAGAAATATGTAGTTGGAATTGATTATGGCACATTAAGCGCCCGTACGATACTTGTTAACGTATCCACCGGAGAGATATGCGCTTCTGCAGAGATGAGCTATCCTCACGGCGTAATGGATCAGGTGCTGCCGGACGGCGTAACGAAGCTGGGGCCGGATTGGGCTTTGCAGCATCCGCAGGACTATATACAATGCACCTCTGCAACGCTAACAAAGGTTCTAGAAACGAGCAGCATTGATGCTAGGCAGATTATTGGCGTCGGCACCGATTTTACGGAATGCACAATGCTTCCCGTAAAGAAGGATGGAACACCTCTGTGCATGCTGGATGCATACAAGAACAATCCGCATGCGTATGTGAAGCTGTGGAAGCACCATGCGGCGGCAGAGGAAGCCGATCGGCTCAATGAAATAGCCCGTATGCGGGGCGAGGAATTTTTGGATTATTACGGTGGGAAAATCTCCTCAGAATGGATGTTTCCAAAAATATGGCAAATTCTGAATGAGGCACCTGAAGTATATGATGCTGCAGATCGCTTTATGGAGCTTGCCGATTGGATCACACTGCAGCTTACTGGTACAGAAACACGGAATAGCTGCACAGCTGGATATAAGGCCATATGGCACAAACAGAACGGATTTCCATCGAATGCATTTCTGAAATCGCTCGATCCAAGGCTGGAATACGTCGTTGACGAGAAAATGTCGAGAACCATTTATCCGGTCGGCACCAAAGCAGGATCAATTACAGAAGAAAGTGCAAAATGGACGGGACTAGCTGCAGGGACAGCGGTGTCCGTAGGAATAGGCGATGCCCACTGTGCCGTAATCGGCTGCGGGATTACGACCCCCGATATTTTATTGATGGTAATGGGGACCTCCGGCTGCGATATGCTGGTCAGTGAAACGGCAGTAAAGGTGCCGGGCATTAGCGGCATTTGCGAGGATGGCATTTTGCCTGGGTTCTACGGCTATGAAGCAGGACAATCTTGCATGGGAGACCATTTCTCATGGTTTGCGAACCATTGTGTGCCAGAGCGCCTGGAGCAAGAGGCAAGAGCAGCGAACAAGCATGTGCTGCAGCTTCTCAATGAGAAGGCTGAGAAGATTAAGCCAGGCGCCAGCGGCTTGATTGCGCTGGATTGGTGGAATGGGAACCGTTCCGTTCTGGTGGATGCGGATCTGACAGGATCGATGTTCGGCATGACGACGGCTACGACAGCCGAAGAAATGTACAAAGCATTGGTTGAAGCCGTTGCGTTTGGGAAGCGGATGATTATTGAGAATTTTGTAGAGCACGGAGTTCCGATCACCAAAATCATGGCTACAGGCGGGATTGCGGAAAAAAGCCCATTCATTATGCAGACCTTCGCGGACATTATCGGCATGCCGATTCACGTGGCGGCAACTCAGCAAGGGACAGCGATGGGGGCCGCCATGCTCGGAGCCGTCGCAGCAGGCAGTACTAATGGGGGATATGATTCCATTCAGCAGGCTGGGAAATCAATGGGCGGAGGCATTAAGAAAACGTATGAGCCGCAAAGGAAGCACCGGGACATTTATAATCGACTCTATGCCCAGTATGTGCGGCTGCATGATTATTTCGGTCGCAATGAGCAGAGTCCGATCAAACAATTGAAAGCGATTAAATTAGAAGTGATGAGTAAGGATCGTTCAATTAAGACCTCTATTGATTAACTGCATTGCGGACAAAGAAGGAAATGATCATTCAGGAAAGAAGTGATGCACTTGAAAGGCAGACATATTTTGGACAAAGTAGGTATTCCTTCTTCTCTAGCTTGGGGCTATCTCGGCATTCTGATCTTTATGATGGGGGATGGGTTGGAGCAGGGATGGTTAAGCCCATATCTGGTTGAACAAGGTCTCACCGTACAACAATCTGGAATTTTATTTACGGTATACGGGGTTACGATTGCATTGTCTTCTTTCCTGTCCGGATTATTCGTTGACGCGATAGGCCCTAAAAAAGCAATGTTGACCGGGTTAATCCTATATATTCTCGGATCCGTAGGCTTTATCGGTTTAGGAATTACCCAACTTTCGTTTGCAACGATGCTGCCGACGTATGCGTTTAAAGGACTAGGCTATCCTTTGTTTGCCTATTCGTTTCTTGTATGGATCGCTTATCGGACACCGCAGAAGAAGCTGGGCACGGCTGTCGGCTGGTTCTGGTTCGTGTTCACTGGTGGCATGAACGTGCTCGGCGCATACTATTCCACCTGGGCATTGAAGAACTTGGGGCATATTAACACACTATGGAGCGCAATCGTATGGGTACTCCTTGGGGCATTGTTCGCACTGGTTATCAATCCCGGCGGCAAGCTGGATAAGACTAAGGCAGAGCAGCACGACAACAACAAATTAAAAGAGCTTGCAAAAGGATTGGCAATTGTCAAACAGGAACCGAAAATCGTATTGGTCGGCTTGGTTCGTATTATTAATACGGCAGCACAATTCGGCTTCCCTGTATATATGCCCCTGTACATGGAGAGTCAGGGCATAAGCATTGCATCTTGGCTGCATCTATGGGCAATGATCTTTATTGGCAATATTGCGTTTAACCTGCTGTTCGGCATTGTGGGCGACAAGCTTGGCTGGCGAAATACGGTGATGTGGTTTGGATGCGCGGGTTCGGCCTTCTTTACGATTGTGCTCTTTTACGTTCCTCAATTTGCGGCAGGAAATGTATGGCTTGTGCAAATTGTCGGGATATTGTGGGGAGGATGTCTGGCAGGATTTGTGCCATTGTCCGCGATAGCCCCGTCTTTGGTAAAGGAAGAAAAGGGTGCAGCGATGTCAATCTTGAACCTAGGAGCGGGATTGAGTGCATTCGTTGGCCCGGCTCTTGTTGCTTTATTTATTGGAAGCCTTGGTTACGCTGGCATTACGTGGCTTTTCGCTGGGCTGTTTGCGGCGGCAGGCATTATGATGATCTTTGTAACGCTTCCTGCTGAGAAAAAAACAACAAAGGACGCGAGTGCACACACCAAAATTGTAAGCGCTTAATAATGTAATCTAAAAAAGCAGCTCTTCTTCACTTGGTAGAGGGCTGCTTTCATCATAATGCTAGCGATCCATTTTGTGATAACTATTGTTTGTTCGGTATAGGGTAGGACTGATTCCGTACACGCAGGAAAATTGGTTTGAAAAGTAATGGATTGAATCGTACCCCAGCATCAGCGCGATTTCCGTAATCGATTGGCGGCTTTCCATCAGCAGAACGGCTGCCTTTTTCATGCGAGCCTGCAGCAAATACGTTTTAGGAGATATTCCTGTCTCTTGCTTGAAAAGCCGATAAAATTGGGATTTTTCCAATCCACATTCGCTGCACCAGTAATCAACCGAATGCCGCTGCTCGGGATGCTCGTCCATGCGTTCCAAGATTCGAGCTATACGATAATCCGAAGGATTGGGCAATCTGCTAGCATCGTACCATTGGATCAACCAGGAGTAAAAGCTAGCTGATGCAGCCTGCTTCGTATAGCAGCCGCGCCGATTATATGCGGCAAGCACATGCTTCACCAACTCAATGAAGTATGGATAAGGGCGAAGCGAAGTGCAGGTCGGCAATGATTCCAGTTCTGTGCAAGGCTTCTGTGCGGTTAACCACTTCGGATCGAATTCATCCCATTCATAAGCAAAGGTAGGCTGGTTTGGTGGGGGAGCCTCCCAGAGATCGCAGTAGATATTGCATGCATTCATCGTTTCATTTGGTGCATGCTCGAAGGAATGCCATTGGCCAGGACGGACAAAGATGAGCGTGCCGTTTGAGACCGCATATCGATGGTCATCTATCGTCATGTGCCCATGGCCGTCCAAGAATAAGTGGAATGCATAGCTGTATCCTCTGCGCAGCTGTTCCTCTCGCGTTCCCCGATAATTATACATATGCGCTGCACGGATGTATGGCCTTATATCCGCAATGGTATTCATGCCTATCCCTCCGGTTCGTTAGCGGAAATTTTTATAACTGACAGGAACTTGTTATAAATACGAGCAGCTAGGAACATGATACTATGTTTGCAGAGTTATGTCATGATAGGGGAAGTCTGCAAACGAAAATGATGACAGCATGTGTTGACGAGGAGGAACAATCATGGTTGATTTGGGCAAGGTGTTAGTAGAAGAATCACGAGGCGGTTGGTTGGAATGTGCATATACAGGACACATTGTGGGGGTGAACGAGCAAGCAGAAACGCTTTTCCATGTCGGTAATCCCGACTATGTGAGCTTTATGCGTTCCTCATCTAAGCCAGTGCAGGCACTTCCTGCTTTGATGGCTGGTGTGCCAGAGCATTATGGACTAAATGAGGAAGAAATCGTCCTGATGACCGCATCCCATCGTGCACAGCAGTTCCATGTCCAAGCCCTCGAATCGTTCATGAAGAAGACTGGGATCACTGAGGAGCAATTTGTGTGCAAACCAACCTATCCGCTCAATAGTGCTGCTAGAGACGAGCGGATTGCCAATGGGCAACCACCGCGTTCCTTATATCACAACTGTTCGGGCAAGCACT
This sequence comes from Paenibacillus sp. S-12, assembly GCF_030363895.1. Taxonomy (NCBI): domain Bacteria; kingdom Bacillati; phylum Bacillota; class Bacilli; order Caryophanales; family Paenibacillaceae; genus Paenibacillus; species Paenibacillus sp. S-12. The sequence goes on from NZ_JASIUF010000005.1 coordinate 8,524, forward strand.
TGGGCGTACTTTCGTTATGCAAAATGATGGGCTGGTCGACCCATGATTACGCTGAGCCTGAGCATCCCGTTCAACAGCAGGTGTTGCGCTTGATGTCTCAACTTGCTGATGTTCCTGTAGAGCAAATTAAACTAGGAACGGATGGCTGTGGATTCCCGGTATATGCGATTCCAATTCGCAATATAGCCCTCTTGTATTTGAGACTGGCTTGTCCTGATTTAATAGCAGATGAGCAAGTACGCAGAGCAATTACACGCTTAACGGGCCTAATGAACAAGCATCCACTTTATGTGTCAGGCACAGAGCTTATTTGTCCTACATTGTTGCAGGACCCGAATATCGTTGCCAAGGGAGGAGCCAAGGGCATTTATTGCTTCGGCTTGCGTGAACAGAGAATGGGAATCGCTTTTAAGGTAATGGACGGTTCAGAAGACCAATGGCCGATGATTGCAGCTGACATCTTACAGCAGCTCGAGTACCCGACAAAAGCAACCATCGAACGTTTGAAAAAGCTAAGCCCTGCCGAAACGAAAAATGATAATGCTAGGGTAGTGGGACTTCGTAAGCCTGTCTTTACGCTTGAATGGATAAAGAAATAGAATACAAGAATATACTATTAGAACCTGCTTATACGAGCTGAAAAATGGCTTGTTAAGCAGGTTTTGCTGCAAGAAAAAAATACCATCATAAAATCTTTAAAAAACATTTGCAATTCGATATTCAGTCTGATATATTATTACTTGTCCTTGTTGAACGGAAACGACGACAACGAAGTGAATGAAGTCGTCAAGTTTGTATAAGATGAGGAAATATGCGGACATAGCTCAGTGGTAGAGTATCGCCTTGCCAAGGCGAGGGTCGCGAGTTCGAATCTCGTTGTCCGCTCCATTATATATGCGCCCTTAGCTCAGCTGGATAGAGCGTTTGACTACGAATCAAAAGGTCGGGAGTTCGAATCTCTCAGGGCGCGCCACTTAATTTCATAATGGATATCTACTAAGCCGGTGTGGCGGAATTGGCAGACGCGCGCGACTCAAAATCGTGAGGGAAACCGTGGAGGTTCGAGTCCTCTCACCGGCACCATCCATTCGGGACGTAGCTCAGCTTGGTAGAGCACCTGGTTTGGGACCAGGGGGTCGCATGTTCAAATCGTGTCGTCCCGACCATTATCATTAACCGTTGGTTATTAGCCGGCGGTTTTTTGCTATGTTCCTTCCTCTTTCTTCCTTCTATTATTTGCTTATAATTTCCTTGATTTCATTTGAACGATTTATCAGTGTAAACCGTAATATTAATGCTTGACGGCAAAGTTCTTTGTGAACGGATGACAAGGAAAGGGGCGAATGCATGTCTGAGCAGCATCGAATAGAGCAGGCAGTACGAGGAGATATGAATGAACTCGCTGTGCTGCTGCATGAAAATTACTCCTTCCTATTTAAATATGCCTTGAAATTAACGATGAACTCCGCCTGTGCAGAGGATTTGGTTCAAGATACGATGGTGCGTTGTATGGAAAAGATCCATACGTACAACGGAGAATCACGCTTTTCATCATGGCTCATTACCATTGCAACACGCTTATATTATGATATGATGCGCCGCAAGAAAGTCGAGAACAGATGGCGGGAACAGGAGCAGGGGTTACGGCAGCTGCGATATCAAATGGAATCTTGCAATATCGAATGGACAACTGCCATGGAGCTATTGGGAGAGCTGACTTATGAGCAGCGGGCTCCCATAGTGTTAAAACATTATTATGGGTATCAGGTGAATGAGATTGCAAATATGTTGAACGTGCAAGCTGGGACTGTCAAATCACGCCTACATTACGGCTTGGAGAAGCTGCGGAAGGAGTGGGAGCAAGATGAGTGAACAAGAAAATAAGAAGAAAGCAGGGAATGCTGATTCAAACCGCGAGTCATCTCTATCTGATGGAGATGCATCTCACCCAAAACATTCAGAAAATGTAGAAGTTCCTTCACAAGAACTGGAATGGGATAAAATGCTGCATCCCCACTGGGAACGTTTAGACGCTTGGAGTAATGTCCATGCTCCTCATCCGAGTTCAGCTCAAATTCAGCAGGTACTGCTTCAGGCTAAGATGAAAAACCGTAGGCGGCTATGGAAGGAACTGCTTGGCTTATGGAGCATTGCTTTGCTGCTCGTTGGCGGCGGCTGCAGCCTTGCAGCAACAAATTGGCAGGTATACGTATGGGCCCAAGTATTCCTGTTAAGCGGAGCAGTTATCATTTGGTTAACATGCATCCAACCAAGCAAGGAGAGTGAGCGGCATGAATAATGGTGCGGGAAATTTGCCTTGGTGGGCATGGATTCTTCTTGGAAGTATTCTGCTTGCTCAAGGAACGTGGTTGTTCCTGGATGCGCGCAATCGCAACAAATATCCATGGTTCTGGGGGATATGGGGATTTTTGAATACCCCCCTCCCGCTTGTTCTCTATATTTGTTTTGTGATACGACCGTGGAGAAAATCCCGCTAAGTAGGTTAAAACGTGTATAACATCCCCTTTTTCTGGGCCACACTATAAGAAAAGCTACTCAGTATGGATAATAACATCTGGCGGCTTTTTCTTATATGCGAGAGAACAGATGATGGATCATCGGAAAGAGTCTGTTCGCTCAAATAAATAAGCAGTTAGAGGGGATTACTTATGGCTCGAGAACACCGTACCGGCTCTTGGTTCTATTTTCGAGTGAAGCAATGGATGAAGCGTCTGCGGCGCTTACGTAGACCAATATGGTCTTTAGCTGCAATTGTGCTGTTTGTTGTGATCATAGCTGTCGGCATACAACTGTCTGATCATGTACGGAATTTGATGGCGAAATATGATAAACCGACTTCAATTGAAACGTTCGCCCTCTGGAAGGATAATGAGGCCAAGCTTAATGAAACAGCTCAGTTTGTAATTGCACAGTTGGTTCAAGAGGATATTAAGCGTGAGGTCATTGCTCGCAAGCAATATATATGTGGAAAAAATGATGAAGTGCTGGGTATTAAGCCCACGCGCGACATTATTCAGCTTGTGCTGAATCACCCAGACTGGTCCGTTTCCATGGATGCGGATGGACGAGTTATTTTGGAGGAGCAGATTGAAGAATTATCAGGTACATGCAAGGATAGAGCGCATATTAGTCTTGATAAGGATGGGAATCTGACCTTGTATGATGGGCCTCCGGAAGATGGCAAAGTGATACGTACTTTTTTCCAATTAGACGTGGAGTCCATGGAGAGCTCGCTTCCGCCAAAGGTGATGAAGCAGTTGTACCAAGGGATTCGCATTACAGATGTCGATGCTTATCATAGTGTGCTGTCTACATTTAGCGATTATGCAATAGAAGAAACGAAGAAAGTCATGAAACCAACCCCTCCTAATGAACGTATTACAAAATAAGAAGCAGTAACGAGTAGGACGCCGTAACCGACGTCCTTCTTTTTTTGAACAGCGGGGTAGGTCATGTAATGTAAGAAATAGAGAATGAAGGTATGGATTGCCCTTAGCCACCTACAAAAGAAATGTCGGTTTACGGTCATAATAATTGTACAGCGGAAAGGGGAATGCCAATGGAACTTATTCTCATGTTGCTCATCATTTTGGCTTCGACAAAGATCGCAGGTGATCTCACTGTACGATTGGGTCAGCCAGCCGTATTAGGTAAACTAATTGTAGGGATTATTATCGGTCCAGCTGTGCTTGGATGGGTTACGGATGGCGAACTGATCAAGGAAATGGCGGAAGTTGGCGTCATTTTGCTGATGTTCATCGCTGGTTTGGAAACGGATTTAGAAGAATTGAAGAAAAACTGGAAGGCGGCATTCGCAGTAGCAGTTGGCGGCGTCATTCTTCCGTTTATTGGCGGATATAGTGGTGGTCTGATGTTAGGCCTAGATTCGAACCAATCGATGTTTATCGGCTTGCTGTTGTGTGCTACTTCGGTAAGTATTTCAGTGCAGACGCTGAAGGATCTAGGACAGCTCAGCACTAGAGAAGGTACGACCATTCTTGGTGCAGCAGTCGTGGATGACATACTTGTAGTCATACTTCTTGCCTTCATGCTCAGCTTGCTCGGTACAGGCGGAGGCGCGTCCCTCGGACTTATTATTGGTAAAAAAGTTCTATTCTTTGTAGTCGTTATTCTTGCAGGCATTTATGTGGTGCCGAAAATCATGAAATGGCTCGCGCCGCTGCGTGTTACGGAGGCCATAATTAGTGCCGCGCTCATTATATGCTTTGCATTTTCTTATTTTGCGGACTACTTGGGTGTTGCAGGCATTATCGGTGCATTCGCCGCCGGCATTGCTATTTCACAAACGAAGTTCAAGCATGAAGTCGAGCATCGTCTTGAGCCGATTGCTTACGGTATCTTCGTGCCGATATTCTTCGTCAGCGTAGGAATTAACGTTAGCTTCGATGGTATTGGAGAATATGTGTGGTTTATCGTGTTATTTACGATCATTGCGATTCTGACCAAACTGCTTGGGTGCGGATTGGGAGCTCGACTGACTGGATTCGATCGCAAGAGTGCCATAGGTATCGGTTCAGGGATGGTCTCCCGCGGCGAGGTTGCACTCATTATAGCGACAACGGGGCTCGAAGGCGCTTTGTTCGATAAAGTGTATTTCACACCTTTCGTCATTGTCATTATTTTAACAACACTGGTAACGCCGCCGATGTTGAAGGCTGCTTTTCGTCAGTCTACGGAAGTGCCGGCAGCTAATCAAGTATCTGCAGGGAAGTAAGTAATCGCTGTAATTAGGCTGTATTCCCTGCAAACATCATAGGATTGACTCATTCTCTTCTTCACGATCTATGTTATAATGGAGTGAACACATATGTTCGCTTACTGGTACATGGATGCGGTGAGGGAGAGATTTTTTTTGCGTATTTTAGGAATAGACCCAGGGATTGCGATTGCAGGTTTTGGGTTTGTAGATAAGCAGGGGAGCCGGATTGTACCTGTACAATATGGCTGTATTCAGACAGAGCCTTCGACTGCGCCAGAGATGCGGCTGCTTCAAGTGTATGAAGCAACCGAGCAATTGCTTGACAAATATAAGCCGGATGCAATGGGGATTGAGAAATTGTTCTTCAATCGAAATGTCACGAATGCGTTTTCTGTGGGACAGGCACGTGGTGTCATCATATTAGCAGCTGCCAAGCGCGGCATACCGATTGCAGAATATACCCCCATGCAGGTGAAGCAGGCTATTGTTGGATACGGAAAGGCAGAGAAGAAGCAGGTTCAAGAAATGGTGAAGCTGTTCTTAAAGCTGAGGGAAATACCGAAGCCGGACGATGTGGCGGATGCGCTTGCGGTGGCGATATGCCATGCGCATTCGAGTGGGCTTAATGACAAATTGAATGGAGTATGGCGATCATGATCGATTTTTTGCGTGGACAAGTTGCTCACTTAGAAACAGAATATATCGTCTTGGATGTCCAGGGGGTCGGATATCGAGTGTTTACACCGAATCCCTATGCTTTTGCGAAGCAAGACGGAGCAGTAACGGCATTTATCCATTATCATGTACGTGAAGATGCAACGCTGCTGTTCGGATTCAGCACGCGAGAGGAACAGAAGCTATTTCGCAGGTTAATAGATGTGAACGGGGTAGGGCCGAAGGTTGCTCTAGGCATCCTGGCTGGGTGCGGCAAGCCAGAGGCAGTCGTTACCGCCATTCAGCAAGAGAATATTACATTCTTGACGAAGCTGCCGGGGATTGGCAAGAAGACGGCTCAGCGTATCGTTTTAGATTTGAAAGACAAGCTGGACGGCATTGGATTGGATATCCATCCGGATTCGTTGTTCACACGTGTTACGGTAGCAGATGAGGACAGTTCAGATGGAAGCGCTTGGTCTGAGGCGAGAGAAGCGCTCAAAGCATTGGGCTATACGGAAGCAGAGCTTGATCGTGTATGGAAAGACTTGCAACATCGCATTCATGCGGATGAAAGTGTAGATTCTTTAATGAAGAAGGCGCTGCAGGCGTTGTTTAAAGGATAAGAAAGGCGGTTAAGATGGAAGAGCACGAACGCATCATATCAGCCAATTGCATGATGGAAGATCAGGCAGTCGAATTAAGCCTGAGACCGCGTTATTTGTCCGAGTACATCGGCCAATCACAGGTGAAAGACAATTTAAAGGTATTTATCGAAGCTGCAAAGCTCCGGAAGGAAGCGCTTGACCATGTATTGCTTTATGGTCCCCCAGGCCTTGGCAAGACGACTCTATCGAATATTATTGCCAATGAGCTCGGTGTTAATATACGGACGACTTCGGGACCCGCAATTGAGAGACCTGGAGATCTCGCTGCACTGCTTACGAACTTGCAGGAAGGCGATGTCCTCTTCATTGATGAGATTCATCGGCTGCATCGTACCGTTGAAGAAGTGCTGTACCCGGCAATGGAAGACTTTGCGCTTGATATCATTATCGGCAAGGGTCCAAGTGCCAGATCCGTGAGGCTCGACCTGCCAAAGTTCACCTTAATAGGTGCTACGACAAGAGCAGGCTTGCTCTCGGCGCCGCTTCGTGATCGCTTTGGTGTCGTCAGTCGCTTAGAGTTCTACAATAAGGATGAATTGAGCTACATCGTTTCTCGTGCAGCAGACATATTAGAGGTTCAAATCGTGGGCGATGCCGCCGATGAGATTGCGGTTCGATCACGGGGGACACCACGGATTGCCAACCGCTTGCTGAAGCGGGTGAGAGATTTCGCTCAAGTACGGGGAGATGGCGTGATCACAGCCGACATTGCGAAAGAGTCGCTGCGGCTCATTCAAGTAGACCCGCTTGGTCTTGATCAGATTGATCATAAGATGCTACGCACAATGATAACGAATTTCCGCGGAGGGCCGGTTGGCCTTGATACGATTGCGGCTACGATTGGCGAGGAGAGTCAAACCATCGAGGACGTATATGAACCGTACCTGTTGCAAATTGGATTTCTCCAACGAACACCGCGGGGAAGAATGGTTACCCCCCAAGCCTATACTCATTTAGGATTGCCTATACCGGAACAAAGTTAAGGAAAACGCGTACAAATTGACGTATGCAGAGGAGACGTGGCAGAAGAGAAAGGAATGGGGAAACATGAATAACAACAGGAACGTTATCCGATCCGTTGCTAGTGTACTTACGGGAGTTCTGCTGCTAAGCGGAGCTCCGTATGCGCTTATGCAGCCAGCTAACGTCGCGTATGCGGCAGCAAGCAATGATGCAAGGCCTGAGCAATCAATAGTCAATAATCATATTCGTGTGGCATTATTCGCGAATTTGAGCAAGGGTTCTCCTGGACAAACGGAACTGCTCTCACTTGCCTCAACAGCATCTCTCCAATTAGAAGCACGATTGGGATCAAGCTCGAAGGGCAGTGTTGAAGTAGGCGGAGAACAGGCTCGCTTTAGTGCCGATGATTATAAAGTGAAACTGCTAGAGACCGATGACTTGTCAGCGGCGCAATCTGCATTAAAGAAGGCGCAGGCTTCAGGATCGGCGTACATCATTCAGATCCCAAGACGTGGGACGACATTTTTTGCTGTATATGCAGGAAGCTATGCCAGCAACAAATCGGCTAGTCAAGCAGCGGACAAGCTTCGCGGAGCATCGGGCATGAGCTCATTACTCCAAGGGTATGAGCCGTCCGTAGTAGGCCCTCAATATGTACAAGCTGGCACGTTCAGCTCGCGAGACGAGGCTAAATCCGTTCAGCAAGCTTTGCTGGATGCCGACTTAGATGCATATGTGGTAACGCTGGCAACAGACAGCGGGGTGCGAACAGCGGTGTGGGCAGGGCAAGCAGCCTCTGATACGCAATTAACCGGGATTAAGAAGGTAGTTGCGTCAAAGGGGTATACAGCAGGTGCTGTACAAGCTCAAGGCGCTGTCATACATACCGTTGAAGTAGCTGGGAATAACACTACACCACATTATCGAGTGTTCGGGAATGCGAAATGGGTAGTCAAGCCAAGCACGCAAACCACGATTAAAGTGAACGAACGCAGCGGCAGAGCTTATCGTGGAATCATGGAGGTAAGCATCTATAAGGATAAGTTGGCGCTTGTTAATGAGGTGCCGCTCGAAGAGTATTTGCTGTCTGTGGTTGGCGGCGAAGTATACTCGAGTTGGCCGATGGATGCGTTGAAAGCGCAAGCGGTAGCCGCTCGTACATTTGCCTTGTATCAAGGCAATAAATTTGAAATCGCCAATGTTGTGGATACGACACTGAGCCAAGCCTACTTTGGCGTAGAGAAGGAGCATCCAGACATTAAAAAGGCTGTTGAAGCAACAGCCGGCGAAGTTCTCATGCAAAATGGCAAGCTGATTGAAGCCATCTTTAATTCCAGTGCGGGGGGCAAAACAGCTGATCCAATGGAAGTATGGGGCGGATCTTATGATTATTTCCAAGTGGTAGACAGCCCTGATGATGTTGCCCAGGAAGGGGCAAAGTCCTGGTACCGTGTAACTCTTCCTGACGGCAAGACGGGATATGTTCGTGAGGATGTCGTGAAGCTCTCAGGGCAGACAGCGACCGTATTGGAGAACGGAACCAACGTCCGTCCAACACCAGCTATTCAGACAGGTGTACAGCCTGTTGGCAAAGTGGACAAAGGCACCAAGCTTACGGTTCTGGAAACCGTGTTTGAAAACAACGAAATGAATTGGGTACGCGGCCCTTATACGGCTGAGCAGATAACAAGCTGGCTGAAGGAGCGCACAGATACAGCATTGAGTGGGACAATAAAGACGCTTGCAGTTACAGAAAGAGGGCCATCTGGACGTGCGATCAAGATTGAAGCAGATGGCAAGCCGGTCGAGGTAAGTTACCCGGATAACTTCCGATATGCGTTTGGCGGTTTGCCAAGTACGTTATTTGATATTGTTCCAAATGGAACGGGTGTTGTATCAAATGTTCTGAGCAGTGGCAGTGGAACAGGTTCAGGCTCGTCATCCATCTCGATCATAGGAGCCGATGGAAAATTGCAGTCTGTCAAAGACTCCTCCAAGCTTCGTGTCGTAAGCGGCAGCAGCAAGACAGGCGAGAAGCTACCAAACAGCATTGCTGCTGTGAACGGGAAGGGAACAACCGGCAAAGTAGGATCGGATAAGGTCGAGCAGAAGCCTGTTGTCGAAGCGAATTCATTCTTGTTTGTCGGCAAAGGCAACGGGCACGGGATTGGGATGTCGCAATGGGGAGCTAAGGGATTGGCTGATCAAGGGTATGACTATAAAGCGATTTTGCAATACTATTACAAAAATGTAGAGCTAGTGAAGCGTTAGGACGGATAGCAGATGAATGTGGACTTATTTGATTTTCATTTACCAGAGCATTTGATTGCGCAGACACCGTTGACAGATCGGACTGCATCTCGATTATTAACATTGGATCGCCATACTGGGAAGGTGGAGCATCACAATTTTCCCGAAATCCTTTCCTATTTGCAGCCAGGCGATTTGCTTGTGCTGAATGACACGCGGGTAATCCCTGCACGCTTGTTCGGTGTTAAAGAGGATACGGGGGCCAAAGTTGAGGTTCTTTTGCTGAAGCAAGAAGAGGATGACTGTTGGGAAGCGCTCGTTAAGCCAGGGAAGAGAGTCAAGGTTGGAATGACCGTATTGTTTGGCGACAAGCTTAAAGCAGAAGTGCTGGAAGAGCGTGAGATGGGAGCAAGATTGCTTCGGTTCACATACGAAGGCATATTTAATGAGATTCTGGACGAACTCGGACAAATGCCGCTTCCTCCATACATTAAGGAGCAGTTGAATGATCGCGAACGCTACCAGACGGTGTACGCGAAGCATGAAGGCTCTGCTGCAGCCCCTACGGCTGGGTTGCACTTTACGAAGGAGCTTTTGGCAGAGGTTGAGAAGAAGGGCGTTCACGTTGCTTACATTACCCTTCATGTTGGGTTAGGCACATTCCGTCCCATGTCTTCCGATACGATTGAAGAGCATGTCATGCATTCGGAGTATTATGAAATGAGTGCAGACACGGCGACAATAATTAATGAAACGAAACAGCAGGGCGGCCGTATTGTTGCAGTAGGAACTACATCAGCTAGAACGTTAGAAACGGTTGCAGGGAGATTTGATGGCAAGCCAATCGAGCCTTGCTCAGGCTGGACAGACATTTTTATTTATCCAGGATATGAATTCAAGCTTGTGAACTCACTCTTAACGAATTTTCACCTACCGAAATCAACGTTAGTGATGCTCGTCAGCGCACTGGCTGGCCGCGATCATATCATGGCTGCTTATCAGGAAGCGATTGATCAGGAATATCGTTTCTTTAGCTTCGGCGATGCAATGTTCATTTACGATCATGCACAGGAAACCTAATACAAGGATGAGATAAGACTATGGCAGCAGTAACATATGAATTAATCAAGACTTGCAAGCAGACGGGTGCTCGGCTTGGAAAGGTGCATACACCCCATGGCTCCTTTGAGACACCTATTTTTATGCCCGTTGGGACATTGGCGACAGTCAAGACGATGAGTCCCGAAGAATTGAAGGAGATGGAAGCCAAAATTATTTTGAGCAATACGTATCACCTCTTCCTTCGACCAGGTCATGACATTATTCGAGAAGCTGGCGGGCTTCATAAGTTTATGAATTGGGATCGCGCAATTTTGACTGATAGCGGTGGATTCCAGGTATTTAGTCTTAGCGATATGCGTAAGATTGAAGAGGAAGGGGTTCATTTCCGTTCTCATTTAAATGGGGACAAGCTCTTCCTGTCGCCGGAGAAGGCAATGGAGATCCAAAATGCACTGGGATCGGATATAATGATGGCATTCGATGAATGTCCTCCATATCCGGCTGAACGCGAATATGTCAAGCCGTCATTGGAACGTACGACACGCTGGGCGGAACGTTGCTTGGAAAGTCATACTAGACCGCATGATCAGGCCTTGTTCGCGATTATCCAAGGCGGGATGTATGAAGACCTTCGTCGCCAGAGCGCGAAGGATTTGACTTCGATGGATTTCCCGGGGTATGCTATTGGAGGACTGAGTGTGGGCGAACCCAAGCACTTGATGTATGAGGTGCTGGATTACACAACTCCATTGCTGCCAGACAATAAGCCTCGCTATTTGATGGGGGTTGGATCACCGGATGCATTAATCGAAGGAGCTATGCGTGGAGTGGATATGTTCGACTGCGTACTGCCTACCCGCATCGCTCGCAATGGTACAACCATGACAAGCCAAGGCCGTCTTGTCGTACGCAATGCGAAGTATGCTCGGGATTTCGGGCCGCTTGATCCGAAGTGCGACTGCTATACTTGCCGGAACTATTCGCGTGCGTATTTGCGCCATCTTATTAAGGCTGATGAGACATTTGGGCTTCGTTTGACAACGTATCATAACCTGTATTTCTTGGTGAATTTGATGAGTCAAGTGCGCGAGGCAATTCGTGAAGATCGACTTCGTGACTTCAGAGACGAATTTTTCGAAGCCTATGGCATGGATCGCAACGAGAGCGGGTTCTAACGATAGACATGCTGCCTGCTGGATTGTCCACATGGGTGGACTGTTCAGCTCGTTCGGCAGTCTATACATAATTGATTTCATTTTATGAAAGGGGGATACATACATGTTGATTGCAGGAGCAGAGGCAGGAGGAACTGGCGGGTTTCTTCAAATGTTATTGCCGTTCGTTTTGATGTTTGCTGTATTTTATTTCTTGTTAATCCGTCCTCAGCAGAAGAAGCAAAAGCAGCGGAACTCAATGCTTAGTGCATTGAAAAAAGGAGATAAAATCGTAACGATTGGTGGTTTGCATGGTACAATCGTTGAGATTACAGACGATACAATTGTATTGCGTGTTAACGATGTTACGAAAATGACATTCGATCGCAGTGCGATTAGCCAAGTTGTGTCAGCAGAAGAATCCGCAAGTGCATCCTAATACGATGCCAAATCATAGAAGAAGGGCTGCCCATTGCAGGAAAAGCAATGGACAGCCCTTTTTCATGTACCATCATCCCTCGTGAGAAAGTAAGAGGGTGATGCCATCGTAGTTTTACATTTCATTGGACTTAGAGTAAGATTTGCTGAACGTCTTCTGGCGATCTGGCAACAAGCTGTGCTTGGGCTGAACACCCGCAAGCTTCAAGCCAGCCCATGACGCTGCTGTTGCAAGAACGGTTCCAGCAAGCATATCTGTCAGCCAGTGAATGCCTAGATAGAAGATAGAAAATACGATTATAACAGCACTTGCAGCCGTGAAAATGGCCCATCTGCGATTGCCGGACTGAGAAGCCAGCAATGCAACCGTTATCGAGATGGACGTATGCAAGCTAGGGAAACAGTTGTCAATGCCAGAGAAGGCGCGGTATTGCTCCTCAAAGTTCGGAAATACCTCCAGCATGCGGAAGTTGACGCCGGATGGCGGATAAGACCATACTTCGTTGACTGGGAAAAACAAATAGAATGGAATGGCCACGATGTAATTGATCATAATAGCATAACACACAGCATGCGCCATACGTAGGTTCCCATTCGTTGTATAAATCCCAAGTGAAGCTACAATAAGTGCTTGAAAGACAACAATATAGAAAAAGGATACAAATTGCGTTAATAACGGATGGTTAAAGATCTGCTGTACACTGTATACAAATTGTCCTTCAAGTTGATGAATGTTGGGAGTAAAATCCCAATTGATTTGCAGCATTTTCTCAAGCGTAAGTTCCATGCCGTTAACCATGAGAATAAGCACCATCGCAATGAAGGCGAAGAGAAAAGAACGTGATGTCCACAACGAGCGAAGAAATGCTCCAGCGACAGCTAGCGGCTGTGTGCGTGAACCGAACCATACGAGTGCAATGACGGTTACAATGGTCCACAGCGTGACAGTCTGCATGGATTGAAATAGAACCACGAGAATCCCCCTAATGTTAGGTCATATTGCCATTTTGTAAACTCCAATAGTATAACACAATTGGGTGGGGATTACATGGTGCGATTATCCGACCCTTAAGCTATAGCCTCCCTTACTGGGCGGATTTGCTCATATTTACACCGATAATTCCCCCGATAGCGCTGACTGCAAAGGCAGCTATCGTTTGGACGAATTTTTGTAGGCTGACCCCTGCATCCATCGCTAAAAATCCAATTAACATAACGAGCAGAGCATACGCAATTCCTGTCATTCCTCCATAGTACCAGCCTTTTTTGCCGCTTCTTTTGCCAGAAATCCAACCACCGATAAAAAGTGCGATACAATGGACAATATAAATATAGCCTTTCATTTCGTCTTCACTAGCTGAGCTGGAATACAGCAAGACTGATAAGGCGAGTGCTCCGAGAGCCATCCATACAAATGCGTAGACAATTCCCGCCAGCAGCGGGTGACCCAATTTCCAACGCGTCACATTCTGGATCGCATTCATTTTACACGCTCCTCCCATCATTTATTTGATTAGTAATCATCGTATGGGCAAGCTATCCAATTTAGTACAAGGCATAGACGAAAAAAAAAGACGGCGTTATAATGTGTGAACAAAAGGTCATGAGTGGAAAGTGCAAATAGAGCCTTAATAATGTAGAGAGGGATGGAGTATTGTGGGACATACATTAGCAAGCTGGCAGGTGACCGCTGCGGTCATTGTGTTTTTAATCACGTATGCCATCATTATTTCAGAGAAGATTAACCGGGCAGTCATTGCGTTGTTGGGCGCAGTTGTTATGCTCGTCCTGCAAATTGTAGATGTACATACAGCATTTACAACACACATCGAGTGGAATACGTTGTTCCTACTCGTTGGGATGATGATTTTGGTTGGGATTACCAACAAAAGCGGTATCTTTCAATATGCTGCTGTTAAGGCCGCACAAAGAGCTAAGGGATATCCGAAGCGCATCATGCTTATTATGTTTCTGCTCACTGCAGTAGGATCTGCATTTCTTGATAATGTAACGACGGTGCTGCTTATGGTGCCTATTACATTCTCAATCACTCGTATGCTGAAGATGAATCCAGTGCCGTTTCTTATCGCCGAAATCATTGCATCAAATGTTGGCGGTACTGCAACTCTTATCGGGGATCCGCCTAATATTATGATTGGATCAGCTAATAAGCATTTGACTTTTAATATGTTTTTGGCTCAATTGGCACCAGTTGTTCTTGTTATCGCACTCGTTATTATCGTATGCCTGCTGTTTATTTACCGTAAGCAGCTGCAGGTATCAGATGAGCAGCGGCAAGCGCTAATGGAGCTGTCGGCAGCCTCTTATATTACAGATGCCAAGCTAGTGAAGAAGTCTCTTACGGTGCTTATTCTTACGATCATTGGCTTTGCACTCCATTCTGTTATTCACGTGGAGGCAGCCGTAGTCGCAATGGCAGGGGCTACGATTTTGATGCTCATTGGGTTGAAAAGTGAGGAAGAACTCGAAGAAGCGCTCCATCAGGTGGAGTGGGTTACAATCTTATTCTTTATCGGTTTGTTCATTCTTGTCGGTGGCTTAATCGAAGCAGGTATAATCAACCGTCTTGCAGAACTGACACTCGGATTGACAAATGGAGATATGACGAAGACCTCCATGCTTGTATTATGGGTGTCAGGTGTTGCGTCAGCTACAATCGACAATATTCCGTTCGTAGCTACGATGATTCCGCTTTTGCAGGATATCGGCACACAAATGGGTATTACAGACCCAAATCAGTTGAATCCACTCTGGTGGTCGCTTGCTCTTGGAGCATGTCTGGGTGGCAACGGAACCTTGATTGGCGCATCTGCAAACGTAATTGTTGCAGGTATGGCGCAGCGTGAAGGCAACGGGTTCGGTTATATGGACTTTCTAAAAATAGGCGCACCAATTACGATCATTTCCTTGTTGATTTCAACAGGCTACATTTTGCTGTTCATCCTTTAATTGCAACAGGAAGAGTTGTAAGATACAGGATGGGAACAATTCGATAACAATGAAGCAGTATGCTTCACGATCATGGCGGTCAGAATACCAATGAATGCGACTATCGTAATCCGACAATCGGCAGCGAAGGAGGCGTTACATATGGATATTTGGACCGTCATTTTTCGTACAATATTAATGTATTTTGCGGTTTTTATCGTTCTTCGTGTAATGGGCAAGCGTGAAATTGGCAAGTTGTCTGTATTTGACCTCGTTATTTCGATCATGATAGCAGATATTGCAGTTATGACGATTGATGATTCTGAACGCCCTATCCTTGTGGAATTTGCACCTATTATAGTGCTGACGGTTATTCAAGTTACGCTGGCCTTTGTGACGTTGAAAAGTCCGAAAATGCGAGAAGTATTTGACGGAACTCCGAGCATTATTATCGCAAATGGAGTGCTGCAACAGGAGACGATGAAAAAGCAGCGATACAATTTGGATGATTTAATGCTGCAGCTTCGAGGGCAAGGAATCGACAACATCAATGATGTGGCCTATGCCATTTTGGAATCTACGGGGGAATTGTCAATATTTGAGGTGAGCAAGGATGAATCACAGCAAAATTCGTCAGGTGCTGACGCAAATAAGCAGGAGGGGCAAAAGCAAAGTAAGTCATCCAACGCCAAGCCCGCCCTGCCCGAAGCACAGAACTATCGTTTTACTTCACTTCCATTGCCGCTCATTATGGAGGGCAAGGTTCAAGATCACAATTTGCATAGCATTGACAAGACACGATTTTGGCTAAAAAATCAAATTCAGCAAAAAGGCGCTCATGATTTTAAGCAAGTTTTCTTTTGCTCCATTGACCACAAAGGAAATATCTACGTCGATAGCAACCCAAGTAAAATGAAACAATAACCTTATTTCGGATCGGGCTTAGCTGGAAAGAATCGACGAAAGATCGGGAAACGGGCAATATCGCTGCGGTTAATTAATTTCATTAGTATGAGCAGTAAAATATAAACAATAATCCCGACTATGCATGAAAGAATAAACCGAAGCAAAATATGCTCATCCGTAGAGCTGGACAAATGGATATAAACGGCTTGGATACAACCAGCAGTAATCACCATCGCGGCTCCAACCTTAATAAAGTCCATCCAGGGAAGCTTAAGGCCGATATGACGAACTACACTGAATGCATGTAAAGTTGTAACGACAACGATATTCACATTAATGGCAATGACCGCTCCTGTTATGCCGAGTTGTGGATTTGAGGCAAGCCATAGAATTAGCCCAATTTTGAGGATGGCTCCTATAAATGTATTGACGAGAGCTGTTCCAGGGCGCTCCAATGCTTGAAGAGCAGCTTGAAGCGGCGCCTGCAAATAAATGAAAATGGCAACAGGGGCCATCCATTTCAGCATAGGGGCAACTGTTGCGTCATTGTAAAGCAGAGCGCACAAGGGAACGGCCAGTACGAACATAACAACGGCAAAAGGAGCTCCGCTTACAAGTGCAAGCCGAACGGCTTGATGAATACGCTTCTGGATCGTAATGGTATCATTGCGGCCCAACGCCTCAGATAAGGCGGGAACGAGTGACACGGCAAGAGAATAAGTAAGGGCTCCCGGCAATGTTAGGATAGGAATAATCATACCTTGAAGCGCCCCGTATTGGGCAGTGGCAATTGCGGTAATGACACCAGCGGCAGCGAGGCTGCGTGCGATCGTGATCGATTCCAATAAATATGACAGAGATCCGACGAGCTTTCCTCCTGTAACAGGGAGGGTAATTTGCAACAAGCGTCGAAGGACGTTTGGCGGAGGGGCAGTTGGTGCATGTCCATTTTTAGCTGGTTTCAAAACCATACCTGTAGGCTCGGATGTACTGTTCGTACTACGTCTCCGAGATGTGTAATACATCCATGCCAGAACTGCAAATCCTCCGATTTCCCCAATCACGACACCTGCCATGGCGCCTGCAGCTGCCCATTCCAAGCCATACGGCAAGCACATATAAGCAAATGCAATAACCGTGAAAATTCGAATAATGGTCTCTACCACCTGAGAGGTTGCGGTTGGTATCATGTTCTGCATGCCTTGGAAGTAGCCGCGAAACACGGATGAGGCAGCGATAACGATGATAATCGGAGTCATTACTAAAAACGTATAATACACCCTGCTGTCAGTTAAGACGTGTGTTGTAATCCATGGTGCAAGGATCAGAAGAGCTGCTGAAAATACAATAGAGGCACCAATTGTTATTTTAAGTGCCAATGACAGTATCCGTTTTACTCGCTGCTGATCGCCCACGGCATCTGCTTCGGCGATAAGCTTGGCCACTGCAAGGGGAATCCCACCTGTAATTAGGGTAATGATCACGATTAGGAAAGGGTATCCAAGTTGATAAATACCAACGCCCTCTGCACCGATGATGCGAGGCAGCATAATGCGCGGGATAAATCCTAGGATACGGTTAACAATGCCAGCAGCCAATAAAATAAGTGTGCCTTGAATAAATGTTTGCTTTTGTAAAGTAGATTTTAACAATGGTATCCCTCTTCTCACGCGAACTTCAGCACATGATTGCCGCCCAATATCATTCATATGCGGTTGTCCACAAACCATACCGGATACATGATAGAGATTTTTCAGCCTTTGGAGCTCAGCGTTAGCAGGAATTTATAAAGGGCAGGTCGAATTATGTCTGACGAGGAGAAGGGAGTTAAGCGGCATGACAGAACTGATTAGTGATGCAGATCGTATTGAGGCAATTGAGCTGTGCTGTGAAAGCAAAGCAGAAGAGCTTCGTCTTATTGGATACGAGCATGTTACCGGAAAAGATGTATGGGAGTGTGTAAGTTCGAAATATGTAAAAAGCGGAAGTGAGCCGGCGCTGCATAAAGTTGTGAATGATATTTTATCGCTGAAAGCAACGCAATTCATGAATTATATGACAATTGCCGCATATCGGGGCTCTCCTTTTTTATAAGGCGAGGCCTTTTTTATGTTTTTTGCCATGACTCTTAAAATTGACTCGAAAAATAAGCGCCGATATAATAGGAATATTGAATATGAAAGGGGACTAGGGACGATATGAAAAGGGTGATCGCATTCCTGCTCATCGTTGTCGTTTCGCTAGGCGTCATTTTATGGACAAGCCCTTCGATCGTCAACAACATACGTCTTGGACTCGATTTGAAAGGCGGCTTTGAAATATTGTATCAAGCATCGCCGCTTGAGTCGGGTGGGAAAATTACAAATGAGGCGATGAAACAAACGGCAAAGAGCTTGGGTAAGCGTATTGATGCTCAAGGTACTAGCGAACCAGAAATTACGATTGAAGGTTCGGATCGGATTCGCGTCAAGCTGGCCGATGTGAAAAATGAAGAAGAAGTGCGTAAAAAATTGAAGGAACCTTCTGTATTGACGTTCCGCAGCAGCGATGGCTGTAAAAATGCAACGGATTATTGCAAAATTGAGTTGCAAGGTACAGACTTCAAAGAAGGCGGCGCTAGCGTCGTGTTTGATGATTTGCAACGTCCGATCGTAGCAATCAAGCTGAAGGATGCGAAGAAATTCTCTGAGATTACGAAGAGACTTGCTTCACTTGCAGATCCTGACCCTGCTAAAGCCCGCAATCATCTCGCTATTTACATGGACGAGCAAATGATTTCTGATCCTGCTGTCAACTACGAGATTCCAGGTGGCGAAGCAACGATTACGGGTCAACGCACGAATGAAGAAGCAAATGAGCTTCGCGATACGATTAACCTCGGCGCATTGCCGCTGAAGCTGACCGAGAAATATTCGCAAAGTGTAGCTGCTACACTTGGTAAGCTATCGTTGGAACAAACGGTAAAAGCCGGATTGATCGGATCGGCACTCATTCTCGTGTTCATGCTTCTAGTCTACCGTTTGCCAGGGGTAATTGCGAGCTTCTCGCTCATCTTGTTCACGTGGCTTCTGCTCGTGCTGTTCTGGCTGGCTGACATTACATTGACATTGCCGGGGATAGCAGCGTTCATTCTCGGTCTTGGTATGGCAGTCGATGCGAACATTATTACCTATGAACGGATCAAAGAGGAGCTGCGCAGCGGCAAGTCGATTAACTCTGCTCTCAAGGCAGGTTCCAAGAACTCGTTCAGAACGATTATGGATGCGAACGTAACAACCATTATTGCGGGTGTCGTTATGTACATTATGGGTGAAAGCTCTGTTAAAGGCTTTGCACTTATCTTGATGATGACGGTTATCTGCAGTATCTTTACAAACGTATTTTTATCTCGTGTGTTCCTGCATCTGCTTGCGAAATCGAAGCTATTGAGCAAGCCAGGATATTTCGGCGTAAAGGAGAGTGAAATCCGTGCGCTTTAAAGGAACATTCAACTTTGTTCATCAGAGTAAATATTTCTTTATCTTCTCGATCGTGATTACCATTCTCGGTGCGTTGTCTCTATCGATATTCGGATTGAATTATGGTGTTGATTTCAGCTCTGGTACGAATGTGGATATCAACCTGACCAAGAAAATTGAGAAGTCACAGGTGGAAGATCTGCTGAAAACGTATAATTTCAAAAAAGAACCTACGATCACAATGGGGACGGAGCGTATTACCATCCGTTTCACAGAGGTTCTTGATGAACAGCATGAGAAGCAGTTCAAAGCTGATATGAAGAAGCTCGATCAAGGCTCTTCGATGGAAGTCAATACGGTTGATGTAGAAATTGCGCGTGAATTGCAACGTAATGCACTGCTTGCTGTATTGATTGCGAGTATCGGCATTATTATTTATGTCAGCATTCGCTTTGAATGGCGCTTTGCCGTATCTGCGGTAGTCGCCCTGCTGCATGATGCTTTTATGGTTATCAGCTTGTTCTCTATCTTCCGATTGGAGGTCACGCTCCCATTCATTATTGCGGTGCTGACGATTATCGGTTATTCCATTAACGACACGATCGTTATTTTTGACCGGATTCGGGAAAACTTGCGGTTCTCAAAGATCAAGAGCATGGACGACTTGGCTCACTTGGTAAATGATAGTATTTACCAAACGCTGACCCGTTCCATCAACACGGTATTGACCGTATTGGTAACGGCGCTCTGCTTGTTCATCTTCGGCAGTGAGTCTATTCGGATGTTCTCACTTGCGATCTTGTTCGGACTCGGCTTTGGTGCTTACTCCTCTATCTTCATTGCGAGCCCATTGTGGGTCGTACTAAAGAACAAGGAAAACAAGAAGCCAAAAGCTGCTGCTAAACCGCAGGAAGCGAAGTAATGCGTTAAGAACCCATTTGTTTTTCTTTTCTCTCATAATCTGGAGTTAAGAAACATACGATAAAGCCGCGTCCGTTTGTGACGCGGTTTTGGCGTTGTGTAAGCCGCCATGATCACTATGATGACCAAACGAGGGATGCTGCATGTCTACTGATCGATTTGCCAAGGCGGAGATGGGAGCCTGGGTAGGAATTATCGGGAACATCTTATTAGCTGGAGTCAAGGGAATTGCTGGTTTTTTTTCCGGGAGTCAGGCGCTGATCGCAGATGCTTTTCATTCCGCCTCAGATGTAGCAGGCTCATTTGCTGTTCTAGTCGGCTTGAAGGCGGCTAAGCGGCCTCCAGACAAGGATCATCCGTATGGTCACGGGAAAGCCGAAACGATTGCTGCGATAGTAGTATCGGTATTGCTATTAGTTGTCGGCATCGAATTAGCTATTTCGGCAGTGAAGTCCATATGGCATGGGAGTGTCGTCGTGCCGGAATGGTACGCACTAGCAGCTATTATTTTGTCTATTGCAGTGAAGGAAGGCATGTTCCAATATAAATTCCGATTAGGAAAGCGATTGTCTTCGCAGGCACTGATTGCCAATGCATGGGAGCATCGCTCCGATGTATATTCATCCATAGCAGCGCTGGCTGGTGTTGGCGCAGCGATGATAGGCGGGAAGCTGGGAATCGGCTGGTTGCTGTATATGGATCCGGTGGCAGGCGCTGTAGTGGCTCTGCTTGTCCTGAGAATGGGTTATCGGCTTGTGCTTGATTCCATACACTCGACAATGGATCATGTGCTGCATGACGAAGATGCGAATCCGCTCATTCGTGCCGTGCAGTCAGTCGATGGGGTCATAACTATCGATGAGCTGCGGGCCCGTGAGCATGGGCATTACGTCATTGTAGATGTCAAAATTAGCGTCAATCCTCGCTTGACTGTGGCGGAAGGACATACAGTCGCCAAGCGAGTCAAAAAACATTTAATGCAGCGGTTTATTCATGTGGCAGATGTATTCGTGCATGTGAATCCATTTGATCCCGGATTCCCTTATCGACCACAGGAAGCGCGTGTCGGCGAGGATACATCCACATTGCTGCAATAAGGAATAAAGGAGAGAAGGAATGCTTCATCCACGTTCACGGTGGATTTGCGCGGAAACGTCAGATGAGCGTGTGAGTCAATTAGCCGAAGAGGCCAACATTTCACCATTGCTGGCTCGTATGATGGTCGTACGCGGGATTGACACTGCGGAGCAGATCCATCAGTTTTTATATGCTGATGTCAACCACCTGCATGACCCGTTCCTCATGGCAGGGATGGTAGAAGCGGTGGAACGGATACAACGGGCGCTGAAAAACGGGGAGAAAATCCGAATTTATGGCGATTATGATGCGGACGGCGTATCGAGCACCTCGCTCATGATTTTTCTCATGAGGGAGCTAAAGGCGAACTTTGATTATTATATCCCGCACCGTGCCAATGAAGGCTACGGACTGAACAATGGGGCGATTGATGATGCGAAGGCGCAAGGCTGTACGCTTATCGTCACGGTAGATACCGGAATAAGCGCTGTTGAGCAGGTGGCTTATGCAAAGGAGCTTGGCATCGATGTCGTCATAACGGATCATCACGAGCCTCCTGAGCAGCTGCCTGAAGCATACGCTCTCGTTAACCCTAAGCTTCCGTATTGCCCTTACCCATTTAAGGGACTGGCAGGTGTAGGTGTTGCCTTCAAGCTGGCGCATGCGCTTATAGGCGAGGTGCCGCAGCAATGGCTGGAGCTTGTTGCTATTGGGACGGTAGCCGACTTAATGCCGCTGCTTGGAGAAAACCGGGTCATTTTACAAGAAGCGCTGAATCGCATGAAGCGATCGCAATATGCGGGCATTCGCGCCTTGATGACAATTGGAGCGATAGATCCGAAAGATGTAACATCGACAAGCATTGCCTTCTCGATGGCTCCGCGCATTAATGCAAGCGGCCGGCTCGATCACGCGGATATTGCAGTGCAGCTATTGACGGCTGATGATGACGAGACGGCTATTGCTTATGCAACGGAACTGGATCGATTGAATAAGGAGCGTCAGAAGATCGTCGAAAGCATCGTGAAGGAAGCAGAGGTGCTGCTGTCAGAGAAAATGGCAGATACGGGAGAAATTCCGAATGTTATCGTTCTTGCAGCAGAAGGCTGGAATGTCGGGGTTATCGGCATTGTCGCTTCCAAAATAGTTGAAAGATACTATCGGCCTACCTTCGTGCTTGGGATTGATGAAGAATCTGGTTTATGCAAGGGATCGGCTCGCTCAATTGCAGGTTTTGATTTGTATGAAGCGATGACAGATTGCGCAGAAGTGTTCGAACATTTTGGCGGACACCAAGCTGCTGCTGGCATGACGCTGCATCGAGACCGACTGTCTGCGCTGGAGGAGAGCTTGAACCAGATGGCGGCGGATAAGCTGACGGAAGAGGACTATATTCCTTGCACGGAAGTCGATGCGGAATGTGAACTTGCAGATGTGCCGCTGGAAGTCATTGAACAGCTAGACCGTCTTGCTCCATTTGGAATGGGCAATCCTAGTCCCCGTGTGGTCATTCGCAACGCGGTAGTGCGTGACAAGCGCACAATGGGGAAAGAAGGACAACATTTAAAGTTGATGTTAGGCAAAGAGCGTGCTACATTGGATGCGGTGGCTTTTCACAAAGGGGCACTGTCTCACCGAATTGCCACTGATGTACAAGCTGATGTGCTTGGGGAGCTGTCAATCAATGAATGGAATGGACAGCGCAAGCCACAGCTGATGATGCAGGATATCCGCATCACGAAACGACAGCTATTCGATCACCGATCGACAGCACGTCCGCTTGAATCGGCGATAGAGCTGGCAAGAACATTGGAGCAGGATGAACCGCAAACTAGCGCACTGCTCATGACACGGGAACAAGCAGGTGTATATGCCGCCGAACCGTTCGTGTGGCTATACAGTGATGAATTAGAAGGGCCAACTGTAATACCGAGCTCTTGGGGATGGACAGCGGATAAATCGATGCTCGGGAATATGTCTAAGCATATTCATGAGTTGGTGCTGTGCAGCATCCCTCCATCCGAGTGGGAGTTGAAGCGGCTGGCGGAGCAGCTCCCGAACGTAGGCAGAATATATGCCATTCTCCCTCGACAGCCGGAAGGCGGACGACTGTTCACGCCAAGCCGTGATCGAATGGGCTACGCATATACCGAGCTCAAGCGGATCGGCTCTTGGAATATGGAGAAGTCCACACAGTCTTCGCTTGTGAAGCGATTGCGCATGAATGAACGAGAACTGCTGATGCTGATGGAGGTGTTCAAGGAATTGGACTTTATTACATGTACATCTTCTACGCACAATACCGTTTACAGCATTGTACAGCAGCCGAACCGTACATCACTTGAACAATCACAGCGCTATCAGGATTGGATGACCGCAGCTGCATGGGAAAGTCGCTGGTATGAGCCGGTTACTGAAGAATTGGCAGCATGGCTATGGTCATATTGGGATGAAGCGCGTTACAAGTAACGATATTTAAGTTGGATGATTATGAAGGAGGATTTTTACATGGAAGAATTAAAACAGTATATTCGGGTGATTCCTGATTTCCCGCAGCCAGGCATCAGCTTCAAGGATATTACGACATTGCTCAAGGACGGTCAAGCATACAAGAAGACAATTGAAGCGATGCATGAACTCGTAAAGGACAAACAAGTTGATCTCGTAGCAGGACCAGAAGCTCGCGGCTTCGTAGTAGGCGCTCCATTGGCGTTGTCTATCGGTGCTGGCTTCATTCCGATTCGTAAAAGCGGCAAGCTTCCGGGTGAGACAATTGAGGTTGGCTATGATCTGGAGTATGGCAAGGATAAGCTGGCTATGCACAAAGACGCGATTCAGCCTGGCCAAAAAGTGCTCATCGCTGATGATCTGCTTGCGACAGGCGGAACAATCAAATCGTCGATCGACCTTGTTCGTCAATTGGGCGGGGAAGTGGTTGGTGCAGTTTTCTTGATTGAGCTCAGTCATTTGAACGGCCGTGAAAAATTGGGCGAGGATATCGACATTATTTCTCTTGTGAAATATTAATATGCATAACTGACAAAAAAGTCATAAAAATCCCCTTGTTACCTTCTTCATCCGTTACAGGATGGAGATTTGGTGAGCAAGGGGATTTTTGCATTCATATTATTCGTTAGACAGATGCAGCTTGTCCAAAATGATGAAGAACACGTTCAGTACGATCGCGAGCACAGTTGCAAGCGCCATCCCTTTCAATTCTACAGCACCGAACTGTAGCTTGGCACCGCTGATACCGATGACAATGACGAGTGTTGTTAGCAGCAGGTTTTTCGGCTTGCTGAAGTCAACCTTCGAGTCCACCAGAACGCGGAGACCTGATGCGGCAATGACCCCGAACAAGAGCAGGGAAACGCCGCCCATAACGGGAACTGGAATGTTCGCAATTAGTGCGGATACATTGCCGAAAAACGACAGGATTACCGCAAATACAGCAGCGCCGCCGATAACCCAGACCGAATAGACGCGAGTCAGCGCCATAACGCCGATATTTTCACCGTATGTTGTATTTGGTGTAGAACCGAAGAATCCGGAAATGACCGTCGATATTCCGTTGCCAAGCAAGGAGCGGTGCAGACCAGGCTCCTTGGATAAGTCTTTGCCAACAATGTTGCTCGTTACCATCAAGTGACCGATATGCTCCACGACAACGACGAGCGCTGCTGGAACGATAGTAAGTATGGCAGTCATATTCCATTCTGGAGTTGTAATCGTAGGCAGTGAGATAAATGATGCTTCAACGACCTTATCCATATTCACGTAGCCCATAAAGTAAGCTGATACATAACCAGAAATAATGCCGATCAGTATCGGGATTATTTTGAAAAATCCACGGAACATGACATTGCCGATTACGGTTACACCCAATGTGATCAATGCGAGCGTTACCGCTTTTCCATCCAACGCGGCATCTGGGCCCGCAGGAATGAAGCCAGACATGTTGGCTGCAACCGGCACAAGTTCCAATCCGATAACCGCAACAATGGCGCCCATCGCTGCAGGGGGGAACAATACGTCAAGCCAGCGGGTGCCTGCCATTTTGACAATGAGGGACACCAGGATAAATATAATGCCCGATACGATAAAGCCGCCCAATGCTTGCGCATAGTTCTCCGCATGACCAGCGAGAACAACTAAGACCGGCGAAATGAAGGCGAAGCTGGATCCCAAATAAGCGGGAATCATACCGCGGCACAGTATGAGATAGAATAATGTGCCTAGCCCGTTCATCAGCAGCACAATCCCTGGATCGACTCCGAACAGGTTAGGTACGAGCACGGTTGAGCCGAACATGGCGAACAAATGTTGAATGCTTAGCAGCAGTCCTGGAGCGAAGCCAGGTTTTTCATGCACTTGAATTTCGCGTTGCAAGCGAATGCACTCCTTTTTCAGATATGTAGTTGTGACAGGGACGTGTTTTACAATCAATGTTCAAAAGTTTGTAATCAAAATGGACTTTTTGAACTACCGCTTACAGACCCAACTATATAATTTACAGGTTAAGGCCCCTTCATTTCAACAACATTTTACTCGTTTTGCATAAAAAAACGTCAAATGCCCATAAAATTCGAGAATAATCTACAAATTTCGACATATATAAGCAAGATCTATGAACGATGAAGATCGGAAACCATTGACGAGTGACACCGAATAAAGGCATAATTATAGGATACTCTGTAATCTAGGGGAGGTGCCCCCGGATGAAGAAAGGAACCGAGTCGACTCCAATGGGTATCGAGCAATTAATTGAGAAAGCTGCGACCTATATGAAAGAACCGGATCTCGATCGCATCCGCGAAGCATACGATTTTGCGGACAAAGCGCATACCGGACAAGTCCGGAAATCTGGTGAACCTTATATATTGCATCCGCTGGCTGTTGCAGACATTGTCGTGGGCATGCAGATGGATCCTACCTCTGTCGTTGCCGCCTTGCTGCATGATGTCGTCGAGGATACATCCGTATCCCTGGAGGAAGTGCGTGCTAAATTCGGGGAAACATGCGCGATGCTCGTTGACGGGCTGACGAAGCTGGAACGCATTCAATTCCGCTCCAAAGAAGAGCAGCAAAATGAAAACTATCGTAAAATGTTCGTAGCTATGGCGAATGATATTCGAGTCATCGTGATTAAGCTTGCGGACAGACTCCATAATATGAGAACGCTCAAATATCAGTCGGAGGAAAGTCAGCGTCGGATTGCATACGAAACGCTGGAAATCTTTTGTCCGATTGCGCATCGTCTCGGTATTTCCGCGATCAAATGGGAGATGGAGGACATTGCGCTTCGATATTTGAATCCGCAGCAGTATTATCGCATTGCCAATTTGATGCATAAGAAGCGGGCAGAGCGAGAGCAATATATTTCGGATGTCATTTCCCGAATTAAGGAAAAGCTTGATGAGATGGGCATTACGGCTGACTTGTCTGGACGTCCAAAACATATTTATAGTGTGTACAAAAAAATGACGGCGAAGAGCAAGCAATTTAATGAAATCTATGACTTGCTTGCGATTCGAATTATCGTCGACAATATTAAAGACTGTTACGCGACCTTGGGGATTATCCACACATTGTGGAAGCCGATGCCGGGTCGCTTCAAAGATTATATTGCGATGCCGAAGACGAATATGTACCAATCCTTGCATACCACGGTCATTGGGCCTACGGGCGAGCCAACAGAAGTGCAGATTCGCACCTGGGATATGCACCGTACGGCTGAGTATGGTATCGCGGCTCACTGGGCTTACAAAGAAGGCAATGGTACGATTGGCGGCAGCTTTGAAGAGAAGATGCACTTCCTGCGTGAGATCTTGGATTTGCAGCAGGAAACCAAGGATGCTCAGGAATTTGTTGAGTCGCTTAAAATGGATTTCTTCTCAGATCTCGTATTCGTATTTACGCCTAAGGGGGAAGTCATTGAGCTTCCTGCCGGATCTGTACCGCTTGATTTTGCATTCCGTATCCATACAGAGGTCGGAAATCGGACAATCGGTGCGAAGGTGAATGGGCGGATTGTACCGCTAGATCATCAGCTAAAGACCGGAGATATTGTTGAAATCTTGACTTCGAAGCATTCCTATGGGCCTAGCCCAGACTGGATTAAGATTGCCCAGTCCTCACATGCGCGCTCCAAGATTAAGCAGTGGTTCAAGAAGGAGAAGCGGGAAGAAAATGTGCAGAAGGGCCGGGAAGCGATTGAGCGTGAGCTGAAGCGTCTTGGACTCGAGCCATTCGTATGGATGTGCGATGAGAAGCTGATGGAAGCAGCTAAGAAATTCAACTTCAACGATATTGAGGATATGATGTCTGCTGTCGGTTTCAGTGGGATAACTGCAGCGCAGGTCTGTACGCGTATGACAGAGAAGATGCGCAAAGAGGCCGAGGAAGCAAATCAGATTGAATTGACGCATGAAGTGAAGGAAGTGAAGAAGGAGCCGGTTCGCAAACATCGGCCGACTCACGGAATTACGGTCAAGGGCATCGATAATCTTCTTGTCCGCTTTGCAAGATGCTGCAATCCTGTGCCGGGTGATGACATTGTTGGTTATGTAACCCGGGGGAGAGGCGTATCCGTTCATCGTGCGGATTGCGTGAACGTCGTATCGACAACCGACGGCGAAGACGCTGCGCGCATGATTGATGTAGAGTGGGGAGAGTCTGCTGAGGCGAACTACAGTGTCGATATTGAAATAACAGGCATGGATCGTCGCGGCTTCCTGAATGAAGTGCTGCAGGCTGTGTCGGAAAGCAAGACAAATATTGCGGCGGTATCCGGTCGTTCTGACCGCAATAAGCTGGCAATGATTCATATGACAATTTTGATTCGGAATACGGATCATTTGCAATCTGTAGTGGAGAAGATTAAACGAGTAAAAGATGTATATACGGTGCAGCGAATTATGCAATAATTCGCTGCCTTTTTGTCATGTAGGGGAAGTTGACATTGCGCAGACAAACTGTGATGCATCTGCAAGATGAACAGGTAAGCCAAGCGATGAAATTGCTTCGATAGAAGTTATTTGGTTAGAACAGTATTCGGTTGGCATTGTATGGCGGAATTACAAGGAGGAAGCGATATGAAGGTAGTGGTGCAGCGCTGTAAAGAGGCGCATGTAGATGTTGACGGAGTAACGGTTGGCCGAATTGAGCATGGATTAATGCTGCTAGTTGGCATTACTCATGAAGATACAGAGCGTGATATCGAATGGATGGCGGAAAAATTAGCAGGTCTTCGTATTTTCGAAGATGAAACGGGGAAAATGAACAGCTCTGTGCAGGACGTAGACGGCAAAATTTTGTCGGTGTCGCAGTTTACATTGTACGGGGATTGCCGGAAGGGCAGACGTCCTAACTTTATGGCAGCGGCTCGTCCTGAGCAGGCAGAACCCATGTATGATTCGTTCAATGAGCGCCTTCGCACGCTTGGCTTAGAGGTTGCGACAGGGAAGTTCGGCGCTATGATGGACGTGCATTTAATCAATGATGGGCCGGTTACGCTTGTCCTCGACAGTCGCTCTGAATAACAGCTTCCTGGCTGGCTATACTAGGACTGGTACTTATGTACTTATTTGACGTCCTAGGCAGAGGAGCGATTCGATGCGCCAGTCATTGCATCAGTTAGCAATACAGTATAGTTGTTTATCAGGAATGCAATCAATGCGTGAATCCGCTGCGGCATTGCAGCAGGAGGAAGAGCATCGGCAAGCGATGCGTCGGGATGGGGCAGGGGTGAAGCGATAGTGGCCCATGCCCAATTGCAATCTCAGCTTTACTTCTAAACTTCTGGATAATGCACTGTGCCCATTAGAGCGCGTATGTTTTCGGAGGAGATAGAAAAAATAAAGCGCTTTATTTTTTGTAATCTGATTGTAATCTTTGTTTCATGTTTCTTTAACATTGGATACCTATAATAACAGACATGACCCCCTTTTAAAAATATATCTTATTGATAAACCTACAGTGATGTAGGTTTTTTTCTTGACTTTAGCGTGCTACATCATTACAATGTTCTTTATATTCCGACTTTACATGTAAAATGAAAATGATGATTTGATGACAGGAACAAGTAATTCGAACCCACATGTGCAGAGAGAGGTTCCACGGCTGGAAGAACCTTACTGATGGACGGATGAATGACATCCTCGAGAACCTGCGGCGAACGGAAATGCATCGGACTTATCGAACCGAAGCTTTCGTGTTAGGACAATAGTGATGTCCAAATTAGTAGCCGTACGGCGTATGACGTACGTTACACGTGAATGAAGCGTGATCGGAGATTACATCTGTGTGCACATGTTTTTAGAGCACTGATGCTTACGATTGCGGAATGTGGGTGGCACCACGGGTGAATGGAACATACCATCTCTCGTCCCTTTGCAAATGAATCATTTGCGGGGCGGGAGATTTTTTTATTTTACAGACAAAACAATTAGGAGGTTAGCGCTCATGGCATATCAAAAACCTACGGGTACGCAGGATTTGCTGCCAGGGACGGTTGAAATTTGGCAAACGGTCGAGCAAAAAGCTCGGGATATATGCCGCCGCTTTAACTTTAAAGAAATCCGGACTCCGATCTTCGAACAGACTGAGTTGTTTGAGCGCGGTGTTGGTGAAACAACGGATATCGTTGAAAAGGAAATGTATACGTTCCGTGATAAGGGTGACCGCAGCATGACGCTGCGCCCGGAAAATACAGCAGGCGTAGTTCGCTCGTATGTAGAGAACAAGCTGTATGGCGACCCTGACTTGACGAAGCTGTATTACATTGGTCCAATGTTCCGGTATGAACGCCCGCAAGCGGGACGTTATCGCCAGTTCCACCAATTCGGTGTGGAGGCCTTCGGGTCTGTTGATCCTAGCTTAGACGCCGAAATTGTTGCGCTTGGCTATCAGTTTATGAAAGATATTGGCTTAAGCGGTGTACGCGTCGAGATTAATTCTGTCGGCAACGCAACAAGCCGTGCGGCTTACCGCGAGCGCTTGCTCGACTTCCTGATGCCGATGAAGGAGACGCTGTGCAAGGATTGCCAGTCCCGGATGGAGCGTAATCCGCTGCGTGTGCTTGACTGTAAGGTCGATCAGGACAAGTTCACGAATGCACCATCCATTCTAGACAGCTTGGACGAAGAGTGCGCGACACACTTTGAGAAGGTGAAGCAGCATTTAACGGCGATGGGCGTTGATTATGAAGTGAACCACCGTCTTGTACGCGGGTTGGATTACTACACGCATACGGCATTCGAATATAAAGCGCAAGGTATTGGAGCAATTGACACCGTAGGCGGCGGAGGTCGCTACAACGGTCTTGTCTCTGAAATTGGCGGGCCTGAGCAGACAGGTATCGGCTTCGGTATCGGGATGGAGCGAATTGTGCTTCTGCTTGATAAGCAAGGCATTGCCTGCAATGAGCAGCCTCCGCTTGATATTTATCTTGTCGGCTTGGGTGAACAGGCCGAGGATGAGGTGACGAAGGTATTGTACGCATTGCGTACAGCCGGGATTGCCGCCGAGAAGGACTACCAAGGCCGTAAGATGAAGGCGCAAATGAAGTCTGCTGACCGGATGCAGGCTCGATATGCAGGGATTCTCGGCGACGACGAGCTGTCGCGCGGTGAAATCGCATTGAAGAACCTAGCTACTGGCGAGCAGCAGTTCGTGAAGCTGGAAGAATTGGCTGAAGCGATCGTACGAGCTTAACAAGGCTCGATTCCATTCGTTTAATGGACTGACTATATTGAAGTGAGGAGCGTGCATCCTATGATGTACAAAACGCATCAGTGCGGAAAGATTACAAGAGATCAAATTGGTGAAACGGTTACCCTGAATGGTTGGGTACAACGTCGCCGTGACTTGGGAGGCGTATTGTTCATCGATTTGCGCGATAGAAGTGGTCTTGTCCAAATCGTATTTAACCCAGATTTTTCTCAAGAAGCGCATGATATCGCAGATCGTGCTCGCAACGAATA
Organism: Paenibacillus sp. S-12; assembly: GCF_030363895.1. NCBI lineage: Bacteria > Bacillati > Bacillota > Bacilli > Caryophanales > Paenibacillaceae > Paenibacillus > Paenibacillus sp. S-12. The sequence goes on from NZ_JASIUF010000005.1 coordinate 39,748, forward strand.
TGTGCTTGCTGTACGCGGTACGGTTGTTGAGCGTGATGCTGAAACAGTGAACCCTAACCTGCCAACTGGCGAAGTAGAAGTTCGTGTAACGGAAATTGAAATTTTGAATGCTGCGAAGAATCCACCGTTCTTCATTGAGGACGGTATCGAAATTGATGAATCCCTTCGCTTAAAATATCGTTATTTGGATCTTCGTCGTCCGGAAATGCAGAAGACGCTGATGCTTCGTTCCAAAGCGACGAAAGTATTCCGTGATTTCCTGGAAGAGAATGAATTCATCGATGTAGAAACACCTATCTTGACGATGATCACGCCAGAAGGTGCGCGAGACTACTTGGTACCGAGCCGTGTGCATCCAGGCGAATTCTACGCGCTGCCGCAATCTCCGCAAATCTTTAAGCAGTTGCTTATGGTATCCGGCGTTGAGCGATACTATCAAATTGCGCGTTGCTTCCGCGATGAGGACTTGCGTGCAGACCGTCAGCCAGAATTCACTCAGGTGGACATCGAAACGTCCTTCATGTCTACCGAGCAATTGCACGAGATGATGGAACAATTGATGGTTCGCTTGTTTAAAACAACGGTTGGTGTAGATATCCCTACGCCATTCCAACGCATTACGTATCAAGACGCAATGGAGAAGTACGGTTCCGATAAGCCGGATCTTCGCTTCGGTCTTGAGCTTGTGGATGTGTGCGATATCGTACAAAACAGCGGTGTGAAGGTCTTCGCGTCAGTGATCGAAAAGGGCGGCGTTGTAAAAGTGCTGAATGCCAAAGGCTGCGGAACATGGAGCCGCAAGGACATTGACGATTTGGCGCCGTTTGCAGCACGCTACGGGGCAAAAGGCTTGGCTTGGATTCAAGTGAAGGACGGCGAATTCCGCGGTCCAATCGTGAAGTTCATGAGTGAGGAAGAAATCGCATCTCTTCGTGAGCGCACAGGCGCAGAAGAAGGAGACTTGCTGCTCTTCTCGGCGGACAAGCGTAAAGTGGTATACGATGTGCTTGGCAACCTTCGCCTCTTGATTGGCCGCCGCTTGAACCTGATTGATGACAGTGTGTTCAAGTTCGCTTGGGTTGTTGACTTCCCGCTGCTCGGCTACGACGAAGAAGCGAAGCGTTATGTGGCTGAACATCATCCGTTCACACGTCCGAAAGACGAAGACTTGGCATTGTTCGATACAGATCCAGGCCAAATTCGCGCTCAAGCTTATGACCTTGTCTTGAACGGCTATGAAATCGGCGGTGGTTCGATGCGTATTTACAACCGCGATGTACAGGAGAAGATGTTCGCGGCGCTTGGCTTCACACCAGAAGAAGCACAGCAAAAATTCGGATTCTTGATGAATGCCTTCGAATATGGCACGCCTCCGCATGGCGGTATTGCGTTTGGCTTAGACCGTCTCGTGATGCTGCTTGCAGGTCGTACGAACTTGCGTGAAACGATTGCATTCCCGAAAACGGCAAGTGCGACAGACTTGATGACAGATGCGCCTAACGTCGTTGATAAGTCTCAGTTGGACGTATTGCATATTAAGTCGACGTACAAGAAAAAAGAAAAAGAAGAGAAGACACAAGAGAATAACGAAGAGCAATAAGCCGGACGGCTGAAAAGAAGCTGTTAGCACATAACGCCCCTCGCCCGAAATTCCTATCTAGCGGATGCTTGGGCAAGGGGCGTTACGCTATGTTCTTGGGCCTGTCTATGATACGATATAGAGTAGAAGATTAAGCATCTAGGATGCGAACTTGATGCATGATGGCTTTTTGTGCAGAAGAGTGTTGCCATTTGTGCAGAAGTGTGCCAATTGACGGGCAAATTTGCACATGACACGATGCATAAACCATGCATGGATAATGAGACGCAGGAGGAAAAGGACGTTATGCTGCATCAATTTTCACGTACGGAACTTGCGATTGGGCCGGAAGGCTTGGAGAAGCTTAAAAACAGCACAGTCGCCGTTCTAGGAATCGGCGGTGTTGGCTCAATGGCTGCAGAGGCATTGGCACGCACCGGTGTAGGTCGAATTATTCTCATTGATAAAGATACAGTCGATATTACGAACATTAATCGGCAAATTCACGCCTTGACGACTACTGTTGGTCAGAAGAAGGCGGAATTGATGCGTGATCGGATTAAGCTAATCAATCCAGATTGTGATGCGATTGCACTTAACATGTTCTATACGGAAGAAACATACGAAGAATTATTTAAGTATGAACTGGATTATGTTGTCGATGCATCGGATACGATTGTATATAAAATTCACTTGATCAAAGAATGCTTAAAGCGGAAAATATCTATTATTTCCAGTATGGGTGCGGCGAATAAGATGGATCCTTCGCGTTTCCAAGTGGCTGATATTTCGGAGACGTCTTACGACCCGATTGCTCGCGTTATTCGGCAAAAACTGCGTAAGGATGGCATTCGAAAAGGGGTCAAGGTTGTGTTCTCTACAGAGGAGCCAATCAAGCCGCGTGAGGATGTTACGGAGCGCATCGTACCGGATACTGCCCCTGATATTCGCAAGGCGAAGCAGCCACCTTCCAGTAACGCATTCGTGCCGCCAGTGGCTGGGCTTATTATGGTCAGTGTCGTGATCCGCGACATGCTGGCAGAGTTGTAATTTGGGTGACAGATATGGATTTATTCTCTTATGGGGAAGAACAGCAGCATCCGACGATGCGATTGCTGGCTGATCGAATTCGGCCAAAAACATTGGAAGAGTATATTGGCCAAGAACATATAGTAGGGCCGGGAAGACTGCTGCGAAGAGCGATTGAAGCGGATCGAGTCTCCTCGATATTGCTGTATGGGCCGCCAGGCTGCGGCAAGACGACGCTCGCTAATATCATCTCGGAGCAGACGAAGGGTGAATTCGTTCGCTTAAATGCAGTCGATGCATCAGTTAAGGATGTTCGAGCAGTTATTGAACAAGCTGATACGAATAAGAAGATGTACAATACCAAGACTATTCTGTTCTTGGATGAGGTTCATCGCTTTAATCGATCACAACAGGATGCATTGCTGCCTGCCGTTGAAAAGGGGACGATTATATTCATCGGCGCAACGACGGAAAATCCATTCCATCATGTAAATGGGGCGTTAATCAGCCGCTCGACCTTGTTCCAATTGAAGCCGCTCACGAAGGAGCACTCGCTAATTGCGATGAAGCGGGCTTTGGTTGATAAGGAGCGGGGACTTGGATTCATGCCGGTTCAGGCAGACTCGGATGCGCTTGAACACATTGCTTCCATGGCGAATGGCGACATACGCCGTGCATTGAACGCGCTGGAGATGGCGGCAATGACGACGACACCGAGGGAAGACGGGACAGTCCACATTACATTGGAAGTGGCGGAAGAATCTGTTCGAAGGCCGATTGTACAGGCAGATGAATCGGTACAGTATGATGTATTGTCTGCCTTCCACAAGAGCATTCGCGGATCAAGTGATGCGGCCCTGTTCTGGTTCCTGTATGCGGTCGAGAAGCTGGGCATGGATCCAATGACATTCATTCGCAGATTAACCGTTGCATGCAGCGAAGATATCGGACTAGCGAACCCGCAAGCAATGGTGCAGGCTGTTAGTGCGCTGGAGGCCTATCATCGAATAGGCTGGCCGGAGTCGAAGTACATCGTGGCGCAAGCTATTTTATTCGCGGTTGAAAGTCCAAAGTCCAACTCGATCCCGCTTGCCATTGCTCGCGTCATGCAGGCGTTTGAAGATATTAAGACGGCTGAAGTGCCATTGCATTTGCGCGATACGCATTACAAAGGCGCGGACAAGCTCGGACACAAGGGCTATCAGTATCCACACGACTTTCCAGGACACTATGTGGAGCAGCAATACCTGCCTGACGCAATAAAGAAGCGGGTATTCTTTATGGCGAACGAGCAGGGGACAGAAGCCAAAATGCGCATCAACCAAGAGCGGAGAAGGGGCTCGCATGGTCGAGGCGACGCTTAGTTTAGACAGACCTTTATATTGAATTTGAAATGAATACTTTGGTGGGGGGTATTTTCATGTTCAGTCACAGGCAAAGAGCTAACAAAGAACAAAGTCGCAATCGAATCCCGAAACTGGCACTCGTTATTAGTTTACTGGTATTGGCAATTGTAACTGGCTGTGGGAACTCCTCTGATAGCAAGGAAGCGGAAAGTCATGCGGATATTTCGAAAGGACAGCATGATCGGTTGATGAAAAATGGTGATTTGCGTCAAATTACGGCGTCTGTTGATGAGCTTCCGCCATTCTTGAAGGATAAGCAGAAGGAAATGCAGCAAATTTATCAGCTTGCAGCTACGAACAGTGAACTGCTGCAATATATGCCTTGTTATTGCGGCTGTGGAGAAGTGGCTGGACATAAGAGCAACCTGAATTGCTTCGTTGTATCGAAGGAAGAAGGAAAGATTGAATGGGATGATCATGGCACTCGTTGTGGCGTATGCCTTGATATCGCCGTTGAAGCTTCCCTGATGCTCCGTGATGGCAAGTCGATGAAGGATATCCGTCAAACGATTGATACTAAATACAAAGAGGGTTATGCAGAACCTACTCCTACACCGCTTCCTTCCGTGTAGAAGAAGAATTCATGCATGCCCAATTTCCAATTGGCATGGATTCCTAAGGAATCCATGTTTATTTTTCTTCGCTTTGTCATAACCTACTGGCAACAGTGCCATACATATGTAGGTATGTTCATCTCGTTCTCACGCATAGCAGCAAGATATGGATGAACAACACAAAGGAGAAGAAGAAGATGAATTATTTCCTGGGAAAAGATTTGGATGCAGAAGTGCTGGAAAGGGTATCGCAAACGTTCAAAGCGCTGGGCGATCCAACACGTATTCGAATTTTGTCGCTTCTTGCGCGTGAAGAATGTGCTGTGAACCAAGTGGCAGACGCGCTGCAGCTATCTCAGTCTGCAGTATCCCATCAGCTCAAGACACTGCGGGCATATCGTTTTGTCAGATATCGCCGGGAAGGACAGAACATTTTGTACACATGCGATGATGCCTATATTATCGAACTGTTAAATGAGGCGGTTCGATACGCGACCGAACAATAGTGAATGTATTAAACTTTATGTTCCGATTCATCTTCAACAAAATTGGTGATAGGACGATATAAAGAAAGAATATACATAATGAAAATCCCATTAATATTCATATGTTCAATGACTGGGTGGATGAGAGTAGGATTCTTATGTATTTTCTTATATAATAGATGTATGTCTTTATTTTATTGTATGGGGAGGTGTTCCTGTCCGTTTCGAATAGGGAGTGGGCAGGAGATCGGGTGAGTAGTGATCCGTTACCGATATTTTGGGGAATGTTGTTTGTTCTGCTGTTAGTATTTTTGAATGGCTTTTTCGTTGCGGCGGAGTTCGCGATGGTGAAGGTGCGCGGGAGTCGTCTTGATACACTCGTGCAGGAGGGGAACGCAAAAGCAAAGCTGACGCGGCATGTGACAGAGCATTTGGATGCTTACTTGTCAGCCTGCCAATTAGGCATTACGCTTGCTTCGCTTGGCCTTGGTTGGATCGGGGAGAAGACAGTTGCTCAACTGCTGTATAAGCCATTGACGGCATTAGGGGCAGGAACAGCGGTTATCACTTCCATATCAACTGCTATCGCGTTTATTTTCATCACGGTGCTGCATATCGTTCTTGGGGAACTTGCGCCGAAGACTCTGGCAATACGCAAGTCTGAACGAGTAGCGTTATGGACTGCCGGTCCATTAAGCTTATTCTATAAGGTGATGTATCCGTTCATCTGGCTATTAAATGGTACGGCCAACCTGGTACTGAAGTTGTTCGGTATTGAGCCGGCTTCAGAGCATGAATCGGCACATACGGAAGAGGAAATTCGTATCTTGGTCAAGGAAAGCCATAAGAGTGGGTACATTGATAATACTGAACTGGCACTTGTGGACAACATTTTCGATTTTACGGAAACGCATGCACGTGAAATTATGATACCAAGAACGGATATGATTTGTTTATATGTACAGGATTCGTTTGAGGTGAACAAGACGAAGGTTCTTACGGAAATGCACACACGCTATCCGGTGTGCGATAACGATAAGGATAATATTATCGGCTTTATCCATATCCGTGACATTGTGAAGGCGCCAGAAAACTTGGACAGCATTCGTTCCATCGTACGACCGATGTTAAGTGTTCCGGAGTCAATGTCCATTAGCGCATTGTTGAAATTAATGCAGAAAAATAAGGTGCAGATCGCGCTGCTTATCGATGAATTTGGTGGAACAGCGGGTTTGGTCACGTTAGAAGATATTATGGAAGAAATCGTAGGCGAAATTCAGGACGAATTCGATGAGGAAAGGCCACAAATCGAGAAGAAAAACGAAACAAACTTTTCGATTGACGGACGGTTGCTGATCGAGGAAGTCAATGCTTATTTCGGCACAGAGATCAGTTCTGAAGACTACGACACGATTGGTGGCTGGATGTATGCCATGGTCGAGGTTCCGCCACGGGTTGGCCAACGTACTCGAGTCGAAGGTGCTTTTGAGTATGAATTTATTGTTGAAGAAACCGATCATTTCCGGATTGCGCGTCTCCATGTGAAAAAGCTGGGGGCAGCGAGCAATCATGATTCGATGATGAATACAGCTTCAAGCATATAGCATAATGACGAAGGGGGTTATCCCGAGCAGGCTTTAAAGCGCAGCTGCGGGATAACCCCCTTGTTGTTGATTCCTATGAATATGAATTGGTTATGCCTTTAATTTGTGAACGATATCGATTGTGCCGCCGCCTAGACATGTGTCCCCATCATAGAAAACGACAGCTTGTCCAGGGGTTACTGCACGCTGATTGATATCAAAGGTAACCTCTACCGTTCCGTCCGCGTTCTTTTGGAGTGTGACACCTTGATCCGGCTGGCGGTAACGGAATTTGGCTGTGCAGCGGATTGGCTCATTTGGCATGTCGCCAGCAATCCAGTTGACTTGAGAAGCGACAAGTCCTGTAGAGTAGAGGCTAGGATGATCGTCACCCTGCACGACATACAGCACGTTATTAGTCAAGTCTTTCTCTGCTACGAACCAAGGCTCTCCGCTACCTGAGCCGCCAATGCCCAAGCCTTGGCGTTGACCTAGGGTGTAGTACATGAGTCCGTCGTGGCGGCCTTTCACCTCATGTGTTCGAATATCGATCATTTGACCTGGTTGTGCAGGCAAGTATTGGCTTAGAAACTGCTTGAAGTTGCGCTCTCCAATAAAGCATACGCCGGTGCTATCCTTTTTCTTGGCAGTGGCCAGCCCTGCTTCTTCGGCAATACGGCGAACTTCCGGCTTCGGCAAATGTCCAATAGGGAACATCGCCTTTGCCAACTGCTCCTGATTCAAGGCATTAAGGAAGTATGTTTGATCCTTATTGCTATCAACACCGCGCAGCAGGGTATGCTTGCCATCCTCGTGGAGGACGCGAGCGTAATGGCCTGTCGCCAAATAATCCGCGCCTAGGTCGAGTGCTTTTTGCAAAAATTCACCGAACTTAATTTCGCGGTTGCACATAACGTCTGGATTTGGCGTACGGCCGCGACGATATTCGTCCAAGAAATAGGTGAAGACCTTGTCGAAATATTCCTTCTCAAAGTTCACCGTATAATAAGGGATGCCAATCTGTTCACAGACGCGGCGTACATCTTCCGCATCGCTTTCGGCTGTGCACTGACCGAATTCGTCCGTGTCATCCCAGTTTTTCATGAATATGCCGATGACATCATAGCCTTGTTGCTTGAGCAGCAGAGCCGTCACCGAGGAATCTACGCCGCCTGACATGCCGACGACGACGCGAGTGTCCGCATTAGATTTTGTCATTGTATCACCGTCTTTGCTGCGAGCTGTGGCAATTGCGGCCCGTTTGAAGGCTGTCGGCTCGCGAATTTATAATAAAGGATTGCTACAAAGGCACGCCTTATTCACATCCTTTTGTATTATACCATAAGGGGGTATATACCGGAAATATGACATGTTGTCAAGAAAATTTCAAGCAAATGGAAATAATTTGTGAATGCCGAAGCAGAATATTGTCCATAAAGGGAAGAGTTATGTTACGATATACAGGGTGCCTTAATCGGAATACATTGGATTGATACGATATTAAATAATGAGGTGTACAATATGAAAATTTCAACAAAGGGTCGTTATGGCCTTACCATTATGATGGAGTTGGCAAGGAGTTGTGGAGAAGGTCCAACATCGCTAAAGAGCATTGCGGAGAAAAACCAACTTTCTGAGCATTATTTAGAACAATTGATCGCTCCGCTGCGTAATGCAGGATTGGTAAAAAGTATTCGTGGAGCCTATGGCGGCTATGTGCTAGCTGGAGTGCCTGAGCATATTACAGCAGGTGAAATTATTCGCGTGCTGGAGGGTCCAATCTCGCCAGTCGATTTTACAGAAGAGGACGATCCGGCGAAGCGTGATTTGTGGCTGCGTATTCGTGACAGCATTGCACAGGTTTTGGACTCCACGACACTGGCTGATTTGGTTAACTACAAGGATGAGGGAAGCCAAGACAGCTATATGTTCTATATTTAATATTGAAAGATAAACAGCAAGTTTCTTATCGTAATAGATAAGCTTGATAAGGATATATGGATTAGTAGAAACGAGGGAATACAATGGAACGCATCTATTTCGACCATGCAGCAACAACCCCACTTCATCCGGATGTCTTGCAAGCGATGACCGACAGTATGCATCAAGTGTTCGGAAACGCTTCCAGCGTTCATGCGTTCGGGCGCGAAGCGAAGCTCGCTTTGAATCAAGCTCGTGATCGCATTGCCGCGCAGCTCGGGTGCCAGCCTCAGGAGCTTATCTTCACGAGCGGAGGGACGGAAGGGGATAATGCTGCCGTCTTCGGTGCCGCATGGTCTGCTTGGCTGCAGCAATGTTCGGATCACAATCAACCAGCATCCGCTCGCAAGCCGCATATCGTGACGACGCAAATTGAGCATCATGCGGTGTTGCATGCGTGCGAGCGATTGGAGCAATTCGGATTTGAAGTGACTTATGTGGCGCCGGATCAGACTGGGAAAGTATCGGTTGAAGCAATTAAGGCTGCGCTGAAGCCCCATACTTGTCTTATAAGCGTCATGTACGGCAACAATGAAGTAGGCACAATTCAACCAATTGAGGAAATCGGGCGTTTGGCTCGTGAGCGTGGAATTGCTATGCATACTGATGCTGTGCAAGTGCTGGGTCATTTGAAATTTCGATTGTGCGAGATCCCCGTAGATTTCGCAAGCTTCTCTGCCCACAAAATTAATGGTCCTAAGGGCGTGGGTGTTCTATATGTGCGTTCGGGTGTGCATTGGGATCCGCTGTTATATGGAGGAAGCCAGGAACGCAAGCGCAGAGCGGGAACAGAGAATGTAGCGGGTATCGCTGGTATGGCCAAGGCGCTGGAAGTGGCGAATGCTTCGCTGAGTGAGAAGCTTGAGGGGCTCGGACAAATTCGCAATACATTGTGGATGGAGCTGTCATTGGCACTTGGGGATCGCGTGGTCATGAACGGGCATCCTACTGAGCACTTGCCGCATGTACTGAATGTCAGCTTCTTGGACGTGCCAACCGAGACAATGCTGATGAACTTGGACTTGGCTGGCATTATGGCCTCAAGTGGATCCGCCTGTACTTCAGGTTCGCTGGAATTGTCGCATGTGCTTGAAGCTATGGATTTACCGGATGAGCGCAAGAGAACGGCTGTACGATTCAGCTTCGGATTGGGCAATACTAATGAAGAGGCTGCTTGCGCTGCGCAACAAATTGCAACCATCGTATCACGTGTTCGTACTAGACAGTAAGGGACTGTCACAGCGTGAAAGGAGGGGCGATTGAGATAACGCGGCATGCTAGCCGAGGTCGTACTCGAAGAAGGGTTTCATCAATTTCGAACCTAGAACGACCTGCATGATTTTTGTAAAATGCCGTTAGCTGAAGAGGGGGCCCCGATATGAAGCTGTTGGAACTGATCGGCCTTCCCGTGTATGCAATTGAGACGGGGAAGCGATTGGCCAAGGTGAAGGATATCCGCATTTCGAATGATTGGACTATAACGCATATAGAGCTTGATGGTCGTTCCCGTAAGGGTTCGCCTCCTCCATCGGTTAGCTGGGAAGAGGTAACTGCCTGCGGAGAAGACGCAATAATGATCGCGAATGATACAGCCATCCGCCAGACGGAGGCTATCCATATAGAGAGGACTTTCTTGACAGGGAATGGAGCGTTGAAGGATTTGCCTGTCATGACAAGTGAAGGATCGCAATTAGGATGGGTCGCTGATGTTTATTTTCAGCCAAATATGGGTAACCAAGTAACAGGTCTGGAAATTTCAGACGGTTTGCTGTCTGACCTGTTGGAGGGCAGACGGCGGATAGATGGGACAAGCCGCTTGAAATGGGGGACTGATGTTATTGTCTTCGAGGATAGCGGATAGCCTGCACGGTACGAACAAATTAGTCAACGGACGGAATGGTGAGAACGATGTTGCGATGCCCGAACTGCAATTCCAAAGATATCGGGAAGATTGGCTCCCACCAATTTTATTGCTGGGGATGTTATATAGAGCTGACGGTGAACGGAGACAAGATGTCCGTGTACCAGGTCGAAGAGGACGGTACATTAAGCTCTCTGGATGATTTATTTTTTGGCGATGAATTTGCGTCGCCTGCGTTCCCGGAAGCACAGGCCTCGTCCTAAGGATTGGGCAGAACAAATATCCATCATATGGAACATTGGCGCTCGTAATCGCTTCGTAGAGGCGAGAACGGGCGCTTTTTGCACGCTCGTCATTTTGTCCGTGATGAATCTCATATTGTGAGAAAAAGAGTTCGTTCATAATACATATTGTGCTCATTTTCAAACAAACACACTAGATATAGTTGACATAGACGATTTGCACTGAAAATGAAGGTACATAATGTGAAAGGACTGAGTTGATATGACGATGGTATCCATGAAACGAACAAGCACGGTATGGGAACGGAGCAAGCCGACGGGCACGGAGCGGTTAACGGCATCGCTGCATGACATCGTAGACGGCGGAAATCAGGATCTGATGCAGGAAAATGCGAATGTGGATGGACGTTCGCCTATGGGGATGATGGGTAAAATCGCAAGCGAGAGCGCGCGTTGGTATACGATTCAGCATCTGCTGTCTGCTGACGTAAGAGAGGCAGTGGAACAAAACCTGATGTATCCGCATGACCTCGATTTCTATGCTTCCGGTACGACAACGTGCTGCCAAATCCCGCTTGGCAAGCTGTTAAAGCAAGGGTTCAACACGGGTCATGGATATATGCGCGAGCCGCAGGATATTAAGAGTGCGCTTGCGCTGGCGTCGATTATATTGCAGGCGAACCAGAATCAGCAGCACGGCGGGCAAGCATATCCGATGTTCGATTATGATGTAGCCCCTTATGTACGCAAAACTTACAACCGGCATCTTCGTTATATGGAATCGCTGCCGCTGCCAGAGGATTTCGATCTTGCAGCAGAAGTATGGCGATTAACGGAGCGGGATGTATATCAGGCTTGTGAGGCATTCATTCATAATGCGAATTCCATGCATTCCAGAGGCGGCGGGCAGGTGCCCTTCATCTCGCTCAACTATGGCACGGATACATCCTTGGAAGGACGAATGCTTGTGAAGCAGCTTCTGCTGGCGACACAAGCTGGACTAGGCAGAGGGGAGACGCCTATTTTCCCTATTCAAATTTTCAAAGTGAAAAAGGGAGTCAACTTTGACTCATCTGATCCGAATTACGATTTATATCAGCTTGCACTGCAAACGACAGCGCAGCGGTTATTCCCGAACTTTGCCTTTCTCGATGCTCCGTTTAATGCACAGTACGATAACGGTACGCCAGAAAGTGAGGCCTGCTATATGGGCTGCAGAACGCGCGTCATGGGGAATGTGAACGGAGAGGAAACGGCGATCGGCAGAGGGAACCTGTCCTTCACCTCGTTGAATCTCGTTCGTCTTGCTATGCTGTCAAGCAGTATAGATGATTTCTTTATTCGCTTGGACACTATATTGAAGCTGACGGTCAAGCAGCTGACGGAGCGGCTGGAGTATCAATCAAAGAAGCAGGTAAGAGACTTTGCATTTTTGATGAAGCAGGGTGTATGGCGTGGCAGTGAAAACTTGCAGCCAGAGGATGAGCTTGGGGAAATCCTTAAGCAAGGGACACTTAGCGTTGGCTTTATCGGACTTGCAGAAGCTCTGGTCGCGCTTACAGGTACCCATCATGGCGAGTCTGAGGAAGCACGCAAGCTAGGAATGCGGATCGTGACTCATATGCGTATGCGAATGGATGAGGCAATTACAGCGACAGGTCTTAATTTCTCATTGATCGCGACACCGGCAGAAGGACTATCTGGGAAATTTACAAGCCGGGATCGGGCTGATTTTGGTGTAAGAAAGGGCATTACGGATCGGAAGTATTACACCAATTCCTTTCATGTGCCTGTATATTGCTCCGTGAAGGCGATCGATAAAATCCGGATTGAAGGGCCTTTCCATGAGCTGTGCAATGCAGGACATATTACTTATGTGGAACTGGACGGCAGTGCCAAGGCTAATCCAAAGGCGCTTGACCGAATCGTGCGTGCGATGGCGGCCAGCGGAATTGGCTATGGCTCTCTTAATCATCCTGTCGACCGCTGCCGCACTTGTGGCCATCAAGATACAATTGAGGACAGCTGTCCGGTATGCGGAAGCTCTGGCAACCAAATCGAGCGCATTCGCCGCATTACTGGATATCTGGTTGGGGATATGAACAAATGGAATACCGCAAAGCGGACAGAGGAGTCGGAGCGGGTGAAGCATCAATGAGCCTGCGCGTTCTATCCATTTTGCACGACAGTGTTGTTGACGGGGAGGGTCTGCGCACAGTCATTTTCTTCAGCGGATGTCCCCACCAGTGCAAAGGATGCCATAATCCGCAATCCTGGAACATGATGAACGGTACGGAGATGACTGTAGAGGAGGTGGCAGCCGAGGTGCTGTCCAATCCGCTTACAGATGTAACCCTATCCGGCGGAGAACCGTTCATGCAGGCAAAGGAAGTGTCGGAGTTGGCCCGGCTGCTGCGTCAGTCTGGCCGACATATATGGTCATATACAGGGTATACGGTCGAGCGGTTGATGGAGCACGGTACTCCAGATCAACAGGAACTGCTTCACAGTATTGATGTCCTGGTCGACGGGCCTTTCATAGCAGAGCGCCGTTGTCCCGGACTCCCTTTCCGCGGCAGCGACAATCAGCGTATCTGGCGAATAGAAGATGGAGCTCCTGTTGGATTAATTTTTCCCTAGGCTACACATACTTTACTGTATTGCAAGCATTCTACATACTAGCTAGTTGGAACGGAGTGTATGGTACAGTGGAGCGTTTTTGGAAAAACCGTCTATTCGTCATGAGCATCTATTGTCTGCTAGGTCTTATCATCCTCTATTTATTGTTTATGATGAAACCTCTAATTGGGCATGTCTATGGCTTTCTTAAAGCTATACTTGCCCCTTTCTTCGTGGCGATGATTATTGCTTACGTGCTCAATCCGATCGTAACCCTGCTCAATGAGCGTAAAGTTCCCCGCACAATGGCGGTCTTGCTTATTTATGCGGTATTCATTGCAGTCGTGACAGTCATTTTAGTCAATATGATCCCGATGCTGGTGAAGCAGCTTGCAGAGCTTAACAATCAGATGCCCCATCTGAATGCGAAGGCGGAGCAGATGATGGATGGTGTAGGAAAAACGATGCCGCCTTCCGTACGTTCTGGATTAAACAACTCGATTTACGCGCTTGAGGAGCGCATCGGCAAGACGATTTCAGACTTTATGGAAAATATCGGAGCTGCCATTAATATGCTCTTCATTGCGCTTATCGTTCCCTTTCTCATTTTCTATATATTAAAGGATTTCGATGTGTTCGAGCGTGCTGTTATCGCCTATGTGCCGCGCTCGCATCGGAAACACACGGTACTGCTGTTCCGGGAAATCGATGAGGCGTTGGGCAGCTACATACGGGGACAGTTCCTTGTATGCGTCATTATTGGCGTGCTTGCTTATATTGGCTACTGGATCATCGGCATGCCTTATGCACTGCTGCTTGCCTTATGTGTTGCGGTGTTCAACATTATTCCCTATCTCGGGCCATATTTCGGTGCAGCCCCTGCGCTTATTTTTGCAGCGACTGTATCGATCAAGATGATTATTTTGGTCATTGTGGTCAATACAATCTGTCAAATCGTGGAGGGCAATATTATTTCGCCTCAGGTAGTAGGCAAAACCCTGCATATGCATCCACTCACAATTATTTTCGCTCTGCTGGTCGGCGGCGAGCTTGCTGGCGTTGTAGGGCTTATCCTTGCAGTACCCTTTTTTGCAGTGATTAAAGTAATCTGTCAGCACATTGTAGCTTATCAGATTCGCCGCAAAACCGTGTAAATCAATTTGGATAATCAAGGAAAATGTTAAAGATAAAAACCCCTACTTTAGTCCTATTTTTCAGAAAGTTTCGCAATCTTGAACAACAAATTCGTTGTCAGGCGCGTTTAAAGAAGTGGATGCGGCGTTTAAGGATATTGGACGCCGTTATTTTATTCGTGAATGATTGCAGATGTCGCGTCCTGCGAAATGAAATAGGAATGATTAGGAGGAGAGTTCTTACGTGAAACGAACACTTGCGATATTATTGACTATTGCTTTAGCAATGGAACTTTCTGCGAATGCCGCGATGGCATTGCCGCAGACGGGATCAAGCACAACGCTTAAAGATGCATGGAAAGACAAAATAGAAGGCTTGAAAACAATTAAGGTGTCGTCCATGATCCCTGCCGCAGGGGCGACAGATGTCAACGTCGGAACTGAGTTGATTCTTGCGTTCAATACTGAAGTAGAAAAAGGAAGCGGAAACATCACCTTGCGGAAGAAGAATGGTGACAAGGTTGAGGATATTGCAGTAGACAGCAACCAAGTTCGCTTGGATGAGTCGAAGAAAAAAGCGACGATTACGTTATCAAAGCCGTTGGAGGCTGGGAATGCTTACCGGGTACAGGTTGATTTCGGTACTTTCAAATCAGGCACTTCAGAGTTCCTCGGTGTTTATGATCCAACGGAGTGGACCTTCACGACTGCAGCCGATGTTGGTGCCCCTCAACTGGATGTACTGGCGCCATCGATTGGGCAGCGAGATGTCCGTGTGGACTCTAAGCTAGTGTTGACCTTCAAGGAGAAGGTATGGAAGCAATCCGGCGGAAGTATCATCATGAAGCAGGCGAAGGATGGCAAAGTGTTTGAGGCGCTGCCGATGTCCTCCAATCGTGTTGCTGGTGACGGCACAAATACGATTACGATTGATCCGGTACAGCAATTGAAGCCGAGCACAGAGTATACGATAGAAATCGCGGCAGATTCCCTGCGCAATGCAAGCGGAAAGTCTTACCCGGGATTGAATACATGGAAGTTCACAACGGGCAATGAGGACGCAGGGGCTCCTACTTTGAAGTCTGCTGCACTTAGTAAGCTGGATACCGTTTGTTTAACGTTCAATAAGAGTTTGAATAAGAACTCACAGCCGCCAGCCGCCAGCTTCGAAGTAACGGTGAATGGAAATTTACGCCGCGTTACGGGGACAGCTATGGGGGACAATTATGTCGATGTCAGCGTAGAAAGCGGGATTGCAGCCGGGCAAAATGTGCTCATCTCCTATCGTCCGAGCGCTGAACGCAAGCCAATACAGGATACGGCAGGCAATCCAGCAGCCGCATTCGAGAAGGCGGCAGTCAGTAATGATGTTGACCGTACTCCACCTATCGTTAAACAGGCTAGTGCGGAAGGAATGAAGGTAATTCTGGACATGTCGAATCCGATGGATACCGTATCTGCCCGTGCATATGAACAGTTCAAGGTTACCGTGGATGGGAAGGAAAAGTCGGTAAGCCGTATTTCAGTGGATGGTTCTAGAGTTACATTGTCGCTTATTTATCTGATCCGCGACAATCAAACGGTAAGAGTGAGCTATAAGCCGGATCGTTATCCATTGAAAGATCGCAGTGGCAACCAGCTTGAGGCATTTACGGATCTTTTGGCGCGAAATGATGCAGATACGAAGGCGCCTGTGGTTCAAAGGGCAGAGGTTAGCGGGAGCCTGCTGACGTTGACTTATAATGAATCATTGGATACGAGCAAGGTACCGCCTCGCACTCATTTCTCGGTGTATGTCAATCGTTCATCCCAAAGTGTCGATTCTGTTCAAGTGCGAAATAATGAGGTTCATCTCGTCTTAAGCTCCAGTGTTGGCGACAACGATGATGTCACAGTATCGTACTTGCCAGGGGAGCCTCGAATTTCTGATTTGGCTGGAAATAAGGCATCCGGATTCGCATTGATGAAGGCTGATAACCGTTCTGACCGAACCGCGCCAACGTTGCGTTCGGCTTCAGTGAAGGGCAGTGCGATAACGCTTGTCTTTTCCGAGCGGCTGAAGGAATTTCCTTCTCCTGACGCATCACAATTTGTGGTACAGTCAGACAACCGGACAATTAAAGTAAAGCGTGCTTCTACTCGCAACGAAGAGGTTACCTTGACACTGGACGAAGCGGTCAATGCCTACAGCACGGTAACCGTTGCTTATTTGCAAGGGAAAAACCCGATTAAAGATTTGGCAGGCAATTCCTTGCAGTCGTTCGCATCTACCGCTGTGACCAATAAAACGGATGGTTCCACCACACGCCCGGGCGATATACAACCTGCTTCCTTCCGTTGGTTTTTGGATGATGGCTGGTATTTGCTCTCGAGCTCGTCAGCGGACACTAGCTCTGATCGTTCATTAAGCGGCAGTTCTGTTAAGCGTTATACGATACCGGCAAACAAGTTGAAATCATCCTTTGAATATGTACTCCAAAACGGTACGCGCAATCATCTGGCGTTCGATGTTCCGACATCCGAACGCGGAGCGGTGGTCGCTGTTCCATTGCAAACCTTGAATGAGGTATACAGTAAGGCAAATGATGCGGTATTCTCTATTCGTTATGGAGATATCCTGATGTCGGTTCCGTTGCGAGAGTTGGACTTTCGTGCTCTCGAGCGGGAGTGGGGGAACAATCAGGCATACCTGCTGCTCCAAGCAGAATCGGAATCTGGATCGGATTCTCGTGCATTGCTGCGCAGCCTGAATGATACAGGTGCACGCGTACGAGTCAATCCGATTGAATTCCGCTTGTCGGCATTCGCAGGCTCCGCCACGCCGCGTACGATTGAGGCGAATTTGAAATACAAGGTGCGCAACGTACAATTGGTACAACGAGGAAATGCATCAGCCGTCCGTTATGATTCCGTGCTGAACAAGGCGGGATATGTGCCAACGGTAACGAAGCAGGAACTTGGCGTTACGGTGTACGCTTTCCAGTTCAAAGGCAATCGTTCTGTGGCCATGATGGATCGTACGAAAGATTTCTCTGACATTAAAAGCCACTGGGGACGCGACGCTATTCGCGAATTGGCATCAAAGTATATTATTGAGGGTGTTAGTAATGACGCATTCGCACCGAATGCCAACATTACACGCGGACAGTTCGCGATCTTGCTGGCACGCTCGCTTGGGCTTCAAGCTGATGCGTCTGGAGCTTCCGCCTATCGTGATGTGAATCTGTCCAGCATGATGGCTCCTTATATTGGGGCTGCAACCAAAGCGGGAATTATTGGCGGTTATGAAAATGGCATGTTCCGTCCAAATGAGTCGATCAACCGTGAACAAATGGCTGTTATGCTCGTTCGAGCGATGGAATATACAGGACGCGATGTTGCTTCCAATCCAAGTTCGCTTAATAAGTTCAACGATCGCAATCAGGTAAGCGGCTATGCGCGCGACGGCGTAAGCAAGGCAGTCTCTACAGGCATAGTTCAAGGGATGACCGCCAATACATTCCAGCCAAAGGCTACGGCGACACGTGCGCAGGCTGCAGTTATGCTGAAACGCATGCTTGAGCAAATTGAATATCTAGGATAGACGATTCTTATTCATATCCGCAGTGCAGGCAGACTTGGTTCAAAGGAAAGATGTTTGACAACTGTTTGCCTGCTGCTTATACTAGATAATTGGATAGATATATGGAACAAAACGACGACGAATTCAAGTAAGCTGAAGCCCTGGGAGCAGAGAGAAGATTCCGGATCGGCGAACGCCGGCTGGCTGTAAGAATCTTCACCGAGAAGAGCAGCTGAATGCTAATTTCTGAGTGTGAATGGAACTTCACCGGGACGTGCCCGTTATCAACGTCAAGGCGATCGCAGACGCTTGTCTTACCCGTTGCTTGCATCATGGTGCAGGCTTGATTGATTGGATAAGACTGTATGCGATAACCAGGGTGGTACCGCGATATACGAATCGTCCCTGATTTTCAGGGGCGATTTTTTATTTTTATATGACAATTTAGTTGGGGGCGTTTATTCATGAAGGCTAGTGAAATTCGCGAGAAATGGTTAAAATTCTTTGAGAGCAAAGGGCATCACATTGAGCCGAGCGCATCGCTTGTGCCTCACAATGACCCATCGCTGCTTTGGATTAATGCGGGCATGGCCCCGCTGAAGCCTTATTTTGACGGACGCGTGAAGCCTGAAAACCCGCGTATTGCAAACTCGCAAAAATGTATTCGCACGAACGATATTGAAAATGTCGGCAAGACACGCCGCCACCATACGTTCTTCGAAATGCTCGGGAACTTCTCCATCGGCGATTATTTCAAAGAAGAAGCAATTACTTGGGCTTGGGAGTTCTTGACGAGCAAAGAATGGATTGGGTTTGATCCAAACCGTCTCTATGTTACCGTCCATAACGAGGATGAAGAAGCGTACAAGCTGTGGAACGAGAAAATTGGCCTTCCTGCTGACCACATCGTAAAGACAGGCGATGATAACTTCTGGGATATCGGGGAAGGACCTTGCGGCCCGTGTACTGAGATCTTCTACGATCGCGGAGAGAAGTACGGAACATTGGAAGAGGATCCAGAATGCTATCCAAGCGGTGAGAACGAGCGCTATTTGGAAGTGTGGAACAATGTATTCTCGCAATACAACCACAACAAGGACGGCAGTTACACGCCGCTGCCGAACAAAAACATTGATACAGGCGCAGGCTTGGAGCGCTTTGCATCGATCTTGCAGGATGTAGACTCCAACTTCGATACTGACCTGTTCCAGCCGATCATTCAAGCAACATGCCGCATTGCAGGCGTGAAATATAATGAACGTCCAGAGTTCGACGTTGCCTTGAAAGTTATTGCTGACCATGTTCGTACGGTAACATTCGCAGTAGGCGACGGCGTATTGCCATCGAATGAAGGTCGTGGATACGTTATCCGCCGCTTGCTGCGCCGTGCGGTTCGCTACGGGAAAATCCTCGGCATCGACCGTCCATTTATGGTAGAACTGGTACAAACGGTATGTGAAGTAATGGGTGCGCATTACAAGGAGATCGTTGAAAAACGCGAATTTATCGAAAAAGTGATTAAGAACGAGGAAGAACGTTTCCACGAAACGCTTGTCGAAGGATTGGCGATATTAGAAAGCTTGGCATCTGCTGCGAAGCAGGAGGGCCGTACGCAAATTGGTGGGCAAGAAGCGTTTAAGCTGTATGATACGTATGGCTTCCCATTCGACCTAACGGAAGATTATGCTTCCGAACATGGGTTGACGGTAGACCGTGAAGGCTTCGACCAAGCAATGCAAGAGCAGCGTGATCGTGCTCGTGCAGCTCGTCAAGATACAGGAAGCATGAAGGTGCAAGGCGGACCGCTTGCTGATTTCACGACTAAAAGCGAATTCGTTGGATATAATGAGTTGGTAACGGAATCCAGTGTGTTGGCGATAATCGTTGGCGACAACATGGCTGAGGAAGCACAAGCAGATACGACTTGCCAAGTTGTGCTTGATCGTACGCCATTCTACGCAGAAAGCGGCGGTCAGGTAAGCGACAGCGGTCTGCTTACAGCAGCCGGGTTCAAGGCAAAGGTTCAAGATGTAGTGAAGGCGCCTCATGGCCAGCATGTTGCTGTTGTTCGCGTGGAAGAAGGATCACTTCGCGTTGGCATGAAGGTACAAGCTGCGGTTGATCGTGCGATCCGCGAGGATATTATTAAG
The DNA here is from genome assembly GCF_030363895.1 of Paenibacillus sp. S-12. NCBI lineage: Bacteria > Bacillati > Bacillota > Bacilli > Caryophanales > Paenibacillaceae > Paenibacillus > Paenibacillus sp. S-12. Next base: position 59,931 of record NZ_JASIUF010000005.1, read on the forward strand.
AATCACACCGCAACACACTTGCTTCACAAGGCGCTGAAGCTCGTATTGGGCGAGCATGCGAACCAAGCAGGATCTCTTGTTCAGCCTGATCGCCTTCGTTTTGACTTCACTCATTTAGGAAGCATTAGTGAAGAAGAGCTTACTGACATTGAGCATCGTGTCAACGAGCAAATCTGGAAAGGCACACAGCTCGTCATCGAATCAAAATCGATTGATGAAGCAAAAGAAATGGGCGCAATGGCATTGTTCGGCGAGAAGTACGGCGATGTTGTGCGTGTCGTACAAGTCGGCGATTACAGCATTGAGTTGTGCGGCGGCTGCCATGTTGGCAGCACTTCGGAAATTGGCCTCTTTAAAATTGTAAGCGAGAGCGGTATTGGCTCTGGCGTACGCAGAATTGAAGCCGTAACTGGACGTCATGCGTATCAATATATGGAGGCTCAATTGGAGCTGTTGAAGCAAGCTGGTTCATTGCTTAAATCAAATGTGGCCGATGTGCCGAAGCGTATTGAAGCGATGTTTACCCGCGAGAAAGAGCTCTCCCGTGAAAATGAATCGCTTAAGGGCAAGTTGAGCAGCATTGAAGCAGGACAATTGACAGATCAGGTAAAAACCGTTGCTGGCGTTCAAGTATTGGCAGCACAAGTTGATGCTGGCGGTATGGATGCGCTTCGTACGACAGCGGACGAGCTAAAGGCGAAGCTGCCAGAAGCTATTATCGCGCTCGGTGCAGTGAACGAAGACAAGGTGAACTTTGTCGTTGCAGTTGCTCCTGGGCTTGTGAAGAAGGGGCTTCATGCCGGCAAGCTGATTAAGGAGCTTGCTTCTGTATGCGGCGGTGGAGGCGGTGGCCGACCGGATATGGCACAGGCGGGAGGCAAGGACGCTTCCAAGCTTCCAGCGGCGTTGGCTCTTGTAGAAGAGCTTGTTACGAAGCAGCTTGGCGTATAATATAAGAGAGGAGCCCTGTTGTATAGGGCTCCTTGATCCGATTCCATTAAGTGTCGCATTGTCGTCAAATTTGTGAACAATGCCAAGCTATGAAGCGGAATATTTTCTAGTTTGTTCGGGTATGTGTTATGATAAGAGTAAAGCGAGGTGTTAGCGATGAATTCCATGGATAAGACGATGAAGTTCAATGTAAAAGCGGAGGAACAGCAAGCTTCCAACGAAGATATCCTGTTGTCTGTCTATGATGCGCTTCTCGAGAAGGAATACAATCCTATTAACCAGATCGTTGGTTATCTTCTATCCGGGGATCCCGCTTATATCCCGCGGCATAACAATGCTCGAAGTATCGTGAGGAAGAAGGAGCGGGACGAACTGATAGAAGAATTGGTTCGTTTCTACTTGAATCATCACCGTTAAGTCGCGAAGATGAACGTATCACGGATGAAGAAGCACACAGCACTGGGAGAGAATGAATGAAGATTCTTGGCTTGGATTACGGAGATCGACGGATCGGTGTCGCGATTAGCGATGCTTTCGGTTGGACGGCGCAAGGGCTGGAAGTCATTGAACGCCGCAAACCAGAGGATGATCTGAAGCGACTTGGTGACATTGTAAAGGAACACGGCGTGGAAGCCATTGTTCTCGGACTGCCGAAGAATATGAATGGCACAGTCGGACCTCGGGGCGAGCTAAGCATGTCATTTGCAGAACAGTTGAAGCAGTCGTTCGGATTGCCCGTTCACCTGTGGGATGAACGCTTGAGTACGGTGTCGGCAGAACGCACATTGCTGGAAGCTGACGTCAGTCGCAAGAAGCGTCGACAAGTCATCGATAAGATGGCGGCAACCATTATATTACAAACATATCTTGACTATCAATCAAGAAGGTGAGGGGTTACTATGACACGAGATGAACATTTGCAAGAAGAACCGGAGATCATTTATATTCCGGACGACGAGGGCAACGAGGAAGAATTCGAAGTCATTATGAAGTTCGATGTAGATGGCACGAACAAAAAATATATGATGGTCGTACCTGTTGAATCCGACGATGATGATTCCGACGAAGTGTACGCGTTCCGTTATGAGGAAGACGAAGACGACTTGAAGCTGTTTACCATCACGGATGAAGAAGAATGGAACATCGTTGAGGAAACGTTCAATACTTTATTTACCGCAGACGAGGAGAATGAAGGGTGACCGAACGAGTGGAGCTTCAATTGACAGAGCAGCTGAAGAATGCTTTCGGTCAATTCGTTGAAATGACGGACGACGCTGGCAACAGCCGTGTTCTGTCGCTAATCGCTGAATTCCGACTTGACGATCAAGCCTATGCCGTATTGCTTCCAGAAGGTGCTCAGGAATCTGAGCAGGAACTGTATCGCATTATCGGAAGTGAAGAAGAAGGCTGGGAACTCGAATCGATTGAAGACGATGATGAGTGGGAAGAAGTAGCCGAACTGTATGATGAACTGACGTATCGAGACGAATTTTAATTTGTAGTTTGTTGAGTGATACGCGGCATCAGCTAACTGATACTTTACGGAAAAAGGGCGGAAATCCGCTCTTTTTCCATGTAGGAGAGTGTGTGGATGAGGAAAGGCTTGAAGATTTATCTGACGATCAGCCTTGTGATTCTGCTTGTGGCCGGGGTCGGGATTGGTTATATATGGAGCGAAATGCGTCCTTCTGCGCAAGGGGAGCGGGATATCCCGGTTGTAATCGAGCAAGGCTCTGGAACAGCAGCGATCGCATCGCAGTTGGAGGAGCAGGGAATTATTCGCAATGCACTCATATTCAAAGTGTATCTGAAATGGAACGGGGAGGGCAGCCGTTTCCAAGCGGGGAAATATTTATTCCGTCCAGGTTCTACCTATGACAACATTATTGCCAAGCTGAACAGCGGTGATGTTGTTGCGGAAGAAATGGTGCGCTTCACGATCCCTGAAGGTTATACCGTGGAACAGATTGCGGACAAACTAAGCAAGGACGGCATTGTGGACAAGGAGCGTTTCCTGAAACTGACGGATGATACGTCTTGGCTCAAGCAGTCAGCGCCGCTTGTTACGCATATTCCTGATGGTGTTAAGCTGAAGCATAAACTTGAGGGGTACTTGTTCCCTGAGACTTATGAACTGAAGAAGGGAAGCTCCGAGGAAGACATTATTACTCGAATGGTGCAGGAAACAGAGAAGCGTTTGTCACAAGCGTCACCAAGCTGGGAGGCTGACCTGAAGACACGTGGATTGTCGTTTCATGAAATGATGACGCTGGCTTCATTGGTCGAGCGAGAGGCTGTCGTTGATACAGAGCGTCCGTTGATTGCGGGCGTCATTGATAATCGAATCGCCAAGGGCATGCGGCTGCAAATCGATGCTACCGTTCAATATGCACTGGACAAGCCGAAGGAACGTTTGTATTATAAAGATTTGGAAATCGATAGTCCATACAACACGTATAAAATAGATAAATTGCCGCCGGGCCCTATTTCTAGTCCAAGTACAGCCTCCATTCAAGCAGTGTTAAAGCCGGAGGCTTCAGAGTATTTGTATTATGTGACCAAAAAAGACGGCTCCCAAACGCATCTGTTCGCCAAAACGTTTCCAGAGCATGAGCGTAATATCGAACAGAGCAAGAAAACGGCAGGTCAATAGAAAGTGGTGAAATGAATATGACTTATCAACCGGAATTGCTTGTTACTGCAGGCAGTGTTGAGGAACTGGAGCGTCTGCTTCAGGCTGGTGCGAATGCAGTCCTCGTCGGGGAAGTAAAATATAGCGTGCGCATGCCGGGTGAAATGACAATCGCGGATATTCAGGCAAGCCTGCCGATCGTCCGCAGCCATAACGCCAAGCTGTATGTTGCAGTTAATAATATTATGCATAATGAGCATTTAACGGATTTGTCTGAATATTTGAAACAACTGGAGGATCTTGGAGTCGATGCGATTGCCTATGGTGATCCGGCTGTGCTGATGGTTGCAAAAACTGCGGCACCATCTCTTCGTTTGCAATGGAATGCCGAGATGACATCCACGAACTACCGGACAGCTCAATACTGGCAGAAGCGCGGCGCAAGTCGCATTGTTGCTGCCCGTGAGCTGAACTTGGAGCAAGTCGTAGAGATGAAACATCAGCTTCCTGACATGGAAGTCCAAGTGCAAATTCATGGCATGACTAATATTTATCATTCGAAGCGTCACCTAGTTCATCATTACATGCATCATCTTGGTAAAGAGGAAGGTACGTATGAAGTGGGCATGGATCAGAAGCTCTTCCTCGTTGAGCGGGAACGTCAGGATGAGAAGTTCCCGATGTATGAAGATGCCAACGGAACCCACATCATGAGTTCTGACGATATTTGCTTCATTGAAGATTTTAAGTCACTGCTTGATGCTCGTATCGACAGCTTCAAAATCGAAGGAATATTGAAGTCTATTGCATACAATGAAACCGTCGTTCGCGTGTATCGTGAAGCAATCGATGCCTATATCGCCGATCCTGAAGGGTATGTCATGAAGGATGAATGGATGGATCGCATCCGTGCTGTTCAGGATCCTGAGCGAGAGCTGTCATTCGGATTTTTCTATAAAGAACAAATGTATTAAGGAGGGGGCGTACAACGATGAGCACACAAACAAAACATAAATATAACGGCAAGCGATATCGCTTGGACAAGCCGGAACTGCTCGCTCCCGCCGGCAATTTGGAGAAGTTGAAGTTCGCCATCCATTATGGTGCGGATGCCGTATACATTGGTGGTCAGAAGTACGGTTTGCGCTCTAATGCAGACAATTTCAGCTTTGAAGAAATGCGTGAAGGTGTGGAGTTTGCTAAAAAATATGGCGCAAAGGTGTTCGTTGCGACGAATATTTATGCGCATAATGAAGATGTCGAAGGGTTAGAGGAATATCTTCGCAATTTGGAGGATGCAGGCATTAGCGCGATTATTGCCGCAGATCCATTCATTATTGAAACGGCACAGCGTGTGGCACCGAAGCTGGAGGTTCACGTAAGCACCCAGCAGTCGATCGCCAACTGGCAAACGATTCAATTTTGGAAAAATGAAGGCATGCCTCGCGTCGTCTTGGCTCGGGAAACGAGCATGGATGAAATCCAGGAGATGAAAAATCATGTCGATATCGAAATTGAGGCCTTTATTCACGGAGCGATGTGTTCTTCCTATTCCGGACGCTGCGTGTTGTCCAACCACTTTACAAACCGCGATTCCAATCGTGGCGGCTGCTGCCAATCATGCCGCTGGAAATACGATCTGTTCGAGGATGACCGTGCAGATGCAATGGATATGATCAGCGAACAGGAAGCATCGGGTTCTTCTGTTCTGGAGCAGTTCCGTCTGGGCGTGAATCAGAAGGCGTTGTTCGATGAGAATGACAATGCGTTCGCTATGAGCGCGAAGGATCTGTGCATGATCGAGCATTTGCCGGATCTTATCGATGTAGGGGTAGACAGCTTCAAAATTGAGGGTCGTATGAAGTCGATTCATTATGTGGCCACGGTAGTAAACGTATATCGGAAAGCCATTGATGCTTATATGGCCGATCCAGACAACTATGAGCTGAAGCAGGAATGGTTGGATGAGATTTATAAGGCGGCTAACCGTCCTGTTAATACTGGCTTCTTCTACGAAGAGCCGGATCATGAGGATCATATTTACGAGCCGGAAGACAAGCCGGCACCTTATGATTTTGCTGGTTTGGTTATGGATTACGATGCCGATACTGGCATTGCGACGATCCAACAGCGCAATCACTTCAAGGTGGGAGCTGAGGTTGAGTTCTTTGGCCCGAACAACACGTTCTTCAAGCAAACGGTGGATAAGCTGTGGGATACAGAAGGCAATGAGCTGGATGCAGCTCGCCATCCGCTGCAGCTCGTACGCATGAAGGTTGATCAGCCGGTAACGTATTTCGATATGATGCGCAAGAAGAACGCAAAAGCGTAAAACATAGATCAGCAATTAAATAAGAGCAGTAATAATCAGCAGTCGTTTTAAGCCCTTGCCAGAAGATGGCGAGGGCTTTTTTGTTCTGCAATAACGTTGGATCACCGTTAATAAGAAGTAGACTGTTGGATAGTACCCGTAATCGTGGTTATGAGAATGGGGAAGTGGGCAGTAATGATACTAAAAAGATGTTTCAAATCTCGATTGTTGTGAAGGTGGTGGGTGAAAGTGTTGTCACGCCAACGTTCTAAGCGGCAGCGGCTCATGAACAATCGGCTTGCTTTGTTAGCATGTGTCATTACGGTAATTATCGGTATTTATATTGTAAGGCTGGGCTGGCTTCAACTGCTGTTCGTTCACAGTAAGGTAGACGATAGCACTTATACGGTAATGCAGCGTACGGTTATTCAGCGTGCCCGTGCTGTGGTGCTGGATGATGGACGCGGAACGATTGTTGATCGGGAAGGGCGACCGTATACCGGTCAACTCGTTACGGCTCTGGTTCTCTTTCCTGTGAATAAAAATACGATAAGCACAGACGCGGTTCGCAGCTTGGCGCTATGGCTGCATTTGCCGGAACAAGAGGTCAGCAGACGATGGGAGAAGCTTGCGGAGCCTTTGATTTGGCCGAATGAGAAGGATGATAAGCTGCCCTTCGAGCTTACCGCGGATCAAGCGGCTCAGATACAATCGTCCGACTGGGAGGGAGTTAGCGCGCTTCCGTATACGATTCGGTATCCGCTGCGTCAGCATACCCCGCAATGGGTAGGAGCAATCGCAGATTTGGCGGGCTCTGCTAACACAATCACTTCTAAAAGGAATAGAAACAATGCGGTTTCCAGCGTTGTTGGCATATCGGGATTGGAGCGATCCTTTGGGCCGCTGCTGAAGGGCTTGGGAGCAACGACGGCTGTGCATTATACAGATGCTGGGCGACATCCGCTAAATGGCCTTCATGTTCGCATAAGACGGCCTGATAATCCGTATTATCCTTTGCGGCTAACTACAACAACCGATCAGATGATCGAAGCTGCCATTGAACAAGTGCTTGATCGGTTCAAGGTTGCAAAAGGCTCCGTCGTCGTACTTGATGCTGCAACAAGAGATGTAATAGCGATGGTATCCCGCCCATCCGCAGATCCCTATCATATTGAACCTGAACAGGGATCATGGAACAACCGAGCGACTAAGGCTCTTCCTCCAGGCTCTGTATATAAGCTATTCATTGCAGCTGCTGCTATGGAAGCGGGATTGACGGAACTGAATGAACGCTTCCAGTGCGACGGCCACTACGGAAAGTATGGGTTGGCATGTTGGCTGCCGGAAGGACATGGCATGCTTACGCTGAGGGAAGCGTTGGCAGAATCGTGCAATGAAGTATTTGCTGAACTGGGAGAGCGTTTGTCTGGAGAGCAATTAGCTAGCTATGCGCAGAGGATGGGAGTGAGCGGGCTTGTTGGCATGATATCTGATGATGGCATGGGGCATCGCAATTTGCATCACTTCGAGGGTGAAGAAGAAAGTCGTGTTTTTCCAGACGGTGTGCAGCCAGTGGATGTGTCGGGAGGGGTACGGGCACAATCAGGAATTGGTCAGCGGGATGTTCGAATAACACCGTTGGCAGCAGCCAATTTTGTTGTGACACTGCTGCAGGATGGAAATTACGGCTCCCCGCGATTAATTCAGGAGGTGCAGTATGCAACGGGAATGCCGCTCGCTCGATTCGCTGTACAAGCGAAGAAGGAGCGGATTATGAAGTTAGAGACAGCCCGCAGTGTCCAAAAAATGATGGTAGATGTGGTGCAGTACGGCACAGGACAGTCGCTCAGGCAGGTTTCATGGAATGTTGCAGGGAAAAGCGGAACGGCTCAGGCTGAAGCATATGGAACGGCTAACGTACATACCTGGTTTGTCGGATATGGGCCGGTAGAGAAGCCGCAATATGCGGTAAGTGTAGTAAGTGAAAATGATCCAGCAAGTGCTTCTCATAAAGCTACAGAGGTATTTGGTGCAGTTATGGAGGTACTGGCACAGCACGCACAGAAATAGCCGTTCCATCTTTACGGATGTGAGGACGGAACGGCTAGTAAGTCAAGAAGGGGTATTATCCTTATTGTCCCCGCTATCTTCTCTGGTGCTGTCAAACGGATGTCCAGAATCAAATTCTTCTTTAGGCATACGAATCCAACGTTTTAAATAACCTTGATCATAGAGGGCTTTAATTAAAATTAACAGGACGGTGGACATAACGATACCGATTACCCCAAACAATGACATCGATACGATCATGAAGGATAGCATGGTAAATGCGGACACTCCAAGTGATGTTCCTGTAATTTTAGGGTCGAGAATTTGCCGAACAAGAAGTGTGACGCCCATGACAACAGCAAGTCCAATTGCAAGTGACGTATTGCCGATGATAAGTAGGTAGGCAATCCAAGGGATGAAGATAAATGGAATTCCAAGCAAGGGAAGCAAATCAAAGAGAGCCGATAACAAGGCGACAAGGAAGGAATTGCTCACACCAAGCAAAAGAAGACCGATAAAAACAATGATAAAGGTTACGGAAATCAACTTCAGCTGGGCCTTCAAATAGGCAGATAATCCCTTTAAAACATTTTCTTTTAAAAATAGGTACGCTTTGAGAAAAGTACGCGGTGTTTTGTTGCGGGCAACTCTGCGCCACGTATCAATTTCAATGCTGAGGAAATAGCCAAGGATAATAGCAATGGCAAAGTTCAGCGTAAATGTTGAAAAGGATGTAATTTGCTTAATAAGCAGGCCGAGCAGTCCAGCGATAAATTCAGAAATATGCTTCGCAGCATTGCCCGCATAATCATTGATGCGGTTAGATACATCAGGCGGCAATGACTCATAGCGATTTTGCAAGTAGTTGGCGATGTTAACCAGTTCATTCTGAACAGCCTTAATGTAGGAGGGCAGTTGACCTTGCAATTCAATGGCTTGATGGACGACAATAAATCCAAGACCGAACATAGCTCCTAATATGACCAGCACGAACAATAATACAGAGATGGCCGAGGCGATTGCTTTCTTCATGCCTCGTCGGTTGAGAAAAGCGGCCAACGGCTCGATGAACATGAATACCACAAAAGCCAAGAAGATAGGGGCGGCGATTGAATACAAATAGCTGAACGTATACATGATTAAATAAGCGGTTACGATCAGCAATGCGATATCAAATGCCGTACGCCAATACTTACGGTAAAATGCAATCATAGAACAGACTCCTTTTCACCAAATACAGTATGCTTTCCATTGTACACGAAACGATTTCCCGTGCCTATTCTTTGTTCATTATGTTACAATAATAACAGTTCATACGTAGAGTAATACATACGTACATGCAATTCGTAAAGTATAAGAATGTCGCATTTATTTTGTAAAAAGAAACGGGGAACTAGGATGGTGGAATTCATTTTATTATGGGGGTTTTACATCCTGACGTTTTATGCGTTTCTCCCTGGCTTAATCAGCCGCCTGTTTGGATTTCGTGTCTTTCAGAAGGGACGTGCAGAACGGGAGCTGGCGTTGACGTTTGACGATGGCCCAGATCCAATCTATACGCCGCAACTGTTAGACCTGTTGAAGAAATATAATGCCAAGGCAACATTTTTTGTTGTTGGCATACATGCAGAGCAGCATCCGGAATTGCTGAAGCGAATGCACGATGAGGGGCATCTTATCGGCATTCACAACTATGTTCATAAGTCCAACTGGCTGATGCGTCCAAAAACGGTGAAACGACAAATTCGCAAAACGTCAGACATTATTCAATCAGTAACGGGCAAGCGTACGAATTATTATCGGCCCCCATGGGGAATCGTTAATTTGTTCGACTATGGCAACCTCGGTTACCTGCAAATTATTTTATGGTCTGTATTGTTCGGGGATTGGCGGAAGAAGCTTGGCGCCGAACGCTTATATCAACGCATGATGAAACGATGTCGGGGTGGAGAAGTGCTGCTGCTGCATGATTGCGGCTTGACGCTGGGAGCGGATCGTGAAGCACCAGCAAATATGCTTGTGGCGTTGGAACGGTTCCTGGAGGAAGCAGAGAAGCGAGAACTGCGCTGTGTCCGTATCGATGAGCTTATCCGCTTGACTGATCAAGCCCGAATCGAGAACCCAAGCTGGCTTAGACGAACGGTTGTGCGTCTTTGGTTTCTCTACGAGAAAGGGTTTCACTCCGTTTTTGCTCTCAAGACAACGAACAGTGAACAACCGGTGTTCCACTTCCGTGTCCGCCCGTACCATGGCAAAGCCGTCATGTTGGATGACGGGGTAGAACTGAAGCACAATGACCTTGTGTTGGAACTGCATTTTGACAATAAGTTATTGTATGATATCGGTCATCGGTCGCGGACTTCAATGCAAATTGCAATCCAGATGATACGCTCAGTCGAGCGCACATTACCTGAGCTTGCAGATTATTTGTTAAGCGATGATAATTTGCGGGCGAATGTGAAGGCGTTGTACGGAGTAAGTATGATGCATCGCGGCCCTGAGCAATTTGGGTTTACGGTGCGGGATTTACCAAGAGGCTTGTTCTCTTGGGTGACCCGAAGATATTTACGGCTCCTTATGAGCATTATTCATCCTCAAGGACAGAATCGCTTGAAGCAGCAAGCGGAGCAGATGATTCCGAAGTTGATTATTATGTCTACAGAAACATTGCTGTCGCGATATGGGAAAAACAGAAATTATGCATTTGATGCGAATGCTTCTGAGCGAATCGTACTCGTTGATCAGAAAGTAGAAAACGCGGCACATCCACTATAATCAACCGATAATACCATATAATTACATTTGTTTAATAGCTTTAGAAAATGGTACTGACCATTTTTTAAAGCTATTTTTTTTGTGTAAAATCGTTTTGAGTATTTATGCAACTTTTATGCAAAAGAATAAAAACAGAGGAATGAACTTTCTGAGAGGACTATGTGAACAGTTATCCACTGAGAGGAAACAAAATAGTGAATTAGGAACAGATTTCCGTTTTTAGATATGAAAAAAATGATTTTTTAAGCCGAATTGCTTATCATTGATAAAAAAAAGTTATCGAACGAAAATTAAAATCTTTTAAGGTAAAGCTGACATAAGCATTTACAAATACGAAGTTATCAAGTAGTATTATGAAAAAATATTCGTTTCCTACGGAGGAATTGGTCATTCTTTCATATTTTATTGACCAATGTTCTATAAAAGAGGATATAGCCGAACATTCTATTAAATCTAGGTAATATGTATACAACTTTTATACTATTTATAAATGCCATCTGAGAAATAAGGGGAGAATGTTGTGAAGAAAAGTCTTAGCACTATGATTTGCTTATTGTTGTCATTGACACTTATCCTGTCTGCTTGCGGAGGCGGAAGTTCCTCTGAGGGTGCGGACAAGTCTACTGGGCAAAATACAGAACAACCGGCTGAAGAATTGGTAACCGATGGCTTGATTAAAGCTTCGGATACATCCATGTCTCCAGAGCTTGCGAAGAACCGTAAGGACACCATGATTATCGGCATCTCAGCGCCAAGCGGAATTTTCAATCCGCTGTATGGTGAAACATCATATGATAACTTTATTAATACTTCCATATTCACCAGTATGATCGAAGTGAACAAAGACGGTACTTATAAGGAAGGCATAGCAGAGAAATGGGAAATTTCCCCGGACAATCTTGTATACACGTTCACATTGCGTGACGGCCTGAAGTTCAGTGATAATACTCCGTTGACTGCGGATGACGTAGCATTCAGCTTGACTGTATTGCACGACAAGTCTTATGACGGTCCTACCGACATTATCAAGGACGCTCATATTAAGGGCGGCAAAGAGTATAAAGAAGGAAAAGCGACATCCATTGAAGGCATTAAAGTGTTGGATCCGCGCACGATTCAAGTGACGACGACCGAAGTTAACGCTTTGGCATTTTCCGCTATTGGTTCCGTAGGCGTGCTTCCTAAAGCAATCTATGGCAAGGATTACAAACAAGGTAACCTTGGTTATATGAGAGATCTGTTCACACATCCAGTCGGCAATGGGCCGTACAAGCTTGAAAAGTTCACTCCAGGTCAAGAAGCGGTATTGGTAGCGAACGAGCTTTTCTACCAAGGCAAGCCGAAAATCAATAAATTGATTTATAAGTTCACGACATCGGAAACGAATGTCCAATTGCTGCAAGCTGGCGAAACAGATATGGATTTCATCGATGTTAACAAAGATACAATCGAGCAATTGAAAGAATTCGGGTTTGTTGATATTAACTTGTTCCCTACTAACGGATACGGTTTTATCGCATTCAACCATAAGCATGATCAATTTAAAGACAAGCGCGTTCGCCAAGCATTGACATACGGTTTGAACCGTAAGGAAATCGTCGATGCGGTATATCAAGGCTATGCAGACGTACTGAACGTTCCGCAATCCAAAGTATCTTGGGCGTACACGGATGATGTGAATAAGTACGATTTCGATTTGGAAAAAGCAAAACAACTGCTGGATGAAGCAGGCTGGAAAGTCGGCGCAGACGGCATCCGTGAAAAAGACGGTAAGAAATTCAAGATTACGTTTACAGCTACAACGCCTAACCCTGTAAACGATGCAATCATTCCGCTTGCTCAAGCCAGCTACAAAGAGCTTGGCATCGAATTCGTTGCAGAGCAAATGGACTTCAATGCAGCTATAGACAAGCGTAAAAAAGGCGATTTCGACATGATGTTCTTGGCTTGGTCCTTAACTCCAGACCCACAATCCGGGGAAAATGTGTTCAAGACTGGCGGTTCCCAGAACGATGTTGGATACTCCAATCCGAAGGTTGATGAGCTGTTCACAAAAGCTGGAGCAATGGTAGACACAGAAAAGCGTAAAGAAGTCTTTAAAGAGTTGTATAAAGAGTTAAACGAAGATCTTCCATATATCTTCTTGTATCAACGTCGTGACATGTGGGCTAACAATGCTCGTTTGCAAGGCTTCGATATGTCGCCTTACCGTAACTTCACGTACAGCTTGCCACAATTGCAAATTCAATAGCCGCAAGGCATATGAATAGTGCCTGCAAAATGCTCAGCCTTCGGGCTGGGCATTTAGGCTTATATAAAGCTAGGAGGAATAATTATGAAGCAATACGCCATCCGGCGGCTGTTACAATTGGTTCCTACGATAATAGGGGTATCCGTTATCCTGTTCGCCGTATTTGCATTGGCACCGGGTAACTTTATCGATTCGAACCCGACGATTTCCAAAGAACGCGCTGCTGAACTTAAAGCGATTCACGGTTTGGACAAGCCGCTAACAGAACGTTACTTCACTTGGGCTAGCAATACACTCAAGGGAGACCTGGGGATGTCGATACAGCATAAGCAACCGGTTACAACTGTACTCAATCGCTATATGTGGAATTCCTTTATGATTGCTGCAATCGTATTAGTTCTATCATGGGCAATTGCAATTTTAGTCGGTGTATTTTCTGCTATCAGGCAATATTCCTTTTTTGATGGAGTAGTTACGTTTCTCGTTTTTGCTTTAATGTCATTGCCATCATTCTTTGTTGGCTTATATGCAATAAAAGCGTTAGCTGTCGACTTCAAAATATTCCCTGTAGGCGGAATGTACACCTCCGGAAGCAATGCAACCGGATTGGCGCAATTCTGGGATTTGATTCATCACTTAATGCTGCCAGTCATCGTATTGACTGCACTGAGTGTAGGCTCACTTACTCGTTATTTCCGTACGAGCATGCTGGAAGTTATTCGTCAGGATTACATCCGAACTGCACGTGCGAAAGGCTTGAAAGAAAGAACCGTTATTTTCAAACACGCGCTTCGCAACGCAATGCTGCCTGCAATTACGTTGTTGGGCATCGAGCTTCCGGGATTGTTCGGTGGCGCAATGATTACAGAGAAAATCTTCAACTGGCCGGGTATCGGCCGTATTAACTTGGAAGCAATCACGTCGCGTGACTACTTCCTGTTGATGGGCTTCACAATGTTCTTGGCATTGCTCACTGTGCTCGGTAACTTCTTAGCTGACGTGCTGTACCGCGTGGCCGATCCACGTGTACGCATGAAATAGAAAGGGGAAAAAGCTCGTGTCTCAAACTGCTACTAACTCTGCAGCTGCAACAGCTGCTTCGAAGACGAAGCCTGCTTCCCCGTGGAGGTTGGCATTTAAGCAACTTAGCAAAAACAAATTCGCAATGGGCGGACTTGTCGTTGTACTATTGATGTTCGTCATTTGCTTTATTGGTCCGCTGTTCTCGCCATATACATTGGATACGATGGGCCCGATGAAAAATAAAGGCCCTTCCGCTACACACTGGCTTGGTACGGACAACCTGGGTCGCGACATCCTGCTGCGGGTAATGCTCGCAGGACGCGTATCCTTGATCGTCGGTCTCGTTGCTATGATTATCTCTGTCACAATCGGTAGTACGCTTGGCGCACTTGCAGGTTACTATCGCGGATGGGTTGATTCCATCATCATGCGTCTAGCGGATATTATGATGTCGATTCCGAGCTTGCCGCTTCTCATTATTCTCGGCGCGGTACTTTCGGATATGAAGGTTCCACCGGACAAGCGGATTTTTGTCGTTATGTTCTTGCTCGGATTCATGAGCTGGCCGAGCTTGTCCCGTCTCGTGCGCGGACAGATCTTGATGCTTCGTGAGCAAGAGTTCATGCAAGCGGCAGAAGTGCTCGGTCTGCGTGACCGCCGCAAAATCTTCCGCCACTTGCTGCCGAACACAATTCCGATCATTATTGTCGTAGCTACATTGACAGTTGCGGGTGCTATTTTGCAAGAGTCGGTATTGAGTTACTTGGGTCTAGGGGTAGTACCGCCGACACCATCATGGGGGAACATGATTACAGCGGCGAACAACTTGATTGATTTCCAGAAGCGTCCATGGTTGTGGATTCCGCCGGGCGTATGTATTTTCTTGACAGTAATTTCGATTAACATCATTGGTGACGGCTTGCGAGACGTCCTCGATCCGAAAATGAAGAGGTAGGGATACGTTATGTCAAATAACTTGATCGAATTTCGCAATTTGCGGACGAATTTCTATACTAGCAGTGGCGTCGTAAGAGCGGTCAATGATGTCAGCTTCTCGATTAAAGAAGGAGAAACGCTGTGTGTTGTTGGTGAATCCGGATGCGGAAAAAGCGTAACAGCGATGTCTCTTATGCGTCTTGTCTCTCCTCCAGGTAAAGTGGAGGGCGGTCAGATCTTATATAATGGCAAAGACTTGCTTGGCTTGAAGGAACGTGAAATGCGTCAGATCCGCGGTAATGAAATCGCGATGATCTTCCAGGAGCCGATGACGTCCCTGAACCCGGTATTTACGATCGGGGAACAGCTGACAGAACCTATCCTGTTGCATAAAGGCGTTACGAAGAAGGAAGCTAAAAAGCGCGCGATCGAGCTGATCGAACTGGTCGGCATTCCACGCGCGGCACAAATCTTCGATGCATATCCGCATGAGCTTAGCGGTGGTATGCGTCAACGGATCATGATCGCGATTGCGCTTAGCTGTGATCCGAAGCTTCTCATTGCGGATGAGCCGACAACCGCGCTCGACGTAACGATTCAAGCACAGATCTTGGACTTGATGCGCAACATTAAGAAGGAATTCAATACTGCGATCATGATGATTACGCATGACCTTGGTGTCGTAGCGGAAATGGCAGACCATGTTGTCGTTATGTATGCAGGTAAAGTGATTGAAGAAGCTCCTGTGCTGGAGCTCTTCAAAAATCCAAAGCACCCGTATACGCAAGGTCTCTTGAAGGCGAAACCAGTCATCAATGAGCGTATGGAGCGTTTATATACGATTCCAGGACAGGTTCCGAACCCTGTAGAGCTTGGAGAGAATTGTTACTTCAATGATCGTTGCGAGCATTGTATGTCCATTTGTACGGATAAGCAGCCTCAGCTTAAAGTATATGACAACAAACATAAGGCAGCATGCTGGCTGTATGAAAAGGGAGGGGACGTACAATGAGTCAACAACCGTTGTTGCAAGTAGACAATTTGAAAAAATACTTCCCCATCCAAGGCGGCATTTTTTCAAAAACGGTAGGCCATGTTCGTGCGGTTGACGGCGTGTCCTTTAACTTGAATAAAGGAGAAGCGCTTGGTCTTGTAGGAGAATCCGGTTGCGGGAAATCAACTACGGGACGTACCATCCTTCGTTTGCTCGATAAGACCGAAGGACAAGTATTGTTCAACGGTGTAGAAATTCATGATCTGTCAAAAAAGGATCTGCGCAATATGCGTCCTAAGATGCAGCTTGTGTTCCAAGATCCATACAGCTCTTTGAACCCGCGCATTAAGATTGGCGATGCAATCGGCGAAGCCTTGATTGACCACGGCATTTCTTCGAAGAGCGAAGTGCGTGATCGGGTTAAAGAGATTTTGACGATTTGTGGTTTGGCTCCGTATCATATCGATCGCTATCCGCACGAATTCTCTGGTGGACAACGCCAGCGTATCGGGATTGCGCGCGCTTTGGTGCTGAACCCTGAATTTATTGTAGCTGACGAGCCGGTATCGGCGCTCGACGTATCGATTCAAGCACAGATTATCAACTTGCTGAGTGATTTGCAGGAGCAGAAGAACCTGACGTACTTGTTCATCTCTCACGACTTGTCAGTCGTAGAGCACTTGTGCAACCGGATCGGGGTTATGTACTTGGGGTCGCTCGTTGAGATGGCTCCTCGTGATGAGCTGTTCCGCAATCCGCTTCATCCATATACGAAGGCGCTGTTGTCTGCAGTTCCTGTACCGGATCCAACACGCAAGCCTGAGCGGATCGTGTTGCAAGGGGATATTCCAAGCCCGGCAAACCCTCCATCTGGCTGTAAGTTCCATACACGCTGTCCGTTCGCGACAGATATTTGTAAGCAGGCGGTGCCGGAGTACCGTGATATGGGCGGCGGACATCACGTTGCCTGCCACTTGGTCTAATTTGAATCTTATGCGTAATTTACAGGCTGTCTCATTAAGATGAGGCAGCCTGTTTTGCGTGCGCTGATTAAGAAGGACTGAATGGTTTAGAAGAAGCTCCTTCTATTATCAATATGACATAGGATGACATAATTAGGGTCTATAATGAGGGAAAGCTTAATGAAAGGAGTGGCCGTTTATGGAACGAAGAATTATTTTAGATTTAGCAGTTACGGCAGATGGTTATATTGAAGGGAAAAATGGGGAAGTTGATTGGTGCATTATGGACTCTGAGATGGGTTTTTCTCATTTCCTAAATCAAATTGATACAATTTTGTATGGAAGAAAAAGCTATGATTTATGGGGAGAATTCACCCCAGGAAGTGAAAATACGGAAACAGAAAAAGAAATGTGGAAATTAGTCCATAGTAAAAAAAAATATGTGTTTTCACAAACTCAGCAAGGAGCTGATAATAAAGTAATATTCATAAATGATAATATTCATGAAGAAGTAAATAAATTAAAGAATAAACCTGGTAAGGACATCTGGCTGTATGGTGGAGCAAGTCTTATTACAACTTTTATCAATTTAGGGCTTGTGGATGAATTTAGATTATCTGTCCACCCTGTTATTTTAGGAGAAGGAAAACCGTTGTTTATTGATATAAAACAGAGGTTAAATTTGAATATGGTTCATACAAGAACATTTACCTCCGGCGTTGTGCAGTTAATCTACAGGATGCAGCGATAGTCTAAGATTCTATTTTTCAAGTTATGGTCTTACGCTGGTTGGTTTTTGTTATTTTCACTAAATCAAGGAGCCCACTCCATTCAGTAGCAGATGAACTGTAGAAACTGTTACGGTTACATAAGGATGGAGTGCTATCGAAAGAGGAATTAATGCACCAAAAGCGAAGTTGTTAGTATAACACCAAAGGGAACCTCGGAAACCTAAGGTTTTTTCCCTTTACTGTTTAGACTAAGTTTGAAGGTACGCGGCTAGCCCCAATTAAAAAACCTCTTAAAAGGCCATAGGGCTTCTAAGTACACCCGGCAAGATATCACCGTTTCCTTGAAGGAGGACTACTGTTTTGGATGCGCAATTTCTAGATTTATTGGCCCAGAAATATGATACGGAAGAAAAAGTCGTAACAGAAATCATCAATCTTAAAGCGATCTCCAATCTCCCCAAGGGAACTGAGCATTTTGTCAGTGATTTGCATGGGGAGTTCCAGGCTTTTCAGCATGTACTGAGAAACGGTTCTGGTACTGTAAAAGAGAAAATAAAAGATTTGTTCCGTGAGGTTTGGACGGATAAAGAAATTAATGATTTTGCGGTCTTAGTGTATTATCCGGAAGAAAAAATACAGCTGGTTAAAGGAGACCTGTGCAATGAACAAGCCTTGAACAGGTGGTATAGACAAACAATTGAACAAATGCTTAAGCTCATTTCTTATGCCTCTTCTAAATATACGCGCTCGAAATTGCGCAAAGCTCTGCCGGAGCAGTTTGTATATATTGTAGAAGAGCTTCTATACAAGACGGATTTGACCAACAATAAGGATCCTTATTATGAGGAAATATACCGCCAAATTATCTCCTTGGGCCAGGCGGACAAGCTCATTATCGGCCTTGCTTATACAACCCAGCGCCTGGTGGTTGACCATCTTCATGTAGTCGGAGATATCTATGACCGCGGGCCGGACCCCGATAAAATTATGGACACGCTGATCAACCACCATTCTGTAGACATCCAGTGGGGGAACCATGATGTCCTGTGGATAGGCGCCTATGCGGGTTCCTTGGTCTGCCTTGCAAATATTATCCGGATCTGCGCCAGATACGACAATCTGGACATCATTGAAGACGTATACGGAATCAATCTTCGCCCACTGCTGAACTTGGCAGAGAAATACTATGATGACAATCCGGCCTTCAGACCTAAGCTGCAGGCCGACCATAACGTATCGGAGCAGGAAATCCTGCAGATTACCAAAATCCATCAAGCCATTGCCATAATCCAGTTTAAGCTTGAAATCCCGATTATCAAGAGACGTCCTTACTTTCATATGTCTGAAAGGCTTATGCTTGAGCAGATCGATTACGACAAAAATGAAATCAAGATCGGCGGAAAAACTCACCCGCTGGAAAACACCTGTTTCGCTACCGTAAATCCGCAGCAGCCCGAACAATTGCTGGAGGAAGAACAACAGGTGTTGGAGAAGCTGCTGTTCTCCGTTCAGCATTCCGAAAAGCTGGCCAGACATATGAATTTTCTTATGAAGAAGGGCAGCCTTTATTTAAAATACAACGGGAATTTGTTAATCCACGGCTGCATTCCTTTGGATGAAGAAGGAAACATGGAAGAAATGCAGATTGAAGATACGACATATTCAGGCCGTCAGCTGATCGATGTTTTTGAATATTATTTGCGTTACGCCTTTGCGAATCCAGAAGAGACGGATGATCTGGCTACGGATATGGTATGGTACATCTGGGCAGGGAAATGTTCCTCGCTCTTTGGAAAGAGAGAAATGACCACCTTTGAGCGGTACTTTATCCAAGATAAAGAAACCCATAAGGAGAGAAAGAACCCATACTACCATTTGCGAGAAAATGAGGAGATCTGCCGGAAAATCCTGCAAGAGTTTGATTTGAATCCGGATCATGGACATATCATTAACGGGCACACTCCGGTTAAAGAAATTCGTGGAGAGAACCCCGTTAAAGCAAATGGGAAAATGGTCGTCATTGACGGCGGTTTTTCCAAAGCCTATCAATCCACAACGGGTATCGCCGGATATACCTTGTTGTATAATTCCTTTGGCATGCAGCTCGTCGCCCATAAGAAATTTAATTCAAAAGAAGATGTGTTATGTAATGGAACGGACGTATTATCTGTAAAAAGACTGGTGGACAAAGAACTGGAGCGGAAGCTGGTGAGGGAAACCAATGTCGGGGAGAAGTTGCTGCAGAAAATCTCCAATTTGAAGAATCTCCTGGAGTATCGCTACATGAAATGAATCAACTGCTAAAAGAAATAAGTTTTTTTGTGACATGAGGCGAAATTGTGAAGCTGACGCGATATTCAAGATTTTGAAATATTTGTTGTGATCGTACGCACTCGAAGGTGCTTCCCCATTTAGTATGTTGGAAATAGAAAATCATTTTGACAGGGGGAAGCGCAAATGTTCTGTCATCAATGCGAGCAGACGCCGACGGGCGGCTGCAAGGTTGTAGGAGTGTGCGGCAAGGACGAGACGATTGCCAGTCTGCAAGATACGATCGTGTTTGCGTTGAAAGGCATCGCGGCGTATGCGACGCATGCGCGGCAGTTGGGCTATGTCGATGAAGAGGTTGACGCGATTACGCATGAAGCGCTTTATATGACGTTGACTAACTCCAATTTCAACTTACAGGAACATCTGGACATGGCGATGAAGGTAGGGGGCGCGGCGATCCGCATTATGGATGTGTTGGATCGGGCCCATACGGAGCATTTCGGCGTTCCGGTGCCGGTTACCGTCCCGCAGAACAAGATAGAGGGCAAGTCTATCATCGTGACAGGGCATAACTTGTATGCGCTGGAGGAATTGCTGAAGCAGACGGAGGGTAAGGGCATTAACATTTATACTCATTCCGAGATGCTTCCGGCGCACGGCTACCCGGCATTGAAGAAATATCCGCATTTGAAAGGCAATATCGGCAAAGCCTGGTATGACCAGCGCCGTCTGTTTGAGCAATATCCTGGCGCCATTCTTGCAACGACGAACTGTGTCATGCCGATTAAGGGAACCTATGCCGATCGGTTCTTCTCCTATGACGTGGCCGGGCTCGAGGGCGTGACCAAGATCGTGAACGACGAATTCTCTCCGCTGATTGATCGTGCGCTGGCGCTGCCTGCGGCGGATGTGGAGAGCGAGCAGACATTGACAACGGGATATCATCACGAGACGGTGCTAGGGCTGGCGCCGGAAATTATTCAGGCCGTTAAGGATGGAAAAATCAAGCGGTTCTTCGTCATCGCGGGCTGCGATGCGCCAGGCAAGGGCGGCGAGTATTACCGGGAGCTCGCGACATCACTGCCGAACGATACTGTTATATTGACGACCTCGTGCGGGAAGTTCCGATTCAATGATGTCGATTACGGTACGGTGGCGGATACGGGCATTCCACGTTATATCGATCTGGGGCAGTGCAATAATTCCGGCTCCACGGTCAAGATCGCGGCTGCGCTTGCGGACGCCTTTGGCTGCAGTGTCAACGAACTGCCGGTGTCAATCGTACTCTCATGGTTCGAGCAGAAGGCGGTTGCGATTTTGCTTGGCCTGTTCAGTCTGGGCATCCGTGATATTCGCATCGGGCCGAAGCCACCGGAATTCATCTCGGAAGGCGTGATGAATGTGCTGACCGATCTGTTCGGCCTGAAGCTTATCGGAAATGCGCAGGAAGATATGAAGGCAATGCTCCGTCTCGTCTAGATGGTGAATGGGGTAAAGTATGTACGGAGTTTCACTGATAATAGCTAATACTTTTTACGAACTCATGATGTCATTGTAAATGAACAAAAAAATGGATAGAGATTCAGATGTATTCTGAACGTTCTATCCATTTCTATTTTCACTAATAAAATGTCTAACATTATATCTAATCGCTTAGATCTTCAAAATTCCGCCTTGGCTTGCATTCGTAACGAGCTTGGAGTAGCGAGCGAGATAGCCGGACTTCACCTTTGGCTCAAATCCTTTCCAGCCTGTACGACGGCGTTCAAGCTCCTCATCGGATACTTTAAGCTCGATCTTGCGGTTGTTAAGGTCAAGTTCGATAATATCACCGTCTTCAACAAAGGCGATAGGGCCGCCTTCCGCCGCTTCAGGAGAGATATGACCGATGCTGATGCCGCGGGAAGCGCCTGAGAAGCGTCCATCTGTAATCAGACCTACCTTGGCACCTAAGCCCATACCTACGATTTGTGAGGTAGGAGCGAGCATTTCGGGCATGCCTGGACCGCCCTTAGGGCCTTCATAGCGGATAACCACAACATGGCCTTCCTTTACCTTGCCGTTCGCAATGCCGGCCAATGCTTCATCCTGGGAGTCGAAGCAGATTGCTGGGCCCATGTGATGTCCACCAACAGATGGATCAACCGCGCCGACCTTGACGATAGCGCCTTCCGGAGCCAGGTTGCCGAACAGTACGGCCAGGCCGCCGCGTTCGCTGTGCGGGTTATCCAGGGTATGAATAACATCGCTATTGAGAATTGGACTGTCCGCCACATTCTCATACAATGTCTTGCCGGTTACCGTCAGGCATTCGCCGTGGAGAGCGCCTTCCTTCTTGAATAGCTCATTCAGCACGGCACTCACGCCGCCGGCATTGTGCACGTCTTCAATATGATAATCGGAAGCAGGAGCAATCTTGGCCAAGTGAGGCACACGTGCTGCTACTTCGTTAATACGTTCAATTGGGTATTCAAAGCCGGCTTCTCTTGCAATAGCAAGCGTATGAAGCACCGTATTTGTAGAACCGCCCATCGCCATATCTACGGCAAAGGCATTATCGATGGCTTCCATTGTGACGATATCACGCGGCTTAATGTCCTGCTCAATCAGACTCATCAGCTGCTTCGCAGAGCGCTTGACGAATTCGCGCCGCTCAGGAGCAACAGCAAGGATGGTTCCGTTGCCCGGAAGCGCGATGCCAAGTGCTTCCGCCAAGCAATTCATGGAGTTGGCTGTGAACATGCCGGAACATGATCCGCAAGTTGGACAACCGTACTGTTCCAATTCCTGTAGACCTTTTTCGTCAATCTTGCCGGCTTGGTATGCGCCAACACCTTCGAACACGCTGGAAAGCGATATCGAGCGGCCGTTAGAGTCCTTACCTGCTTTCATTGGCCCGCCGCTGACGAATACAGTCGGGATGTTGACGCGCAGGGCGCCCATAATCATGCCCGGTGTAATCTTGTCGCAGTTTGGTATGCACACCATACCGTCGAACCAGTGTGCGGATACGACCGTTTCCAGGGAATCCGCGATAATCTCACGGCTTGGCAGCGAGTAGCGCATGCCGATATGACCCATGGCAATCCCATCATCAACGCCGATTGTATTAAATTCAAATGGGACACCGCCGGCTTCCCGAATGGCTTCCTTCACAATTTTGCCGAATTCCTGCAAGTGTACATGACCGGGAACGATATCGATATACGAGTTGCATACTGCAATAAACGGCTTGTCGAAATCTTCTTCTTTAACACCTGCGGCACGCAGCAAGCTGCGGTGAGGCGCACGATCAAAACCCTTTTTAATCATGTCTGAGCGCATCTTTTTGG
This sequence comes from Paenibacillus sp. S-12, assembly GCF_030363895.1. Taxonomy (NCBI): domain Bacteria; kingdom Bacillati; phylum Bacillota; class Bacilli; order Caryophanales; family Paenibacillaceae; genus Paenibacillus; species Paenibacillus sp. S-12. The sequence continues at coordinate 83,149 of NZ_JASIUF010000005.1, forward strand.
CTGTCATATGGTGAACCTCCATCTCATGTCCTTCCCGTCGCACGGGACGAGTTCTATTTTTCTACATCATGCATAAAATCGAACTTCTGAATGGCTTTTTCTTATGCTTGCCAATAGGTTTCTTAGTAGTCTATCACAACTGTTCGGGTTTTTCTACCAATCCATTCTAGGCGAACACGCTGTTGCATGGACAAAAACACCGCACAAAATGATAAGCGATAACGCCATTTTGTGCGGTGTTTTTGTAATAATCGAATCGGAATGTATATCGTATTTTCGTAATATGACAGCATACACAATCTATCAGCTATGCTCTATTTTCGTTCGGAATAGCTTGTGGCGTATCCATGCCGATATGGTGTCCCACTTGGGCTCAATAATCGGATGGAACCAAGCACTGACCTGCGGCTGTGCCAGTATAACCGCACCGGCAATCGAGGCTGCGATGAGCAGGGCTGCGCTCCACCCTGATGAGATGTAAGCGTACACGCCAGACAAAACCACACATCGTATAATCAGCCCATGAAGCAAAAATACGTACAAGGTTCGTTTACCTAGGTTCGTAATGCGTGTATTGCGCATAGGCACCCATGTCAAAAAGGCCAGTGAAGCAACGATCTCGGTCAAGTAGATGATCGTTCGATTCAATAGAGCAAACCATCCCGACTGTGTCCATCCAAGCTCATGGAAGGTCATATGGTTCATGAACCAGATTGGATTGATTGGCTCAGACATGAAATAAAGCACTACAAGAAGTCCCATGGATATAGCGGCTCCTGCATAGCGTACGGTTGGTGTCAGCCGCTCTCGAAAGCGATCATAGGAGAACGTGTGCCCAATGACGAAGAATGGCAAATAGACGACTGAGCGAGAAATGCCGAGCCAAGCACCCTGCAGCGGCAGAAAGCCTACTAAAAATCCTAGAACAATTGATATCAGCAGTGGGTGGCGAATAGAGAATCGTGTGAACATCAGCATCATCAGTCTCCAAAATAGATGGCCGACCAGGAACCACAGCAGTAAATACGGAATAAAAAATGAATGAGTAATGCCAGGCACGCGGAATACGAAATAATCCAACAGGGAATAGATCGATTGAAAGATCACATATTGAAGCGCAATCTGCTTCAATATACGAAGGCCCGCTGCTCCATTTAAATTGCTGCGCGCAAAATAGCCTGTAACAAATACGAATAAAGGCATATGAAATGTAAAAATCCATAGAAAAATGGCTTTCATCTCAGGCATGCGCATAATAAGCGGCTCAATAGCATTGCCGACAAATACGCATACAATTAAGAGGAAGCGTAAATTCAAGCCGAACGTCTCTCCACTCCTGGTTGACGTCGACAGTTGGCATCCGGGGGCAGTGGGGCTGCTTGCTTGCTCCCGCATGATATTCCCTCCTTACCTAAGCGATAGCCGGCTTCTTTATTTATCTAGAATAAGCCGATTCGCTCGTTAGCTGTCTGTTATAGCTTCAACGTAACATAGAATGTTTGCATATATTGTGATTTTAATCACGAATAACGCTTTCAATTGTGCCTTTTGTTTGCATGCTGTTCTGATAAGGCTTTTCGGACGGCTATTCCTTGTTGACGAGTTGGTAAATGTAGGGTTATGATTAGCCGTAATAGAGTATATTGTGGCAAGAAAGAAGGGGGATGAGGATTGCAAACGCTGTCAATGAAAGGAATAGAGCATTCAATATAGCTGCATGTTATGACCGTAACAAGGATTCGAAATCAAGGCAAACGTTGCCTAGCAGATTTGTATAGAATAGTAGTAATATTACGTGTTATCTCCCCAATATCGATAGACGCTGTCTCCTCTTTCAGCGAATATAGGGCTACTCGTGCAATCTGGCATGAATGAGCCTCGGTTGTCATACACATAGTAGACCTCTAGCATATTCGTGTATAAGCGAATGTCAGGGGCCTGTAAGCAGGACACACTCTGCAACTCTCTTTTGGAGCGTTGTCTTTTTCTACCTATTAAAATGGAACGGATCAACTTCTTATGGCATTACATCGCCGTTCAAACCTTGTTCTTCATGGATGATCTATCAGATTTTACAATGCACAGCTCCATTCTCACCTAGACTGTCTCTTCATTCTATTAGATTGCATTCATTCAAATTTCACCTACTAGTCAATTTACCCTTTCCGAATAGTGACATAAATCATACTACGCACCGTCTATCAGACTTACCATTTTATTATGCTGTTACGGATGCGAATTCCGTATGTTTACTTCCCCATTGAGATGTTGTAAGCAATATTGCAATTCGGTTCGATCTGTCTGCAAGACAGCTGCACATAATGACAATTGATCTACTCACGGCGCCTTGTGTGCCAGAAGACAGGGTCAGTTAGGAAAGGAGTGCCGAAATGGTTACACTGCCTAAAGTAAATGAACTAGGTTTCTTTGAAATCCGGTTGGAATCAATCGGGGGGCTTGGAGCAAATTTGGCTGGGAAAATGCTGGCAGAAGCCGGTGTTACTGGCAGCGAGTTGAATGGTGTCAGCTTTTCATCGTATGGATCTGAGAAGAAAGGGTCTCCTGTTAAAGCACATATCCGGTTCTGCTTGCCGGGAACGCTTATCCGGGATACAACTCCGGTGGAACGGCCGCACATCGTCGGGATTTTCCATGAATCCTTATATAAATCTGTACATGTAACGAGCGGCATATATGAAGACAGCCTCGTTCTCGTTAATTCGGCCAAGACTCCAGAGGAGTTAAAGGAGAAGCTGAAGCTGCCTGGCGGAACGATTGCGGTGGTCGATGCGATTGGAATTGCGCTTGAAGAGAAGAACCGCGTAAATATGGCGATGCTTGGCGCACTGTTCCGCTTATGCGACTTCCTGGATGCGGAGCATATGAAGGGCGTCATACGCAAATCTTTGGAGAAAAAATATCCAGGTGCTGTTCAGCCAGCGCTGAATACGTTCCAAAGAGGATATGACGAAGTGAAGTTTCAGTCGTTCTCTCTCCCTGAGGGCATTCAGATGCCGAAGCCAATTCGCTGGGATACAACGGCTTTAGGCTATGAGACGCAGCCCATTGGCGGTATGGTCGTAAATCCAGGCAACTCCATCTTGAAGGATCTGAGTATCTCCCGTGCCGGCATGATGCCGCATTTTGCTTCCGATAAGTGCATTCATTGCGCGGCATGTGATAACGTGTGTCCTGATTTTTGCTTTGTGTGGGAAGAGCAGCCGGACAAGAAGGGGCGGCCGCAAATGTTCCTGCAAGGCATTGACTATCAATATTGCAAAGGCTGCTTGAAATGTGTGTATGCATGTCCAACTGAGGCATTAACGGATGAACGGGAAGAAGACGGATATGCGGAAGAGCACCGTGTTCCGCATCGGTTCGAGCTGACTGCACACCATTGATGGAAGGTAAGGAGGATGAGGGCTATGGCAATTGAGTATGAGAAAGAAATAACTCACGGCACGGTTGAGCAGCGAATGGTGTATGAATCAGGCAACGAGATGGCAGCTTATGCTGCACATCAAATTAATTATCATATTATGGGCTATTATCCGATTTCACCATCGACGGAAGTTGCGCAATTCCTCGATTTAATGAAGGCGAACGGGCAGCACGATATTAAGCTTATCCCGGCGGACGGCGAGCATGGTTCGGCAGGAATCTGCTATGGGGCTTCAACTGCAGGCGGACGTGTGTTCAATGCGACAAGTGCGAATGGCTATATGTATATGCTTGAACAAATGCCTGTTCAATCAGGAACACGATTCCCGATGGTATTGAATCTAGTGTGCCGTTCCGTATCTGGTCCGTTGAATATTCATGGTGATCATTCGGATTTATATTTTGCGCTTAATACCGGCTGGCCGATATTGCTCTGTCGTGATCCACAAGCTGTATACGATATGAATATTATGGCATTGAAGCTTGCGGAGGATCCAGAGGTTCGGCTTCCGGTGATGGTCGCATTCGATGGCTATTTCACGTCGCACCAGAAGCGTCGAGTCCAGACCTTTGCCCATCGTGAGGATGTGCATCGCTTCATTGGAGAGCAGCCTGTACGCGGATTCGCGGATACCTTGGATCGCAATAATCCCATAACAGTCGGGCCGTATATGAATGAGCCGGATTATATTAACAACTGCTATCAGCAGTCGATGGCCATGTACAAGGCAGAAGAGGTATTCGACCGCATCCGTACGGAATATGCCAAGCTGACCGGAAGAGATTATCCGATTTTGGATTTGTACCGGATGGAGGATGCAGAGGTAGCTGTATTCCTGCTTAATTCCGCAGCGGAAATCATTAAGGATGTCGTCGATCAGCTTCGCGCGCAAGGGATTAAAGCGGGCTCCATTTCTCCGAACATCATTCGTCCATTCCCGGCGAAGGAGATCGCAGACGCGCTTGCTCATATCAAGGTCGTTACGGTTGGAGATCGCGCCGATTCGTACGGCGGTCATGGCGGCAATATGGTCAACGAGGTGAAGGCGGCGCTGTTCACGCACGGCAACCGCGATACGATGATCATTAGCCGCATATATGGTCTTGGCGGCAAGGACTTCTATTCTGAGGATGGCCATGCGCTGTTCGAGTGCGCCATTGAGGCGGCCCAGAAGGGCTATGTCGAGAAGCCGTTCGATTATCACGGTCATACGCCTGGTGATCCATCCAAGGCTCCGCAGCGCGTCATCGAGCCGATGAAGCATGAGGATTTGAAGACAGGGCTTATTACGGTGAAGCAGGATGAGGAGTCCGGAAAGCTAAGTGTTCGTGTTCCGCCGCTGCGCCAATTGACAAAGAAGCCGAAGCGAATTGCTCCAGGCCACGGCGCATGTCCGGGCTGCGGCATATTCTCCGGTCTCGAGCTGTTCTTCAAGGGCATTGAGGGGGATATCGTAGCGTTGTTCCATACGGGCTGCGCGATGGTCGTGACAACAGGCTATCCATATTCAGCTCATAAGGCGACATACATTCACAACTTGTTCCAGAACGGTGCGGCAACACTATCCGGTGTCGTGGAAATGTTCTGGGAACGTAAACGCCGCGGAGAGCTGGATGAATTGAACCTGCCGGATGATTTTACGTTCGTGATGATTACGGGCGATGGCGGCATGGATATCGGCATGGGGCCGGCAATAGGTGCGGCACTGCGCAATCATAAGATGATTATTTTGGAATACGATAATGAAGGCTATATGAATACGGGAGCGCAATTGTCGTACTCTACCCCACTAGGTCACCGCACTTCAACATCTAATGTTGGCAAGGTGCAAGCAGGCAAGATGTTCCATCATAAGGATACAGCGCAAATTATGGCGGCAACGAACATTCCGTATGTATTCACGGGCAGCGAAGCATTTCCGCAGGATTTGCTTAAAAAGGCGGCCAAAGCGCAATGGTATGCGCAGAATGAAGGGCTTGTTTACGGCAAAATCTTAATTACTTGTCCGCTCAACTGGTTGTCTGAAGATAAGATGGGCACACAAATTGTTAATGCGGCCGTAGATTCTTGTTTCTTCCCGCTGTATGAAGTGGAGCATGGGATTACGTCTATTACGTATAATCCGGAAGAGAAGAATAAGAAAGTTCCGCTTCTCGACTGGTTAAATATGATGGGCAAGACGAAGCATTTGAGCAAGGCGGAGAATGCGGAAGCGCTGCAGACGTTCGAACGGGAAGTGGAGCGCCGCTGGAATGCACTTAAAGCGAAGAGTGAACATCCGCATTTATAATCTTATCGTTATTTAACGATTCACAATTCTTGGAGTCGTTATTTATTCAAGCCTGAGAACGATCCGTTGGGATAGGTTCTCAGGCTTTTTGTGTTCATAGCAATGAAGTTCGATTATTCTAGGAGTCTGGGCTAAGGCTGAGTCTCCGTCAAAATGCGCTAAATGCTTCACAGTTCTAAATCACTGCTAAATTTATCCCTGAATCACTGCTGAATCACTGCTGAATCACTGCTGAATCACTGCTGAATTACCGCTAAGTCTCCATGAACTGCTAGTGATGCAGTACCCATTTGGCCGATCAAGGCAACGCTGTAGGCAGAACGCTAAGCGCTTGTACTTGCTTGCTATCCTCTGAATTCTTTCCCTGTTGGTGCAGCTAAGGTATACTAAAGGATAGGCTCATATTTGTGGAAAAGGGAGGAAGCGACGACGATGACAGAACAAAAGAACCGTAACCATCATGCTCATGCAGAGGAGCTGGCAGATCTTTTGCGCAGCAGCAAGCATGTTGTTTTTTTTGGCGGGGCAGGAACATCGACGGAGAGTGGGATTCCTGATTTCCGCTCGGACAATGGTGTATTTGCGGATGATGAAGCATTCCGTTATCCCCCGGAGGTGATGCTCAGCCGCTCCTTTTATGATCGTGATCCGGCAACCTTCTATCGCTTCTATCGGGCGAAGATGCTGCATCCTGCTGCGAAACCGAATGCTGCACATCGGGCGTTGGCGCGGCTTGAAGAGGATGGCATTGTGTCCGCGGTTGTGACTCAAAATATTGATGGTCTACATCAGTCAGCAGGTAGCAGGGAAGTGTGGGAGCTGCATGGTTCGGTACACCGGAACCGCTGTACGAGATGCGGAGCTATACATGGACTGGATGCAGTGCTGGAGAGTGAGGAGATCATTCCATCCTGCAAGCAATGCAGCGGAACACTAAAGCCGGATGTTGTTCTCTATGAAGAATCACTGGACGATAAAGTGATTTCAGGGGCAATCGGACGCATTCAAGAGGCGGATCTGCTCATTGTAGGAGGAACCTCGCTTACTGTGCACCCGGCAGCAAGCTTTGTTCAACTGGCGAAAAAGGCGAAGCTGGTATTGATGAATCGGACGGCAACGACCATGGATGGCCGTGCAGATGCGGTATATCGTGAGCCGATGGGTGAATTGTTCGCCGCTGCTTATTACAAGTTAACAGGGAAAGAGGTATAGCTATATGCGCATGATCGGAATCGATCTCGGGACAACGAACCGCAAGGTTGGCCTATTCGATGAGTCGGGCAAGTTGCTCGGCCAAGCGAGCCGTCCGACGGTAACCGTTGATTCGAACACAAGGTATGTCGTCTATGATCCAGACGCGATGTGGGATGATGTATCGACGATGATCCGTGAGCTTATGAATACCCATAACGATGTTCCCGTCGATTACATTGGAATTACGAGCATGGCGGAAAGCGGACTGCTCGTAAATCGGCATACAGGCAAGGTGCAATCACCGCTCCTACCGTGGTTTGAGACCTGCTCCTCTGAGCAAGCGGAACGGATCCGCCAGGAAGGGACGCCGCTGGAGCTGTTCCAGCGTACAGGCCTGCATCTCTCATTTAAGCACGGTTTACCGAAGCTGCTCTGGCTAAAGGATCAGAATGCTGGGATGTTCGAGGATGCAGTGTGGCTGTCCGTATCCGGATATATTGCTTACCGCTTGACTGGAGTTATGGCATTTGATCCTTCGCTTGCGACTCGAACATTTGCATACAGCATGTATAGTGATAGTTGGGATGTACCATGGATTCGACACTTTGGACTAGATGAACACATCTTCCCGGAAGTTCTGCCAAGCGGGACGCCGCTTGGGACAGTGACGAAGGATGCAGCGGGAGCGCTCGGTCTGTCCAGCTATACACGTGTTGCCATTGGCGGGCATGATCATGTCTGTGCAGCGCTTGCGGTTGGGGCTGTTCATCCGGGAGATGTCTATGTATCCATGGGAACAGCGGAGACGCTTGTGGGAACCATCTCGAAGCGGCCGCTCGGGCAAGCAGAGTTCGATACCGGGCTATCCTACGGGTACCACGTTGTGCCTGGATACCATTTCTGGATGGGCGGTAATGCCTCTTCAGGAGGATCAGTCGAATGGATTCGCAGACAACTGGCGGACGAAGCCTTATCTTATGATGACATTAAGCAGTTGATGAACAATGTGAACGATGGGCCAGGAGAAGCGATGTTTTTCCCGTACTTGTCGGGATGCGGGGCGCCATATCCGAATTCAAAGACGCGCGGCGCGTTTATCGGATTATCTAAGGAACACGGGAAGAAGGAAATGTTGCGGGCGGTGTTTGAAGGTACGGCCTATCAGTTGGAAATGATTCGTCAAAGTGCAGAACGCAATTCGGAGCATGCCATTCGCAACATGTGTGCGGTTGGCGGCGGGACGAGATTGCCGGCTTGGCTGCAGATGAAGTCGGATATCTCCAACGCAACACTCATTGTACCGCCTATTGAGGAAGCGACGATGCTCGGCGCTGCCTGCGCCGCTGCGCTAGGTGGCGGATATTTTGCCGATGCAGATGAAGTGCGCCAAGCGATGCAAAGCCGTGGTGTTGAGACTTACCAGCCTAATGCGGAACGTCATTTGCAGTATAGGCAGGTGTACGACACACGCTATATCCCTGTAGCAAAAGTGCTTCGTGAGTTGTAATCCCAATCGGGGATGAAGGTTATCGACTGTGATATAGAAAGGAGCGGCGCATATTTCTGTGAAGTGCCCGCTCCTTTTTGCTATGTAAAGTTATTTAGACTTGTTGATTGCTGCCACCTTATCGACTGCGCGCCGGAACAGCTCTGCAACTGCGCTTGTCTGCTTGTGGCATTGCATATACACCCCACCTGCAGTCGCAACATCCTGGATAAGTTCGGCGTTGGATTTTGAAGCTGCTTCCTTACGGCTTTGTTCAACAATGCGTGCCTGCTGCTGCCATTCTTCCTTGATGTTCAGACGTTTCATGCGGAATGCCCTCCTAATTTTGATTGTCAGCGTAAGCCTATACTAAGAATTACGTTGGAATGTATGATCGGGTTGCATGACTTGATTGCGATATGCAGTAGGGGGATGTCCATAAAAGCGTCGAAATTGTCTGGAAAAATACAATGCGTCAGGAATTCCGACTGAAGCTGCAATTTGCTCGACAGTCAAATCCGGTCGTTCTCGAAGCAGTTGCCGTCCCTTATCAATGCGGAGCTTCAGCAAGAAGGTGACAGGCGTCATGTCCGTAATGCGCTTAAATATGCGGGAGAAATACGCCCTGCTGTAGCCTAAGCTCTCCGCAATTTGCTCCATGGACATCGGATGCGCATACTGCGTAGACATCATCTGGATGGCCTGACGTACAGTCTGCTGCATTTCTGATTCGGGCCGCAGTCTATTCGCCTCTTCCATGTGCTGCTGCATGCCGGCATACTTCGCCAAAATAAGATGGAGGCAGCCGTGCGCGATCAAATCTGCTGCCACGCTTCTTTCTTGAAATGCCGCTGTAATTTGCTTTATCTGATAGGGAACCTCGATTTGATCACCTGCATGTAGAATCGGATTGGCGGCTGAGAATCCGGCACGGCATATAAGGTCATTCGCGTGAATGCCTTGAAAAGCGATCCAGCAGTACCTCCACGGCTGGACAGCATCAGATTCATAGCTTACGAGTCGGCCTGGTTCAATGAGGAACGCATCTCCTGTTTTCAGATGATAGGTATGGGTCTCTGTTGAGAAGGCCCCCTGACCGTCTATGATATGATGAAGCAAATAGTAGTCGTACAGCTTGGGGCCGAGCTTGTGAGAGGGAACGGTCTGGCTTTCTCCTGCGAATAAGACTCGTATCCCTTCTTGTTCAGCGTAAGTTGGGTTCGAAGCGACCGTGTACGTTTCTAGTATTTTGACTAAATCATTCTCGGTTGTTATCTGTTCGGATTGTGCTTGTGCATTCTGAAAATCGGGGGAGTCCGTCATTTTGTACCTCCTTGCGCGTCCAATCTTGCATGTCCAATAGTTGTATTGTAGCATGAAAATGATGGTAGAGTCACATTAGTCCATATGTAGCGCACATCGATATATTACGGGGGCAAGAGGAAATCCGTATGATTGATGTAACGGTATCATATTCACGTTGAAACAATGGGAGGTCATTGTAATGGAAGCAAGCAAGCTGCTGTCACGATTCGAGCAACAATATGGAGCGAGCCCAGCGCCGGTTCGTTTTTTCCATGCTCCAGGCAGAGTGAATTTGATCGGTGAACATATTGACTATAATGGAGGATATGTGCTCCCTGCGGCATTGGAATTTGGGACTACGCTGCTCATCCGTGAGCGTGAGGATCATTGTGTGCGATTGGCGACGACGAATTTTGAATATCAGCTTGAAATAGATGTGAGCGCACTTGCAGATGCGAAGCAGGATCAATGGACCGATTATCCAATTGGGGTTATGTATCAGTTGCAGCAGTCGGATCGAGGGCTGACAAAAGGATATGAGCTACTGTTCCATGGGGATATTCCGAATGGCGCAGGGCTGTCTTCATCTGCCTCATTAGAAGTGGTGACCGCTTATGCGCTGCTTACACTGGAGGGGCATCACATTGATCGAACGGACATCGCTTTGTTGTCTCAGCGTGCGGAGAATCGATTTGTCGGTGTGAACTGCGGCATTATGGATCAATTCGCAGTAGCACAGGGCAAGCTTGACCATGCCATTCTGTTGTTGTGCGATACGTTGGAATATACGCATGTGCCGTTTCAGACGGATGGATATTGTCTGATCATCGGCAATACGAATAAGCGCCGTGGATTAGTGGATTCGAAATATAATGAGCGCAGGGCACAGTGTGAAGAAGCAGTGCGTGCGCTGCAGGCTGCATATCCGCATATGACCCTGCTTGCGCATCTTACGGCGGAGCAATTTGAGGCGGAGGCTGACAAGATTGCAGATGACACGGTTCGTGCGCGAGCTGCACATGTGATTGCAGAGAATGATCGTGTTAAGCAGTCGGTTGATGCATTGAAGAACAATGATCTGATTCGGTTTGGCGAATTGATGAATGCTTCCCATGATTCTTTGCGCGATTTATATGAAGTCAGCTGCGAGGAGCTGGACATTATGGTAAAGGAAGCTCGATGCATAGAGGGAACGCTCGGTTCTCGAATGACAGGAGCCGGGTTCGGCGGCTGTACGGTATCACTCGTTCGTGAGGATGCGGCTGAACAATTCGTAGTTCGGGTAGGCGCTGCGTACGAGGAGCAAACCGGGTTGCACCCGGAATTTTATATTTGTCGAGTAGGAGATGGTGTGCGGGAGCTTGCACCATTGGCGAAGACAGCGAAAATTGATAAGGAGGGGTAACAGCATGGCAGTATTAGTTACAGGTGGAGCAGGCTATATCGGTTCGCATACCGTTGCGGAATTGCTGGCGCGCGGAGAAGAGGTTGTTATTGTAGATTCACTCGAAACGGGACATCAAGAGGCGGTGCTTGGGGGGACGCTTCATATTGGCGATATTCGAGACAGCGCATTTCTCGATTCTGTATTTGCGCAGCATTCCATTGATGCGGTTATTCATTTTGCTGCCTATTCACTCGTAGGCGAAAGCATGAGCAATCCAGCGAAATATTACGATAACAATGTGTATGGCACGCTTGTGCTGCTCGAAGCAATGCGCAAGCATCATGTATCCCGCATCGTATTTTCATCAACGGCTGCTACGTATGGGGAGCCGGAGCGTACTCCGATTCAAGAGACAGAAGCGACGAACCCAACGAATGTATATGGGGAAACGAAGCTGACGATGGAGCGAATGATGCGGTGGTTCGATCAATCGCATGAGATTCGCTATGTTTCGCTGCGTTATTTCAATGCAGCGGGCGCTCATGAGAACGGCAAGATCGGGGAAGACCACCGTCCGGAAACCCATCTGATTCCGTTAGTGCTGCAAACCGCACTTGGACAGCGGAAGGAAATGAAGGTATTCGGCAGCGACTATCCTACGCCTGACGGTACATGCATCCGGGATTATATTCATGTCAGCGACTTGGCTGATGCTCATGTGCTGGCAGTCGAGTACTTGCGCGGCGGCGGCCGGAGCGATGTGTTCAACTTGGGCAGCGGCAATGGATTTTCGGTGCTGGAAGTGATTCAGACAGCAGAACGGGTAACAGGGCGTAGCATTCCGACAGTAACGGAAGAGCGTAGAGCAGGTGATCCTGCGGTGTTAATTGCCTCGGCAGACAAGGCGAAGTCTGTTCTAGGCTGGAGTCCGAAGCGGGACGACCTGAATGTGCTGATCCAAAGCGCTTGGAACTGGCATCAGGCGCGTCCGACCGGATACGATAGCTGAGGAGGAGTGCGAGATGGCACAAGGTGTAGAAGGATTAGCGCTGTCACAAATATCTGTCGAGCGGGCAAGCTTCGCAATTGAAGCCTTGATTCGATATGCCGTGCATCATGAGATGATGGCCCCGCTTGATATGCCTTATGTTCGCAATCAATTGTTAGAATTGTTCCACATCTCTGAACCGTGTTCAGCATATCGGGAAGAGCAGTGGGAAGCCATTCCTGAGGAGCCGCATCATATACTCGAAGAACTGATTGATTGTGCCTATGAGAGCGGGCTGATTCCGGATCGAACAGTGACGCAGCGAGATCTTCTTGATGCACGAATAATGGGTATGCTGATGCCGCGTCCTTCTGAGCTGCAGAATCGATTCCAGCGTGTTCAGGAGGCAGAAGGAATCGAGCGCGCGACAACTGATTTTTATCGCATCAATCAAAAGTGCAATTACATTCGTACCGATCGTGTCCGCAATAATGAATATTGGCTTCATAGGAGCGAGTTCGGTGAAATGGAAATGACGATCAATTTGTCGAAGCCGGAGAAGAGCCCGCAGGAAATTGCGCTCGCAGCACAGTTGACAGCGTCCCACTATCCCGAATGTCTGCTGTGCGCAGATAATGTAGGGTATGCCGGCAGACTTGATCATCCTGCACGTCAAAATTTACGCATTCTTCCGATAAAGCTGAACGGGGAAGACTGGTATTTTCAATATTCACCGTATGTGTACTATAACGAGCACAGCATCATTTTCCACAAAGAGCATTTTCCAATGAAGCTGACACGGAACACATTTGCTCGCTTGCTGGACTTTACAGAGCAGTTTCCGCACTATTTCATCGGGTCGAATGCAGATTTGCCGATTGTCGGCGGCTCCATTCTCAGTCATGATCATTTTCAAGCGGGAAAACATACGTTTCCGATTGAGCGGGCACCCATTGATGTCCAGTTTGTGCATCCTGCATACCCTGGCATAACGGCGGGAATTGTTCGTTGGCCGATGTCGGTGCTGCGCTTGCAGAGTGAACAGCCGGATGTCCTGCTGCAATGCGCGGACGAATTGTATGAACAATGGAAAGGGTACAGCGATGAAAGTGTTGGGGTTGCGGCTATCACAAATCACGGAGACAAATCGATTCGGCACAATACGATCACGCCAATTGTAAGGCGACGCGGCTCGTTATTTGAGATGGATTTGGTACTGCGGAACAATCGCACGGATGAGGCTCATCCAGAAGGCATTTTCCATCCTCACCGTGAGCATCACCATATTAAGCGGGAAAATATCGGATTGATCGAAGTGATGGGGCTTGCGATTCTACCGGGACGCCTGAAGCAAGATATTGAGCGAATTACGATGCTGCTGTCCGACCATGGACAATGGGAGGAAGCGCGGAGTCAACTGCAAGAAACGGACAGCCTGTATCCGCACCGTGCGTGGGTGGATCAGTTGCTGAATCAGTATGGAATTATGGCAGCTGACAAGGCGAAGCAGGTCATTCTGCACGAGATTGGCAACAAGTTCGTGTCCATACTTTGGCAGGCGGGAGTGTTCAAAAATAACGCTCAAGGTCGGGACGCCTTCTGCCGTTTCGCGGCTGCATGCGGCTATCAGCGTGTAGAAATACCTTCAGCCATGTAAGACGATCCAAAGTGCTGCGTAGCGGGCAGTCAATGCGGTATGCGGCAGTACAAGCAGCGGTACAACAGCTCGGCGTGCGATCAGCAGTCCAGATAGAGATAAATAGAAATAGGGAGTAAACGGAAGGGGAAACGATGGTGGCTGCTTTGCAAATGAATACAATACAACATGAACGTTGGGGAGAAAGCCTGCATCTGGACAATGGAATCTATGAGATAATCGTGCCGCTCACATTTGGCATCCGGATTATGCATTTTAGCTTATGCGGCCATGAAAACATTCTGTTCGAGGATCGCGAAGGGTCGATACGGCAGGAAGGTGAGGCCTTCCAAGCCTTTGGCAGCGAAGGCTGGCAGCTTCGCGGAGGCCATCGGTTATGGGCTAGTCCAGAATCCTATCCACGGACCTATACGCCGGATGATAAACCGATTGAATATGTGCGTACAGCGTCTGGTGTCAAGTTTATCGCTCCCGTAGAGCAATGGACCCAATGTGCCAAAGAGATTGAGCTCATTTTCCGAGGAGCAGATGTCGTCGTAGTGCACCGGATTGCGAATAAGGGAGCGTGGCCGATCCAACTGGCTCCGTGGGCCATTACGGTTATGGCGTCGGGAGGAACGGCGATTGTCCCTCAAATTACGAGAGATACCGGCTTGCTGCCGAACCGTTCGATATCGCTGTGGCCGTATGCTGCGATGAATGACGAGCGAGTGTCGTGGGGAGAGAGCCATATCGAGGTGAAGCAGTTAGCTCATCTTCCACAAGCCTTCAAGTTCGGTATGCTTCAAGAAGAGGGCAAGGCGTCCTATATCCGCAACGGAATCGTATTTGAGAAACGTTATGAGCCTGTACATGGAGCAACGTATCCAGATGGAGGCTGTTCCTTGGAATTGTACACGAACGAGCATATTCTGGAGCTAGAGTCGCTTGGGCCGCTTGTTACGCTGGAACCGAATGCAGTGGCAACTCATCAAGAGGTATGGAGCTTAGCTCTGCAATCGGATGTGAAGGTCTGAGCAACCACAGGGGGTATTCATTTTACTGCCATGAGTCATGACTCATTGATGAGCTTGATCTTCGAACTTATCGTTGAATAATAATCGTATAAACTTATATTCATGAGCGCCATCTGCTGTATTTGTATATAGCGGGGCGCTTTTGTAGTTTGTGCATTGCAATGAATTGATTGGAGATGAGACAGTAAGGAATTGCCATCATTTTGTTGCAATTATTTTTCTTTACACCGTATTCCGAAGTCATTCATAATGATCATGAACAAACTAGCGACTTACATAATGTAATGGGAGTAAAGTGGGTTCAGGTAAGAACTTATCCAAATGGGAAGAGGGGATAGAGGACATGAGAACATACAAATGGTTAGCCCTATGTATGGCAATTGTGCTAGTGATGTTGACAGGCTGCCAATCCATCGGCGGTATTGATGTGACGAAGGTGCTGAAGAAGCAGCTCGACATTCATGCTTACGAAGCGCAGCAGACAATGAGCATTCATTTTGAACCCGCCTCAGGCAAGCTGAAGGATGAGGACGCTGCAATGATGAAGGCGTTCAATGATGCGCTGCTGACTGTCCAAGTGAAGGCACAGGATCCAGAGCATTTCTCGATGACTGGCAAGCTGAAGGTTGCGAGCGATGAAGTTCCGTTCACAATTGGCTTGAAGGACAATCGGACGGTGATTAAGGTGGAAGGCGCTCAATCTCCGATCGTAATTGGCGAAGAAATGAAAACAATGCTGTCTATCGTACAGCCTTCCACGAAGCAGATGAAGGCCTTTGTCGAATCGACATTCGCCCTGCTCGGCAAACATGCGCCGAATCCTGCAAATGCATCTGTGAAGCAGGTGACAGAGCAGGTCATGGGACAGTCGCTCCCACTTTCGCAGGTTCATATTGAATTCGGTGGCAATGAGTTGATTCCTTGGTTGAAACAATTGCTTCAATCCGCTCTGAAGGATGAAGAAGGATTGAAGGCCTGGTTCATGGAAATGGGCAAATGGTATGCGCCTATGATTACGGCTGCGATTGCGCAAGCTGGACATGAGATGGAGGGAGAAATTCCCGCATTGCTAAAAGATGGCGAGCTGCTCGGCTTAACGGCTTACAAGATGTTCAAGGAACAGGCGCCTGCAATCATTTCGGAGCTGGAGCGCAGCAATGACACATGGTTGAAGGACAATTCGGGTTTGACGGCACTGCTTAGCGGAGAGACCAAGCTTGTCTTGGATTTGTACGTGGATCAGAACATGAATGTTCGGAAATCAAAAGCTTCGCTAGCGATTGCCGTTCCTACTTCTGCTGAAGCTCCGTTCACTAAGGTTACGATCAACCAATCCACGGAATACAGCAATGTGAATGGAACTGTGAAGGCAGATGAATGGGAAGCAACTTCTTCCTATGTATCCCTCACAGATCCCGAGATGACCCCAGGGAAATGGCTGAGACACTTCGATTCTTCATCTGTCGCGCACAAATGGCTGAAGCAGGCGGGGATCACGAAGAAGTGGACAACAATACCTGTCTCAGCATCGAACTATGATGAGTGGTTCTATGAGGGAATGGCAATGACGTATACGAAAAATGGAACTATGATGGTGCCGCTGCGCGTCGTCACGGATGAATTCGATGCAAAGTTGAAGTGGGAAGGCAAGTCAAAGCTGACCATTATCGATGATATTACGGGGGTCGTAACCGAGCTGACGATGAATAGCAAGCAGGCTAAGGTTGGCGGACAGACGATTGACATGCCGTTAGCACCAGAGGAGAAGGATGGGCAATTATATGTTCCACTTCGTTCGCTGGCGCAAATGCTGGGCTTCACGTTTACGATCAATAAATCTGACGGGACTCAGTGGCTCGAAATGAACCGCGAATAAGACGTATATTGTGCATATTATAATTATCTGATCGCTAGATCAACAATAAGGGAAGCGGGTTGAAGGGGTGATTCCTCTTCAATCTGGCTTCCCTTATGTTATGTCAGGCGATGCATTCCGTATAAGATATACGGTGCCTAATTAAAGCCATGCAGGCGCGACATCTCCTGTGTGACCTGCAGCAGTATGCTAATCCAGCGTTCGAGGTGGGGCTCCATTCGATCACTAGGCCCGATTAAGCTAATTGCGGAAACATTCCCGTCCCCATAGAATATCGGGGCCGCAATGCCAGTCACCCCAATATTACGCATGTTCGAGCTCATCTCATAGCCGCGCTGCCGGATGCTCGCAAGACGCTGGCTCATTTGCTCCCGATCTGTAATGGAGTAGTTCGTGAAAGCAGCCATTGGTTCAGCAAGCACTGCTTCCTGCAGCGTCTCCGGACTATAAGCCAGAATGACGCGCGAGGCACTTGTCGCATAAAGCGGGAATCGTCGATAGGCATCAATGATAAAGCGAATCGGCAGCGGAGAATCCAGTTTGTCTACATAGATTGCATCCTGCTGATCGCGAATGCATAAACATACCGATTCCTTTGTCAAGTCTGCAAGCTGCTGCAAATAAGGTCTAGCAAAGCTGACCATATCATCGTCATTCTTCACCTTATTGCCTAATTCTAATAGAGTATAGCCCAATGAATACAGCTTCGTTCGGGGATGCTGCTTAATCAGCCCTTCACTTTCCAAGGTAGTCAGCATCTTATGAACAGCCCCCTTGGACCATTGCAATTCACGGCTTAAGTCCGTTACGCCCCATTCCTTGGCCCCGTGTAGGAACAGCTTCAGCAGTGTACAGCATTTCTGGACGGATGACAGATAGTGCTCCATATTCTCTCTCCTAAGTTCGGTGTATCCGATATTTTCATCAATGAAAAAAATGAAGCTGATAGGTTGGCATTGTTCAAGCAATTGTACGTCTACAATACAAATGATGTGTTAAAATGTGACAAAAATCATGGTTCTATATTGAACATACCATGACCCTATGCTAAAATCAAACCAAGATTCACCAATTATAAACAATGTTCACAAATAGTGAACATAATAATGGGGAGGAATACAATGAAAGCATGTCGCTGGGCATCATTGATATTAACTTTAGCCTTGATTGGATCTTTGGTGGCAGCTTGTGGATCGTCTAGTTCCAGCATCAAAGATGGAAGCGGTTCCAATTCAGGGCTGGAAGGTGAATTGGTTATCGCAGGGAATGGCGCAACCGTAGAGACTTTGATGAAGGATAAGATTTTCAAGAAATTCAATGAAAAATATCCAGATGTGAAGCTGTCCTATGTATCGGGCGTATCAACGGATATTGTGGCCAAGGTCACAGCTCAACAGGGATCTCCGCAAATCGATGTAACCGTAATTGAAGGCGGCGAGCAGGAGGCTGGTAGTATCAAGGGGCTGTGGGAGGCGCTTGTTCCTGCTCAGATTCCGAACATGTCCAAAGTTGACGAACAACTTAAAATCAATGATAACAGCGGCGTAACAGTCAACTACACCCCAATGGGCATCTCATACAATGCCAAGCTGGTGAAGGAGAAGGGATTGCCTGTACCGGAGTCGTGGAATGATCTGGCTCGTTCAGAAATGAAGGGCAATCTGATATTAACTGAAATGTCGAGCAACTTCGGACGTTCAGCAGCAATTATGCTCGCATATGCGAATGGCGGCTCTGAAAAAGATATGGCTGCAGGCTTCGATAAGCTGAAGACGATAGCGGGCTATATGCCGACATTTGCGAAGACAGCAGCTCAATTGCAGCAGAATTTGCAAAATAATACGGCAGCCTATACAGCATGGACAATGGCACGCAGCATCGTGCAGAAGGATCAAGGTGTGGAGCTGGAATTCGTTATACCGAAGGAAGGGGCCAACATTGTGCCAAACGTTGCTTCCTTAGTCAAAGGCGCCAAGCACCCGAACGCAGCGAAAGCATTCATCGATTTCCTGCTGACCGATGACGTACAGACGTTGTATGCAACGGAGCTCTTTTACAATACGGCGGTCAATGTGAAGCTGCCAGAAGATACGGCGAAGCTGCTTGATTTTGATAAAAGCAAGATCGTGAAATTCGACTATGGTGTCATTAGCGACAATACAAAGAAATGGCTGGATCAATTCAATAAGGAAGTCGCGCCGCTTGTTGGCCAATAACTTAAATAACTTACAGATAAATAGGATGGAGGATAGGCTCATGACGATCACGTACGACGTAGAATTGCAGAGCGTTCACAAGTGCTTCGGTGGAACGGTCGTCGTTGACAATTTCAGCTTGGGAGTGGAGCGGGGGGAGTGTGTTACTTTCCTCGGTCCCTCGGGTTGTGGGAAGACGACGACATTGAATATGATCGCCGGCTTCTTAGAACCGGATGGAGGAGAACTGCGAATTAAAGGCAAATCCATGCGCGGCGTCCCGGCAAATAAACGGGACTTGGGTATGGTATTTCAGACATACTCGCTATTTCCGCATATGACGGTCGGGGAAAATGTTGCATACGGCTTGAAGCTGAGAAAGACGCCGAAGTCAGAAATGACGGATCGCGTGAAGAAGGTACTTGATCTTGTTAAGCTTCCACATGTGGGCGACCGGTATCCGAAGCAGTTGTCTGGAGGACAACGCCAGCGAATCGCGATTGCTCGTGCACTTGTTACGGAGCCATCACTGCTGCTGCTTGATGAGCCCTTAAGCAATCTCGATGCGAAGCTGAGAGAGGAATTGAGGGAGGAAATGAAGCGTCTGCAGCAGGAAATTGGCGTTACGACGATATTTGTCACACATGATCAGGAGGAAGCGATGTATCTCTCTGATCGAATTGTCGTGCTTGATCACGGCGCTGTAGAGCAGATCGGGACACCTGAGCAGATCTATCATGAGCCAGCCTCGGCATTTGTACATGAATTTGTCGGGAAATCCAATCGCTTTGAGGCTACTGTCGTTGCTGTACATGAGCAATGGGGCGAGCTGCGTACAGCCGGGGGGATGAAGCTGAAGGCTCAACGTAAGAAATATCCGTTCAAGGAAGGAGAGCAGGTGCTAGCCTATGTGCGTCCTGAGCATATACGTATGGAGGCTGCAATGTCGGCCGGTGGAGATTCTGCGGATGAAGACAATAACATGTCCGGGATCGTTTCACTAGTATCCTTCCTTGGCTCGTATGGAGAAATGGTTGTGCTCACAGCAGATGGCTCGATCAGTGTACGAACACATTCTCAGCGGCGCCATCATCATGTCTCAGACGGAGAGCATGTAAAGCTGGCATGGGCTGAGCAAGACGTCGTCGTATTCCCGCGGAAGGAGGGGTAGCAGATGGCGAAGCCCGCACGAAGCAAGGCTTGGGCGGCTATGCTGCTGCTCGTTCCCAGTCTTATCGTTATTTTGGGTGTATTTGTGTTGCCAATGCTGTACATGTTCGTGATCAGTATTCGTGAAGATGGAGGTGCGGGGGCGTATACGCTGGCACAATACCGGCTCTTCATTCAGGATTCGTATTACTTGGAAGTGCTGTGGCGGACAATCAAGCTAAGTCTGTACACGGTAATCGTATGTTTGCTGCTCGGTTATCCGGTTGCCATGTATATGGCGCAGGCAACGCCGAAAATGCGGGGCTTCATCACGTTCTTAATTATATCTCCACACTTAATTAGTGTCGTCATCCGAAACTTTGGCTGGGTCGTCATCTTAGGAGACGATGGCTTTATTAACAACAGCCTTATCTCGCTGGGAGTAATCGAGAAGCCTCTGCGCCTGCTGTACAACGAGCTCGGTGTCGTTATCGGTCTCGCAGATTCATTAATTGTCTATATGGTGCTTGCGGTCGCAACGAGTCTGTATGCAGTGGATGCTTCGCTTTATAAGGCGGCAGGAATATTAGGCGCATCACGTTCGCGGATGTTCTTCAGTGTGACACTGCCGTTAAGCATGCCTGGCATATTCGCTGGCACGACGCTTGTGTTCAGTTTGGCCATGAGCGCGTTTGTTACGCCTGCACTGATGGGGGGCACATCTGTGAAGGTGATGCCGGTTATTGCCTATGAGAAGATGATGGCAGCATATGATTGGTCGTTAGGTGCAGCGCTTGCCTTTTTGCTGCTCGGATCCACGCTTGGGCTCGTAGCTCTGTTTACCCGAATGGTTGAAACGAAACGATACAAGGAGGTGTTCTCGTCATGATAAACGAATCGAGACGATTTCGAATTACGCCGCTCGGCATAATTACTTTTTTCGTTGTTCTCATGGTTATTTCACCGCTCCTTATTATCGTGCCTACCTCGTTCACCTCGACAGGGGTGCTTCGCTTTCCGCCTGAGGGCTTTTCTTTGCAATGGTATGTAAAAATCTTCGATCGGCCTGAATTTATCGAATCGTTCTGGGTTAGTGTGAAGCTGGCGTCCATTAGCGCAGTCATTGCGACAATTATCGGCACATTGGCCGCATTCGCTCTTCACAAATACAAGCCACCGGGATGCGGGACGATCAATGCGCTGCTCTTGTCGCCGCTGACAGTGCCGTCTCTCATTATCGGGATATCTGCACTGCTGTTTTTTACAAGAATTGGATTGGCGGGGACGTTTACTGGCCTGCTGCTCTCTCATATTTTAATATCAGTTCCGTATGTTGTGCGGCTTGTGCTGACCGGCTTAAGCTCCTTCGATTATACGTTGGAGCGGGCTGCAGCGATTCTTGGGGCAAATCCGGTACGAACATTCTGGGATATTACGCTTCCTGTCATCCGACCTGCTATTTTTTCAGGAATGGTATTTGCGTTCTTAACATCGTTCGATAATGTAACTGTATCCTTATTTTTAATCTCTCCATCTACGACTACACTTCCAATGGCAATCTTCAATTATATGCAGGAGTCTTTAACTCCGCTTGTCGCATCGATTTCTTCCATCATGATTTTGCTTAGTCTCGTATTTATTTTTATCCTAGAACGGGTCTATGGATTGGATCGGCTGTTCGGTTCCAATTCGCAATCCCATTAAGGAAGGTAGAATAATGAAATACCTGGAGCAGTTAGAGCGGTGGATGCCTGAAATGCTTGCCCTGCTGGAGCAGAGTGTGAACATGGATTCTCCGTCTGCCAACAAAGGTTTGACCGATCGAATGATCGACTGGTATGAGGAGCGCTTCAAGGAAGAACTCGGGGCTGAAGTTGAACGTGTGCCAAATGTTCAGTATGGAGATAGACTCGTTGTTCGCGTTGGGAGTGGGCCGAGGAAGGTATTGCTCGTCGGCCACGCGGATACGGTATGGCCTGCGGGAGAAACGAAGAGAAGACCGTTTCAAGTAGACAGCAAACGGGCTTACGGGCCTGGCGTATATGATATGAAGGCGAGCTTGATTCAAGCTTTATTTGCGATAAAAATTCTACAATTTACAAACAGGCTTCCCGAAAAGCTATCAATTATGTTATTAATTAATAGTGATGAAGAAATTGGAAGTCCTACTTCACGGAAATGGATTGAATCCTTTGCGAGAGACAGCGAGGCGGCCTTCGTACTCGAACCGCCAATGGAGCCTTCTGGAGCATTGAAGACAGCTCGCAAGGGAAGTGGTCGTTTTCATCTGTCAGTAATTGGACGAGCCGCTCATGCTGGTGTCAATCCCGAGTCTGGCGTCTCTGCTGTTGAAGAGTTGGCTCAACAAATTATTCGTCTTCACCGGTTGTCGAATGCAGAACGCGGCATACATGTGAATGTCGGAAAAATTAGTGGTGGAATTGGAGCAAATGTAGTAGCCGATTATGCCGAGGCAGAGATTGATGTGCGCGTCCGAACGATGGAGGATTTCGATCGTTTTGTGGAGTTGATTCACGGACTTGCTTCGATTCATCCTGATGTACGTCTTCAGTTGACTGGAGACATGAATCGTCCGCCTATGGAGCGAACCGATTCGATTGCCAAGCTGTATCAGATAGCTAGAGAAGCAGCGATGGAACAATTGAGCTTGGAGTTGGAGGAAACGAGCACGGGCGGTGTAAGCGACGGGAACTTCATAGCAGCGTGTGGAACACCCACTCTCGATGGGTTAGGTGTGCGCGGAGACGGCGCGCATTCGCCATCAGAATTTATTTGGCTGCATGAACTGCCGCGTCGAACTGCATTGTTGGCTAGTATACTGGAACGTCTGTAACGTTGAAGGAAGCAGTTGATTCAGGGGAGAGTGCAATCCATGGCCAAGTCACTAGGTTCTAGCACGAATATTATTATCCGGATGGAAATTGACAAGCATGTATGTACATTTGCTCAGATTGCAGCAGCAATCGGTGAGAGCGGCGGGGATATTGTTGCGATAGACGTTATTCGCGGCACTCCGGCATTTACCGTACGGGACGTTACAGTCAATGTGTATGATGGCAGTGTTGGTGACCGCATCGTACAGCGGCTGAAGCAGCTCAAGGGTGTTACGATTGTAAACGTATCGGATCAGACGTTCTTGATGCATCTCGGCGGCAAAATTGAAATGACCCCGAAGGTGCCGATTCGTAACCGTGACGATTTGTCGCGCGTATATACGCCAGGTGTAGCACGCGTATGTATGGCCATTCACGAGGATCCAAGCCGTGCTTATACGCTTACGATCAAGCGTGACACGGTTGCTGTTATCTCGGATGGAACGGCGGTGCTCGGGCTTGGCAACATCGGTGCGCTGGCAGCTATGCCGGTTATGGAAGGAAAGGCGATGCTGTTTAAGCAATTTGCCAATGTAGATGCATTTCCAATTTGTCTGGATACGCAGGATACGGATGAGATTATTCGTACCATTGAAGCGATTGCTCCGGCATTTGGCGGCATTAACCTGGAAGACATATCCGCGCCGCGCTGCTTTGAAATTGAGCAGAGACTGAGTGAAAAATTAGACATTCCAATCTTTCACGATGACCAGCATGGCACATCTGTCGTTATGCTTGCAGGGCTGCTCAATGCCCTTCGTATTGTTGGAAAATCAATTGAGAACTGCAAGATTGTACTGTGCGGTGTCGGTGCGGCCGGCATGGCATGTACAGAAATGCTGTTGACGGCTGGCGTTGTAAATATAATTGGCGTGGATCGTCAAGGAGCACTTGTTCGAGATACGGTATATGAAAATGACGCATGGAATCGATATGCGGCAAAGACGAATCCGAACTTAGAACGAGGCTCGCTGAGTGATGTGATCCGAGGTGCCGATGTATTTATTGGAGTATCTGGACCAGGCGTATTGAAGAGAGAGGATGTCATGACGATGGCTTCCGATCCGATTGTATTTGCTATGGCTAACCCGACTCCGGAGATTGATCCAGATGAAATCGAAGATATCGCCCGCATTATCGCAACAGGCCGATCCGATTATCCGAACCAAATTAATAATGTTCTCTGCTTCCCAGGTCTGTTCCGCGGCGTGCTCGACTGCCGTGCGTCAAAGGTGACGGAGAGAATGAAGCTGGCAGCGGCTAACGCGATTGCTGAAGTTGTACCCGCAGAAGAATTGAACGAACTATATATTATTCCAAGCGTCTTTAATGCACAAGTTGTGCCGAAGGTTCGTGATGCGGTCGTGGATGCGGCCTATGCGGATGGTGTGGCACGGAGACGTGACTACAGAGACGCGATGAACAAAGGGGTATAATCTACGTGTCATGTATATGTTATTGACTGACGAATCACTTCAGGAGGCTTATCAGGAAGCCGTTCGCATGCAATTAGAGACATTATTTGTTGATATGCTTCATGCTGAAATTGAATTTCGCAAGAAGCAGGCAGGTATGGATGCGACTTGATGGTGATGGTAAGCGATACAATTGCGCAGTACGTATAGGAATCCCAACATAGATTTTGTGCCAGCCACTCTTTCAACAGCAATGTCTGAAAGGGTGGCTGTTCTGCTTGATGGGAAGCGATTTCAACTGAAAAAAGACAAAAAAATGAAATAAAGTGCTAATTTATAACATATTTATCAAACGTTATTATTGACGATATGGAATATGCAGGTACAATATGCCTATAATACGTTACTCAGATCATGCTTTTAAGCTTTTATGTAGTAAAATATTTGGGCGGTAATTGACCACTGATGATGTAACATCCAATCAGCTTGGTTCTGTAACGAGGTGGTAATTAGACAGTTTAGTAGGCAGTTAATGAGATCAATCGAAAAAGAAAGGGTGTGTTAGTCATGAAGAAATCACGTCGCCATCTGGTTATGACTGCGATGATGTCGCTGCTTATACTGTTTGCAGCCGCATGCGGCAATGGAGGGGCTTCCAATAGCTCCGGCAGCGAAGGAAGCGGAGAATCGACCGGCTCCAAGTCTGCAGAAGGGAAAAAAGTGAAGATTGGCATTACGCAGGTTGTCAACCATGCATCCCTCGATGAAGCGTACAAAGGATTCGTTCAGGCCTTGAAGGATAGTGGCTATGTTGAAGAGGAAAATCTGGTGCTGGATTATCAAAATGCACAAGGGGATCAGACAAATGCAGCTACGATTGCTCAGAAGTTCGCAACTGGCGGAGTTGACCTCATTTTAGGCATTGGAACCTCTGTCTCACAAGCGGCGGCGAAGGAAACGAAGGATATCCCTGTCCTGTTCACGGCTGTAACGGATCCGGCAGGGGCAGGTCTTGTCCAGAGTATGGAGAGCCCAGGCGGTAATGTTACCGGAACGACAGACCTTCATCCGGAGGCAATATCGAAGCTGATGGAATTCATTAAGAATAGTATTAAAAATATGACTACAGTAGGCATTATTGCGAATGAAGGAGAACAGAATACAGTAGTCAATGTTCAGAAGGCAGAAGAATCCTTGACGAAGCTTGGATTATCTGTTGTGAAGGCACCTGTTACAAATAGCTCTGAAGTGAAGCAGGCAGCGGAATCGCTTATTGGGAAGGTTCAGGCTATTTATGTGCCTTCTGACAATACCGTAGTAAGTGCATTGAACTCGGTCATCGGTGTAGGCAATGACAATAAGATTCCGGTATTTGTCGCTGAGAAAGATTCCGTGAAAAACGGTGGTGTTGCTTCCTTCGGTTTTGAATATTTCGACCTGGGCTATACGACAGGAAAGATGGCTGTTGAAATCTTAAAGGATGGCAAAAAACCTTCGGAGGTTCCTGCCCGCATTCCTGAATCCCTTGACTTGGCGCTGAACTTGAAGGCAGCAGAAGCACAAGGATTTGAAGTTACCGATGCGATGAAGCAGCAGGTGAAGCCGGAAAATTTGTTCCAATAACATGCTGAGTGCGAGGTACAGCTAGCTGTACGAGCGTTGAACAAGCATAATGTACTTCTATGCAGCCTCTACCTAACCATAATTTATCCGTTAAGCTGCAGACGGCGGAATACATACGGCCTGTACGATGACGGTTCGTAGTTCACTGTAACGGTGGTGCGTACTGCTTTCGATGCGGGCCGTTCATTTATTTTGAAGATGAGAGGAGCGATCGCTTGTGGATGGAGTTGGATTAGCAATGCTGAAATCAGCCGAGTTGGGTGTACTATATGCCATTATGGCGCTAGGGGTATATTTGACCTTTCGCATACTCGATTTTCCTGATCTTACGGTAGACGGGAGCTTTACAACAGGAGCTGCGATCGTTGCATTATCTATCACATCAGGCATGTCACCATGGCTAGGAACCTTGCTCGCTTTCGTTGGGGGCGGAATCGCTGGCATGATTACAGGTATTATTCATACGAAAGGGAAAATCAACGCCCTCTTATCTGGAATTTTGATGATGATTGCGCTGCACTCTATTAACTTGCGAATTATGGGCAAAGCCAATATCGGCCTCATGCAAAAAGAAACGCTGCTTACCCCTATATCGCATGGATTTACATTGTTGATTGTAATGGGCGCATTTGCGATGCTAATTAAATTCGGTCTGGACTGGTTTTTGCGCACCGAGATCGGCTTATCACTGCGTGCGACAGGGAACAATTCACGCATGATTCGCAGCTTTGGTGTGCATACCGACAATACGATTATTCTCGGTGTCAGCCTTTCTAATGCACTGGTTGCCTTATCAGGAGCGCTGGTGGCGCAATCACAAGGATTTGCGGATATCCAGTCAGGCGTCGGCATGATTGTCGTCGGGCTGGCATCCGTAATTATCGGGGAAGCGATATTCGGTCACCGTACGATCTTGCGCGCTACGTTTGCTGTCGTATTAGGTGCAGTTCTGTATCGGATCATTATTGCAGTAGCCTTGCGATTGCAAATGAATGCAACCGACTTAAAGCTGTTGACTTCCATTATCGTTATTGTTGCCTTAACGATACCAATGATACGCAAAACGTTACATCAACGGCGTGCAAGCAGGTTGCGTGCGTTCCAGACGATTGAAAAGGGCGGTGAATGAAGATGCTGCATGTCAATCAGGTAAGCAAGTTTTTCAATGCGAACTCAGCGGATGAGAAAATGGCGCTGTCACACATCCAGCTTCATCTGCAGTCTGGTGATTTTGTGACAGTCATCGGCAGCAACGGTGCAGGGAAGTCGACCTTAATGAATATCATTTCCGGTATGATTACATCTGATGTAGGAAGTGTATCTATAAATGGCCATGATGTGACGTATATGCCAGAGCATCGCCGCAGCCGCTGGATTGGACGAGTGTTCCAGGATCCAATGGCCGGAACTGCTCCGGATATGACGATTGAAGAAAATATGGCTATTGCACTGAAACGAGCCGCCAAACGAAGGCTTGGCATAGGTGTTACGCGGAGTCGCCGGGCTTTGTTTAAGGAGGAGCTGTCAAGGCTTAAGCTCGGTCTGGAGAACCGATTGAATGCCAAGGTTGGTCTGCTGTCTGGCGGAGAGCGCCAAGCATTGAGCCTGCTTATGGCCACATTTACACAGCCTAGCATATTACTGCTTGATGAACATACTGCAGCGCTTGATCCAGGCCGTGCAGAGCTGATTACCCGATTGACGGATGAAATTGTACATGCTTCTTCTTTAACCACTCTGATGGTAACGCACAATATGGAGCAGGCAATTCGGCTTGGCAACCGTCTTATAATGATGGATAAAGGGAAGATTGTGCTCGATATTCCTGCTAAGGTGAAGCAGACACTCACAATAGATTCACTGCTCCGTGAATTCGAGCGAGTTCGTGGAGAGAAGTTTGTTGATGATCGGGTAGTGCTTGGGGGGGAATAGCAATTTTCGCCACCCAGCACGAAACATCCTACAGGAATTAGATCGATTCGAGTCGTTATAATTCAGGTGGAAGCGGGAAGTCTAAAGGTGGAGGTGATTGATATGCCGCATAACAAACCGCAGCGAATTCATCATCAACGTAATCAAGCCAGCATTATGGAGGAACAAGTAACTCCGAAAACCGGCAAGATTGCCCACCGTGCAGCAAGCTTGAACCAAATTCCAAAGCAGCAAGGCTAGAGGGATAATCCATTAATGACAGATTGCCTGATGCCTCGTACTTAGGAGTTGGGGACAGCTTTTGCTGCTTTGGTAAGCCTCATGAATAAGAGATGACAAAGGAGATGTAGACAATGGCACACAAACAGCAAGGGCATTCCCGTCAAAATACGACGACTCGTACATCAGATGCCAATAACGCAAAAGGTAAGAATAAGTAAAACGAAGGCCATTATATTTGGCTTCAACCGGTAATAATCCTAGTTTATAACGTATTAAGCTCTTACATGGAGGAATAAGTATTTCTTCCATGTCTTCTATGTCAAACGCCTTTCAAGGAGGATGCCAATTCAATGGACCATCTGAATCTGGAGAGCGATTATTCTTGTTCTCAGGCAAGTTCTGATCTCCCCCAGCTTAAGGCAGAGCTCGAATCGCTTCGCACGAAGGCGATTGGAGGAATGTCTTATGATCTGGAGCAGGAAATCAATCGAGTAGAAAATCAAATTCACTTTATTAAAAATAAGTGCTCCCTGCGTTAATCAATAATGCCTAAAAGAAGAAGCGTCCACTAAGCCTGCACATGCAGACGAGGTGAACGCTTTTTTCTTGTGGCCAATTAGGTTGCAGAAACGGCCGTTGATGTATCTGCTTTAAGCTTCGGATTGGTTGTATCCAAAGCATTCACTGTATGTGCAGGAGGCTGCTCAAGAGGTGAAGCCACTGAACCCTGCTGAAGCTGGTACATTTTATAATATCGTCCTTGCAGCTGCATGAGTTCGTCATGTGAACCCTGCTCTACAATCTCTCCACGATGCAGTACAAGAATCAGATCTGCACTGCGAATCGTCGACAAGCGGTGGGCGATGATGAATGTAGTACGCCCACGCTTCAATACATCGAGCGCTTCCTGGATCAATGCCTCTGTCTCGGTATCAATGTTCGCTGTCGCCTCATCCAAGATTAAAATGGAAGGCTGGAACGCAAGTGCACGGGCAAAGGAAATCAACTGCCGCTGTCCGGCAGAAAGTGTGCTTCCTTTCTCAATCACAGGCTCATCAATCCCATGCGGAAGCTGCTTCAATATTCGGTCTGCACCAACGGCCTTCAAGGCGTCCTCCACCTGCTGGCGGGAAATGCGCGGATCGCCAAGGCTTACATTGCTTGCAATTGTTCCTGTAAAGAGGAACGGGTCTTGCAGAACGATTCCCATATGCTCCCGAATCCACTGCTTCGGTACACTTGTAATAGGCGTGCCATCAATGCGAATTTCCCCTTTTTGCGGGTCGTAGAAGCGGAAGAGCAGGTTCATGATCGAGCTCTTGCCGGATCCGGTATGGCCGACGAGAGCAACTGTTTGTCCTGGCTTTGCTTCGAAATTGAGGTTCTTCAGGACGTAATCTTCCTTGTATGCGAAAGATACGCGGTCGAACTCAACATGACCCTTGTAGCGCGGCATGGAACCTTCGTCGAGCTCCTCTCCATACTCATCCATCAGCTCAAATACGCGGCCAGCCGATACCAGGGATGAATCCAGATTAGCTAGTTGGTTCACCATTCCGATAATCGGATGGAACAAGCGGTTCAACAGGTCGGTGAATGCATACAGCACACCGAGCGTGATGATCCCGGAGCCGTTCAAGGAAGCACCTGCGAAATACCAGAGTACAGCCGCAAATGCAATGTTACGCAATACGTTCACCAAGTTGTGCGAGGTGAATGCATTCAAATTCAACATCTTATTTTGATACGTAAAATATTCGTCGTTCATGGCGTTGAACTCATCCATCGTTTGCCGTTGACGGCCGAATGCACGAATAACAGGCATTCCTTGAATAGATTCGTTGATCATTGCGTTGATGGAGCTAAGCCGTGAACGAATGATCTTGTTATAGCGGGTTGCAAACTTACGGTAAAGGATGACCCATAATACGATTAGCGGCAGCACGAACATACAGACGAATGCCAATTTCACATCCAGTATGAAGAGCGCTACATAAATCCCGGATATCGTAATAATTCCTGACGTAAAGTTAGCAAGAACGGAGACGAACAAGTCTTTCACTGCTTCTGTATCATTGGTAACGCGCGAGACTACTTTACCTGCAGGCAAATTATCAAAGTACGGAATAGGCAGTCGCTGCACATGTGCATATACGTCGCCGCGAAGTGTGCGGATAACGCGGTTCGCCGCTGTCTGCAAGCCAAGCGTCTTGCCGAAGCTCATGAAGATGCTGACGACAAGCAATCCGAAATAGAGAGCCATCAGCTTCACAATGCTTGCAATCTCCGGCTCATAGAATCGAAGTATGTCCTGCAAGGACATAACGGCAGCAGGGGAAGACCAAGCCTGATCGCCAGTACGAATCGTCAGGGTTCCATCCTTGTATGACCGTTCTCCCGTCGCTTGCTCAGGAATGTGACCATTCACGAATAGGAACTGGGATCCGACTTGCAGAATGCGCGCTTCTGGGCCTTTCTCCTCGCCAGGCTCAAAGCGATCCTCACGCTTTAAGGTACGCCCTTCATATGTGATGGTTCCCTCTGCTGAAGAATTAGCTTCATAATAGGGCTTTTCTATCCCTAAAATATGTTTGTCGATAATCGTCTTGGCGATAAATGGTCCGGACAGCTCGGCTGCCACGGCTAACGCTAACATCAGTAAGGCAAGTATGAACGTGCCTTTATATTTCAACGCATAGCGCCACAATCGTCTGCCTACATGACGGGGTGCTGCTTTTGGTTGTTCGATTTCCACGTAGTATTTCCTCCCTTCTTACAATCCCGACTCCAATTGCTGGCGGTCATACTGTTCTTTATACCAGCCGCCCTGCTGAAGCAGTTGCTCATGCGTACCTTGCTCGACGATGCGGCCATCATCCATGACGATAATCATATCCGCATGTTCGATGGCGGAGAGACGGTGCGTCGTAATGAGTGTCGTCTTACCGGCACGCTGCTCGCGAATGTTCTTAATAATATTCGCTTCTGTCCGTGCATCTACTGCAGATAGAGCGTCGTCCAAAATAAGCACTTCTGGGTCTTTTATGAAGGCGCGTGCCAGAGACACACGCTGCTTCTGCCCGCCAGACAGTGCAACCCCCTTCTCCCCAACGATGGTGTCGATACCGTTGACCAAGGTAGGAAGGTCATGTGTGAAGGAGGCTGTATCAATCGCATTCATCACATCTTGTTCCGTACCGTGTTCGGAACCGTATAGAATATTTTCCTTCACGGTCTTGGAGAACAGAATTTGCTCCTGTGGCACATAACCAATCCAGCTTTGGAGCTGATCCATTGGAATTTGATCAAGCGGCACGTCATTAATTAAGAACTGACCATTCCCGATTGGATACTCCCGCAGCAATTGTTTAATGAATGTTGACTTGCCGCTGCCGGTACGTCCGACAATGCCCAGCGTTTGGCCTTTGCGCAGCGTCAGTGAGATGTCCTCCAGATTAGGCACCGTAGACGATGGATACTGGAACTTATAATTTTTCCAAGTGAAGGTTGCAGGAACTTCGACTTCCTTCGGCTGTACTGCATCCTGTACATCTGGTGTATAATGGAGAACTTCGTTTACCCGATCCATTGCGGCATTTCCGCGCTGCATAACATTAATGAGCTCGCCGATAGCGAACATTGGCCAGATCATGAACCCAAGGTACATATTGAAAGTCAACAGTTCTCCCAGTGTCATCTCATTATGAATAATCAGATAAGCTCCGAATCCAAGCCCGATCATATAGCTAAGCCCGATAAATAAGCGAATAACTGGGTCGAACAACGCGTCGACTTTGGCAACCGCGACATTCTTCTCATATACGTCCTGGACGATATTGCGGAAGTGCTGTTCGTCTGATTTCTCTTGTACGTAAGCGCGAAGGACGCGCACACCGCCAACCGATTCAAGCACCTGGTCATTCATCTTGCCGAATGCGTCCTGCGCAATGGTATAGCGCTCATGAATCATCTTGCCGAAGATCTTCATGGCAATTGCGATGAATGGCAGAGGCAGCAGAACCGCCAGAGTCAATTTCCACTGCATGAGGAGCATAGCGACAAGTACAGTAGCCAAAAAAGCGGTCGAGTCTGTTAAGGTGAGCATGCCGAAGCCTGTTGTCATTGCGACAGAACGCAGGTCATTCGTTGAACGTGCCATTAAGTCACCAGTACGGTTTTTTTCAAAAAACGGAGGTGTCATCTTCAGGAAATGGCGCATCAGCCTAGAGCGCAGCTTGCGTTCTACGAGGTTGGCTCCTCCAAAGATCTGATACATCCATACGTACGTAATTCCATAAATAATCACCATGGAACCTAAAATGTAAAATAAGTACTTCGAAAGGGACTGCCAAGTAATCGTCCCCGTTACGATATCATCGATAGCATTGCCTAGCAGTCGGGGAGGAAGCAGTTCTAGCACACCTACTGCAATAAGTAGGGTTACCCCGATTAAGTATCTCGTTTTGTGTTCTTTGAAGAACCAGCCGAGCTTTCCTAGTACGGAAAACATACACTCACATCCTTTGTCATTTGGTGCAGATTGATATCAAGACAATAAAAAAAGGGCATACCGTTCGTAAACGATATCCCTTTGATGAGTAAGGTCATATATACGAGCGGTGGCCGCCCGTTGTCCGATGGTTGATTCCATTGTACGATTACAAATGCTCCTGAATCGAATACTCGTATCAGGAGAGCATGATCAATCGAAATGGATTCATTTTACCGTTCGATCTGAATTAAGAATAAGTCAAATCGCTCGGTTCAGCAGGGCTCCATTGATATGAAATTGCATGTGTTGTGTTATCCACATGTAGGTTTAGCAATTGTACTGTTAACATGGAGTTCGCCTGCCTTTCTGTCAAAGTTAGTTGGACGACATCGTGATCGTCCTGTCTGCTTGTTGATTCTAGCACTGCGGATAAAGCATTGTCAATCATTTTATTGCACAAAATTAACACTTGACTTATCTGACTTTATAGCGATGATTGCCTCTCGTTTTTCACAAAGCCACATCCCCAATTGCCGCTTCTTGCTGCTAAAGCGGCAACTTTAGATGAGGGAGGGCATTTGTGTATGAATGGCACAGCATCCGAATGTAGTTGCGAACTGTTTGCCGTACATAGGGAATCATCGTATGATGTAGATGATTTGATTATATCCTTATGATTTTCCAAGCAGCAGCGACAGTATGCCTGCTGCAATCAGGGGGCCGACAGGAACACCGCGGAACAAGGCAACGCCCAGAACGGTACCGACGAGTAGACCTGCTACAACGGTGGGGGATTGGGTCATTAAATGAGCGCCGCGCCCTCCCAAATAGGCGACGAGCATGCCGACGGCTACAGCTAAAAGGGATTTCCAATTCATGAAGGACTGTACGATCGTATCAATGGACATTTTGCCGCTCGCAATAGGTGCCATGACCCCGATTGTCAATATAATGATGCCTACGGTCAGCCCGTACTTCTCGATCCAAGGGAACAGGCTCTGCATATTCGTCACGCGGAGCAGCAATAGAACGACCATTGCGATGGTAACGGTAGAATTGCCGCTCACGATGCCTAGCCCCGCAAATCCGAGAAGGATGAGGGATGAAATATCTAGTTGTGACATGGTATGTATCTCCTTTCACATTCGTTGACAAGAATAGCATATTTCCTATGTATTGAAAATAAAACAGATCGGAGTGCTGCATAGATGAGCAACACATTATTGATAACAGGATTTGACCCATTTGGGGATGAAGCCATTAATCCTTCTTGGGAAGCCGTGAAGCAGCTTCATGGACGTACAATCGGTCATTACAACGTTCATGCCGTTCAGCTTCCGACCTCATTCGAACGCGCGGGCGCGGTGCTTGGTGAAGCGATGGAGCAAATCAAGCCGGATGCTGTGATTTGTGTCGGACAAGCCGGAGGCAGACCGGATATTACACTTGAGCGCGTGGCAATTAATTTGCAGGATGCGCGCATTCCGGATAATGATGGAGCGCAGCCAACAGATGGAGCTATTGTTGAGGGCGGGCCTGTTGCTTATTGGGCACGAATGCCGCTGAAAGCGATTCGCGCCGCCGTGCTGGAGGCCGGCATCCCTTGTTCCATTTCCTATACAGCGGGTACCTTCGTATGCAATGCAATATTTTATTGGTTAATGAACAGGCTGGCTGAGCAGGAAGGCAGTGAACAAATGCGCGGCGGATTTATTCATATCCCATTTTTGCCCGTACAGGCTGCTCGTTATTCCAATATGTCTTCCATGTCGATTAATGATGTGGTGAAGGCGCTGGAGACGGTTATTGTTCACTTGAATGATGTGGAAAATACAAGCGACAGCGCGGGGACGTTACATGGCGCCTAAGTTTAGGATATAATAGTACTTTTCGAAATAAATCCTATAGGGAATTCGAATCGGCCGGTAGGCGGAAAGGAGTTGCAAGGTGAACGAACAACCTTCCATGAAGGATGAGGAAGAATTATATCTGACACGCGTGCTTCGCTTGATGGATCGCCAGATCGCTGCATTGGAAGCAACCGCTGAGGAGCGGCAGGCTGAAATTGTAGAAATGAAGCGTCATTTCTGGGATGAGGTCACAGTCGATAATGACGAGATGTTCGAAACGTATGTAAGCATCATGCAGCAAGCGAAGGATTTGGCTAGTCATGAGCGTGTACAGAAGCATGCAGCCAAATGGCTGAACAAGCTCCGCAAGCATATCCAAGCGCCGTACTTTGGACGCGTTGATTTTATAGAGGCAGGGGATACGGAGACGCTTCCGGTTTACATCGGACTGATGTCTGTAACGGATGAGGAAAGCGGTGAGCATTTCGTCTATGATTGGCGTACGCCAATTGCCGGTTTATTCTATGATTACGCGCCTGGACCGGTTCAGTATCGTACGCCAGCGGGTGTTATTGAGGGGGAGATGACGCTCAAACGTCAGTTCCTCATCCGTAATGGCCGCTTGGAGGCCGTTTTTGATACTGGCATTCAAATCGGCGACGATATGCTGAAGGAAATGCTGAAGCGAAGCGCGGATACGAAGATGAAGAGCATCGTCAGCACGATTCAGCGCGAACAGAATGCCATCATCCGGGATGATTTGCACGACGTGCTAATCGTACAGGGGGCTGCTGGAAGCGGGAAGACGTCTGCGGCGATGCAGCGGATCGCGTATTTGCTGTATAAGTACCGCAGCAGCATGCGATCCGAGCAGATTATTTTGTTCTCGCCAAATGATTTGTTCAATGACTATGTATCCAATATTTTGCCGGAGCTTGGCGAGGAAAATATGACGCAGACGACGTTCCAGTCTTATATTGAGCACCGTCTCGTTACAGAGCGAAGCATTGAGGATATTTATGATCAGACTGAACGCCTTATGTGCGGCATGGATCGCTGGACAGCCTCGAGAGAAGCGAGAGTCGAGGCTGCGGCTGCCAGATGGAAGGCTTCAGCCGGCTATCAGCAGGTGCTGGATCGCTATATCGACTCTTTACAGCGGGAAGGCGTGCGCTTTATCCGCTTTGGTACACCAAAGCGAACAATTATTAGCGCTGAGCAGCTTGCAGAACAATTCTATGTTCAGTTTGCGGATTGGTCCTTGCCGGCTAGAATGGACAAACTAAGAGACTGGCTGCTGGAACAGCTCCGGACTTGGGCAGTTAAGGAGCAGAAGCGCATATACCGGAAGCTGCAGCAGCAGCCAAATTACTTAGGGACGGAAGAAGAGCTTCGCGATATGAGCCGCAAGCAGGTGAACAAGTGGTTGAAGCGGTTCCGCAAGCAGGCGAAGGAACTTCGTTTTGTCGAGTGGGAAGAGATGTATTGCGACTGCATGCGCAGTCTTGAGCATTGGGCGAAACAGGCCGCGACCATCACGAACGTAAATGATACCGTGGATGTGGAAACGATACGTGCGATCGGACTGCGGTCAGTAGAGCAGTTCGAAGCGGGAATTATTCCATTCGAGGATGCCTCTCCATTGCTGTACCTAATTGAAAGTGTAGAAGGATTCGACACCTTCAACCATATTCGCCATGTTGTCATTGATGAAGCGCAGGACTATTCTCCATTCCAATATGCACTGCTGACACGGTTATTTCCACGCAGCCGGTTCACGATATTGGGTGATTGGAATCAAGCGATCTACGAATCGAATCGCATGGGCTCAGCAGCAGCGCTGCAAAATGTATTTACGGAGAAGAAGGCCGGCGTGATTACACTACGCAAAAGCTATCGTTCTACTCGCAATATCATGGAGCTGGCAAGCAGCATTCTTCCGAATGGCGAGCAGGTAGAACCGTTCAGCAGAGAAGGAGAAGAGCCCACTATCATTCGCTGCGAGGACGAAGAAGAGCAAATGAAGCAGGCTGGTGAGCAACTGGCGGCATGGGCAGCAGAGAACAATCTTGCTTCTATTGCAATTATTACAAAGGATGAAGCTACCGCGGAACGGGTTCATAATCAGCTGCAGCATAGCTTCCCGCAATTGAAGCGGGTATCGAAGCATACAAAGCAGTTCGTTACCGGACAATGGGTTGTCCCCTCCTACCTTGCTAAGGGATTAGAATTCGACGGGGTTATCGTATTTGACGCGCAAGAGCAAGCGTATGGTCATGAAGCAGATCGGAAGCTGTTCTACACGGTGTGTACTCGCGCGATGCATCGTCTTGCACTGCTGGCTGTAGGTCAAGTAACGCCGTTCCTCGATGCATGGAGCGGAGAAAGAGCTTAATCTTCACAGCATGGATATTCTAAGTAGGAAAAGCGCCTGATGGCACGGGGTTCGGATGTAACCTCCGAGCAGTGCCGCCGGCGCTTTTTTTATTGGGGGCTTATGTTGTGATAGATTCGATTTCGTTCATTTGTGTACGATCGATATCCATCGTTTTGTAGCTTGAATTTAATCATCTGCAAAGGGGGAATGATATCTTATGCTCCATGAACGACCATCCGCTCTATTTCGTCATATCTTCAATCGACTGAATCTGCATATAGGACGGAACGACAAGGCCAATTTTCGTTCCGTTTAAGTTCGGGCCAAGATCATCCACGTCATTTTTAAATCGATCGTAGTAATCCTTATGAGTCTTTGGCAGCCAAGCTGCTACGATAGCATCGACATCACCATTTGCGACACCTGTCCACATGGGGCCGGCTTCTACTTGAATAAGATCGACTTTGTAACCGACCTTCTCCTCAAGCACCGCTGCGATAACATTTGTGCTTGCAATCTCAGAATCCCAAGCCACATAACCGAGTTTCAGCTTCTTTCCTTCGATTTTATCTATGCCGTTCGTCCAAGCAGCGGCCTTATCCGCATTGGCTTCTATCCAAGCTTTGGCCGCGATGTTCGGTTCCTGGCCGTCATGGATAGCAACCATCACCTGAGCCATATCGTCAGCAACCCATTTGAATTGATCCAATGTCTTGTATGCCTCGGGCTCCTCTTCCTTTAAGCCTTTGCGAGCGATGGTATGGATTTGCTCGTCACCACCGAAGATCCCCTTCGGATCCTCAAGATATTTCAGATCATATTTTGCGAACATCCAGTGCGGTGTCCAGCCCGTGATAATGATAGGCTCCTGTTTCTTGATTGCCTTATCCAGAGCCGCGGTCATAGCAGCCCCTGAACCTTCAATGAGCTTCCAGT
This sequence comes from Paenibacillus sp. S-12, assembly GCF_030363895.1. NCBI lineage: Bacteria > Bacillati > Bacillota > Bacilli > Caryophanales > Paenibacillaceae > Paenibacillus > Paenibacillus sp. S-12. The sequence goes on from NZ_JASIUF010000005.1 coordinate 120,875, forward strand.
CGGTTAACCCGTATTCCTTAATCACTTTCTCGGTGGATTGCATGATTCCGGCTCCGGCATCGATTCCTATAATCTTATAGTCAACCTGTTTCCCAATGCTCTCGCTGGTCGAACCACCACTTCCACCTTCCTCTTGGCTGTCCGATTTACCTCCTGAAGCAGATGAACAAGCAGCCACCGTCCATCCCAATACGGCAATCAGACCGATTAACATCCAGTACCTCGTGCGATTTTGTCTCATATTCATCACGCTCCTTGTTTGTTCGTTTTCCGGTTTTTAAGCGAATGTTGAGAGAAACGATCTAAAATAATGGCTAATAGTACGACAGACAAGCCTGCCTCGAAGCCCTTGCCGATTTTGAGCATGGTGACAGCGCGGTAGACCTCGGTGCCGATGCCTTGCGCTCCGATCATCGAGGCGATAACGACCATAGAGAGGGTCAGCATAATCGTTTGATTCACACCAGCCATCAAGGTTGGCATGGCGACGGGGAGTTGCACCTTCCATAACGTCTGCATGGATGTGGAGCCGAATGCGGAAGCAGCCTCAATCATGTCATGGGGAACCTGCCTGATGCCAAGCTCGGTTAGGCGTATGGTAGGAGGGACTGCAAAAATGATAGAGGCAATTACACCCGGAACTATGCCTAAACCGAATAAAAATACAGCAGGAAGCAAATAGACGAATGCGGGCATGGTCTGCATGAAATCAAGAATAGGCTTCACAAGGCGAGATAGCCTATTGAACTTGCCGCAGGCAATGCCTAGCGGGATGCCGATAAAGATGGAAATTACAGTGGAAACGATGACTAGTGCAAGTGTGTTCATGGTGGGTATCCAATAACCCAGCCAGTCGATGATGAGCAACCCGATAGCGGTTAACAGAGTGAGTGACCATCTGCCCAGCAAAAATGCGAGCAAAGCGGCCGCAACAATGAACAAGTAAGACGGCATGATGAGAAAAAGGCTTGATATTGCCTCAACACTATGCTCAATCCATTTGGAGAGCAGTTGGAACAATCCGTCAGCATTCGTACTTAGCCAATCAACACCATGTTCGACCCAATTACCGATGCTCAGCTGCATGATTTAACACTCCTTCCGCTGCAAAACTGATATCAGTGACTGAGGCAGAATAGAGCTCTAGTTGGGATTGGGATGAGGGTGGGGAATCGGGCAGATTGCCTGCAAGCGCTCCAAGCACAGCTCCTCGGACAATCGCGCCAAGCAGCCTGCCATCTGGGTCAACTACAGCTATTGGCAGCTTGGCCTCGCCAGACAAGGCGAACAATTCGTTTAGAACAACAGTGGGCGATACAGTTGGAACTTCTGTGTGCATGGCTTCCTGTAACGTTAACCCGCTGCGTGCAGCCTCGCTTGCCTGTTCGGCTGTAACGACTCCTTGAAGGGACTTATCCTTCCCGACCACGAACAGTGTGGAAATTCCAATATCCCTCATTAACTGCAGCGCTACACGAGGGCCGCGATCTTGGGATATCGTCTCTGGCCTGCGCATGATATGCGCGGCGGTGAGTACCTTGGATAAGTCTACGCCTTCAACGAATCGCTCTACATATTCGTCTGCCGGCTGCATCAACATTTGCTCAGGAGTTCCGATTTGGATCAGCATGCCGTCTTTTAGCAGGGCGATGCGATCGCCGATGCGAAGCGCTTCATCCAGGTCATGCGTGATGAAAATGATCGTTTTGTGCATTTTTTGCTGCAGGGCAAGCAGTTCATCCTGCATGTCGCGTCGGATGAGCGGATCGAGCGCGCTGAATGCTTCGTCCATAAGCAAAATATCTGGATCGTTGGCTAGAGCGCGTGCTAAGCCGACTCGCTGCTGCATGCCGCCGCTCAATTCATCCGGGTATTTGTCCTCCCAGCCGTTAAGACCGACGAGACGGAGTGCTTCGGCAGCTTTGCGGTAGCGTTTTTCTTTGGAGAGTCCTTGTATTTCGAGGCCATATGCGGCATTGTCCAGCACACTGCGGTGGGGGAAGAGCGCGAATTTCTGAAATACCATTCCAATGGTTCGGCGTCGAACCTCCCGCAGTTCAGTTGTGTTCAGCTTGGAGATGTTACGATCCTTGAGCCAGATCTCACCGGAGGTCGGTTCGATGAGACGATTCAGCATGCGGACGAGTGTAGACTTTCCGCTGCCGGATAGGCCCATGATGACGAATATTTCTCCTTGTTCCACGGCAAAGGACACTTGGTTAACAGCTACGGTTGCTTGTTTTTCTTTGGCTAGCCGTTCTCTTGACCATCCTTGCTGCAGCAGAGCGAGTGCTTTTTGTTCGTGATGTCCAAATATTTTAGTCACTTGGCTGACCTTGATCATGGACAATCCTGTCACCCCTTTTGCGTATGGATTCTTGTGCATGAAAGATATATCCATTTTAACCCTTGGAAAAATTAGATAACAACTATTAAAACTGTTCGTAAAAAACGTTCAGAAAAAACTTTATAAACTTATGCTTTCATATGCTTGCAGATGCTAATATTTGCTATTCCATTTGCTCCTTTACAATTTGTTCCTGTTCTCTTACAATGTGTTCGTTGAACATGGAGAAGGAGTATACCCACCAGCGTTCACTAATACATATACGGGACGGTTTCGAATCGAACGGCAGTGGCCGCACAGACATGATTCGGCACAGGAGGAATGACACATGGCTACGTTCGCACAGTTGACACAGGAGCAGAAGAGCGTTGTCGAGAAAGCTCGCAATCGTGTCATTGAAGCGATCGGACAAAATATGGACTTGTATGGAATGACCCATTCGACAGGTCATCTGTACGGCTTGCTGTTCTTCAGCGATCATCCGATGACATTGGATGACATGAAGCGGGAAATGGAAATGAGCAAGACTAGCATGAGTACGGGCGTGCGAACTCTTGTGGACATGAAAATGGTGTACAAAGTGTGGGAGAAGGGGACGCGCAAGGATCTATATGAGGCGGAGCAGGATTGGTATCAGACCTTTACCGACTATTTTGGCCTGAAGTGGAGAAAAGCGGTTGAGATGAATATGTCCGCCATCCGACGCTCGATGAGGGAGTTGGAGACGCTGCGCAGCAGCTCGGATGATGATCAGCTTGCTGCTGTCATCTCTCTAGATCTTTCCAAGATGAGGCAGGCGGAAGCCTACTACGAATGGCTTGACCGATTGATTGATGCACTCGAGTCCGGGGATATTTTTTCACTTGTGCCGAAACGAGAGCAATAAACGAGTGAACAGCTTGATACTAGCTGCAATGATCCGCATAATTTAATTTCACTAGTTTTAATAATTTTAACTATTTTAGTAAGCTTGAAGAGGGCGGTAACCAACCGTCCTTTTTTTCTTCCGGTTTTTCCCTGAACATTGTCTCTTTTTCCTAAATGCTATATTATATATATTAAATTAATAATTAAGGATGATACGAATGAGCTATGATTCTCGATCGCCGCTATATTTGCAAGTACAGCGATATATTGAGGATATGATTCAAAATAAACAGCTGAAGCCGAATGATCGAATTCCGACAGAGAAGGAGCTGATGGAACAGTTCCAAGTAAGCCGCATTACAGTTGTGAATGCGCTTGCAGCACTTGTGAAGGAAGGGTTGATCTATCGAGTTCCGGGGAGAGGAAGCTTTGTCTCAAAGCAGATTATGGGCAAAATGATCATGGCCCAGGAAGAGTCGAATAACGCAAATACAAATGAAATGCGAGATAGCAGCGTGTCAGGATTTGCCGGACGTGAACGAAGAAAGAAAGTCGTGGGATTCGTCATGCCTACGCTCGATGATTATTTTGCGATGAGACTAATAAATTCCATTCAGAAAACGCTGAATGAGCGAGGTTATTCCCTTATCGTTGCATTCAGTGGAGGCTCGAAGGATCGGGAGGAACAGCAAATACGAGAGATGCTGGAGATGGGCATAGCGGGCTTGCTGCTGTTTCCGGTGGATGAAGATATGTATAACGAGGAAATTCTGTCATTGAAGGTGAATGGCTTCCCGTTCGTGCTTATTGATCGCTATTTGCCTGGAGTGGATACGCATTATGTGTGCTCGGACAATCGCCTAGGGGCTGAAATGGCTGTCGCTCACTTGTGGGAGCTGGGACATCGCAATATTGCAATATGTACGGATGCATTTCGGGATTGCGTCAGCGTGCAGGATCGCATAGCTGGATATATGAATGAATATCAGAGAAGGGGTGCCATGATTAATCCGGCGCTTATTTTGACTGATTTCACAATTCCTGTCGGCGAGGAAGCGGATGATTCTGTTTTGGCTCGGTATATGAGGAGCGGGATAGCTACTGCATATATTGCCCTGCACGGCAAATTAGGCATGCGTATGCACCAAATTGCGAAGCGGGCTGGACTGCGTGTTCCCGAGGATATTTCGATAGTGACATTCGATGATCCAGAGCATCTGGAAGAGAGAGAGACATTTTTCAGTCATATTTATCAAAATGAAGCGCAGATTGGCCGCCGAGCGGCTACGATTCTGGCCGATATTATGGATCGTCCGGAGCAGGACGGTGCAGCAGGCAAGGAAGTGTATCATAAAGTTATTCTTGAGCCTCAGTTCGTAAACAGACGTTCAACTGGGCCATGTCAGTCTGAACAGTAACCCCCACATTATACTTCACATCACCGCCAATCTCAGCGTATATGCGGAGATTGGCGGAATCATGAAACAGGGTAATTCATAAATAGAGCTACACCCGAATTTCAACCAAAGTGAGTACAGAGAAGAAGTGAACAATAGAGCCCGCTAACACGAATAGGTGCCATATCATATGATGGAAGGGGAAACCTCTCCATACGTAGAAAATCGTACCCAGCGTATACAGGATGCCGCCGATGACCAGCATGGTCAGACCGAAGGATGGCATAGTTTCTGTCAGTGGATGCCACGCCCACACGATGAGCCAGCCCATCGCAATATAGAGCAGTGTGGACATAAAGAGGAATCGTTTGGTGAAGAATGCTTTGAATACTACGCCTCCGATAGCAATTGTCCATACAATCGTGAATAGTGTCCACCCAATAAGCTTAGGCAGTGCGATTAAAACCAACGGTGTATAGGTGCCGGCAATAAATAAATAGATGGACGCATGGTCGAATGTTTCGAACAGATCCTTAACCTTGCCTTCGGGGAAGCTATGCACCAATGTTGATGAGGTATACAGGAGCAGCATGGATATGCCATAGATTGTAAAGCTGACGACATGAATGGGCTGTCCATACAAGGCGGCAAATACGATTAATAGCGTCAAGGCAGATATGCTCATGACCACGCCAATTCCATGAGTGATCGCGTTAGCGATTTCTTCGCCGCGCGAGTAGGTGTGAGTATTAGCCATACGGCGGCACCTTCCTTTCTATTGGATCCGTTCATGCGGATCTAGTTACTTCTATTGTAACGAAGTGGGAAGGGTGCTGCAAATGATCCATAATACTTTTCAAAAAGGTAACAAACAGAGGAACGTAGAGGCCGTTACATAGCAACAGCGCCGTCATCTATCCGTTTCCGGCATAGGCTTCGGCGCTGCTCTGCTTTCTTATTCGGTACTACTTGTGTATACGGCTTTCGGGTCCAGCTGCCTCGCAGCAAGCTAGGGTCGAGTTGTCCTGCGCGCTCTAACTTGCGGCGCTTGTTGGATGTCTTGCTCATGGTATCCCTCCTATATGTTTATCTCACACAGCATAACCGCTGCCAATGGAAAAATCAATAACCGTAAGTCCTAATTAGGATTAAGGGGGCACTTCCTTCTCCTTATATGGACGATACGAAGCCAAAGGAGCTGTATAGAAATGATTATTCGGACGAGGAAAGATGAAATCGTATTCATTGCACAACATGACCATGGATATCTATCAGGCGAAATCGCTTCGAAGTTCCGAACGGAATTGCTTGGTACACGTGACGGATATGAGGATGCCGTATATGCTGCCTATGAGCATGATTGCAGCTGGATCGGACTTGATGATACACCCATTTGGAATGACGCACAGCAGGAGCCGTATACATTCATGGATTATCCGATGCCCTTAAGGCTTGCATTCTATCGAAAGGGGCTGGACGATATCGAGAAAGTCAATCCATATGCCAGCCTATTATGCAGTAAGCATTTCGCTTCTTTCTTTCATATAGAGGAGCAGAAGGACGTAATCGAATTTCTTCAGCATGAACGGCAGCGTCAGCGGCGAATAAGGGAACAATTTGTGGATTTGCCGGATTTGACAATAGCCAATCATTTTCGAATGCTTCAATTTTGCGATGATCTGTCCCTGTATGTGTGCTTAAATGAGCCAGGAGTGTCAAAAGATAAAGAGTTTCCTTGGTATCAGGACGGCTTCGAGCGTACAGAACCTTTTAATGTACAATCAGGTGAGCAATTACAAGCCGAGTGGCTGGATGACAGGGCGATTCGGGTAACTCCAACTCCATTTACGGAACCGTTTACCGCCATGTTATCTTATAAAGTTGTAGCCAAGGAGCGAATACGCAAGATAGGGATTGCGAGCGCCTATAAGGAGGCTGAACGGAGAAAGCAGGTCATTCATTTCGTGTAATTTTTCATGAGTGATGAAGGGGGGAGCGTAGGGAGTGTCGTCCTAGAATACGGAGTATGAGAACGATATAGGGGAAACTATGGGGAAGGAAAGGGAGGTAGAGGAGCTTGAATAGCAGAAGTATTAAGGCTCTCTCCTTAATCGGCTTAGGCATTTTGCTGATGCTGGTTACATGGAGCGGATGGGGCGCCGATAAGTTTGCAACTGCAGGAAGCATATTTGGTTATTTTTGGCCGACATTGTTTGTCATCCCACTCGGATTATTTTTCCATTTTATGTTCTTCTTTGTTACCAAGGGGCGCGCAGCGGGGCTGCTCATACCTGGCGGAATTTTGATCGTCAGCGGTGTGGTATGTCAAATCGGGATGCTGTTCGATGCATTCGGTACGGTATGGCCTGGATTTCCGCTTGCGGTGGCCTTCGGCTTATTTGAATTTTATATCATGGGGAACCGTAATAAATGGCTTCTCATTCCGATTAGTATTCTGACCTGCGTATCGCTTTTGTTCTTTGCCGTCTTTTCCTTGAGTATGTTTGCAAGCTCTTCCCTAATCGGGATTGCATTCGCAGCGTTTCTTATTATGGGTGGATCAGCGATGCTGTACAAAAAACCGGAGATTTCGGATTTTTAACATGTACATAAAAATGTTTTGCTTATAAAAGATAGGGGAGTGAATCCCTAAATACAGGATAGCGGTGTACGCTGATGATCTGATGATCACGGTGTCACCGCTTCATTTTTTTGACCAGGAAAAAATAGTGAAAGGCTCGCATAAGTGTTCCATCCACCTTGAATGGCCTTGTGCTTTTAGGTTTCGGTTTGTTTTATGATATAAGATATAACATAGATCACACAATTTAGTTAAAAATGTGTCCAAATATTGACATCGATTATGACGATATGATAATATAACGTTAAAATAACGCACCATGAAAAAAACGTATTATAAATGCTCAACAATCCGGAATAACTCATTGATTTTGGATTGAAAAACTCCAGCATTCAGCACGGCACTGTGCATCTACACGATCTTTGCAACGCATACGCAACAATCTCCACATCTAAGCCAACAGGCAGCAGCGCTAAACCGCGAGGACGAGCGCATTCACATTATCCTTCCAGATGAACACATCACACAGTCTAGGAACGAATTTTCTATGAAGCAGCAGAGTGAGTACATAACATGTCTCGATATCGCAAGAAAACCTTGAAAACCTTATGCCAAACAACTCGCCAATACGCTTTTTATCTAATCACTATAATGAAAGCGCAATCAATACCAATTATTGTTGCAAAGGAGCGAGGTTGGATGAAACTGTTTTTTCCGATTTTTATGGTTTGCTCACTGTTGCTGGCGGCATGTGGGAACTCGGGCGAGCCGAAGGACATGGGCAAGGATGGCGACGGCAATAAGATGGTTAAAATCGGCATTGCGCAGTACGCGAATCATCCTTCGCTGGATGGGGCGCGAGAAGGCTTTTTGCAGGCACTGAAGGACGCTGGGTACAAGGAAAATATCAATTTGCAAGTTGATTTCCACAATGCGCAGGGGGATATGAACAACAATCTTACGATCGCTCAAAAGCTGGTAGGCGATAAAAATGACCTCATTCTGGCAATCGCCACACCGACCGCGCAGGCGGTTGTGAAGGCGACGAAAGACATTCCCGTACTGTTCACGGCTGTGACGGATCCGGTTGCATCGAAGCTGGTCGGCAGTCTTGAAAAGCCTGGAGGCAATGTGACGGGCACGCGCGACACGAATCCTGACTCGATTAAGAAGACAATGGAGACGATTAAGAAGTTTTTCCCTGAGGCCCGCAAGGTAGGCGTTATCTACAATTCTGGGGAACAGAACTCTGTCGTCAACATTGCCAACGTGAAGCAGGTGCTGAAAGAAGGCGGATTGGAGACGGTTGAATCCACCGTTACGAACAGTTCGGAGGTGAAGCAGGCCGCTGATTCGCTGGTAGGCCGCGCGGATATCATCTATCTCCCATCTGATAATACAGTCATTTCAGCATTGAGCTCGGTCGTATCTGTAGCCAATAACAAGGACATTCCGCTTTTCTGCGAGAGCAGTGAATCAGTTGGAGAAGGCGCGTTCGCATCGATCGGATTCAAGTATTACGATCTGGGATATGCGACAGGCGAGATGGCTGTAAAGGTGCTGAAGGGTACATCTCCAGCAGACATCCCCGTTGAGGTCTCCAAGAAGCTGGATCTGATGATCAACCCGAAAGCGGCAGAGGCGCAAGGAATCAAATTGACCGAAGAGATGACACAAGGCGCAATCCTGATAGAGAAATAAGTCGTTCCAAATTAGGAGGATGCTATCGTGCTATATGCGCTGACAGGTTCTTTGGAAGCAGGGGTCATTTACGCGTTGATGGCTCTGGGCGTTTATGTAACGTTTCGGATTCTCGACTTTCCCGATTTGACCGTCGATGGCAGCTTTGCCACCGGCGGAGCCGTGGCGGCGGTCATGATTACGTCCGGCTATTCCCCGCTGCTCGCTACATTGGGCGCGTTGCTGGCAGGATGCGTGGCGGGTACCGTAACTGGACTGCTCCATACGAAAGGGAAAATTAATACGCTGCTGTCCGGCATTATTTCGATGATTGCATTATATTCGATCAATTTGCGGATTATGGGCACGGCGAATACGTCGCTGCTGGGGGAAAGCACTCTATTTACGCAGATCAACTCCTTCTTGTCCAGTCTGCAGCCGCTAGCGATTTTGGCGGCCTTTGGACTATTCGTTCTGCTCATCAAATGGGCCATTGACAGGTTTTTGGATACAGAGATTGGCTTGGCGATTCGCGCAACCGGCGACAATGCGAAAATGATCCGCAGCCTTTCCGCGAATACCGACAATATGAAAATTGTCGGGCTGAGCCTGTCAAATGGATTGGTAGCGCTATCCGGCGCGCTTATCGCCCAATATCAGGAATTTGCGGATGTCTCGATGGGAATCGGCATTATTATCATCGGCTTGGCCTCCGTCATTATGGGGGAAGCTGTGTTCGGCCATGCCTCCATTCGACGAGCGACCTTAGCCGTAATCGGAGGAGCTATTGTCTATCGCCTCATTATTATGCTGGCACTCCGCATCGGGTTGAATCCGAATGACCTGAAGCTGCTAACTGCTGTCATTGTGGTTGCCGCCCTCGTCATGACGCGGATTGTAGCAACGTGGAAAGAAAGGCGGATGAAGTCCTTGCAAGATGATGTTCCACACCTGTCCATCGACCACGGAGCAAGGGGGGGAAGCCATGCTGAAACTTGAGGGGATTCGGAAAGTGTTCAACCGCAGGACGGCGAGTGAGAAAATTGCACTGCAAAATCTAAATTTGACGCTTCGCGAGGGTGATTTCGTAACGATTATCGGCTCCAATGGGGCGGGCAAGTCCACGCTGATGAATATGATCTCGGGAGGGATGACCCCAGATAGCGGCACCATTGAAATCGACGGCGAGAACGTGACCAGCCTCTCTGAATTCGAGCGCTCGCGCAAGATTGGACGCGTGTTCCAAGACCCGATGGCTGGCACGGCGCCGACGATGACGATTGAGGAGAATCTTGCGGTCGCTTTCTCGCGCGACAAAAGACGCACCCTGCACCGGGGTGTGAACAAGAAGCGGAAGGATCTGTTCCGTGAGAGTCTGGCCTCGCTGCATCTAGGCCTCGAGAATCGGCTGTCAGCTAAGGCCGGACTGCTGTCAGGCGGAGAACGGCAGGCGCTTAGCCTGCTGATGGCGACCTTCACGCAGCCGAAGGTGCTGCTGCTGGATGAACATACGGCCGCGCTTGACCCGGCGCGGGCTCAGTTGATTACAGCGCTGACGAAGGAAGTCGTCGAGCGTTCCAATTTCACGACACTGATGGTAACGCACAATATGCAGCAAGCCATCGAGCTCGGCAACCGTCTGATTATGATGGACGCAGGCCAGATTATTTTGGATGTGCCGGAAGAGGAAAAGAAGCATTTGACGATTGAGGTATTGTTGAAAAAATTCGCCCAGTTGAAGGGAGTCGCGGATGACCGCTTGCTGTTGGGATAGCTAAAAAAGGAAAGGGAGCGGTAATGATGATTCAAAGTCAGGGGCATCCGTCTGCCTCGCCAGTTAAAGAGAGGGCAGGAAAGAAAACGCAGTATGAAGATATGCGCGGGCTGCTAGAGCCGTATCAAGTGCTTGAGCCCTATCAGGTGCTGGCGCCGGACGGAGAGCTTCGCCATCCTACAGAGGGAGCCATTGACGAGGATCTGGCAATAAAAATGTACGAGAGCATGATGCTGGCAAGAATGTTCGATCGGAAGGCTGTCAACCTGCAACGGCAGGGCCGAATGGGTACGTACGCCCCTTATGAGGGCCAGGAAGCCTCCCAGGTTGGGAGCGCACTGGCGCTGTCCCCCAATGATTGGCTGTTTCCCAGCTATCGCGATCATGCTGCTGCGATTACGCATGGGCAGGCGCTCAGCAGGGTGCTGCTTTATTGGATGGGCCATATGGAAGGATCGATCAGTCCGGAAGGCCGCCATATTATGCCGCCGTGCGTGCCGATAGCCACGCATTTGACGCATGCCGTAGGCACATCGTGGGCCGCTAAGCTGAAGGGTGAGAAGCAGGCGAGCATTGTGTACTTCGGCGAAGGAGCAACCTCGGAAGGCGACTTCCATGAGGCTTTGAATTTTGCAGGGGTATATCAGACGTCTACTGTATTCTTCTGCCAGAATAACGGGTACGCGATCAGCGTGCCGTTCCATGCGCAGTCTGCTTCTCGGACGATCGCCCAGCGTGCGGCGGCTTATGATATGCCAGGAGTCAGGGTGGATGGCAACGATGTGTTCGCCGTTTGGCTGACTGTGCGTGAAGCGATTGAACGCGGCTTGAACGGCGGCGGACCGACGCTGATCGAGGCAGTCACGTTCCGTTATGGGCCGCATACGACCAGTGACGATCCGCGCAAATATCGGGATCAGGCCCGGCTCTCTGCCGAATGGAGGGAGCAGCGCGATCCGATAGAGCGTTTGAAGCGGTATCTTGTAAATAGGGGAATTTGGGGCCAGGAGCATGAGGAATGTCTGATGGAGCGGATCAGCGGCCTTATCGAGGCCGCGGTTGCAGAGGCGGAGAGCTATCCGAATTCCCGGCCTGAAGATATGTTCATGCACGTTAGCGCTGATATGCCGTGGCCCGTGGCTGAGCAGCGGGAACAGTGCGGCCTGTATGTGGAAAGGCAGGGTGAAGCATGAGTCGGAACCTAACGATCTTGCAAGCGATTAACGAAGCGCTCGATCAGAAGCTGGCCGACGATCAGCGCGTCATGCTGACAGGAGAAGACATTGGCGTCAACGGTGGCGTATTCCGGGCAACGGAAGGGCTGTTCGAAAAGTACGGCAAGGAGCGGGTTGTGGATACGCCGCTGGCTGAAGCCGGCATTATTGGCTCGGCAATCGGGCTGGCGCTGAATGGTTTCATTCCGGTCGTTGAAATTCAGTTTCTGGCCTTCATTTATCCAGGCTTCGAGCAGATCGTCACACATGCAGCCCGCATGCGGTATCGGACGCGGGGACAGTACAATGTTCCGCTTGTTATCCGCGCGCCATATGGCGCGGGAATTAGAGGGCCGGAGCTTCATTCAGAGAGTGTGGAAGCATTCTTCGTTCATACGCCTGGGCTTAAGGTGGTCGTACCGAGCAATCCTTACGATGCCAAGGGTCTGCTTGTTAGCGCCATCGAGGATCCCGATCCGGTCGTATTTTTGGAACCGGCCCGGATTTACCGTGCTTTCAAGGCAGAAGTGCCGGAGGAGATGTACCGCATTCCGCTAGGCAAGGCGAACATCGTCCGGGAAGGAACAGATGTTACGCTGATTTCATGGGGGGCCATGATGCGGGTGGCGCTTGAAGCGGCGCGGCAGTTGGAGCAGGAGAAAGGCTGGTCCTGTGAAGTCATTGATCTCCGCTCGCTGTATCCGCTTGATCGGGATGCCATTGCCGCATCCGTGAAGAAAACGGGCCGCGCGCTAATTGTTCATGAGGCGCAGAAGACGGCCGGCGTCGGTGCAGAAATTGTCTCGTTGATTAATGACGAAGCGCTGATGTATTTGCGGGCTCCGATTCAGCGGATTACCGGTTTTGATGTTCCAGTTCCGCAATTCTCGCTCGAGGATGTCTATGTTCCGACGGTCGGGCGGGTAAGAGAAGGAATCGCTGCAGCGATACAGTTCTGACCGTTCAGAAGGAGGAACGCGAATGATAGAGTTCAAGCTTCCCGATGTAGGAGAAGGCATCCACGAAGGGGAGATCGGAAAATGGCTCATTAAGGAAGGGGAATGGGTGGCCTGCGATCAGCCGATCGTCGAGGTGCAGACGGACAAAGTGAACGCCGAGCTGACCGCTCCGACGGCCGGCGTAGTGCGCAAGCTGATGTTCGCCGAGGGTGCCGGAGTTCGAGTAGGCGAGGTATTGTTCATTCTCGAAGCGGAGGGGCGCATTCCAGCGATGGAAGCGGGCAAGGCGGAACAGGCGGCTTCAGTGGCAGCGGTTGTCAATGCTCCTTCGTCATCGCCTGCAGCGGCCTTACCATTGTCTGTTACGGCATCGCCGCCGGCGTCTGCTGGATTACCTGCGGGAAGAGTGCGCGCAGCCCCCTATGTTCGCCAGCTTGCGCGGCAGCTAAATGTCGACATCGAGCAGGTGAAGGGAAGTGGAGCCGCCGGGCGCATAACCGAAGAGGACGTGCGGCGCTATGCTTCGGCGGACACGACTAAGGAAGCGGAAGGGGCTGACCTGCCGCGCATAAATACGGCGGCTCCGCCTGCGAGGGAGAAAAGCGAGGGTGTTGTCAGGCCGCGGGGAGCCGCACCGGCTTCTGATTGCATAGAGGAACGGCTTCCACTGCGCGGCATTCGCTTGAAGATCGCCGAGAGGCTGGTTAAGGCAGTGACCACCATCCCGCATGTCACGCAGGTGGATGAACTGGAAGCCGATGCCTTGCAGGCCCTGCGTGAGCGGCTTCGGCCGCTAGCGGCCGAACGGCAGGTGAAGCTGACATACTTGCCGTTTTTCATAAAGGCAATTGTCATCGCGCTTAAGGAATTCCCATTCTTCAACGCTTCGCTTGACGACGAGACGAAAGAAATTGTATTGAAGCGTTATTATCACATCGGGATTGCGACCGACACACCGGACGGTCTTATCGTCCCAGTTATCCGGGATGCCGACCGGAAGACAGTTTTTGAGCTGGCAGAAGAAATTGGGCAGCTGTCGGAACGGGCGCGAGAAGGAAAACTGAAGCTTGAGGAAATTACCGGTGGTACCTTCACGATCAGCAACGTCGGCCCGATTGGCAGCCTGCTCGCAACGCCGATCATTAACCATCCGGAGGCGGCCATCCTGGCGCTGCACAAAATGGAGCCGCGCATGGTCGTCCGCAATGGGGAAGGTGTTATCCGCCTCATGATGAATATGGCGCTTTCCTTTGACCATCGGCTTATCGATGGGGCGGAGGCGATTCGATTCACGAATCGGATCAAGCGGCTGCTAGAGCAGCCTGACTTATTATGGGCGGAGATGGTATAGATGGTCGTCGGTGAAATTGCAGTAGAAACGGATGTTGTTGTCATTGGTGGCGGGCCCGGCGGCTATACGTCGGCGATCCGACTGGGTCAGTTAGGCAAATCGGTCGTGTTGGTGGAAAAAGAGGAGCTCGGAGGAGTTTGTCTTCATTCGGGCTGCATTCCGTCCAAGGCACTGATTCATGCGGCCGGATTGTATGACGAAGCCAGATCGGCCTCCAAGCTGGGATTGCGGATAGAGCCTGGGGCTCTTTCCTTCGAAATGTCCGCATGGCAGCTGTGGAAGTCCGGCATTGTCGGCAGGCTGGGAAGCGGAGTGGCGCAGCTCTGCGCCGCCAACGGGGTTACGGTCGTGAAGGGGAGCGCAGTCTTCCTGTCCGACGACCGCGTCGGGGTAGAGACGGAATCCGGCTTCGAGACCTACAAGTTCAAGCAGGCGATTATCGCGACCGGATCGCGACCACATCTCCCGGCATTTGCAGCGGCAGGTGGTTCCCGCATCCTTACTTCTACGGAAGCGCTAGAATCGGACAGTATGCCGGAGCGCCTAGCAATTATCGGGAGCGGCTATATCGGCATCGAATTAGGCATGGCATTCGCCAAGCTTGGATGTTGCGTTACGCTTATTGAGCGCGAGGAGCGGATTCTCCCGCTTGTGGGAGGCAGTCTCGCTGCGGAAGTAAAGCGGCGTGCCGGCAAGCTGGGGATGGTCATCAAGACGGGCACGGAAGTGCGCGCGGTTATGGAGAATGACAATTATGTTGAGCTTCGACTCGAATCGAAACAGAAAGGGGAGGAAAGCGTCCTCTGCGACAAGGTGCTTGTGACGGTCGGACGCATGCCGAACACGGCAGGACTCGGTCTCAGTCAGGCGGGGATACGAATGGATGAGCGCGGCTATGTTCCAGTTGATGCGGAATGCCGAACCAATGTGCGCCACATTTTTGCCATTGGTGATATTACGCCAGGGCCTGCTCTCGCTCATCGCGCTGCGAAGCAGGGCACGGTCGCCGCGGAGGTGATCGGCGGACTGCCGAGCGCTTTCGACTCGCCTTATGTGCCGTACGTTATTTTTTCTGACCCGCAAATTGCTGGAGTGGGATTGACGCGGGCGGAAGCCGAGCGGCAGGGCATGAAGGTGAAGACGGGCCGCTTCCCTTTCCGTGCCAACGGATACGCACTGGCGGCCGGGAAGACAGACGGTTTTGCGGAAGTAGTCGTCGAAGAGGATTCCGGCTTGTTGCTGGGCATGCATGCAGTGGGGGCGGATGCCGGCAGCTTGATTGGCCAGGGCGTCCTCGCCCTCGAAATGGCGGCGAGAGCGGAGGATTTGGCTATGATGGTGCATCCGCACCCGACGCTTAGTGAAGGCTGGCTGGAAGCAGCCGCCGCCGCTTTGGGGCATGCCATACACATTGTGAATGAGAGGAGGATGGAAGATGAGTAATCGGAAGGATCTGGATGGATCGCTGGACAGCGAGCGTTTGGCGCATTTTCTGCACCGAATTGACCGGGGAGACAAGATTGAAGCGGACGATTGGATGCCAGACGATTACCGTAACCAGTTAATTAAGCTGATATCGATGCACGGCGTTAGTGAAATAATGGGGGCGCTGCCGGAGAAGGAATGGGTTCCGAAGGCGCCGACGCTGCGGCGCAAACTAGCGATTATGGCGAAGGTGCAGGATGAGATGGGACATGGACAGTTGCTGCTGCGGGTCGCGGAGGACTTAATGGCCCCGCTCGGCCAGACTCGCGAGGATCTGCTGCGCAATCTGTTCTCGGGGAAGCTGAAATTCCACAACGTGTTCCATATGGAGGCGCCCACTTGGGCCGATGCTGGCGTCATTGCCTGGCTCGTCGACGGCGCCGCAATCATTACCCAGTCCATGTCGCTTGAGACATCCTACGCGCCCTATGCCCGCGCGCTCCAGCGCATATGCGCAGAAGAGAAATTCCATGCTCAGCACGGCGAGAGCATCGTACTGGAGCTGGCCGAAGGAACGCCGGCGCAGCGCCGGATGCTGCAGGAGGCCGTAAACCGCTGGTGGCCTTCCTTGCTGATGTTCTTTGGTCCGCCAGAAGGCGGAACTGTATCCAGCAACCAGCAAATGAACATGCGGTACAAGATTCGCACACAGACGAACGAGGAGCTGCGGCAGGTCTTTTTCCATAAATACGTGAACCGGATCTATCATCTGGGTTTGACGCTTCCGGACGATACGATTCGTTTCGACGAGGCGGAGGGCGTCTGGCATTACCAGCAGCCCGATTGGGATCTCTTTGTACAAATTGTGCGCGGAAACGGACCTTGCTCGGCCCAGCGGCTGCGGCTGCGGAAAACATCCTACGAAGAAGCGAAATGGGTGCGGGAAGCGATGCTTGCGCCCTGCGCATCCTATGCGGCGGGAGGGGCCATATGAGCAGCGAGTCGAAAGAGAAATTTTCCGTCTATGAGGTGTTCAGCCAGAAAAGCCCGTCTGCTGGCTTTATGCACCAGTTCAGCTTGCTTGCGCCCAATCCGGAAGCTGCGCTCCTGATGGCGCGGGAGAACTTTATGCGCCGCGAGCCCTGCATCAATATCTGGGTTGTGAACCGTGACGATATTCACGGACTGACGCCGGAGGAACGGGCGAGTCTCGAACGGCTGGACAACAAAAGCTACCGCGAAACAAAGGGATATGGCGACATTCAATCGAGGTGGCGGCGCCACAAGGAAGCGTACGAGGGCAAGGCGGATACCACACGGAAGGAGGGGTGAAATGTCGGAGCATATCGAAGTAGCGGCTGCGGAAGAGGCCAAGCGCCGCCCCGATTATACCCGGGCGCTGCAGGAGCTTTTGCTGCAGATTGCAGACGATGACTATATTTTGGCATACCGGGGATCGGAATGGCTTGGGCTGGCCCCTCACATCGAAGAAGATGTCGCTTTCTCCTCGATGGCGCAGGACATGATGGGGCATGCGGCGATGCTGTACGGGATGCTGGAGGAGCTAGGAGCCGGCAAGGCGGATGACCTGGCGCATTTGCGCAGCCCAGAGGCGTTCCGCAATGCCATTCTGCTCGAGCGACCGAACGGACCAGGCGAATATGCGGATGAGCCGCATTATGACTGGGCCTTCGCGATTGCCCGCTGCTGCCTGTACGGCCTATTCAAGGAAGTCCGGCTGGAAGCGTTGACCCGTTCTTCGTATGTGCCGCTGACGCAGGAGGCCAGCAAAATGCTGCGCGAGCATCAGTACCATATCCGGTATTGGCGCTCCTGGTTCACGCGGCTGGCAGGCGGCACGAACGAAGCTCGTTCCCGATTGAATGCGGCCGTAGCCCAGGCGTGGAACGATGTCGGCAGCCTGTTCCCGCTAGGCAGCGAGGAGGAAGCGATTGTCCGCTTCGGTCTGAGCATAGGCAGCGATGAATTGGCACGGCGCTGGAAGATGTCGGCGCAGAGCTTGTTCGAAGCGAGCGGGCTCGCATGGCCGGGAGATTGGATAAGTCCTATCGGGACTGGACGAGACGGGCAGCATACCGACGATCTGGCGCAGGTCGTCGCCATCTTGTCGGAGGTGTATCGGATTGACCCGGCGGCGGGCTGGTGAAGGAGGTGGTTCATCGTGACACAGATTATGCGGCAGATGCCAAGGGGGCTTGAGGAACGAATTTGGGCACTGCTGCAGGAAGTCAAGGATCCGGAAATCCCCGTTATCAGCATGATTGAGATGGGGATGATTCACAGGGTGGTTGTAAGCGAGAGTGTAGTTGAGGTGGAGGTACTGCCGACCTTCATTGGCTGTCCTGCTCTGGAATTGATGAAGAGCAAAATTCAGGAGGAGCTGCTCTCCATCCAGAAAGTGTGCGAGGTGATCGTCCGCTTCCTGCGGGAGCCAGCCTGGACCTCGGATCGGATTAGCGACGAAGGCCGAGAGAAGCTGCGTTCGTTTGGCATCGTTGCGCCGCCGCGTGGTTGTACGACGGGCGAGGAGTGGAAGGTGCGGTGTCCCTACTGCGATTCTCCGTACACTCGCATGGACAATATGTTCGGTCCGGCGGCTTGCCGCAGCATTTTATATTGCAGGCACTGTAAAAATCCGTTCGAAGCCTTGAAAGTGTTGTGAGGCTAGGATTGTATGGTTCGTAATGTTTTAATGCTCTAGTTCCTAGTACTTAATACTTAATACTTAATGCTTAAGCTCTATCTAAGGCTCTAAGGTTAATACCTGTAGTCATTGCAAGACTGTGATGTTGTAAGACGTTTGGTTTGTTGCATTGCGTTTTTTGTATGGTGTTACAAGGTTCTGTAAGGGTTGATCAAGCCATTTTGCAAGCAGCGACAAGGAAGGCAAGAAAAACTATTATGCACATTTGTGCGGCCTTTGGGGGCGGAGTAAGCTGCAGAGGCCAAGGGAGGGTATCCGATTACGATGGAAAAAAGCATGCAGACTGTTGAATTGAAGTCGATGTTCATCAACGGAGAATGGACGCAAGCACAAGGCGGCGGTATGCTCCGCGTCGTTAATCCGGCAACTGGAGAAGAGGTAGGGACGGTAAGCTATGGTGACCATTTGGACGCAAGAGCGGCCGTCGATGCGGCCCACCAGGCATTCCCAGGCTGGTCTCGCTTGACTGCCCGTGAGCGCTCAAAATATTTGTACCAATTATATGAATTGGTGCGCAGCCATCGTGATGAACTGGCGGGTATCATCTCGGCCGAAATGGGCAAACCGCTGCGGGAGGCAAAAGGCGAGGTACTGGGAGCGGCCGACAACTTCATGTGGTATGCGGAGGAAGCGAAGCGGGTGTATGGCGAGACGGTTCCATCCTCCGTGCCGAACAAGCGGATTATGGTCAGCCGCCACCCGGTCGGCGTCGTCGGAGCGATCACGCCATGGAACTTCCCGGTTAATATGGTCGCGCGGAAGATTGCGCCCGCGCTCGCCGCAGGGTGCACTGTCGTTTTGAAGCCAGCCGAGAGCACGCCACTAAGCGCAATTAAGTTATTCGAGCTGATTGCACAAGCCGGGTTCCCAGCCGGTGTCGTGAATCTGGTCATCGGCCAGCCGGAGACGGTGGGCCAGGAATTGCTCGACAATCCAAAGGTTCGCAAAATTGCCTTCACCGGCTCAACGCGTGTCGGCAAGCTGTTAATGGAAGGGGCAGCCAAGCACGTTAAACGGGTCAGCCTAGAATTAGGCGGCCATGCGCCGTTTATTGTGTTCGAGGATGCGGATTTGGACGCGGCGGTTGTGGGGCTGTTCGAGAGCAAGTTCCGCAATTCGGGGCAAATGTGCATCTGCACGAACCGCCTGTACGTCCACGAGTCTGTGGTGGAGGAATTCAGCGCCAAGCTGATCGAACGGTTGAGCAAGGCGAAGGTAGGCGATGGCCGCAGCAAAGAGACGGAAATTGGCCCGCTCGTCAATCAACGGGCGCTTGATAAAGTGCTGCGCCATATTCAGGATGCACAAGAAAAAGGCGGGGAAGTTGTATTCGGTGGCAAGCGTTTGACAGAGGGGGAATACGGCAAAGGCTTCTATTGCGAGCCGACCGTGATTACGGGCGTGACTAAGGAGATGGAGATTGCAGGCGAAGAAACATTCGGCCCAGTTGTGCCAATGATGACCTTCACGGATGAATCTGACGTAATCCAAATGGCGAACGACACATCATATGGCTTGGCTGCCTATGCCTATACGCGCGACAGCAGTCGCTGTTTCCGTCTGGCAGAGGCGCTGGAATACGGCATCGTAGGTATTAACGACGGCGCGCCGACACAGACTCAGGCGCCATTCGGCGGCTGGAAGGAAAGCGGACTTGGCCTGGAGGGCGGACGTTACGGAATGGATGCATTTTTGGAAACGAAATTTGTCTCGTTTGGGGTGTAATGGGATGTAATCATTGTTTGATAGATTTTAAGAATGAATATTGAGAGATAAGGGAGGATTTTTTACATGGTCAAATTAATAGCGATCTATCGAAAGCCGGAAGATGTCGAGGCGTTCAACGAGCATTATTTCAATACCCATTCTCCATTGGCGGCGAAAATGCCTGGACTCGTGAAGATGGAGGTAGGAACGATCTATGGAACGCCAATGGGCGAGAGCGATCTGCACCTGATTTGCGAGATGTATTTTGAATCGAAGGAGGCCTTGAAGGCAGCCATGTCATCCGCTGAGGGCAAGGCGTCAGGTAAGGATTTGATGGGATTTGCCGGCAAATTGGTATCCATGCATATGGCGGAGGTTCATGAGTGAGCAAGCCGACGCATCGCAACCGGTTTAATGATTTGCTTGGAATCGAGGTCGTTCGGCTGGACGAAGATGGCTGCGTTATGCAATTGCATACCCACCCCAATCTTCATAACAGTATCGAAGGCTTCGTGCATGGCGGCGTGACGAACACGTTGGCTGACGCCGCCATGGGTCATGCGGCTGCACCCCCGATTGACGGGGTGCAGCAGTGTGTAACCGTAGAGAGCAAGATCAATTATTTATCTCCAGCCATCGGCGAACTTCTCGTTGCGGAGTCCCGGGTGCTGAAGCGCGGGCGCAATTTAATTGTGACGGATGCGCGCATTACCTGCGATGGGAAGCTTGTTGCCGTCGCATTGGGGACATACGCGCGCGTCAGCCCGGAACGAAGGGGACTAGGTAAGGAATTGCCGTCCACGAATCAGGAGTAAGGTCAATGGAGTAAATGGCAGTGGAGGATGTCGAGCCGTTGAATCAGCGGAAAAGAGGGGGCTGAACGAATCGATGGAGAGGCAGGAACAGAGGGAGACGCCGGTGCAGGCTCAGGCACCGAAACAGTATCAGGCACCGGAACAGAATCAGGAACAAGGCCTGAATCTGAATATGGGGCAGGAACCGTTCCAGAAGCATGATTCGGGACAGTCAGTGAAGCTGGATCGTCACGGTAATGTTGCCGTCATTACGTTGAATCGGCCTGCCGACTTAAATGCCCTTAATTATGAATCGCTGGTGCGCTTGGGAGAAATCGTCGCGGAGATCAGGGAAGATCGTTATCAGATTCGAGCTGTCATCGTAACGGGCGCGGGCCGCTCCTTCAGCGCAGGGGCCGATCTAAAGGAACGGCGCACGCTGAATGAGCAGCAGGTGAGACGCAACGTGCGTGCGATCCGAGATGTGTTCACCGCCGTGGAGGAGCTTCCGCAGCCGACGATAGCAGCGGTGAACGGATTTGCGTTTGGCGGCGGTTTCGAATTAATGCTGGCTTGCGATTTGCGCTTGGCTGTTCGGGATGCTCGTATGGGACTTACCGAGGTGAGTCTGGGCATCATTCCCGGTGCGGGTGGAACGCAGCGGCTGCCGCGGCTTATCGGATCAGCGCGGGCGAAGGAGCTCATCCTGACTGCGCGGAAAATTAACGCCCAAGATGCGCTGCAATACGGATTGCTGAACGGAATAGCCGATGACGCAGACCAACTTCGCATCATGACGTTTGACTTGGCGAATGAAATTGCTGCTAATGCGCCGCTCGCGGTTTATCAGGCCAAATATGCCATAAACCGGGGCAGCCATGTTGATTTGTACTCCGGACTGGCGGTTGAGGCACAAGCCTATGAGATGATTATCCCAACGAAGGATCGGGTAGAGGCATTGGCAGCCTTTGCAGACAAACGAAAGCCTGTCTTCCGCGGGGAGTAGGAGGGTAGCGCGTGATATTTAATGTCGAGATGGAAACGATGCCGCACGAACGGATGCGAGCGCTCCAGTTGGAGAGACTCCGCCACGCCATCAAGCGGGCATATGACCGAGTGCCTTTTCATCGTTCTGCGTTAGATCGGGCGGGCCTGGCTCAGGAGGACATTCGCAGTTTGGAGGATATCCGCCGCCTGCCGTTTATGAAGAAATCCGATCTGCGTGATTATTACCCCTTCGGATTGTTCGCGACCGAGATGAGCGAAGTTGTACGTATCCACGGCTCATCCGGCACGAGAGGCAAACCGATCGTTGTAGGCTATACGAAGCGGGATGTTGAAGCATGGGCAGAGATTGTAGCACGCGCCATTTGCTGCGCGGGCGGTCAGCCCGGGGATATTTTCCATAATGCGTATGGATATGGCTTGTTTACAGGTGGGTTGGGCCTTCATTATGGCATCGAGCGTTTGGGCGCAGTGGCTGTGCCTGTATCAGGAGGGAATACCCCGCGCCAAATTACACTTATTCAGGATTTCAAGCCGCGCGGTTTGTCAGGTACGCCGTCCTATATTTTGAATCTGGTGGAGGAAATGCGCAAGCAGGGCATCGATACGCGGGCAACGAGCATGGAGTATGGCATTTTCGGCGCAGAGCCTTGGTCGGAGGAAATGCGCCGCCATTTGGAGGATGCTCTTGGCATTAAGGCGATTGATATTTATGGCTTGAGTGAGGTGCTTGGGCCAGGTATCGCCATCGAATGCCAAGAAGCGCAGGATGGTCTGCACATTGCCGAGGATCATTTCCTGGCGGAGGTGGTCGATCGCGAGACGGGTGAACCGCTGCCGTATGGGCAGGAAGGCGAGCTGGTGTTTACATCACTGACCAAGGAAGCGTTCCCGGTCATCCGATACCGGACGGGCGATATTGCGTCGCTTTACCCCGGTACCTGCAAATGCGGCCGAACGACGATGCGGATGTCCCGAATTAAAGGAAGAGTAGATGACATGCTGATTATACGCGGTGTCAACGTCTACCCGACCGAGCTGGAGGCCGTGCTGTTTAATTTCTCCCAGCTTGCGCCCCATTATCAAGTCGTCATTGAGCGGGACAATGCACTTGACCGCTTCGAGATTCATTGCGAGATTACACCGGAATTCTGGAGTCAGGTAGACAGTGTTCAGGAAAGCCACGAGGTGGCCGAACTGGTTAAGGAGATCGGCAAAGCGATTAAATGCTCGCTCGGCGTCTCGGTTTTGCTGCATGTGAATGAGCCGGGTTCGATTGCGCGCAGCGAGGGCAAAGCAGTACGCATTGTCGATAACCGCAAGCGAGCGGCAGCCGTTCAAGCAAGTGAAGGAGTGGAGGCGGGATGACGAAGATTGGCAGTCGTTATGTGGCCGTGTCGGTGGACGGCGCGGTAGGTGTGCTTACCCTGAATCGGCCTGACGTGTTGAATGCCTTGAATCGCGAGCTGATGCAGGAGCTTGTGGCCGAACTCGAACGGATGGATCGGGACGATGCTGTGAAGGTGCTTGTTATTACAGGGAATGATAAGGCCTTCGCCGCAGGAGCGGATATTAGGGAAATGGCGGATGAATCCGCTGTATCGCTGCTGTTGAAGCGGCAGTTCGATGTCTGGGATCGTATCGGCGGCATCGCTAAACCGATCATCGCTGCTGTGAGCGGATATGTGCTCGGTGGAGGCTGTGAGCTGATGATGAACTGTGATCTTGTTGTTGCTTCGGATACGGCACGTTTCGGGCAGCCGGAAATTCGCATTGGCGTTATGCCCGGCGCAGGAGGAACGCAGCGGTTGACCAGGGCGGTGGGGCAGCGCAAGGCGATGGAACTGCTGCTGACCGGGGATGCGATGCCCGCGGAAGAGGCTCTCCGCTGCGGTCTAATTAACAAGGTAGCTCCAGTTGAGCTCTATTTGGAGGAAGCACTGAAGCTTGCGCGGCGTATTGCCAACCAGCCGCCACTGGCTGTTGCCCTTATTAAGCAGGCCGTTCGCAAAGCGCAGGATCTCTCGTTGGCCGAAGGACTCGATTTTGAGCGGCAATACTTCCATCTGCTGTTCGCGAGCGAGGATCAGAAGGAAGGCATGCTTGCTTTTCAAGAAAAGCGAAGTCCCCAATTCAAGGGCAGATAGGAGGAACCATGGCTGTGTACGAAACGATTCTATACGAAGTATCAGCAGGCGTAGCCCGGATTACAATGAATCGGCCGGATAAGTACAACGCCTTCACCGGGAAGATGATCGCCGAGATGATCGATGCATTCCGCCAAGCAGGCAAAGATGCTGCGGCGCGCTGCATCGTCCTGACCGGAGCGGGCAAAGCATTCAACGCAGGGCAGGATCTGGGTGATGTGGCGGGAGCTGGCGGGCAGGATGTGGCCGGGCAGACCGGAGCCGCAAATCATGGCGACATGCTGCGTTCGCGCTACAATCCGCTCATTATGCAAATCCGCAACACGGAGCTGCCGGTTATCGCAGCCGTGAATGGCGTAGCGGCAGGAGCAGGAATGAGCCTCGCCCTCGCTTGCGATCTGCGTGTGATGTCCGAGCGGGCGTATTTTGTCAGCGCATTCATCAATATTGGGCTTGTTCCCGACTCTGGGGGCTGCTACTTCCTGCCGCGCCTTGTCGGCTTGGCCAAGGCGATGGAAATTGCCACGATTCGGGATCGCGTTACGGCGAAAGAGGCGCATCGGATAGGCTTGGTCAATCGCGTATGCTCCGCCGAACGGCTGGATGAGGAAGCAGCTGAGCTTGCAGCCAAGCTGGCTCAGCTTCCGACGCGAGCGATATGGCTGATGAAGCAGACAATGAACCGGGGACTGGAAAAGGGGCTGGCGGAGACGCTGGAGCAGGAGGCATATGCCCAGGAGATCGCCGGACGCACGGAGGATCACCGGGAAGGCATGCAGGCTTTTCTGGATAAGCGGCTGCCCACGTTCAAGGGGGTATAGCCGATGGAAGACTATATTTCCGGAGGAAGCCTCGGAACGGTCGGTATTATCGGTGCCGGCACGATGGGAGCGGGGATCGCGCTTGTATGCGCCCGGCGGGGCCGCCGTGTTCGATTGCAGGATATTAAGCCAGAGGTGCTGGATGCTGCGCAAGCCTATATAGGTTCGGTTCTTTCGAAGGACGTTGCGAAGGGGAAAATCTCGGTGGAGGAACAGCGGTCGACACATGAGCTTATTGAGCTGGTGCAGGACATGGCAGCAGTAAGCTCGTGCTCGATCGTCATCGAGGCGATCCCCGAAAAGCTGGAGTTGAAGCGTTCTGTGTTCGTTCGCTTAACAGAGCTTTGTGGGAGTGATGCGCTGCTGTTGAGTAATACGTCTTCCCTTTCCATTACGGAGCTTGCAGCGGGCTTGCCTCATCCGGAGCGCATCATAGGCTTTCATTTTTTCAACCCTGCGCCGGTTATGCCGCTCGTGGAAGTCATTCGCGGCCACAAGTCGGCAGACGCCTGCGTAGCTGCTGCTCGCAGGTTTGCGGAGGAGCTGGGCAAGGTGCCTGTGCTGGCGGAGGACTCGCCTGGCTTTATCGTCAACCGCGTCGCCCGACCTTACTATAATGAAGCACTGCGCATCATAAGCGACCGGGTAGCTAAACCGGAGCAAATTGATCGCATTATGAACCAGGCTGGCGGTTTCAAAATGGGGCCGTTCGAGCTGCAGGATATGATTGGTCTCGACGTGAATCTGGCGACAACGGAATCGGTCTATACCCGGTTCAATCATGAGAGCCGCTTCAAGCCGAGCCGGATACAGCAGCGCATGGTGCAGGCAGGAAGCTTGGGCAGGAAGACAGGAGAGGGGTTTTATTCATATGACCAATAACGCAATCCTATTGGTTGGGAACAGCCCGCTGCGCGAAGGTCTTCATGTGCTGCTGGAACGCAGCGGATTTGAGATCATTTCCTTGGAAGAGGCGGAGGAATGCGGTTCGGCCCTCTCAGTTCGGTACGGTGTGGAAGTAACCAATGATGATGTGGTTGAAAAGCAGGCGAACATCGTAAAAATGGATCGGCTGTTGCCGCCAGAAACACCAATCGCGGCTACCTCGCTAGCTCTATCAGCCACCGAGATCGCATCATGGGCTTCTCAGCCGAAGCGAATATGCGGCTTTGGTACACTCGCACCCTTGGAAGAACGCGAGTTGATTGAAGTGGCTCCTGCCTTGCAGACATCAAAGGAAACCCTTCAAAGCATGGAGGAACTGTTCCGCTCTTTAAGTAAGCAGGTAGAAATCGTGCAGGATGAAGCTGGTCTCGTCTTCCCGCGCATTCTCGCCTTAATCGTAAATGAAGCCGCCTTCGCTCTAATGGAAGGGACGGCTTCCGCTGTGGATATCGATACGGCTATGAAGCTGGGAACTAGTTATCCGTACGGCCCACTCGAATGGGCAGACAGAATCGGGCTGGATGATGTGCTGGCGGTACTGAGCGGGCTCCACCGAGATCTGGGTGAAGAGCGGTATCGCCCGGCTCCGCTGCTGCGCAAGCTCGTGCTGGCAGGCCGGTTAGGCTTCCGCAGCGGCCAAGGCTTCTATTCCTATGATATTGGGGGGAAACAAGATGGCAACACCCGTAATCATTGATGCAGTACGGACGCCGATCGGACGCTACGGCGGAGCGCTCAAGGATGTGCGCGCCGATGATCTGGGCGCGATCGTTATTCGCAGCCTGCTGGAGCGGAATCCGGTCGCCCCGGAGCGGGTGGACGGCGTCATCTTCGGCTGTGCGAATCAGGCGGGGGAGGATTGCCGCAATGTGGCGCGCATGTCGCTGCTGCTGGCGGGAATGCCGGTCGAGGTGCCGGGAGTGACGGTAAATCGTCTGTGCGGATCCGGCATGGAAGCCGTTCAGCAATGCGCCTATGCAATTATGGCAGGGGCAGGGCAAGTGTATATTGCCGGCGGGACGGAAAGCATGACGCGTGCCCCTTTTGTGATGATGAAGCCGGAGGCTGCTTTTCAGCGCGGGCACCAGCAGATCTATGATACGACTTTGGGCTGGAGGATGACTAATGACAAGCTGGCTGCCCTATATCCGCCAATCAGTCTAGGAGAGACGGCAGAGAACGTGGCGGAGCAATACGGTGTCAGCCGGGAAGAGCAGGATGAGTTTGCGTTCACCAGCCAACGGAGATATGCTGAGGCTCAGGCTGCCGGGAAGTTTGACGCAGAGCTTGTTCCGGTGGAGGTGACTGGGCGCAAGGGCCAGATCACGAAGATCGAGCAGGATGAACATCCTCGTCCTGAGACGACCCTGGCCCAACTGCAGAAGCTCAAGCCGGCTTTCAAGCATGGGGGAACCGTGACGGCTGGGAACTCATCGGGTCTTAACGACGGAGCAGCGGCGCTGCTCATAATGGAACAGGAGGCCGCTCATTCGCTCGGTCTTCGGCCACGCGCCCGCGTGGTTGCTGCTGCATCTGCAGGCGTTGATCCGTCCGTGATGGGAATCGGCCCCGTGCCGGCCGCGCGCAAGGCGCTCCAGCAGGCTGGGTTAAGTATCGGGGACATCGATCTGGTCGAGCTGAATGAAGCATTTGCCGCTCAGGCGATAGCTAGCATGCGAGAGTTGAACATCGACCCGAAACGAGTGAACGTGAACGGTGGGGCAATCGCGATCGGTCATCCGCTCGGGTGCAGCGGGGCTCGCATATTAACAACACTACTCAATGAGATGGAGCGCCGGGAGGTGCGATACGGATTGGCCGCGATGTGTATTGGCGTGGGTCAAGGCATCGCCACTGTAATTGAGCGAATATGATCAGGCGCTATCTTGAAGGACATGGTATTTTTTCTGGCGAGGAGGAATCGAAGTGAAGCCAGGATTGGCTCCGGGCGCCGAAATATCTTTTTCTGTGACTGTTACACCGGATATGCATCCTGCTTTTGACGGCACAACCATACACGAAGTGATGTCTACCGTCACCATGATTTACTATATGGAGAAAGCAGGACGAAAGATGATCGTTCCTTTTTTGGAGGAAGAGGAAGAGGGTTCGGGGTTCGCTCTCGATATCAAGCACGTAGGGCCTGCGGTTGACGGGCAGGAGGTAACGTTCCGAGCTGTTTGTACCGAGGTGGGGGCGAAGCGCATTGTCTGCGAGGTGACGGCGGAGACGAGAATCAATCTAGTCGGAAAAGGAACGTTTACGCAGGCGATTTTCGATAAGAAAACGATGGCAGAGCGTCTTACGGCTTTGCGTTGCAAGACGGAAGAAGAGCAGAAGCTGTCCTGACAATTGAGCGGCGGTTCCTCCACTCCGACATGTCCTCCATTTTGCTTGAGCTATGGAGAGGCAAGTGATACAATTTGACGAGATGCAACATTTGGAAATCACATGATCGACTAGGAGTGGTGAACATGAGGCCGCAATCGATGCTGTTTACCATATACGGCGAGTATGTACGTCATTATGGAAGCGAAATCTGGGTTGGGAGCCTGACCGCCCTGATGGGGGAATTCGGGTTGACTGAACAGGCCGTACGGGCCGCAATCTCGCGCATGCTGCGCCAAGGCTGGCTGGAGTCGCGCAAGGTGGGGAATCGCAGCTATTATTCAATGTCTTCGCGCGGCAAGCGGCGCTTGGATGAGGCGGCGGCCCGCATTTATAAACAGGAGTCGGATACATGGGACGGCAAATGGTGCATTGCGAGCTACAACATTCCCGAAAAGGAACGGGGCATAAGGGATCAATTGCGCAAGGAGCTGGCATGGCTCGGCTTCGGCATGTTGACGACGAGCACCTGGATCAGTCCTAACGATCTGACTGACAAGGTGAGGGACATCGTGGAATCACGCGGAATTTCCGGATATGTGGAAATTTTCAAGGCGGATCATATTGCTTGGAGCAAATCTAAGCAGTTGGTACAGAAATGCTGGAACATCGATGAGATTAATGCTGCTTATGCTGAATTTATTGAGGTATACCGTCCAAGTTATGAAAAATTGCTCGCGATGATTCAGCAGGAGAATGCTATGCCTGACGGTTATTGCTTCGTAGAGAAGAGCAAGCTGGTTCACTGGTATCGGAAGTTCTTATTCATTGATCCGGACTTCCCTGAAGAGCTGTTGCCAGATGTGTGGTTAGGCAAGGAAGCGGATCAATTGTTCCAGAACTACTATGATTTGCTTCATACAGGAGCTAGTCGTTTTTTTGAACAAGTATATGAACCTTCACCTGATGCGCTTCCGCTTCGCAATATCGAGCATGCATAACACTTATGGAACATTCGCGATAAGTATTTATTTTGGGGCATATGAACTGCGGTGGATTTGATTTTTAAGGGCTCTTTATAGCATTTTTGCTTCTGTGCTTTAACGTAGGGTCGTGTTGCCGTTGAGTGTTTTTGAGGAGGCTTTTGCGAGTTATAAGCTATGGAGTGCACAGCATTTCAATGATTCCAAGGCGCCTTTTTATCACTTGTCTCATCCTGTGCGTATACTTGTTTCCTTATCTTATCTTGTATGTTTGTGTAAAAAATTCTGATGTCACAGCTTCCCCGCTTGCGGAAGCATTTCGTTGAATTCGAATTTGATTGATGGGGAAACGTACAAATAGCTCTTCATTTCAATTTGCACATAAAAGATAAGCGCTTCGCTTTTACGATTTGTACTATCTTTCCATTGCGCACTTTTTGAATTCTTCTTTTCATTATCGGTACTGTGATCATAGTAACTTTATCCCGGTGCGAGGTGTTTTTTTATCATGATGCGGTGAAATGGTTTGGGTAGCGAGAGAATGCGAATTTCTACATAGGCAGCTTGGACATATAGGGAATTGCGGGTGAACGAGGTGTAATATTACTAGGCGAGATAGCGGTATTCGCCATGAATCAAACGGCGTGACCGCTATTCATTTGCAAGTGGAAAAAGGAAGCTTGACAATTCAATCTAGTTGTAACTATAATGGTTACATGAAAGGGTGAGCAGCATGAAGATAAGCAGCCGCTTTAGTGTAGCCGTCCACATTCTATCTTTGCTGGCGCTTGAACCAAATGCCCATCATACGTCGGAGTGGATGGCAGGCAGCGTCAACACGAATCCTGTTGTCATTCGGCGGGTAACATCCCAACTGAAGAAG
Organism: Paenibacillus sp. S-12; assembly: GCF_030363895.1. Lineage (NCBI taxonomy): Bacteria > Bacillati > Bacillota > Bacilli > Caryophanales > Paenibacillaceae > Paenibacillus > Paenibacillus sp. S-12. Next base: position 150,808 of record NZ_JASIUF010000005.1, read on the forward strand.
GCTGGACTCGTAGATGTCCGTCCTGGTACAGGGGGAGCAACCTTGTGCAAGCCAGCTAGTGATATTCATCTTCTTGATGTATATCGCGCAGTTGAGGCGGTTGAGGAAGGGGAATTGTTCGGATTTCACGAACATCCGAATCCCAAGTGTCCAATAGGCGCAAATATTGAATCTGTATTACAGCTTGTTATGCTGCGTGCACAATCTGCGATGGAGAAGGTGCTGGCAGAAGTGACGCTGGATCAGTTAGCAGGAGATTTGAAGGATCGAATGCAGGAGGATGCGTGATTCATAGTAGAGTGCAGGCGGTCTACAATTTGAATAAGAATGACTCCAATGTTTCATGGAGTTTTTCGTACGCTAGTTGTAACATTCTTTATTACATTAAAGTAATTTGCTAAGCGTGGATTGCTGTCCTTACCAGAAGGAAATAATAAATAAACTTTTTACTATAGAAGGGAAGAACTTATTATGAAAATCGCGGTATATGGTGCTACAGGTACAATTGGACAACGTATTGTGAATGAAGCTTTGACAAGAGGTCATGAAGTAACGGCAATCGTTCGTGATGCTTCGCGCGTAGCGCAGTCTCATGACAATTTGACAGTGGCGACTGGCGATATTCTCGATTCCGCAAGCGTGGCTGAGCGTACAGCGGGTCATGATGTTGTCGTTAGTGCTTTTGGGCCTAAGATGGGAGAAGAATCTACACTTGTGGAAGCAACACAAGCATTGATCGCTGGTGTAAAGCAGGCTGGAGTAGGACGTTTGATCTCTGTTGGCGGAGCAGGAAGCCTTGAAGTGGCGCCAGGCGTTCAAGTTGTGGACACACCAGACTTCCCTGATGCTTGGAAGCCAATCGCGCTAGCACATCGCGACGCGCTTGATGTGTACCGCCATGAATCTACGCTGGCATGGACGAACGTGAGCCCTGCTGCTTTGATTGAGCCAGGTGAGCGCACTGGACAATATCGTACTGGAACAGACCAATTGGTTGTGGATGCTGAAGGCAATAGCCGCATTTCAGCTGAGGACTTCTCTGTAGCAATTCTGGATGAAGTGGAGAATCCGCAATTTTCGGGCCGCCGCTTTACAGCAGCTTATTAATCACGATTTTGGCTGCAAATGCATAGAAACAATTCATTCGTACATTCTGTGTGATCCTTTAAGAACATCTCATGGACACACTGCATGGCGCTGCTCATGATATCGCTTGGACAGCCGCTATGTTGAACATAAAGGAGAATCGCGATGCCAAAATCAATCTTTCTCAGTCACGGTTCGCCGATGATTGCTGTATTGGATAATGAATATACTCGATTTTTAACTAAGCTCGGAGCAAGTATGAAGCCAAAGGCGATCGTACTGTTCAGTGCCCATTGGGAAAGCGAGGAGTTAACAGTATCTTTCCATGATGGGACGTATGAGACGATTTATGACTTCTATGGATTCCCTGATGAATTGTATCAGGTACAGTATCCTGCGAAGGGCTCCACACAGATTGCAACTGAAGTAGAACGCAGTTTCGCTGCGCATGGTATTTCTGTAAACCGTGATGAATCACGTGGTCTTGATCATGGTTCATGGTCGCTGCTGAAGCATTTGTATCCGAATGCTGATATTCCAGTTGTACAGATATCTGTAAATCCATTCCTTTCTCCAGAGAAACAACTGCTAATCGGAGAGGCTCTTAGTGAGCTGGATGAGGACATTCTACTAATAGGCAGCGGAGCGAGCGTTCATAATTTGCGCATGTTGAAATGGGAACAGACAGAGCCTGAACCTTGGGCTGTCCAGTTCGACGACTGGCTAATTGAAAAGCTGGAGAAAAAGCAATGGAGTGAGTTGGCCTCCTATCAGGAACATGCTCCTCATGCATCACTAGCTGTTCCACGGGCAGAGCATTTTGTTCCCCTCTTTATTGCACTTGGGAGCGCAGGGGATGGCTTGAATCCGAAAGTTATCCATCGCAGTTATGAATTAGGGACACTAAGTTACATGTGCTTGTCCTTCAATTAACTTCTGACACAAAAGAGAGCTATCCTCCGCGCATGATGCGGGTAGATAGCTCTCTTTCTTGTTAGGCAAGGATGGTCTAGGGAGCGCAGCATATTATGTTTTGCTAACAAAGGCCAAGACAATCCTCCCGAGGAATTGGAGTTATTGCCGCTGCCCCAGCTTGATTTGTCGAAGAGCTATTGTCATTCTTTTTTGTGCGTCTCTTGTGGGTTGGACATATTTTCTATTTATTATCTTCGGTGACTGTTGTTGATCGCTCTGAATCTGAATTTTCTTTGATCGTATGAATGCCAGCGATAAAAGCATTGATAAGTATTTCCATGCTGACATTGAGATCAAGAGGAATGCCAAAGCCCCCTTTTTGCTCCAAGGATGCAAACCCGTGCAGCAAACTTCGGAGGCCGCGTGCGGCGTGAATAGCGGCATTGCCAGATAGCTCATATGCTTGAAGGACTTGAATAACGAGATCGACGATATCATTGCTGATCTGCTGTACTTTCTCATGATGCGGATCAGGTGCATGAAGCGTAGCTTCATAGAGACCAGGATGATTGCGGACGAAGGCGACATATGCTTTACCAATCGCGCGAACAGCTTCATCTCCTGCTCGTCCTATTGCTGCGCGTGACATGGTGTATTCTAATTGTTCGAGTCCATGAATGGATAATAATTGGCGTATGCCCTGCAAGCCATCAACATGATTGTAGAGAGAGGGCGGGCGCACCTTCAACTGCTGTGCAAGCGAAGCAAGCGTAACCGCTTCGAAGCCCTGGGTATCTGCTATATAGGTAGCGGCTTCTCGTATTGTTGTGGAGTTTAAACCAACTCTAGGTGACATGATCATTGCTCCTCTGTGTACGTAATTTTTTTATTATTGCTATCGTGCAAATGGAGTCTGCGTTATAGAGAGATTCCTGCTTTTGGCTATATTATAACTAACAATATTAGTTAATACAATAATAGGGTTTGTTTTGTGCTGCGAGAAAAACAACCAAATGGAGAGAGAGGATTTGGATACATTCATCTTGGTATTGAAATATGCTGGCTGTAATCTTTTCCATAGTTCTAGTAGGGAATTGGCTGCTAAGGTATATAGGGAATCAATAAGATTGATTCATCGTCTTTGAGCACTTGTGCCTAACCTATGAATGTTGGTTTTTTAGGAGTAACGTAGATGTAGGTTGAGACCAACAGGAAAATATTGTAGATTAAGAGGGCTGAGTGTATAATTTTTGTCATATAACAGGAAGTATTTAGAAGGAGAACATCATGAAAGCAATTGCCGTTCGGATCGACAGCATGATCAGATTGGACGAGTGGCTGCCTTATTTATCGCCGGAACGAAGAGAGAAGGTGGGACGCTTCTATCGAGAGATGGACTCCATTCGCTCCATGTTAAGTGAACTCGTCGCCAAGCGTTTACTAGTAGAGATGACAGGCTGCACTACTGAACAGATTGCCATTCAAGCGGATCAGTTCGGCAAGCCTATTGTGAGTGAACCGTACAAGCATATTCAATTCAATGTTTCTCATTCTGGTATATGGGTTGTCGGTATTGCGAACGATAAGGGGCATCCCGTTGGGATCGATATTGAACAGATTGATGAGGATTTGGAAGTAGGAAACTTTGCAAGCATTTTGTCTATAAACGAGAAACGGGTGCTTGATTCTTTGCCAGCGAGCAAAAGGAAAGAGCGCTTCATTGAGCTGTGGACATACAAGGAAAGCTATGTAAAAACAACAGGTATGGGATTATCTATGCCAATAGATTTATGCGCTTTCACTTCGTGTCACGCTGATGAGGTTGCCTGGCAATTGGCGTCACCTAGCGAAAAGCCTTTTTATTGGAAGTCCTATTCCATTCATCCTGATTATAAATTGACGGCATGTTCATCGTATGAGGCATTGCCGGATGTGTGTGCTGTGATGAGAGCCTCAGATTTTTTGCAGCAATTCCGAGATCAGTATATTCATGTTTAGATAATGAATCTTACTACTATATGTGGGAAGACGGTGTTTGTGAGAATTCTATGCATACAAGATTTCATATATTGAAGTAGAGGGGCGAAGACAAACGTCTTACTTTCAAAAGTTTCCACAATCATGAAATGGCATAAAGGGGATCGGATAAAGTGAATACAAAACGTTGCTTGACAATTTTTTCATTGATTCCACTGTTAATCGGTTTAAGTGCATGTAATCAAGGAATATCAAATGTTGTCTCTGTACCTGGCACGCCAGTTCATGTTGAACGGTCATTTGCAGCAGCAGAGGTGTCTCGCATTGATGTTCGGACGAAAGCGGCTAATGTACAATTAAAAGCTGGCAGCGGTGAGCACATTCAAGTGCAAGTGAATGGCAAATTCGACGGCAATGAGGATGAGATGGATGAACTGCTTAACACGACATTGGAGCAAGGACAGTTAGCGATCAAAGTAGGGCCAGTAGAGGGGAAAGTATGGACTAATACGTCTCTCACTGTAGAGGTTGCAGTTCCTGCGAAGGTATATGATGAGTTGAAGCTGGAGGCATCAAGCGGAAATATTACAGCTGACAAAGTTGAAGCAGGCAAGTTGTCTGCTCAATCTTCTTCCGGGAATATCAATGTGAAGGGCTATTCGGGCAAAGAATATCAAGTGGCTGCAAGCTCCGGCAATATTCACCTTGGAAAAATGACGGGAAAAGGAAGTGTCGAGGCTTCCTCTGGCAACGTAGATATGGCGATTGATTCCTTTGATGAATCGGTTCGCGTACATACAAGCTCCGGTAATGCCACGATTCGGGTACGTTCTGATGCTGTGTTCCGCATTGTGGCGGATACGAAGCTGGATCGTGCGGATCTCAACATTCCGGTTACGCTAGAGCAAAAAGAAGGAAAACGCAAATTTGAAGCTAGCGTCAATCAGGCAACCTCTGAGTCGCCTGTGTTGGATGTAACGACTTCATCCGGGAAAATGATCTTAGAAAAAATAAAATAAAGTTAGAAAAAGCTTCAGCGCTGCGTGCTGAAGCTTTTTTGTTGTCTTTATGAATTTGCAAAACAAGGAAAGAGATTAAATTTATGCTTGATTATTTGTAATAGTAAGATTAAAATTTCTTTGATTGAATAATTAGTCAATAGAAAAACATCGCAGGCATTTATCCCATTGTAGAAAGGAAAATTCGTATGGAGTTGGATCCGTATAAACGAAATTGGACGATAGGAGCGCTGCTGTTAAGCATTTTTCTTTCCTCCTTGGATCAAACGATTGTATCTACTGCTCTGCCCTCCATTGTTCAGAAGATAGGGGGGCTTGATTCGGTATCATGGGTCTTTACAATTTACATGCTCGCTTCAACAGCAATTATGCCGGTGGTAGGCAAGTTGTCCGATATGTATGGGCGCAAATGCTTCTTTATTTCCGGGTTGATTCTTTTTACTGCAGGCTCCTTATTATGCGATTTTGCCGCATCAATACCCCAGCTTATTGCTTTCCGTGGAATTCAGGGATTGGGAGCGGGTTTTCTTATGCCAATTACATTTACATTAATTTTCACGATTCTTCCGCAAGGGAAAGCTGGCAAGTTCCAGGCGTTATTCATGGGTGTTTATGCACTTTCCTCCGTTGTTGGGCCATCACTTGGGGCATTTATAACCGAACAATTGAACTGGCACTGGAACTTTTTCGTTAATATCCCTTTTGGCATCGCGTCTATTTTGATTGTAAGCTGTTCGTTAGTCGAATCCCGCAATGAGAAGAGCAGCAGACAGGTGGATTATGCGGGTGCAGTGCTTCTCATATTAACAACGGTTTTTCTTTTATTAGCGTTCAAACTGGCAGGCGGAGAATACAGTTGGGCCTCGTGGCAAGTAGTGTTCATGCTGGCAAGCGGGGGGATAGCTCTTATTTTCTTTATTGTCATAGAGCTTCTAGCAGTCGAGGGAATTATCCCTCTGCAATTGTTTTGCAATCGTACAATTGCCGGAGTCTCGGCAGCTTCTTTTATACAAGGGATGATCATGTACGGAGCTATGCTTTACATTCCTTTTTTTATTCAGGCGGGACTAGGAGGAGATATAGGAGATGCGGGAAATGCACTAACTCCAATGATGTTCTCGGTTATGGTGGGAACGGTTATAGGAACGATGCTTATGAAACGAATGAGTTGGAGAGGATCGGTACTGCTCGCTATATGCCTTATGGGGATAAGTTCATTCTTATTTTCGTCCCTGCCGCTTGGGGTAAATATGTGGTATGTTAGGGGGAACACTGCTTTAATAGGTATTGGGATTGGAATCTTAATGCCGAATGCACAGACAGCAGCAACTCTTGCTGCACCTGAGCGGTTCAAAGGGGTGGCTACTTCTATGGTCTCCTTTTTTCGCACAATTGGCGGTGTGATAGGCGCATCCATTACGGGTACTTTGGTGAACCAACGTCTAGCTGTTGAACTTCTGCGCCAAGCTTCTTTTTTGAAGCTGGATCCAGCATTACTAGAGAAATTCAGCAAGGCTGAAACGCTTATTGGAGCGAATCGAATGATACCTGAGCATCTAGCCCTGGCAGTACGGGTTTCACTTGTAGAATCTATTCATTATGGCTTTTGTTTTCTTGCTTTGGCAGCGGCAGTGGCGGTTCCTCTTGCCTTTTTCATGGGGAACGAGCGCTTCCGCATAACGAAGGAAGTATGTTGTTCTCAACAAACGGATCAGTCAACCGTATAGACATCTTTCTATATTGGAAAAAAGGAGGAGGCTCAGTTTTATCGGGGCGATAAAGGAAGCTCCGTACGGCGAGCTGTATACATATGTCACCTAGAAATGCGGATCAAAATAAGTTAATTCGGGATGAACGAAGAGAGCAGATTCTGAATAGCGCGTTAAAGGTTTTTTCAAATCGTGGCTTCGTAGCTACCAAAATCAGTGATATCGCCAAGGAAGCTTCATTCAGTCACGGCCTTGTCTATCATTATTTTGAATCAAAGGATGAAATTTTTGCTACATTAGTGGAGCGTGCGCTCCAATCTTCAAATCAATTGACGCTGCTTGCCGCAGAGAAACAAGGGAGCAGCTTGGACAAAATTGAATGGATGACGCAAGAAATTTTACGAGCGTTTATTCATAACGAAGAAGCTGTATACTATCACCATATTGTGCTTCAAGCGTCGACCTTTGCTTCCATTCCGGAATCGGTTAAGACACAAATGCAGGATATATCAAGCCCAATGAAGCATATGCTTCAATTCATCGAGGACGGGCAACGGGACGGAATCATTCGACTTGAGGATGCAAAGCGTTTGGCGACGCTTTATTGGTCGATGATTCAAGGCCTAGCGCTCATGAAAATTGAAGCGGGGGAGTATTTCAGTATGCCTGACACAGATATGATTGTTCGCCTGTTCAAGTAGTTGGACATGTTTCACAGCTAAATAAAAATGAATAGCAGATAAGTGATAGAGACTTGGCCTAGATGGGGGACTAATCCGTGTTGCAGCAGGTAATTAGGTTTGTGTTCCCAGTTTAAGGAGGGTCTCTAATTTTATTCGTGAGCGTTTACATCTCTTCATAATATGGTAGTATAGGTTCAAAGAAGGAAGCGAGTAAGCCTTATCATGTGTACGTTCCTAACAGCGGCTTAAAGTGCGAAATGCTGCAGTAGCTAGATGTTTCAATAACAGCATGTTCATAGAATCATTTCACAAGAAGTGGGTTGTAGACATGGATCATGAAAAACAGCGATTGAGTATTGAAGCGGCAAGACTGTATTATTTATCGGATTATAGCCAAATGGATATTGCCTCCAAACTAGGGGTGTCTCGTCCGACCGTATCCCGGCTGCTGCAATATGCGAAGGAGCAAGGATATGTCCGGATTGATATTGTCGATCCGCTTGAGGATCTCGATGCATTGGGAGCACGACTCCGACATAAATATGGACTGGATACGGCGCTCGTCTGTTATTCGCCTGTCAATGAATATAAAGAAATCCAAAAGCATATTAGCAAGCGTGCAGCCGAATATTTGTACGAAACCGTTCAAGACTCGGATATTATCGGGGTGACATGGGGGCGAACAATGCATGCCGTAGCGTTGCAGCTTCAGCAGAAGCAAATTCGGGGCGTGGAGGTTGTACAGCTCAAGGGAGGCATTAGCCACTCTCATGTAAATACGTATGCAGCGGAAACCGTGAATTTATTTGCGGCAGCATACCATACGATTGCCCGCTATTTGCCGTTGCCCGTAATATTCGACAGTGTTGCTCTGAAGCAGATGGTGGAGGAGGATCGGCATATTCGCCGGATTATTCAGCTTGGCAAGCAGGCCAATATTGCGATGTTCACTGTAGGTACTGTAAATGATGATGCACTTTTGTTTCGACTGGGTTATTTCAGCGACGAAGAGAAGAAGCTGCTGCAGAGCCGTGGTGTAGGAGACATATGTTCGCGATTCTTCGATGCACAAGGAAATATATGCAGCGAAGGGATCAATGATCGCACTGTGGGCATCGACCTATCAGATTTGCGGGAGAAGGAAAAGTCAATACTAGTAGCCGGTGGACAGCGAAAGATAGAAGCGATCCGAGCTGCGCTTATAGGAAGGTATGCAAATATACTTGTTACGGATCAATTTACAGCCCAAGCATTAATGTAATAATTACCGCCATGCGGTAAACCCGCTTTCCCCTTAGAGTAAGTACGTGGCGTTCATGTCTCACGGCTTATTCGATGGGGATTTTTTATATCCTTTTTGTTCAAAATATTGTAAGAAAGCAGTTCACGATATTGTAATGAACAAAATTTCAAAGCTAACTTTACATCTGTTCAGATCGCGTGTTATGATACCCATGAAATCAATATTAGAATTACCTAAATACAAATGACACAAGTATATAAGGGGTGTACAGCATGAGCATAGCGCGTATGATTGACCATACGATGTTGAAGGCAGACGCTGTTCAAGCGGATATTGCCAAGCTGGTTGAGGAAGCAAAGCAGTATCAATTCGCTTCAGTATGCGTCAACCCGACTTGGGTATCTTACTGTGCAGAGCAGCTAGCCGGTACAGAAGTTAAGGTATGCACGGTTATCGGATTTCCTCTCGGCGCATCTACTTCTGCTGTCAAGGCATTGGAAACGCAAGATGCGATTGCCAATGGTGCAACCGAAGTCGATATGGTTATTAATATTGGAGAGCTGAAGGCAGGCAACGATGAATTCGTGCAAAAGGATATTGAGGCAGTTGTGAAAGCGGCTTCAGGAAAAGCGCTTGTAAAGGTCATTATTGAAACGTGCCTGTTGACAGATGAACAGAAGGTTCGTGCTTGCGAACTGGCTGTTAAGGCAGGGGCCGACTTTGTTAAGACATCTACAGGCTTCTCGACAGGCGGTGCTACACGTGAAGATGTTGCCCTCATGCGCAAGACGGTAGGACAACAAACAGGTGTGAAGGCATCTGGAGGCGTGCGCAGCTTGGAAGATGTGAACAGCATGATTGAAGCAGGGGCAACCCGTATCGGTGCGAGTTCCGGTGTCAGCATCATGAAAGGCCTAACATCAACATCTTCTTATTAAAATAGAGACGGAATCATTCCGTCAGGGTACGTTACGTTCATGACGGAATGATTCAACATTCAATGAGGAGGATCAGCCCATGAAAGATCAGTTGATTCAAGAAGCGTTGGAAGCCCGCAAGCAAGCGTATGCACCATACTCTCACTTCCAGGTTGGAGCGGCTATATTGGCAGATGGAGTTATCTATCGCGGCTGCAACGTAGAGAATGCATCTTATGGCTTAACGAATTGTGCAGAGCGAACGGCGGTATTCAAGGCTGTATCGGAAGGCAAGACGAAGGTGGAAGCTGTTGCAGTAGTTGCTGATACGGACGGGCCTGTGTCTCCGTGCGGAGCTTGCCGCCAAGTGTTAGCAGAGTTCTGCGATGGCGGTACGAAGATATACTTGACGAATCTCAAGGGCGACATTGAGGAATGGACAATGTCCCAATTGCTTCCTGGCGCGTTCTCTGGTGCCGATATGGAAAAGGACAGTGAATAAGCTATAGCATTCCGTTCATTTTGAAAGCGGTAACAAGAAAACTTGCCAATTTAATAAATCTATACATGCTTAAGCATGGGAGGAACATTACATGAAATTTGTCATTGCGATCATTGGTCTGCTAGCTGTATTTGGACTCACTTATATCGCAAGTAAGGATCGTCGCAACATTCGTTATCGCCCACTAGCCATTATGGTTGTGTTGCAGGCTATTTTGGCATTTGTGTTATTGAATACAACGGTAGGAGAAACCTTAATCCGGGGGTTTGCTTCTATATTTGAATCATTGCTAGGTTATGCAGCCGAAGGCATCAACTTTGTATTTGGCGGAATCGTGAATGATAGCCAAGGCACTCAATTTTTCTTAAACGTGTTGCTGCCGATTGTATTTATTTCCGCGCTGATTGGAATTTTGCAATACACGAAAATCTTGCCTTTCATTATTAAGTACATCGGTCTTGCACTTAGCAAGGTTAACGGTATGGGAAAGCTGGAATCGTATAACGCAGTTGCATCCGCGATTCTAGGTCAGTCCGAAGTATTTATTTCGGTGAAAAAGCAAATTGGTCTGTTGCCGGAACGCCGCTTATATACACTGTGTGCTTCTGCGATGTCGACTGTGTCGATGTCCATTGTCGGTGCGTATATGACGATGATTCAGCCTAAATATGTAGTAACCGCGCTCGTGCTTAACCTGTTTGGCGGATTTATTATCGCTTCAATTTTGAATCCATATAAGGTGACGAAGGAAGAAGATATTTTGGAAGTGCAGGAAGAGCATAAGCAGTCGTTCTTCGAAATGCTGGGCGAGTATATAATGGACGGCTTTAAAGTAGCGATTACAGTTGCTGCAATGCTGATCGGTTTCGTCGCCTTGATTGCACTTATCAATGGCATCTTTGGCAGTATCTTCGGAATTTCATTCCAGGAAGTGCTTGGCTATGTGTTCGCACCGTTCGCGTTCCTAATGGGGGTACCTTGGAAGGAAGCGGTCGATGCGGGAAGTATTATGGCAACGAAGATGGTTGCAAACGAATTCGTCGCTATGCTTGATCTTGGTAAGCTTACTTTGTCTGAGCGCACTACGGGTATTGTATCCGTATTCTTAGTATCATTCGCTAACTTCTCCTCGATCGGCATCATTTCTGGTGCGGTGAAAGGACTCCATGAGAAGCAGGGCAACGTTGTAGCTCGCTTTGGTCTGCGTTTGTTGTACGGCGCCACGATGGTAAGCGTATTGTCTGCGATTGTTGCAGGTATTTTCTTATAAAAGTATTCACAACGTCCACTTCTGGTTAAGTGGACGTTGTAAGCATCTATTATCGTACCTTGGGGAAGGAGAACGACATGATGACAACATTTAAACGAATACATCTTATCGTAATGGACTCTGTAGGCATCGGAGAAGCTCCTGATGCTGCACAATTTGATGACGTAGGCTCAGATACATTAGGACATATTGCACAGGAATGCGGAGGGCTCAACATGCCCAACATGGCAGCACTCGGCTTGTCCAATATCCGTTCGATTCCTGGCATAGAGGTGGCCGAGCGTCCCCTGGGCTATTATGGAAAAATGCAAGAAACCTCCCGCGGCAAAGATACGATGACAGGTCATTGGGAGATCATGGGTCTCTATATTGATACCCCGTTCCGCGTATTCCCTGATGGATTCCCCGCTGAGCTGATTGAGCGTATTGAGGCGAAGACAGGGCGCAAGGTAATTGGCAATAAGCCGGCAAGCGGAACCGAAATTATCGATGAGCTTGGCGAGGAGCATGTAAAGACAGGCGCACTCATTATCTATACATCTGCGGATTCTGTCCTTCAAATTGCAGCACACGAAGAGGTAGTTCCATTGAAGGAACTGTACGAGATTTGTGAGTTCTGTCGCGAGATTACCCGAGATGATCCATACATGCTTGGACGGATCATCGCTCGTCCATTTGTAGGAGAGCCTGGAAACTTTACGCGAACAGCGAATCGTCATGATTATGCGCTGAAGCCATTTGGCCGCACAACGATGAATGAACTGCAGGATCAAGGCTTTGATGTCATCGCATTGGGTAAAATTTCGGATATTTATGATGGTGAAGGAATTACAAAGGCGATTCGAACAAAGTCTAATATGGACGGTATGGATAAATTTATTTCAACATTGGATGAGTCCTTCACGGGATTATGCTTCCTGAATCTTGTGGACTTTGATGCATTGTTCGGGCATCGCCGCGATCCAAAAGGCTATGGACACGCGTTGGAAGAGTTCGATGCGCGCTTGCCAGAGGTATTCGCGAAGATGACAGACGACGATCTGCTTCTTATTACTGCGGATCATGGCAATGACCCAACTTACAAGGGCACAGACCACACGCGAGAGTATGTTCCGTTGATTGCCTACTCTCCACGCTTTGCAGCAGGAGGTAAGGAACTTCCGCTGCGCGGCACGTTTGCGGATATCGCGGCAACGGTGGCAGAAAACTTTGCTGTTGCAGCGCCTGCTTATGGCAAGAGCTTTTTAACGGATTTGAAATAATTCATCTTACTGGAGGAACATAGTTATGAGTGTACACATTGGAGCGAAACAGGGCGAAATTGCAGAAACGATATTGCTGCCAGGAGATCCGCTGCGCGCGAAATATATCGCAGAAACGTACTTGGAGGATATTACTTGCTACAACGAGGTTCGCGGGATGCTCGGCTTTACAGGGACATATAAAGGCAAGCGCATCTCTGTACAAGGTACAGGCATGGGAATTCCGACAACAAGCATTTATGTGAATGAGCTGATCAATGAGTATGGTGTAAAGAATTTGTTCCGTGTAGGCACATGCGGCGCGATGCAGAAGGACGTTCATGTGCGCGACGTCGTGCTTGCTCAAGCAACTTGTACGGATTCCAGCATGAACCGTCACGTATTTGGCGGATACGACTACTCCCCAATTGCCAGCTTCTCATTGTTGAAGAACGCTTATGACAATGCGGTTGCGAAGGGCATGAATGTACATGTCGGCAACATTTTCACATCCGATATGTTCTATCGCGACGACAAGTCCGTAGTTCAGAAGCTGATGGACTATGGCGTATTGGCGGTAGAAATGGAAACTACGGCGCTTTACACGCTGGCTGCGAAATACAGTGTCAACGCACTGACAATTTTGACCGTGAGTGATCACTTGCTGACAGGTGAAGAAACGACATCGCAAGAGCGTCAAACAACGTTCAACGACATGATGGAAGTAGCGTTGGAGACAGCTATTTCGTTGTAAGAAGGAATCTCAAATTGTCACTAGGAATCAGTAAAAGGAAATAGATTGCTGCATGTTCTGAGTAAGTTCGTTTACAAAGGAAGAGAATAGTCTTCGTTACTGATATCAGCAAGTTAACCAATATCCAATGGAGAGCGAGGAGATTCAACGATGAGAATGGTGGATTTGATTGCGAAGAAGCGTGACGGCAAGGAACTGACAACAGAGGAAATCAACTTTGTTATTGAAGGCTATACAAAGGGGGATATCCCGGATTATCAAGTCAGTGCTTTTGCGATGGCCATTTATTTTCAGGATATGTCGGAGCGTGAACGGGCAGATCTGACGATGGCAATGGTCAACTCCGGAGAAACCATTGATCTCTCCGCAATTGAAGGCGTTAAGGTGGATAAGCACTCGACTGGTGGTGTCGGCGATACGACAACGCTTGTACTGGCGCCGCTAGTTGCTGCATTGGATATTCCAGTTGCCAAAATGTCCGGGCGCGGACTTGGACATACAGGCGGCACGATTGATAAGCTTGAGGCAATCGAAGGGTTCCATGTGGAAATTACCAAGGATGAGTTTGTGAACCTTGTTAATCATCATAAAATTGCAGTTATCGGTCAGACAGGCAACCTTACGCCTGCAGACAAGAAGCTGTATGCACTGCGTGATGTAACAGCGACTGTCAACTCCATTCCGCTCATTGCCAGCTCAATTATGAGCAAGAAGATTGCTGCCGGCTCTGACGCTATCGTGCTTGATGTGAAAACTGGGGCAGGAGCATTCATGAAGACAGCAGAGGATGCAAAGGAACTAGCTCACGCGATGGTAAGCATCGGTAACAATGTCGGCCGTAAGACAATGGCTGTTATTTCCGATATGAGCCAGCCGCTTGGCCGGGCAATCGGCAACTCGCTTGAGGTACAGGAAGCGATTGATACACTGCGCGGACATGGACCTGAGGATTTGGAAGAGCTTTGCCTTGCGCTCGGCAGACAGATGGTATTCTTGGCTGGCAAGGCTTCCTCTTTAGAAGAAGCAGAAGAGAAGCTGAAGGAAGTTATTCACAATGGCAAGGCATTGGAGAAGTTCAAGGAGTTCATTGCGAACCAAGGCGGCAATCCAGAAGTTGTCGACGATCCGAACAAGCTGCCGCAAGCGGCATACAAGATCGAAGTTCCGGCGCGTGAAGACGGCGTAGTTGCTGAAATCATTGCTGACGAGATCGGGACAGCAGCAATGCTGCTGGGAGCAGGCCGTGCAACGAAGGAATCCGAAATCGATCTTGCAGTAGGCTTAATGCTAAACAAGAAGATTGGCGATGCTGTTAAGGCAGGCGAGTCTTTGGTAACAATCCATACGAATCGTGAAAATGTGGATGACGTCATTGCAAAAATTTACGAGAACATTCGGATTAGCGATCATGCTGAGGCACCGGTGCTTGTCCATAATATCGTAACGGAATAAATATAAGTTTCATTAAAGAGCAGGATGCGGGCACAGATGCCTTGCCGCCTGCTCTTTTTTATACTGCTTTTTGGTGTAATTGCGTGTACATTTTATTAAAAACTTTAACATTGAACACCTTTCCCAATATGTACCCAGCGTGGATAGTGGAATTGAAATCATGCTATGATGAACTCATCAATATCGTAAGGGGGAACTGCATGAGATTTTTTCCGCTTGGAGATACAGCGATCGTCGTTGAATTTGGTACCGTCATCGGATCGGACACTCATGATCAAGTTCGGTTGTTGTCGCTTTACCTTGATGAGCATCCGATGTATGGAATGATTGAATATGTTCCCGCTTTTACGACTGTTACGGTATTTTATAATCCGGTATTACTGCGGTATTCAAAGGCGCAAAAAGCGTTAGAAAGCGCCGCAGCCCAATCGTTACAAATGAAGCTTGAAGGCAATGTTCGAACTGTTGACATTCCGGTATGTTATGGCGGGAGCTTTGGACCCGATTTGGAGGAGGTCGCTTCGCATAACGAGCTATCACCGGATGAAGTTGTTCGTATTCACAGCAGCGGTGAATATGTTGTTTATTTGCTTGGATTTGCGCCAGGATTTCCGTTTTTGGGCGGCATGTCGGAGCGGATTTCCACACCAAGGCGCTCCACACCAAGGCTTGCGATTCCATCGGGAACGGTCGGGATTGCCGGTATGCAAACAGGAGTGTATCCAATCGTTACGCCTGGCGGCTGGCAATTGATCGGACGCACGCCAGTGCCGCTATTTCGTCCAGACATGAATCCTCCAACCTTGCTTAGGACAGGGGATAGTGTACGCTTTTTGCCGATTACAGAAGAGGAATACAAGAAATGGGAGGGGCACGGGACATGTATATCCGGGTAAAAGCGGCGGGCATGTTGACGACGGTTCAGGATCTCGGCCGTTTTGGGTTGCAAAAGTATGGCGTACTTATAAGCGGTGCAATGGATGCGGCGGCACTAAGGATGGCGAACTTGCTGGCAGGCAATGAAGAGGGCGAGGCGGCTTTGGAGATAACGCTGCTTGGGCCACAGCTTGAATTTGAAAAGGGAGCCGTGATCGCTTTAGCGGGAGGCGACCTGTCTCCTAGCATTGATGGAATGGCCATTCCGCTCTGGCGCCCCGTGTATGTTCCTGCGGGAAGCACACTGAATTTCGGGCGAGTCTTATCGGGCTGTAGAGCCTATCTGGCAATAAGCGGCGGGATTGCCGTTCCGAAGGCAATGGGGAGCAGCAGCACTTATTTGCGGGCAGGAATAGGCGGAGTGCATGGTCGAGCGCTTGAGGCTGGAGATGTGCTGGAAACAGGTGAATCTGTGGAATGGTTCAAAACATGCTCCGATAAAACAGTCGTCATGCCGTGGGGGGCAGGTCATTCGATTCGGCCTGCATACCAAGAGAATCCGGTGATTCGCGTCGTCCGTGGTCCTGAGTTTGACAAATTCAGTGCAGAGAGCAAGCAGCGTTTATGGACGGAACCGTTCCGTGTCACGACACAGTCGGATCGGATGGGCTATCGGCTCGCAGATGTGCCGCTTGCTGTGGCAGCACCTGTTGAAATGATATCGTCTGCCGTTAGCATGGGCACGATTCAAATACCGCCGGAAGGCAATCCGATCGTGTTGTTGGCGGATCGGCAAACGGTCGGCGGATATCCTCGAATCGCTCATGTAATTAGTGTGGATTTGCCGCTTATCGCCCAAGTGAGACCAGGCGGGTGCATTCGATTTACAGAGGTAACACAAGAAGAAGCGCAAGAATTGTATGTGAAGCGGGAACAAGAAATTGCCCAATTCCGGCAGGGGCTGTCCCTGCGGATGCGTTAGGAGGAGAGAGGTATTATGCATCGAATCGATATAAACTGCGATATGGGAGAGAGCTTTGGCGCATATCAGCTTGGCTCAGATGAGGCCATATTGCCGTTCGTGACGTCCGTGAATATTGCTTGCGGTTTCCATGCCGGCGATCCAACCGTCATGAGGCGGACTGTAGCGGCAGCACTTGAGCGCGGGGCAGCGATTGGGGCCCACCCAGGACTGCCTGATCTAGCTGGATTCGGAAGGCGAAACCTCGATATTACTCCTGAGGAAGCTTATGATATGGTTGTCTATCAGGTCGGGGCACTGTACGGATTTGTTACGGCGGCCGGTGGACAGATGCAGCATGTGAAGCCGCATGGTGCGTTATACAATATGGCTGCAAGCGACTATGCACTGGCAGAGGCGATTGCCCGGGCTGTCCATGATTTGAATCCAGAGCTGGTGTTGTTCGGGCTGTCGGGTAGTGAACTCATAAAGGCTGGACAAGCCGTTGGACTCCGTTGTGCGCATGAAGTATTCGCAGACCGGACGTACCAAAGGGACAGTTCATTGACGCCGCGTCGGGAAGCCAATGCGCTGATTACAGATACCGAGGAAGCGGTTCAGCAGGTCATTCGCATGGTAAAAGAAGGGGTTGTCTACGCTGTTCAGGGTATTGATGTGGCGATACAAGCCGATACAGTATGCATTCATGGCGACGGTGCGCACGCGTTCGCTTTTGCCCAAAGCTTGCGGCAGCGATTGAGTGAGGAAGGGATTGTTATGCAATCCGTTTTAGCAAAGTAGGAGTTTATTCAATTTATCTATCTTGTACTCTAGAAGAGATAGTGTTATAGGAGACAGGCGAATTGGCCTTAAATGGGAAAAAGGTGTTTATGCTTCTCTTTTAGAGAGTTCATCTCTTAGAAAAGCATTGACACCTTTTTTTATTTGTCGATTTTGTGAAAACATTTTCAAAATGACGTAATAAATAATTAGATTCAGTCAATATGTTTTTATATATTGCGTATTATTTATTTATATTATACATTAATTGAAAAGGATAAAATATACATTTTCTTGTTGTTTGGAGTCGGGATAGAACAAGAACTCGGTAACAGTGGAATAGGGAGGATAACCGTGATCGCGAAAAATAAGGAAAGTACTCAATTGGCTGGTCTGTATGTAGATGAATCTCAAAGAAACGTGGCTGTTGCCAAACTTGTGGAGTCTGCTCTCCGCAATGGAGAAGGCCATTTAACTTCGACAGGCGCTTTGCAAGTCACAACAGGCAAATATACGGGGCGTTCCCCGAAGGATAAGTTCATCGTCAGAGAGTCGGGCACGGCTGACCATGTCGCTTGGGGAGAGGTGAATCAGGCTATCACCTCAGAGCAATTCGACTCGCTGTATAACAAAACGATCAATTACATGAAGAGCCGCAAGCTCTTTGTGTTCGATGGATATGCAGGGGCAGACCTGGCTTATCGCTTGCCTGTTCGCTTCATTAATGAATACGCGTGGCAAAATTTATTCGTTCAGCAATTGTTTATACGTCCAACAACGAATGAGTTGTTAACGCATGAACCTGAATTTACTGTGATTACAATGCCAGGCATGAAGGCGGATCCGGCTGTCGACGGAACGAATTCCGAGACGTTCATTGCCATTTCCTTCGAAAGAAAGACTGTGCTTATCGGCGGTACTCATTACGCGGGCGAGATAAAGAAGTCGATTTTCAGCGTTTTAAACTATTTGCTGCCCTTCCGCGGCGTCATGCCGATGCACTGTTCGGCGAATGTAGGTGAGGATGGAGATACGGCGCTGTTTTTTGGATTATCGGGAACAGGCAAGACGACATTGTCGGCTGACCCGGAACGCCGCCTCATCGGCGATGATGAGCATGGCTGGTCCGATGCGGGTGTATTCAATTTCGAAGGCGGCTGCTATGCGAAATGCATTGGACTGTCGCAGGAGAAAGAGCCGCAAATCTGGAATGCGATTCGGTTCGGCTCTGTTCTGGAAAACGTGTGGATTGATGCCGTAACTGGTGTGGCTGACTACCATAGTAATGCACTGACGGAGAATACGCGGGCAGCTTATCCGATTGATTATATTCAAGATTCGATCATCCCCGGTACTGCAGGCCATCCGAATGTCATTATCTTTTTGACCGCAGATGCTTTTGGTGTGCTGCCTCCAGTATCCAAGCTGACGAAGGAGCAGGCAATGTATCACTTCCTGTCCGGATATACGTCTAAGCTGGCGGGTACGGAACGCGGCGTAGCCGAGCCGGAAGCGACATTCTCGGCGTGCTTTGGGGGGCCGTTCCTTCCATTGAGACCGGATGTGTACGCAGAGATGCTCGGCGACAAGATCACGAAATACGGTGTAAAGGTTTATTTGGTCAATACAGGATGGAGCGGCGGTCCCTATGGGATAGGCGAGCGGATAAATCTGTCGCACACACGAGCGATGGTCAAGGCGATTATAAATGGAAGTATCGAGAAGGCGTCCTTCATTCCTCATCCTATATTCGGCATGCTTACCCCTGATGCGGTGCCATTCATTCCCCATGAACTGCTCGATCCGAGAAATATGTGGGCGGATAAATCGGCCTATGATCGTAAGGCGAAGCAGTTGGCGCAGATTTTTGCTCACAATTTCGAAAAATTCAGCGATGTAGCGGAATCAATCAAGCTTGCCGGCCCGCGTCTATAGTTATAAGTGAGAAGGGGCTGCCCTTGTGTTATGAATATAACGCAGAGGCGGCCTCGTTTCATTTGGCGCGAAGAATAATTTATAGAAAAGCATTTCATTATGATGGAAAAGGATTGAAATTGTCTAAAATGGGAATGAAGTGAGGTGTAGTCTTGATGGCGTCAATTGAACGATTGGATGTTTTTAACCACAGCCATTTGCCGATTCTAGAGGCATGGTTTGAAGATTCGGAAGTGCGCGAACGCATGGACGGGATGCTTCCATTACAGGAATGGTTCGATTACATGACGGACAATGTCATGTACTTTGCATGGATGGCTTATCGCGGGGAGCAGCCTGTCGGAGCCATCTTTGTCGAATTGGAGGATGGAACGGCATATATTGGACTCATGACGGAGCCGGCTCTTCGCTCCCAAGGAATCGGCAAAGCGATGGTGCGCGAAGTGATGGCGCTCCCGGAAATGGAATCTGTAAAGACATGGGTAGCAGGCATCGAAGAAGATAATATGCCATGTCTGGCTTGCTTCAAGTCTCTTGGTTATTTGAGTAAGGAAGAGGAAGCGGATGAAGATGGGTTTTATAATTTGGTGTATGAACAGTCTAGTGATGGCACTGCATAGTTGAAAAAATAGTATATCTAAATCGAAGCTATCTAAAGGTCTGCTAGGGTAAAAAGATAGCTTCGATTTTCTTAAGAAATAATATCATTTCGCGTGCACTTCACTGTTTAGAAATCTTTATTATAGAAAATGGACAGAGGCCATCTAATCATTGGCCTCTGTTTGTGTTATGCAGAAAATGGAGTGATGCATATTTGATTTCCGTTATTGCTGCTACTGCTGATCCAATCTGCCAAGCATGAGTCGATAGCTTCCGTTGCCAAAGTGCAGGGTTCGCTTGACGCGCGAAATAATGGCCGTGCTTGCGCCGGTTTCCGCTTCGATTTCCATGTACGTGCTGCCGTTCAACAGCATTTTGGCAACTTCCAGCCGTTGGGACAGCGCCTGCAATTCCTTAGGTGTCGTCAAATCTTCGAAAAAATCATAACATTCCTCGATGCTTTGCAGCTTGATGATGGCCTCCAGCAATTGCTCAATTGCCGGGTCGCCGGAACGCTTGGCACACATATCGTCCTATCAACTCCATTCCGAAATGAATACCATGAATGCGCCTTCCATTTACTTTTTGACAAGGGGCCTTCTATTTCCTCCTGTTTGTTCGAAAAAAATTCACAAATTCAATTCAGATTGCTTCACTCGCTGCTGCTTCACTACGATAGTGCGTTTATGCAGTTCTTTTATGCTGAAGTTGTGCGTGCCAGTGCAGCCGCGGTTCATCCACCGTGCGTTGGAGCATAAGCGCGGTTTAGTACGTTTTTGCTAGATATTGGCATCCGTCTTATACTCTCAGTGGAAGCAATCAATGCGAGTGTAGGAGGATGTTGGAATGAAAAGACAAGCGATTTTCGAAATAACGGAGAAAGAGATTTTCCCGATCCAAGAAATCGACTACATTGAAATTTATACAGGGAACGCGAAGCAAGCGATGCACTATTTCGTCAAAGGGTACGGATTCCGCCCTATTGCCTACTCTGGGCTGGAAACCGGCAACCGGGAGCAAGTATCGTATGTTCTTGAACAAAATAAAATTCGGTTCGTTCTCTCCGGCGCTCTCTCTGATGACCATCCGATTGCCGAGTTCGTCAAATTGCACGGGGACGGGGTCAAGGATGTTGCATTGCGGGTTAGTAATGTTGAAAAGGCTTACAAGGATGCGGTCTCACGCGGCGGAATCGCCATTATGGAGCCGGCCGAATATTCGGATGAGCACGGTAAGGTCAAAAAGGCAATCATCGGCACATATGGCGATACGATTCATACGCTGATCGAGCGGGATAATTACGAAGGATTGTTCCTGCCGGGCTACAAATCGATCGAAGACACTCTTCCGCATCAATCTGCCGGACTGATCGGCATCGATCATGTCGTCGGCAACGTGGAACAAATGGAAGAATGGGTAGCTTACTATGAAAACGTGATGGGCTTCAAGCAAATGATTCATTTCGACGACAAGGATATTAGTACGGAATATTCGGCCTTGATGTCCAAAGTGATGCATAATGGCGGCAGAATTAAATTCCCGATTAACGAGCCGGCGACTGCCAAGCGCAAATCGCAGATTCAGGAGTATCTGGAATATTATAAAGGACCGGGCGTGCAGCATTTGGCTCTGCTGACAAACGATATTGTTGCAACCGTGACGGCGCTTCGCGAAAACGGTGTCGAGTTCCTAAGTACGCCGGATTCCTATTACGAAATGCTGACGGACCGGGTTGGAAGCATTGATGAAGATATTGCCAAGCTTCAGGAATTAAAAATTTTGGTCGATCGCGATGATGAGGGATATTTGCTGCAAATCTTCACGAAGCCGCTTGTAGATAGACCAACGTTGTTTTTCGAAATCATTCAACGAAAAGGAGCTATTGGCTTCGGCGAAGGCAATTTCAAGGCCTTGTTCGAATCGATTGAACGGGAGCAAGAACGCCGCGGCAACTTGTAGTCCAGCGCCGCAGGAAGGAGTAGAAGCCGCATGGATATTACACCGCATGAGCTGCACTGGAGAGACGCTTACAAACTGATGATAGGCTCCATCCTGCCGCGTCCAATTGCTTTTGTGTCCACGATCGATCTGAACGGAACGGCGAATCTGGCGCCGTTCAGCTTTTTCACGGCAATATGCGCGGAGCCGCTCTTGATCTGCTTTGCCCCAATGCGCCGAGGGACGGACGGGTGCAAGAAGGACACCCTTGTCAATATTGAAGCGACCGGCGAATTCGTGGTCAATATTGTTGGAGAACAGATCGTCGAACCGATGAATGAAACGGCCGTCGAATTCGATCCCGAGGTGGATGAGTTCCAGGCTGCGGGCTTGACTCCAATCCCGAGCGAAGTCATTCGCCCTTACCGGGTGAAGGAAAGCGGCATTCATTTGGAGTGCGTGGTTCATGATATTCTCCATTTCGGCGATCAGCCGGGCGCTGGCAGCCTTGTTATCGGCAAGGTTGTGCTGATGCATATAAACGACGAGTTGTATGCAGACGGCAAAATCAACATGGAGAAGCTGCTCCCGATCGGACGCATGGCCGGCCAAGTTTACACCCGTGCCGCTGCTGACACCTTCATGCTGGAGCGAAAAAAATAACGGCGTACGGAAAGCGGGAGGTTCTATGAAGTTCGTGACATTTGACACCGGAACGGGCGCGCCGCGTTCCGGTTGGCTGCGGGAAGGCTGCATCGTCGACATGCATGAGGTCAGTGACGGGCACCTGCCGAGCGAATTGCTGGAATTGGTACGCCGACATGAGGACTATATGGAGGAGGCAGGGAGAATCGACAGATGCCTTGGCTCTAATGCGGAAACGATGCTCGCGCATAAGGGAGTCTATCCGGCATCCGCTGTCGCTCTGCTCGCTCCGCTTCCGAAGCCGCCGAGCCTCCGTGATTTCTATGCCTTCGAAGCGCATGTGATCGGGGCTAGGCGGAGAAGGGGGCTCGATATTATTCCGGAATGGTACCAGTTCCCGGTGTTCTATTTCAGCAACCATCAGGCCATAGTCGGCCCGGACGTGCTTATCCGCATACCTTCCGCCACCTCCGCTCTGGATTACGAGTTGGAGGTGGCCTGCGTCATCGGCAAGGAAGGACGCGATATTACTGCCGAAGAAGCTGATTCCTATATATTCGGCTATTGCATTATGAACGATTGGAGCGCGCGTGATATTCAGCGGGAAGAAGTGAAGGTCGGCCTTGGCCCGGCAAAGGGCAAGGATTTTGCCACCTCGCTCGGCCCATGTCTGATTACTAAGGACGAACTGGAGCGGTATCGCGTAGGCGCGCGCCATGACTTGGCAATGACGGCTCGCGTCAATGGCGCCGAGTTGTCGCGCGGCAATATGCGTGACCTCCACTATACGTTCGGGGATATGATCGCGCGGGCTTCAGCGGACGCCACACTGTATCCTGGCGATATTATCGGATCGGGCACGGTCGGAACCGGCTGCCTTCTCGAACTGGGGCCGGAGGTGCATCGCTGGCTGGAGCCCGGCGATATCGTTGAATTGGAGGTTACAGGGCTTGGCCTACTGCGCAACACCATCGGTTGAAATGGCCGAAGGAGCCGCTTTGCAGGTATTGAATTGGGAAGAGGAGGATTCGTGTCATGGCCTATTATCGCCGCATGGGAGACATTCCTGACAAAAGGCATACGATGTTCCGCAAGCCGGACGGCACCCTGTACCGTGAGCAAGTGATGGGTACTAAAGGGTTCTCCGGCATTCAGTCTATCTTGTATCACCATTATCCGCCGACGGCTGTCAGCAAGGCGGAAGTATATGCCGCCTTCGATATTGAGTTCGAAGAGCCGGGAGCGCTTCGCCACCGTCATCTATTGACCGGCGATTGCATGGAAACGGACGACGCCGTCGCTGGCAGACGCTATATGCTAGGCAATGAGGATCTGCTTATCGCGACTGCGAACGTTGATCGGCCGATGGATTATTTCTACCGGAACGGAGATGGGGACGAGCTGTTGTTCGTGCATGAAGGGGAGGGCTCTGTAGAGACGATGTATGGCACTCTCCATTACCGGCCAGGGGATTATATTAACATACCGATCGGCACGATCTACCGCGTCATGCCGGAGCCGGAGCGTGGGCGTACGAAGCTCCTGGTCGTGGAGACGAACAATTGGATAACGACGCCGAAGCGTTACCGCAACCCGCATGGCCAGCTTTTGGAGCATAGTCCGTTCTGTGAACGGGATTTCCGTGGTCCAGATAAGCTGGAGACTTATGATGAGCTTGGTGAATTTGAAGTAAGAACGAAGTCTAGGGGATATATCCATCTGCATATATTCAACCATCATCCTTTTGATGTTGTAGGATGGGATGGTTATTTGTATCCGTGGATTTTCAATATTGCCGATTTCGAGCCGATTACGGGCCGTATTCATATGCCGCCGCCGATTCACCAGACCTTTGAGGGGAATAACTTTGTCATCTGCTCCTTCGTGCCCCGATTATACGATTATCATCCCGAGGGGATTCCTGCCCCATATTTCCACAGCAATGTAGACAGCGACGAGGTGCTCTATTATGTCAGAGGCAACTTCATGAGCCGCAAGGGAGTGAAGGAAGGTTCGATTACCTTGCATCCGTCAGGCATCCCGCATGGCCCGCATCCCGGCAAGATCGAAGACAGCATCGGCAAAAAGGAAACGACAGAGCTTGCGGTCATGATCGACACGTTCCGTCCGCTGCGCGTTGTCAAGCAAGCACTGTCCTGCGAGGATACTCAATACATGTATAGCTGGTGCGCGGGTTCGCCGGAAGCGTCGCGAACCGTGTAAGCGCGTGTATGTGGTGCAAGAAACGCTGATGAAAGGAGCGCATGGCATGAAGGATAGGAAAGTCGTGCATTCCGCCGCTGAGGCGATAGAGGGAATTCAGGACGGTGCTACCTTGATCGTGGGTGGATTCGGCCTATGTGGGATCCCCGAGCTGGCTATTGCGGCGCTGAGAGACAGCGGTGTGAAAAATTTGACCGTCGTCAGCAATAATTGCGGCGTGGACGACTGGGGACTCGGTCTCCTGCTTGCGAACCGCCAAATCAAGAAGATGATAGCCTCATATGTCGGGGAGAACAAAATATTCGAACGTCAGCTTTTGAATGGTGAGCTGGAGGTGGAGCTCGTTCCGCAGGGCACGCTAGCTGAGCGTATTCGTGCAGGCGGAGCTGGCATCCCAGCCTTCTATACGGCGACCGGCGTCGGTACGCCGATAGCGGAAGGCAAGGAACATAAACAGTTCCATGGCCGCACATACATGATGGAAGAAGCGATTGTCGGCGATGTTGCGTTCGTGAAGGCGTGGAAGGGTGATACGCTCGGCAACCTTGTATACAGGAAGACAGCAAGAAATTTCAATCCGCTGGCAGCGGCAGCGGGCAAAATTACGATTGCCGAGGTAGAGGAACTGGTAGAGCCGGGACAATTGGATCCGAATCATATTCATACGCCCGGTATTTATGTACAGCGAATACTCCACGGAACTGGATACGAAAAGCGGGTGGAACGGCGCGTTGTCCAGTCGGCGGCGCAGCAAAGAACGGAGGGATACGCATGAGTGACGCGCGTAAGACCATCGTCCGGCGAGCCGTGTTAGAGATTGCGGACGGGATGACAGTCAATCTCGGCATCGGCATGCCGACCCTCATTGCAGGCATCATTCCGCTAGAGTTCGATGTGATGCTCCATTCGGAGAACGGCCTGCTCGGCATCGGGCCGTACCCATTTGAAGGGAGCGAGGATCCGGATCTGATTAACGCAGGCAAGGAGACGGTAAGCGCAGTGGAGGGGGCATCCTACTTCGACAGTGCCGAATCGTTCGCCATGATCCGCGGCGGTCATATCGACCTCGCCATTCTGGGTGGAATGGAAGTTTCGGAGCAGGGCGATTTAGCGAATTGGATGATTCCCGGCAAAATGATTAAAGGCATGGGAGGCGCCATGGATTTGGTGAACGGCGCCCGGCGCATCGTTGTCATTATGGAGCATGTGAATAAGCATGGCGAATCTAAAATCAAACGCGAGTGCAGCTTGCCGCTGACGGGCAAACGAGTCGTCAACCGGTTAATTACCGATTTGGCCGTGTTTGATTTTACCGAAGAAGGCATGGTCTTGATCGAGACACAGCAGGGAGTTGACGTAGAAGAGATTCGGCACAAAACCGAGGCGCCATTCCGGGTAAGTCCTGTGTTGAACGCGGAGAACGCAGCGCCTCGGGCATCGGAGTAAAGGGCTTAGGAGGGTCGTGTATGCAAGTGTCTGTCAAGATCCCAACGAGAAAAGAAATCGAACCGTTGGGCGTGTACGTACCGGGAAAACCAATTGAAGAGGTAAAAAGGGAGTTCGGCCTTACGGATATCATCAAGCTTGCGTCTAACGAGAATCCGTACGGCTGTTCGGAACTGGCCGCCCAAGCTGTCGTACGTGAAATGGAGAAGTGTGCCCTGTATCCGGAAGGCACCGCTCCCGAATTGGCTGTGAAGCTGTCAGCCCATCTTGGCGTGGAGCCAGAATATTTTATTGTCGGCAATGGTTCGGATGAAATCATCCGATTATTGACGCGGAGTTATATCGCCGCTGGGGACGAGGCGATTATGGCCGATGTGACGTTCTCACGTTACGAGACGAACGTTCGTATCGAGGGCGGCGTACCTGTTATGGTGCCGCTCATTGAGGGCGTTCATGATCTGGACGGGATGCTGAAGGCGATCAGCAGCAGGACGAAGATGATCTTTGTATGCAACCCGAACAATCCGACCGGGACGATTGTAGGACGCAGCGACCTGCTTGCTTTCATCGAGCAGGTACCGCGCCATATTTTGCTGGTCATCGACGAGGCCTATTATGAATACGTGTCAGACCCCGACTACTTGCAGACCGTGCCTATGCTTGCCAGCTATCCGAATTTGGTCATTCTGCGCACGTTCTCCAAGATTTACGGCTTGGCTGCGCTGCGTGCAGGCTACGGTATGATGCATCCGAGCATCGTGCAGGAGCTGCTCAAGGTAAAGGAGCCGTTCAACTCGAATCGGATGGCGCAAGCTGCGGCTCTCGCCTCGCTGGACGATACGGCGTTCGCCGCAGACTGCGCCCGGCGGAATGAGGCGGAGAGAACAAAGCTGGTTGCGGGATTGAAGCAGTTGGGGCTGTCCTGCTATCCATCGCATGCCAATTTTCTGATGGTGAAGCTGAATTGCTCCGGCGACGACGTATTCCGCTCTTTGCTCGAGCGTGGCGTGGTGGTACGCGCGGGCAGCTTGCTCGGCTATCCGGATACGATTCGTGTATCCATAGGAACAGAGCAGGAAAATCAAGTGTTCATCGAAGCGCTGCGGCATATACTTGGCCCCTGCAAGCCGGTATGAGTGAATCGGGTGGCATCGCATGCTTATCTATGCCGGTCGTACGGGGAGTTTGATGAGCAGTGTTATACAAAAAAATCAATGACGATTCACGATTATTCTTTGCATAGCGATAAGGGGGTGACGGTCTGTCGGACGTTGTAATTGCAAGCGCTGTGCGAACGCCGATCGGCGCGTTCATGGGCGGATTGAGCGAAGTGCCGGCTGTTGATCTGGGAGCACGGGTTATCGCAGAAGCACTGGGGCGAGCCGGGGTGCAGCCGGGAGCGGTGCACGAAGTGATAATGGGCAATGTGCTGCAGGCGGGCAGCGGCCAAGGGCCAGCACGTCTGGCCGCAATGAAGGCAGGGCTTCCCTGCGAGGTGCCGGCCGTTACGATTAATAAAATATGCGGTTCAGGTTTGAAGGCGGTCATAATGGCTGCGCAGGCCATCAAGTCTGACGATGCAGATCTCATTGTTGCGGGCGGCATGGAAAATATGTCGCTAGCGCCGTATGTGTTGTCGCAAGGAAGAACGGGATACCGGCTTGGAAATGGCGTGGTTGAAGACAGCATCCTCAAAGACGGACTTACCTGCTCGATATGCGACATTCATATGGGAAAAACTGCGGAAAATATTGCGGCGAAATACGGAATTGCGCGAGAAGAGCAGGACGCCTTTGCCCTGACAAGTCAACAGCGAGCTCGAGAGGCATGGGAGCGCAGTGAGTTCTCTGCTGAAATCGTGTCGGTGGAGATTCGGACCAAGAAGGGGCTGGCGACGATTGAAACCGATGAGCATTTCCGTCCTGATGTGACGGCTGCTGCCCTAGGCAGGCTTAAGCCTGCCTTCCAGCCGGACGGCACGGTTACAGCTGGAAATGCCTCTGGCATTAACGATGGGGCGGCAGCGTTAGTTGTCTGCTCCGGGCGTATGGCGAAGCAGCTTGGTCTGCCCGTGCTGGCCCGTATCCGCGGCTATGCCTGCACCGGCGTGGATCCAGCCATTATGGGCATGGGCCCCGTATCGGCTTCACAAGTGGCGGTTAAGAAGGCCGGGATGTCGCTTGCGGATATTGACCTGGCGGAAATAAATGAGGCTTTTGCCGCCCAAGCAATTGCCGTCATCGGTGAGCTCGGGATCGATCCAGCGATCGTCAATGTAAATGGCGGCGCCATTGCGCTTGGGCATCCAATTGGCGCTAGCGGAGCGCGCATCCTCGTTACGCTGCTGCATGCCATGAAGCGCAGGCAGGCAGCTACCGGGCTCGCCGCCTTGTGTGTCGGCGGCGGCCATGGCGTCGCTGTCGTCGTCGAGCAAGTATAACATATAAAATAGGAAGCACCTCTGATTCTAATTGGGTCGGAGGTGCTTTCGTTTGTTAGGACGATTAAGAAAGTTTTCATAAGGATTGAGGCGTGAAGGATTTACGCTTATACGGACGTATCTTGTATCCGATGATGCGGACACAATGTCTTCGTCATGGCTACACTTGAATGTAAATTATTGTATAATGTTAAAGAGGCAGTATACTTCAAATTGAAATCAGGAGGAATAACATGGAACAAGCCCCGTCGGTTGAAGCATTGTTTAAGCCTTTCTCGATTGGCTCACTAACGCTGAGCAATCGCATTGTAATGGCGCCTATGACGCGCATGTTCTCTCCAGAGGGTGTTCCGGGGGAGAATGTGGAAGCATACTACAGACGTCGTGCAGAGAATGGTGTTGGGCTTATTATAACGGAAGGGACAGTCATTAATCATCCCGCTGCAGCGTCTCACCCGAACATACCGAGATTTTATGGAGAAGAGGCGCTGGATGGATGGTCTAGGATCGTTCAGTCGGTACATAAGGCAGGGGGAAAAATTATCCCACAGCTATGGCATGTCGGAACCCAGCGTGCAGTCGGGCAAGCTCCGAATCCAGAGGCATTGCCTATTGGGCCATCGGGCATAACAGCTGATGGCTTGAAGGTGAACGAACCGATGACGAAGAAAGAAATCGACATGGTGGTAGATGCATTTGCTCAGGGTGCCGCAGATGCGCAAAGACTTGGTTTTGACGGTATTGAGCTCCATGGGGCCCATGGCTATCTTATCGACCAATTTTTCTGGGAACAAACGAACCGTCGACAAGATGAGTATGGAGGCGGGATTGCGGAACGGACGCGTTTTGCAGTTGAGATTGTGAAAGCTTGCAGAGATGCTGTTGGCTCAGACTTCCCGATCATATTCCGTTTCTCTCAATGGAAAAGCAGACCTTATACGGCTAAGTTGGCCTATACGCCCGATGAGTTGGCTCAATTTTTATCACCGCTGGTAGATGCCGGGGTAGATGTATTTCATTGCTCGACTCGTCGTTTTTGGGAACCTGAATTCGAAGGCTCTTCTCTTAATTTGGCTGGATGGACGAAGAAGATTACAGGGAAACCCGTAATAACTGTAGGCTCTGTGGGACTAGACAGTGAATTTTTAAGTTTCTTTGCGGAGGGTAAAGGGGCCCAAAATGTAAACATTGACGGGTTGATTGAGAGACTTGAACTGGATGAGTTTGATTTAGTAGCGGTAGGCCGGGCTTTGCTCGTCGATCCTGAATGGGCTGTAAAAATACGCGAGGGAAGAGTGGATGAGTTAATTCCTTTTACAAAGGAAGCGTCAAGAGTATTATTCTAATGCGTTTGCTTACTACGCTTAAAGAAAGAGTTCTTGGAAACATTCCTCAACATTGACGTTATTATAATTACCTGTACTTGTAGATGCAGATAAAGGTATTCAGCTACCGCACTCTCAATAATGAAAAGCTGTAAATAGCCCATGTTGGTTTATTCTGTACAAATGGTGTCGAGGCAACTTCCATTTTACTTAAAAACCAACATAGGCTTTATTTTTTTGTGTCTGACTACATCATATAATTTCCGCTATTTGTCCTAACTTAAGCAAGATCGTCGCCATTCTTTCGGTGATGCGGGCACAGGGCCTCCATCATGGCTACGGTTTCCTTGTCCAAGCCTTGATTCCGTTCAATCAGACCATCAGAGATTTTTTCATAGGCAGGCTGTTTCGCATTTTGCCCGAACTTATACTTAGCTGACATCTCCTGAACGTTGATGCGGACAACGGAGGTGCTTTTGATTTGACCCGTATAGTCCGGATCCTCCGGATCAATTGGGGCATAGCCTCCTTCCGGTTGAAGCTTTTGCATAAATGCAGTCAGCGCCTCTGCCTTTTCTGTTAGATCCGGAACGATTTCTGCGAAACCTTTTATAATCACAGACTTGAAAAAGGCAGTTGCAGGGCAAGCCAGCTTTTCTTCCGTGAAATAGGATGGAATAATGGCATACTCCTTAGCTACGGAAAAGGTAACCCGTTGATCGGCCTTCAGGTTTTTCATTTTTCGTCCGGCTACGCTGCCGTGGAAATAAATATGACCATTGTGATAAACGAAGTTAAGAGGAGTCAGTTCTGGCCAGCCGTCTCCATTTATGGTTCCTAAAACGCCAAAGCTCATCTCCTGCAAAAACGCCTCGGTTTCTGCATGATCCATCATTTCGAATTCTTTTCTTCGCATCTGCGAAACTCCTTTCCAAATATCCGGTTGCAATCTCTTTTTATTGCATTCAGCTTACCGCACAGATTGACAATTAAAAAGATCCAATTTAGATTAATTTTACTAGACCATTGGTGACGGAGGACAACCGTATGCAGTTCCATATTCCTTACTATTCTTATCTTGCCCAATGCTCATCCAAGCGCTTGGCACTTTATCAGGCTATACGTGACTGTATCACGTCGCAAGTGCTTGTTATGGAAACGAAATTGCCATCGAGTCGGGAGTTGGCTGCTTTATACGGGCTTTCACGAGGAACAGTCAGCGAAGTGTACGCCATGCTGGCCTCCGAAGGATATATTACAAGCGGGGTAGGGCGCGGCACGTTCGTATCGTTTCAGTCGCCTAAGCAGAAAGGCAATGAATTTCCGCGTCAAGAGCTGCATTTGTTGTCCGACTGGGGTGTCCGTTTGAAGGAACTGGAGGAACAGCAAACTGAGCCAAGTGAGAAGATAAAGGTTCAAATAGGGAGCGGACAGAGGGCGGTAAATTTTCAGGAATTTGGACCAGGCATACAGGCGTTCCCGGACAAAGAGTGGAATCGGTGCTTGTATGCGCAGGCTCGACTTTTGACCAATGGCGAACGACGAAGCCGGATGGGTTCGACCTTGGGTGACGAAGCGCTTAGAGACAGCATTGCACAGTATTTGAGACGCGCCCGAGGCATTGCTGCCAAGGCGAGCCAGATTGTGATTTTCAATGGATCCAAGCAGGCGCTTGCCTTAGCAGCCCACTTGTTCATCAATCCCGGAGATCATGTAGTGGTGGAGAGTCCGGGGTATAGGGGAGTCATTGACGTTTTCCGGGCACAGGGTGGAAGATGCATTCATGCTCCGATTGACGGACAAGGGATTATTCCAGACAAATGGAAGGCGAAGCTGCTTTTTGTCACGCCTAATCGCCAGTTCCCTACAGGCGCCGTGCTGAACATGGAGCGCCGCCAGCAGCTTCTGGCATGGGCTTCGGAGAACAATGCACTTATTTTGGAAGACGATTATGACAGTGTATTTCGCCACCGCGGCAAATCACTCGAACCGCTCAAGGTGCTGGACAGTGAAGGAAGAGTGATTTATATCGGAAGCTTCAGCAATACATTGCTCCCTCATATCCGAATCGGATATGCAGTGCTGCCGTCATCGTTAGTCGAAGTGTTTGCCAGTGCTAAAGCTGCATTTGAGCCGAGTCCAAGCAACTTGCTGGAGCAGCGTACATTGGCATCCTGGATGAATAACGGTCAATATGAACGCCATTTGCGGCGCATGAAACGAATTTACGGAAGAAAGTTCAAACTGCTGCGGGAGCTGCTGACTGCTAAGCTGTCGTCATGGTTTCAATGGGTTGAAGGGGATGCCGGGCTAAGTATATTCGGATGGTGGAAAGGTACTGCTGATCAATACGTACAGTTTCGCTCGAATTGCTTGGCGGCGGGGATTATGTGGTCGGAGACCTGCATCGAAGAACAAGCTGATGGAAACGGAATTAGGTATGGCGCTTATTTTTATTTTCCTCGATTGTCCGAAGAAGAGATCGTTTATGGGGTCAACAGAATGCAGGCAATCGGTTTAGATTTAATTCAAGCATCTGTAAAATGAAAAGAATGACGCTTCACCGCTGTCTTAGAACCTCTCTTCCTCGCATACAGTGCAAGGAGGGAGCGTGATCTTATGGACGAGAAGGTTAAAAGATATTATAAGCTGAAGCAGCAGCAGAAAGAAATCGAGGACGAACTGGCGGAACTGCGCAGCAGTATTATTCAGTTTTGCGAAGAGCGAGGCGAAGCTGAGCTTATTGCGGGTCAGTATCAGGTGAAGCTTATCCAACAGCAGCATCGGCATTATGATGATACCAAGCTGTATGCGGCCTTGCCTGATCCGGAGGTTTGGCGCTTATTGTCCAAGCCGGATACAACGAAGATTAAGAGCTTGGTTCAGCTTGGTGTGGTTTCGGAGGAGCGCATTAAAGATACGTACACGCTCCAGCCTAAGGTACTGTTACAGGTGGACAGAAAGTAAATTGTCCCGATGAAAGTTATAATAAGAGTACTGGCAGAGCATGGACTTCTTTCTTATGCTGTCGGTGCTCTTTTTCAGTTCTGGTTTAGACACTTCTTTCAGAAAATTTTACCTTTCTATTTTCAAACACTGATTTTCTGGTTATTTAATCCTTATCCATGAACAGTAGGGCGTTGTTTGCAGTGTGTTGCAATCGAGGCGGCTCTATCGGAAAATGGGAAATAGAGGGTGAATATGATCGCGATTACGCTGGGGAAAATGGAGCTTCGGCAGATGTAGCTGCTAGTGAGTGATCGATAACAATACGCCGCATATGAGAGGTGATCGAAGTTGTGTCTTCTCCACTGTCCCCATGAAGTATATATGATGGAGAAAATCGAATTGCTTAAGCAACGGCTTATTTCCATTGTAAATGAAAGAAATGATTTTACGGACGATGAGGTGATTAGGGTTAGTCAAGAATTAGATGTTTATTTACTAGCATATCAGAAGAAGCAGTTGTGCACTTTATCTTCTGGCGATAGAGGTCAAGGAAAACATGCTGGAGTCGATTCCTGAAAACACCCATTGTACCAACGAGCAAGGTATCGACTCACTGTGTGCATCAATCACGGACAAGCTAACCATACAAATACCATTCATCAATCCATAGATAATCCCCATAATGCTCACGAATAAAATGTACTGACTCGTTAATGAACTCCCAAGCTTGCTGATAACATGGATATTCATTCAACTCCAAATGAGGAGTAATCGCTCCTCCAACCGGTATCACGCTTAAATAGGATATGATCCGCTCTTCTAGCAACTTTCCTAATCGGGTCGTAGATAAAAAGGTCGACAACCACTTGTCATGCGGATAGCTTTTGCCGTCCAGAATATAGGACAATTGACAGAGCTCCTTAACAATCTGGGAGCAGTGCAGGTTAGTGGCGATTGCATCGCCGCGCTTCAGAGGATGCCGCATCCAATCGAGCGTAAGCTGCAAGCTGATGTATAGACGCTTGATAACCTCAATCGGATGAGCTAAGAAGTGCTCCGATTGCTGAGCAATAGTATGCTTGAAGCGTGATTCAGGGTCATGAATCGGGATTGCCAGTTGGAACTCCCAGACTTGGGGATAATTATTTTCTTCGAAATAGCCATTTAACATGCCAAATGTCTCAAAGTGATAATGACCCTCCCAGTCTCCGATTGGCAGGAATACCCCGTCTTCCCTTGTGCTCAACTGTGCTGATCGATATCCGTTTATAATCGCCTTACGAACGTTATCATCACAGAAGAATACAAAATCAATATCCGAATACTGATCGCAATTGCCGCGAGAGACACTGCCCTTTACAACGAGTGATAGCTGATTCCAATACTGGGAGAGGATCGGATGCTTAGACAGTTCGCCTGCACGTCTGTACGCTTGCTGCAACAGTTCCTTGCTTTTGTCATTCATAAATGTGCCTCCTCTCTATTTTTATAATAGGCTGATAAATATTCCATTGATTGTAGCGTGAAAGAGAGAACTGGACAAGGACATTGTTAACGGGCAACTGAAATCTTTTTTAATGCGTGTTAGCCACAATAAGTCGGTGCTGCGGTATTGGTTTCCAATTACAACCTTTGACTTCATGAAAATAAGTGATAAATTAATATACCGTCTACTATGTGCGTAATTATGAACATGAACATCTATGGAAAAGAGGAAATGGATAGTGGAACTAGGTATAAGCACGTTTGTCGAGACAACGCCTGATGTCAACACAGGTATCACGATGAGTCATGCACAGCGGCTGCGCGAAGTGGTAGAGGAAATTGTACTCGCGGATCAGGTAGGGCTGGATGTGTATGGGATAGGTGAGCATCATCGTCCTGATTTCGCAGCATCTTCCCCCGCAGTTGTATTAGCAGCGGCTGCTGCAATGACGACCAAAATTCGGCTGACCAGCGCAGTAACGATCCTGTCATCTGCCGATCCTGTACGTGTCTTT
Organism: Paenibacillus sp. S-12; assembly: GCF_030363895.1. NCBI lineage: Bacteria > Bacillati > Bacillota > Bacilli > Caryophanales > Paenibacillaceae > Paenibacillus > Paenibacillus sp. S-12. The sequence continues at coordinate 185,694 of NZ_JASIUF010000005.1, forward strand.
CAAGATTTCGCAACACTAGATGGCCTCTCTAACGGGCGTGCGGAAATTATGGTCGGTCGAGGTTCCTTTCTGGAATCGTTCCCTTTGTTCGGCTGTAATTTGAACGATTATGAGGAGCTGTTCGATGAGAAGCTGGATCTGCTGCTGCACATTCAGAAGTCGGAGAAGGTGAACTGGAGCGGGAAGCACCGTGCCGCCATTCATGATCTGGGCATATTTCCGCGTCCTGTGCAGGATCCATTGCCGGTGTGGATTGGAAGTGCAGGAAGTCCAGAATCCGCGATCAGAGCAGGGAAAATGGGACTTCCATTCGTTCTGGCTATCATTGGGGGAGTGAAGCCGCTTGATTATGCATCTCAGGCTGAACTGTACAAGAACGCGGCAGCTCAAGCGGGCCATGATGTAAGCCGCCTGACAATTGCATCGCATTCTCATGGGTTTGTTGCGAAGGATCAGAAGCAAGCGATCGAAACATTCTTCCCGTCTACGTTTGCGAGAACGAATGTGAGAGCGAAGGAAAAAGGAGCACCTCCGTACACGAGAGCGGATTATGACGCGGCCTGCAGCCCTGAAGGTGCCCTCTATGTTGGCGATCCGGAAACGGTAGCGCAAAAAATTATCGATCTCCGCAAGCACGTAGGTGTTACACGATTCATGCTGCATATGCCGCACGGCACCATGCCTCACGAAGAGGTTATGGAGGCGATACGGCTGTTCGGCACAGAAGTGGCGCCCCGGGTAAGAGAAGAAGTAGCTCACTGGGAAAAAAATAATTGTCATAATAGCTAAACGAAATGCGAACAGGACAGTCCGAAAAGTCAATGTTGAATCGTGGACCCCTGTATCGTATGAACATGCATAAAAGACGCTTCCATTTCCACGATTAAAGTGGTGTTGGAGGCGTCTTTCACTATATACGGGAATGACTGGACTGACTTACTGCGGAAACGCAGGCTTTCCTGAATATATCGATTCCTAAATGCCTGTTTACTTGAAATACCTCAATGCCTCTCAATCGTGTTCTTGACTATTGGCTTGCAACTGCACGATCAAAAAGGCTGCATGCCAAGTGTGTTGAGCTTCTCGCCTGTAACATCCACGCCCATTTTGCTCGTGATGTCCAAGTAGTGGCCGATTCGGCGCTTGATGGCGCCATTTGATTCATCCAGATTGGCTTCGAGTCCATTGAGTACCATGATGCTGACGCCGAATCCGGCAGGTGCTAACCCATTCGCTTTGTCTTCCGCGGTCGGTTTCCATCTTCCGATCATGACATCATGCGCGGAAGGCTTCGGCGCTTGAGGCGTCATCCAGAATAAGATGGCGGTTGCAAAACCAAGCTTGCCGTCAGCCGCAATCCACTCTGGATTTCGAAGCAGCACATTTTTATCTCCATATATAATGGCACTCATTAACCCGTAATTGAAATTCCAGCTCAGCATGATCGGGCCCCGTCCGTAATAGCGCTTGCCTGGAACACCCGGATATTCCGTGCTGCTGGCAGGGTCTACGAAATTCGATTTATTCTGTCCCGTTCTGCCTGCAATGTTCTCATTCCAATAGAGACCCCAGCGCAGCATGCCTCCCGGTGCCGTATCCCAGCCTCCGCCCGTCTCATGAGACAGATTGGCAAGCAGCGCCGCAAGATCACGCTTGCGATCCTTTTCCAACCCTTCATTCAGGAAGGCGCCGTAATCAACGATTTGCGTGATGATGCGCTTGGTCTTGTTCTCTGGTGTATTGAAATCATCGGAGCGTACAAGGAGCGTTTCGGTTTTTCCCTTTTTCTCTAAACGATAAATTTCTTGAGCAGAATAGTTGCCTTCCCGATAAGAGACTTTATATTTTACATTGGCGACATGGCTGACGGCATTGATGAGATTTTGATAGGAGTAGTAGTCGGTCTGATTGGGATTATAGTCTTTCTTATCTTTGTTGAAGGCATGCCATTCCTTCGAACCAAGGCGCATTGGGAATAACGCTTCGTATTCCTTCTCGGGGAGTGTAGAACGAACAGCGTCAACTGCCTTGTCTGAAGTATAGTCGGGATCGATTCCATCCCATTGCAATTCAATTTGCTGTCTGGTCAGAATGCGGCTGTCGCCAACGGACAAGCTGGTGTCCTGCAAGTACACAATATCTGCTTTTCCTGAAATGGAAGTAACGTCAGCAGCCGAGGCAGAGGTCGTTGTGAAAACAAGTGGGGTGAGAAACAGCGTTGAGCTGAGTGTCAGCAGTAGCGTGCACCGAATCCATTTCTTTGAAAGCGCATACGAAACGTTGGACATCAATACATCCCCTTTATTTTCGAATAAGTGCAAATCGTATTGATGTATATTTATATCGCTTTCATTTTGGATATGACAAAATTGCTGTGGCGAGCTTGGGAAGACCAACACGCTCCCTGTGTAACCAACGCATAAAAGTGCGGCCGACAATTGTCCGCATCAGGTTGTCAAGATCAGTTCGCATGACGCGCTTGCCATGCATTTGCCATAATATCATTCCTTACATCATAATTTAAATAAATTGAAGATTGAATAATGTATAAAATAGGGGGTCATTATGAATAGGCTTCAATAAACAAACATATTATCTACTTTTGAATAGTATGTGCGGGAACTACTTCACCCAATAAAAGAAAAGCTCGGTCTGTCAGCGGTTCGGTATCCATAGCGATATTTGTGCTGTATACACAGCTCTTGACTTCCTTTACTACTCGGTTCTCAAATTGTAGCCTTTTTTCTTTCCAACGATATTATGTAGCAAAATGATCAGGGTGGGAGAAAGACTTATAGTAGTAATTCCGAGTAAACTGATGTATAATTACTGAAATTTAATTTTTCGTTGATTCGACAGTACATAGAACGATCAGGAAGGGTTGGACATCATGATCTTTTTATCGAATATTCATGTAACGTTTGACACGGGAACTCAATCCGTAGCTGCTGTTCAGGATGTCAGCCTGCACGTGGATGCTGGTGATGTCTACGGCATCGTTGGATACAGTGGGGCAGGGAAAAGCACTTTGGTTCGTGTCATTAACCTGTTGCAGCGGCCTGCTAGTGGGAGTGTAGAGGTGAACGGTCAGGACTTGCTGGCGTTAAGCCCCAAGGAGCTGCGAACAGCCAGGAAGAAGATCGGGATGATCTTCCAGCACTTTAACCTGATGAACTCCAGAACGATCTATGATAATGTGGATTATCCCTTGAAAAGCTCTAAGCTTTCTAAGCACGAACGTTCACAGAAGGTCAAGGATTTGCTTGAATTAGTTGGCTTATCGGATAAAGTGGACGCATATCCCTCACAATTGTCAGGCGGGCAGAAGCAGCGGGTAGCGATTGCTAGGGCGCTGGCAAATGATCCGGAAATCCTATTATGCGATGAAGCGACGAGTGCTTTAGACCCTAAAACCACACTATCCATATTGGAATTATTGAAAAAATTGAACCAAACCTTAGGGTTAACGATCGTGCTCATTACGCATGAAATGCAGGTGGTCAAAGAAATTTGCAACAAGGTTGCCGTGATGGAAGACGGACAAATTATCGAACAGGGCGATATTGTCGCTATCTTCAGCCGTCCGAAAAATGCGTTAACTCGTGATTTTATCCATACGGCAACTCATATGGAACAAACACTAGAGAAGCTTATCCAGCATCCGTCATTAATGCAGCGGAAGGACAATGATATTTTGTGCAAGATATCCTACATTGGCGACAGTACGAGCGAGCCGATCATTTCGGCACTAACCGCTCGCTACAGGGTAACGACTAACATCTTATATGCGAATGTAGAAATTCTACAGCAGACGCCTATCGGCAATCTAATTGTGGTCATGTCAGGCTCCGCAAGCAATTTAGAAGAGGCGCTCCGATATTTGCAATCGATTCAAGTCACCGTTGAATTGCTCGATGACCATCTTCTGCAAACAGGGAAAGTAGGTGAAACGGTGTGAGTGAGTTTTTAATGAACAACTTTCCGAACATCTGGAATTTAAGAGAAGAGATTCTGATCAGCATCTATGAAACGATTTACATGGTGGTCGTGACCTCACTATTTTCGGTATTATTCGGACTTTTGCTGGGCGTGACCCTGATTTTGGTCGATAAGGGCGGGATTTTGGAGAACAGGCACGTTTACAGTATCTTGGACAAAATCATTAATCTATTTCGCTCCATTCCGTTCATTATTCTTATCGCCGTTGTCTTTCCGCTTACTCGCCTCATTGCGGGGACATCGATCGGCATGCATGCAGCGATTGTGCCGTTAGTCATTGGGATCGTTCCTTTTTATGCGAGACAAATCCAAAATGCGCTGGTAGAGGTAGACCCGGGAATTGTGGAAGCAGCTCAGTCAATGGGATCAGGCCCAATTGAGATTGTGTTCCGTGTCTATTTGAAGGAAGGATTGAACGCTATTGTCCGTGCTTCCTCTGTGACGGTCATAAACCTGATTGGGCTGACGACGATGGCGGGTGCGATTGGCTCGGGCGGCTTGGGCAGTCTGGCAATTAGCAAAGGGTATAACCGGTTTCAAAATGATATCACCATTGTAGCCACCATTTTGATCTTAATTCTGGTATTTGTATGCCAATTCATCGGTGACTATTTCACGAAAAAGACGATGCATTAGAAGCAGATTAGCGAACTTGATTTATGCAGTATGCCCTCTCAGGCGCGTACTGGATTAAATACATACTACAGGCAAAGGACTGAAGAACAATGGCAAAAGTAGAAAGCTTTCAACTGGATCACACGATTGTAAAGGCTCCTTATGTAAGAGCGGCAGGACTTGAACATGATGAAAAAGGCAGCACCGTGCAAAAATACGATCTGCGCTTTTTGCAGCCCAATAAAGATGCAATTCCAACGGCAGCGCTTCACACGCTTGAGCATCTGCTTGCTACATATATGAGAGACGAGATTCAAGGAATCATTGATATTTCTCCGATGGGGTGCAGAACAGGTTATTATCTGATCCTGTGGAATGAGCATAGTCTGGAAGAGATTGCTTCCGCCTTGGAAAGCACGCTGAAGCGTGTATTAGAGACAACAGAGATTCCCGCTGTATCCGCACTGGAATGCGGCAACTACAAGGATCATTCGCTCTTCGCTGCACAAGAATATGCGAAGATTGTACTGGAAGCGGGAATCAGCAGAGATCCTTTTGAAAGAGTACTATAATCGCGATGATTACGCTCAATCTATCGCATCAGACAGCGATTGTAACTGGCGGGAAATCAGGCATAGGGCACGGTATTGTACAAATTTTGCTGCAAAGCGGAGCTACGGTCATATCTGCTGATCTAGCGTACGAAGCTGATTATCGAGAGGTTGACGGTCAACTCATCGAGACGAAATTGGACTTGTCCAAATCCGAGGATATTGATCGCTGGTCCAGATTGGTTATAGAGAATGCAGGGGTTCCCGATATCGTCGTGAACTGTGCGGGTACATCCACAATGGATTATGTGATTGACAGCAAGCTGGAGGACTGGGAGAAGGTTTTCTCCATTAACGCTACGGGGGTGTACCTGGTTTCCAAAATATTTGCCAAAGCAATGGTTGATACCGAGAAGCCGGGCAGAATCATTCAAATTGCTTCCCAAGCAGGAAAGAACGGTTACCGGGCTATGGGCGGGTATTGCGCATCCAAGCATGCTGTTCTTGGCTTGACGAAGGTGATGGCGATCGAGCTGGCGCGGCATAACATTCTTGTGAATGCAGTATGTCCGGGAATTGTGGAAACACCGATGAAGCATCGGGAGCGGATTGAAGGCGGAGTCATCCGTGGTATGACCGCAGAGGAAATCTATGCGGAGGATTGTTCGCAGGTTCCGCTCGGAAGAACCGCTGAAGTTCGGGATGTAGCCAATGTCGTGTTGTTCCTAGCAAGTCCGTTGTCTTCGTATATGACTGGTCAGGCGATTAATGTAACAGGCGGGATGACGATGCATTAAGCAAGAAAAGCTCTTATCTTTATTTTACATATAGGGGGGAGTAAATCGTATGAACAAAAAGAGATTATGGGGCGGATTAGCGGTTGGATTGGCTTTGACACTGGTGTTAGCAGGCTGCGGAGGCAAATCATCAGGCGATGCTGATAAAATCGTGATCGGTTCCCAGGGATCGGACGCTCAGATTTGGAAGCATATCGCGCAATCTCAGGCGGCGAAGGACGCCAAGCTCAATATCGAAGTCAAGGAGATCAATGGCGGAGTAGAGCTGAATAACGCGACCAAAGAAGGAGAAGTGGACGTCAACGCATTTCAATCTTGGGCGTACTTGGTTAGCTACAATAAAGACAGTAAAGCTGATCTTGCAGCAGTAGCGACAACGTATTTGGAGCCAATGGGGATCTATTCTGAGAAGGTCAAGGATATTAAGAAAGTACCGGACGGAGCTGTCGTTGCCTTGGCGGATAACCCAGCCAACACGGCTAGAGGACTTTGCTTGTTGCAGGCAGCGGGACTCATCAAGTTGAAGGATGGGTTCGACCTGGGAACGGGTTCAGAAAGTGATGTTGTTGATAATCCCAAGCATCTGAAATTCAAGCTAATTGACGATACGACAGGCCCACGGGTCATTCAAGATGTGGATTTGGTATTGATCGGGAATACAGTTGCGATGGAAGGCGGATTGAATGTATTAAAGGATTCGTTGTTCCATGAAGAGATTTCTGTGGATACCAAGCATAATATCAATGTGCTCGTGACCACCTCCGACAAGCAGAACGATCCTAGCATTTTGAAGTTAGGTGAACTGTATCACAACAAAGATACGCAAAAATATATAGAGAAAGAGTTCGGAGGCACAAAAGTGCCTGTAGAAAAACCGATCTCCTATCTGAAAGAATAGTGAGGCTGGCTTCATGCGAATTGCAATTATAACAGCAATGGAAGAAGAGATGGCTCCTTTTCGAAGCCAGTCCCAAATTACAGCAAGGACACAGGTAGGCAAGGTTATTTTGGAAGAGGCGATTTACCAAGGCCAATCCCTGATTCTAGTGGAAAGCGGAATTGGCAAGGTCAATGCAGCTATGGCGGCGACGCTTGTTATTGAACGGTATAAACCGGATGTCATCATTAATTCCGGATCGTCAGGTGCATTTGCAGCAGGGTTGGACATTGGTGATGTCATTGTCGCTACCCAATATGTATATGGTGATGTCGATGCCACCTGCTTTGGCTATGAACCCGGTCAGGTTCCGCAAATGCCGGCCAAGTACGATTTGGATGCAGCGTGGTTGAATGTGGCGCGGCGAGCTGCGGCAGCAGTAGATCTCCCATACTCGCTTGATTTTGGTTTGGTACTGACTTTGGATTCATTTATGGGCGAGTCCGAACGGGTGAAGGGGGTTAAATCTACCTTTCCTCTCGTCAAGGTATCCGATATGGAAGGATTGGCAATTGTTCAGTCAGCAGCGCAATACGGAATTCCGGTATTATCCGTTAAGGCCGTATCGGACATTGCCGGACATGGCGATGTTACGGCGAACAGCTTCGATGATAATCTGGATGTCGCTGCTGACCATGCCGCGCATTTTACGAAGTTACTGGTTGAGCAGATGCAGTCGAGATTGGCGAGTTGAACAAAATAGAGGAGATAGGTCAGATTCGAAAATCGTACCCTGCGAATAAATAGGCCAGTTCAAGAAATAGACCGTTACCTTTGCCGGGGGCGGTCTATTTGCGTTTATACTCAAAAAAAGTGACTTATTCCGTTACGGACGACTTTATGAGCGGGTACTACTTAAAACCAACTAGAGTATTCTTTTTGAAAGGTTCGAGCCCGCCTATCATAAGAAGAAAGTCGTTGGACAGGATTCTACTTGAAAGCAAAGCTCCGTTTACTAAAGATATCAAATACACCTACCTACAATTTAGACTTTAAATTAAAAGTTAATAAATCAAATATATTCCATTCACTGGGATATATAAGACTTTTTTACTGCACGAAGTCTTTGTTGCTGAATATTTCGACCTACACATCGCCTCGAAAAAAAGATTGATATTCGACCTATTATCCTATAGATTAGTAATGTTTGGGGAAATTTCAGTGAAAAAGTCGGAAATAAATACGATGATAATTTCCTATAAAACCCAATCGATTCATGTAAAACTATTTTTTTGTAAATCAATGTAAAAAAGGAGTGTTGGAATGTCATTGAAAATTGAATGAATCAACATAGTAGTCTTCATTTTATTTATCATGATTAGGGGAAAGGATTGTAAAATTTGAAAAAAGTAATCCGTAAGTTGATGTTCTACATATGCGTATTAGCACTTATGATGCAACCAGATCTAGTACATGCATTTACCGTTGAACAGGATCGTACGCTGCAGGGATATTTTCAAATACCTGCCAACACCTATTGCAGTAAAGCAAGCTTTATAGATTTATCCCTAGAATTTACGAATACGCAGGATACTGAAGCAGTCGTAACTCTACTTTTATTTAAGAAAGATGGTAGCTTGTATACGGAAAAAGGAACGAGCATAGATGGGCTGGAATCTACGATTGAGCCAGGAATCCCTTTTTCTATTCAAAGAGGTTCCACTGAAACCTACCACATTTCTTACGGCGGACATCTGAATAATTGTTCAGATCGTGTATATTCAGGAAAGCTTGTGGTTACATCGGGTACAATTTCGGCTAATGGATGGGTGGACACAATCAACGGTCTTCATCCAATTCATTTCGGTGGGAGCCAGGCAGGCGGCCAGTTGAGCGGCAATCTCATCACGCCTTCTGATGTTATACCTCCTGCTAGCGTAAATAATCTGCTAATAGGTTCGACGTCGCCAACAGCAGTTAGCCTGAAATGGACAGCGCCTGGCGATGATGAGATGAAAGGAAAAGCAGCCTTTTATGATATTCGTTACAGCACATCGCCGATCACGGAGGCGAACTGGAATGATGCGACTCAGGCAACCGGTGAGCCGGTCCCTAGCTTGGCTGGTGAGCTGGAGAAGTTTACTGTGCAAGGTCTGGATCCTAATATGATCTATTATTTTGCCCTAAAAACTTATGATAAGGCGAATAACGGTTCCGCTCTTTCTAATGTGGTTAAAGGCGTAACGATTGATAAGGGTCCTGTCCTTGAGCGCTATACAAACTCGATTATTCCCGTCATGACAAGTTCAAATCTGCCTTCAGGTAAAGCCGCAGCAACAAGTGTGAAAGATTACTATGCGGCATGGAAAGCGTTTGAACCAGGGACTCAAGCGGGGAAAAGTTGGTTGTCAGCCTTTGCGCCGACATTGGCAGAGCCGCAACGGGTATGGTACGAATTTAATACGCAAAAGCAAGTTGCGAAATTTGCAATTTATCCGACGGAAGCGTTGAATTCAAGTCCGAAGGACTTCGAGCTTCAAGGCTGGGACGGTACGCAATGGATAACGATTCAAAGGTTTACAAACGTGACAGGTTGGGTACATGGTTCCAAAAAAGAATTTACGCTGCAAGGCACGCTCGGCAGCTACTCTAAATACGGAATTAGTATTACGTCAACAAACGGCAATACAGCCTATACAGGCATCGGATTTATCGAAATGTTTGAACTCAAGAAAGCGATTGAGGCTGTGGCTGATTTGACACCTCAAGCACCTACAGAATCTTCGATGAAATTGAAGTGGACAACACCGAAAGACGACGGAACAGTCAAGACGCAGAAGTTCTATGACATTCGATATAGCACCATCCCGATTACCGAATCGAACTGGATGAAAGCTGCTCAAGTGATTGGAGAACCATTCCTTGGTGCTCCTGGAACAGAAGAATCTATGGTTGTTAAAGGGCTGCATGCGAACAGATTGTATTACTTCGCAATGAAGACCTATGATGAGGCAGGCAACATCTCGGAACTCTCCAACGTTGTATATGGAAAGACATTGCCGCTGCCTACAGATCCGGGTGTTAAGCGCTATACGACCAACGTCATTCCGCTTATGACAGGACCGGATAAGCCGTCTGGCAGAGCAGACGCAACTAGTGTCAAGGCTTATCATGCGGCATGGAAGGCCTTCGGAATATTTGGCGAACCGGGTAATAGCTGGCTTTCCAATTTTGCACCAACGGAACTGGAACCACAACGGATTTGGTATGATTTCGGAATGCCTAGACAAATTACGAAACTAGCCATTTATCCAACTGAAATTTTAGATGCCAACCCGAAAGACTTCGATCTGGAAGGCTGGGACGGTGTCCAGTGGGTAACCATTCAAAGCTATACGAATGTTGTCGGCTGGGTATTCGGTTCCAAGAAAGAATTCATTGTGACCAATGCACCGCAAAGTTATACCAAATATGCAATTCGTATTACGGCAACCAATGGAAACAATGATTTCACAGGTATCGGATTTATCGAAATGTACGAATACAAGAAGGCGATTGATGCGATCAATAATGTAACGCCTCATTCTCCAACAGAGACGACAATTGATTTAACATGGACGGCGCCTGGCGATGACGGAACAATCAAAACATCGAAGTACTATGACATTCGTTATAGCAAAGATCCGATTACAGAGGACAACTGGTCCGTTACGAACACAGTTTATGGCGAACCGTTTCCTCGCGCGGCTGGCTTAGACGAATCTTATACTTTGACAGGTCTTGAACCAGATACGATGTACTATGTAGCAATGAGGACGCATGATGAGTCGGGCAATATTTCATCGCTATCCAATATCGCAACGGCTACAACATTGCCGAAGGGGTCCTCAGCGGATGGAAAGAAATATTCTGCAACGATCATCCCGACGCAAACAGGCAGTACGACACCAAGCGGCAGAGCTGGAGCAACAAGTGTTAAAGATTTCTATGCAGCATGGAAGGCTTTTGAGCCGAACGTGCAAATAGGAAACAGTTGGGTGTCTGGTTTCCTTCCAACGCAAGCGGAACCGCAACGCGTGTGGTATGAATTCGGGGAACCAAAGCAAGTCGCTAAGTTTGCGATTTATCCAACTGAAGTGCTCGATATGAATCCGAAGGACTTTGAGCTGCTAGGCTGGGATGGGTTCAAATGGATAACGATTCAAAGTTACACTGACCAGAAAGGCTGGGTACTTGGTTCGAAGAAGGAGTTCACGATTGCCAATCCGGGAAGCTATACCAAATATGCCCTAAGCATCACAACGAACAATGGGAATCCTTCGGCAACGGGCGTAGGGTACATTGAGATGTATGAGCTTATTAGCCCGTTAGGTAAGGTTACGAACTTGTCACCGATTTCTTCAACCGATTCATCGATAAAATTGAGTTGGACATCGCCAGTGGATGACAGACAAGTGAAGACACCAAAACAGTATAATCTTCGTTACAGTACATCTCCGATCGATGAGTTGAACTGGGCAACTGTGACACAATCTGTTTACCTGGCGCTTGCGAACGCTCCAGGACAGAGCGAGTTGTTCGATGTTACGGGATTGAATGAAAATACAACGTATTTCTTTGCGCTTAAGACAGTGGATGATTCAGGGAATACTTCAGCACTATCCAATGTGATCAGCTTTGCCACAACTAGCTCAAGTCAACAAGCGAAGATCGGCATCACGGATCTTTCGTTGACTAGCGGAGACATTGCTGGAGGTACCGTCGTTACGATTCGTGGGACTAACTTCATTAAAGGTCTGAAAGTGTACTTTGGTGGGGAAGAAGCTATGGTCAACAGCGTATCCAGTTCCCAAGTAAATGTTGTGGTGCCTAAAGCAATGAAGGGTGGAACTGTGGACGTAAAAATCGTGAATCCGGACGGCCAGCAAGTCGTAAAACCAATGGCGTATACGTATTCCGTATTATCGACTGCCCCGACAATTACAACAATATCCCGTACTAGCGATACCATTGCTGGCGGAAGTCTATTAAATATCGATGGTTCAAACTTTATGCCAGGGGCGAAGGCGTACTTTGGCAATATAGAAGGGGAAGCAACTTTCGTTTCTGACACAAGAGTTAGAGCAAGAGTACCGAAAGCAGCAGTAGCGGGTCCTGTAGATATCCGAATCGTGAATCCGGATGGTCAAGAAGGCATTGTAGTAGCCGGTTTTACCTATAACTTACTGCAGCAAGCGGCTGCTCCGACAATTACAACAATATCCCGTACTAGCGATACCATTGCTGGCGGAAGTCTATTAAATATCGATGGTTCAAACTTTATGCCAGGGGCGAAGGCGTACTTTGGCAATACAGAAGGGGAAGCAACTTTCGTTTCTGACACAAGAGTTAGAGCAAAAGTACCGAAAGCAGCAGTAGCGGGTCCTGTAGATATCCGGATCGTGAATCCGGATGGTCAAGAAGGTATTTTGCTAGACGGATTTACGTACAAAACTAAATAAGTTCTAAAGAAGCTTCACGAGGAAATGGATCGGCGCCTTGCGTTCGGATCCATTTCCTTCCTATTTTACTCACGCTGCAAGGAGGCTCTTATTACGTGAATGCTATCAAAGCGGCATTCGGCCGAAAGAATGTTCGAGATTCGTATTTTCTTAAATGGGCGAAGAAAGCTGTAAAGCCGCTCTTTAGCGGTATAATTGCAATTATTGTGGTCATTTCTGGAATCCCGCTATACCCTGGAGACCAAATGGGACAGGCTCATGCCGCGACGATTAACGCATCGATTAACCCATCGAAGTTTAACTTGGTCTATAGCGGGAAAACGGAAATATCATGGAAATATCAGGATTCAGCTCACACCACAACATTGGAAATATGCAAGGTGAAGCCAATTAAGCTGCCTCCCCCTCCCAAGGGAGCAGAACCGCCAACTGCATATTCTCGTACAACGTTGGAGACTATTCGAACGGTTCCAGATACCGGACAGAAAAGTTATAAGGAGAGCTGGAATGGATACGTGAACAATAAGCCGCTTCCAGCCACGAAGGAACCTTATACGATTTGCGTCGTTCCGAGCGGAGCGGAGAAATATTTTTCTTTCGCGAATGTGACGATTGATAACCCTGCTCCTCCTAAACCTGCTCACCTGCAAGTTTTGCCTAACTTGAACTCGACATCCCACATCATTCGAGGGGTTGCTGAGCGCGGGACAAAGGTGCGTTTGTCGATTCAGTACACAAAACGAGAGAAAAATGGCAACAAGTATGATCAGGTACGCGGTGATACAGTAACCTACGAAGTCAATGTGCCGTTCGACGACAATGGGAAGAACGACGGCTCGCACTTGACATGGTCGAAGGATTTTGATTACAGCACATACTTCACGGACTTTCCGGAAAGAGATGATAACAAGCCGGCTAAATACGTGCGGGAGTGGCAGCTTCCGATTGAGCTGAAAGAATATGAACTAGCAGACATTACAGCTACTACCGAAAGATTGCCAAGTAATCCGTTCTATAATACGAACAACCCTGCTTCGAATCAATCTGCCTTGACGGACAGTTCCGGCATTTTTGATGTGCGAGGTTATTCGGATTTACGTGTCGAGCGTTTTGTGGCACCCGCCTGGGACGTTAGCTGGGGTGCACTGGCAGGGTATTATTATAAAGCAACGAGCATCGCCATGATGGATAAGAAAATTGTAGAGATGGCGAATGACAATCTTATTCCTCTAGGGATCTGTAAGGAAAATGTTGTTTGCCCACAGAGAATGGAGAAAGGCTGGAACCTTATTCTTCAGGATCATCCGGTTAATCAACAACACGACTTGCAATTGTCAGGGAATATTTTAGAGCAATTTTTAGGTGATTTAACACCTGAAGCTATTGCGAAACGCGGTAATTTTCCTAACCCGTCCTGGTGGGATCCAATCAACTTGGCAACGGGCAACTTCGATTTCAGGCATACGAACATGTCGTTGCAAGCAGTCATGCCGCTCGATTTCGCGGTAACGTACCATAGCCGGGACGACGATAACGGATCTATCGGATACGGGTGGCACCATTCCTGGGAATGGCGTGTAGAACGTGAAGATCAGACGATCGTGAATGTTGTTACGCCAGAGGGGGCCAAATACACCTATAAGCCGACAAGCGACGGCCATTACCGTACGCCTGATGGGACTTACAATACGCTCATCAAGCAGGCCGATGGCACGTATCTCATGGAGACGCCTCGGAATTGGAAATATATTTTCCGTCAAGACGGACTGCTCTATTCGATCATAGACCATAACGGCAACCAGACCCAACTGACTTACCAAAATACCGTATTGCAGAAAGTAGAGACAGTTGGAGCTTCGATGACGTTCAATTACGGTCCGGGAGGAAAAATCGCAACCGTAACCGACCAAACGGGGCGTCAAGTCAAGTATGGGTACGATGAAGACACGCATGACCTAATCTCGATCGAGTTGCCTGACGGCGCTGTGATTCGCTTCAAATATGATGATAAGCACCGGATGACCGAGATGACGAACCCAGAGGGGAATGCCACACTCGTTAATACATACGACGATAATGGGCGGGTTATCCGACAAAAAGATTTTAACGGAAATACTGGAACAGTTCGATATCTCTTGAATGAACGGAAGACCATCACGACCGATCCGCTTGGTCAAGAGAAAACGTTCGAATACGATGATCGGTATCGTCAGACCGCTATTCATTATCCGGACGGTACGGTTGAACGATTTGCCTACGACAGAAACGACAACATGACCCTTCATGTAGACAGGAAAGGGAACAACTGGCAATACGAGTATGACGAAAAAGGAAATTTGACGAAGACAATCGATCCTTTACAACATACGACTGTCACCACCTACAACAGATTCAACATACCAGAGACGATTACAGATACGCTTGGCAACGTCACAACAATTTCCTACGACCAACATGGGAATATGATCGGCATGACAGATGCGCTCGGACAGCAGTCGGTCATTACTCGGGATGCGGACGGCGTGCCGAACGGTATTGTGAATGAGCAAGGGGAGAAGGTCGAGCTGCGAAATGATCCTGCGGGCTTCGCGGAATACGTGACCGATCCGGCAGGGTTTAAGCAGCGCTTGCTTCGCGATGGTCTCCACCGTGTGAAAGAACAGATCGATCCGTTAGGCCAAATCACCAAATTGGAATACGACCAACGGGATCGCATCAAAACGCGGATCGATGCACTTGGGAATCGCGAGCAATTTGGCTACGACAAGGACAGCAACTTGATTTCGTACACGGATGCATCCGGTTCCAAGACAACCATGACGTACGCCTTCAATAAAGTGCATACGGTAACCGATCATCTGGGTAATCAAACGACGTATGAATATGACCAGCTTGGCCGGGTAAAGAGGACAATTGCGCCAAACGGGGCCGTGACAACGTATAGCTATAACGATAAAACCCGGACCGAGACAATGACGGAGCATTATACAGACGAACATGGCGTGAAGCACGCTTACGTAACGGAGTATCGATTCGATGCGAATGGCAACTTGGAATGGCAGAAAAATCCGAACGGCGGCATTACCCAAATTCAGTATGATGAGCGCAACCTGCCAACGCAGGTAACAGACCCTGAAGGCGCGGTGACCGTCTATGCGCATGATGCGCTCGGACGCCTGACACAAGAAACCGATCCGCTTGGGGCAACGACGGCGTATACATACGACAAACTCAACCGGTTGACTACGGTTACCGATGCGCTTGGGCAAGAAACCAAGTTTGAGTATGATAAAGTCGGCCGCTTGAAACAGACGGTTAAGCCTGGCGGAGCGATCTGGAGAATGGGATATGATGCTCGTGGGCTTTTGACTGAAATCATCGATCCGATGGGCAGCGTGACGACAATTCAGTTGGATGAGCTTGGCCGCGCTGTTGCGTCTAAAGACGCCATGGGCGCAGAGACGAGATATAGCTACGACGCGCTCGGAAGGATCATTTCGATCACTGATCCGTTAGGTAATACAATGAAGCATGAATACGATGCAGTCGGACGGCTGCTCAAGAAAATAGATGCGAAAAATCACGAGACTTTATACAGCTACGACGCCTTGGGGCAACTCAAGAAAGTAATCAATGCGTTGGGCGAGGAAACGAGCTATAGCTACGATGCATTAGGAAATCTATCGAAAAAAATAACAGGCTCCGGGGCGAAAACGCAATGGACGTATGATCTGCTGGGACGTCTTACGCAAGAAACGAATCCGAACGGCGAAACAGAGCAGTACCGCTATAGCACAACGACTGCAGAGCTAGCAGAGAAGAAAGACGGGCTTGGGCGCATAACAACCTATTCGTTCAATAAACGAGGTGCGGTTACAGGAATAAGGCTGCCGGACGGCGAAATACTGAGTTACCGCTATGACGGTCGAGGGCAACTCGTGGGGGCCGACACTTTGCATGATAAGAAGTCGCTTTCCTACGATGCATTAGGCCGCGTCACAAGCATCCATAACGAAACGTGGAACAAAGCAGTTCAATTCGCCTATGATGCTGCCGGCAATCGGATAGCAGTAACCGATCCAGAAAAACGAACCATAACGTATACGTATGATATACTGAACCGACTCACGTCGATGACGGACCCGGATGATTTTACTACGAAGTTTGCGTATGACAAGTTAGGTGCGCTAACGAGCATCGAGCGTCCGAATGGCATCAACACTACGTATACCTACAATGCCAACCATTGGATGACGGGCCTTGAGAATCGCGGGGACTTTACACATAATTCTTTCAAATACGAATATGACAAGGTCGGCAATAAAAAATCTCAAGTTGAAGAAGACGGAGCTCGAACGACCTACGCCTACGATCCGTTGGATCGTGTGTCGAAAGTAGAATATCCTCAAGCGAAGAACAAGGAAATTCTGGACATCTACGATCTGCCATTCAAGAAAGCGTACCGCAACTGGTCGCCCTACTCGTATCGCAACGCGATGGTTACCCCGTCTCAAACGGTTGAGTACACCTACGACAAAGACGGCAACCGCCTGACGATGAGAGAAGACGGGAAGACGACAGCCTATAAGTACGACCTTGCAGGTCGCATGATCCAAGCGGGTAAAGAACAATTCAAGTACGATGCTAACGGCAACTTGATCGAGCAAATCGGAGGCGGGCAAGGCCATGTCAAGTACAGCTATACAGGCTACGATAAGCTGAAAAGCGTGCAGTATGACGACCGATCCAAAGTCGAATACGAATATGACGCTTTCTTGGATAAGATCGCCCGTACCGAATCCTTAATCGACCCACGCCAGCAGGCAGGGCAAGAAGAAGCTCTGACCAAGCAGCGCATGTACTACCTGAACGATGGATTGAACGTGATGAAGGAATACGGGGAGAATCTGGAGCCTATCGCACAGTATTATGAAGCGAATGGTCAGATCATATCCAGAAGAGCGTTCCAATATACGGGCCGGGACAACATTGACGTGCCGTTGAACAAGCGGAGCCGACCGCAGGTGCGCGGCATGCTGCGCGGCGATATGACGTACTACTTGAACGATCAACTGGGCTCGGTGACCCATATCACGGATCGCACGGGCGAGACACTGGAGCAATATCGCTACGATGCTTTCGGAAGCCTGATGACCCCGATTACGCCCGAGTACAACACGATCGGCTATACTGGCCAGATTCTCGATCCGAAGACAGGGTTGATGGACTATAACGCACGTTGGTACAACCCGAACATAGGGAGGTTTACTACAGAGGATACGTATATGGGGCAGATTGATGATCCGCTAAGTTTAAATCTTTATACGTATGTACAGAATAATCCGTTGAAGTGGATTGACCCAAGTGGTCATGTGAAAGGATCTGTAGTTGATTATTTAGAAGGTATAGGGAGGGGCTCTTCCTTTGATACAAGAGCCGAATTAGCTCTTCAATATGGACTTGTGGATAGGCTTTCGCAGTATACGGGTACAGCTACACAAAACGCTAAATTGTTGAGTGTATTAAAATCTAATTTTGGAGACAAGTACGATGATCAATGGGATGACTTGTATGATAGAAATATAACTCAAAGAGGTAGAGGAACTGAAGCTAAAAAGAGAGAAAAGAAGCAGATTGATCAGGCATTTGGTAAACGAGGATCTAAGGAGAGAGAACGAAGATCAAAAGATTTACATGATGCTAAAGAAGGTGGAAGAAACGATAGTAACAAAAGTTGGGGCGAGTTAAAAAAAGGAGATTATGCAACAGTATACGGGCCACCGAAACCAACAGTATACGGGCCACCGAAACCAACAGTATACGGGCCACCGAAACCACAGAACTATTTTCAATCAACAGATACTGCCGAAAAAGTAGCAAAGGGAGTTAGTACAGGGGTTGCAATTTACTGGATTATCTCGGAAGGTACTAGACTATTTCCGCCAAGAAATCTTATTCCAATTCCGTGAAAAAGAGGGTAATCCACTCCACTTCAACAAAATTTGAAATTTAGAAGGTGATACAATCTATGAAAGATTTTGATGAATTATTTGAGAAAGCTGAAATTAACTATGAAGAAGGTAATTATCAGTCTGCTCTTATTCTTTTTAAGGAAGCACTTACTGTTAGTTATTCTGGTGATTGTTTAAATTATATCGCGTGCTGTTATTTGAATTTAGGTGAATTAGTTAAGGCCAAAAGTATATTACAGGACTTAAATACGAAGAATCCACTTTGGGAAAGACCGTTTATTAATCTTGGGAGGGTGAATTTAAAACTAGGGAATACTGAGGAAGCATTAAAGTCTTTTGAAACTGCTGTTAAAGTTGAACCTGATAGTGAGGATGCATACTTTTATCTTGGAGTGTATTATTTTCAGGAAAGAAATTATATACAAGCCATAAAATGTTATGAAAAATCCTTGTCTATTGATAGTGAGCAAGCTGAAGCTCACTTAAATTTAGGATTGTGTCATCTTAAATTACATGTGTTCGATAAAGCTCTATATGAATTTAAACAGGCCTACTTATTAGACACTGAGTGCATAAATGCAATTTATAATCAGGGAATAACATATTATTTAATGGGTAATTACAAGGAAGCGTTAGATAATTATCTCAAGGCATACGATGATATGACTGATGATATAGATGTTCAGTATGATATCGCTCATTGCTATTATAAACTAAATGACTTCGAAAACTCTATTAATTGGGGACAGAAAGTGTTGAATATCGATCCTGCGCATTCTTACGCGAATAAGTTAGTTTCAAATGTTAAATTGTTAATTATCAATAAAGGAGATTAAGTAGAGAATAAACAATTCAAACCACATGTGAGTGGAAAACTGAAGTGAGCCCAAAAGTTAGACGATATAGTTAAGCGACTTCTACGGCATGAGTCCGGTATTGTACGGGGCTCATGCCTTTTAGTTTCTCCTTGATCCGTCTGTGATTATAGTATCTCATGTATTCATCCAGCTCTTGTTTGAACTGCTTAATACGTTCAAACTCCTGTGTGTAGATGAACTCAGACTTTATTTTGCCAAAGAGGTTTTCCATGACTGCATTGTCGTAACAGTTTCCTTTGCGTGAAATACTTTTCGTTATTCTAAGTTCCTTCAATAGTCTTCTGAAAATGATGCATTTGGTAATGCCAGCCCCGATCGGAGTGAACAAGCAAAGTATCTTCGTCATCCAATCGTTCAAATGCCTTGACCAGCATATTGGAAACAAGAGAGTAGACGGGGTGGGATTCAATTGTATACGACGGATTGTAATATGAAGTGCGACAGTTACCATTAATTAAAAAAATGGCTTATGAAAATGAACTGGGATACGCAACACAATGTATTTGTCCTTGTTGTGGCTTTCAATCAGGTTTTCATGACGATGCTATGGATGAACCAATGACTATTGAAGAATATAGGAATTTATGGATTAGCGAGGGTGCGAAATGGTTTAGCAATAGTAGAAAGAAACCACAAAATTGGAGTTTAAAGGAACAGCTAGTGTAGCTGCCATTGATTTGATATTTTTTGATAAAATTCCCTTGATTTTTGAAGGTCTAAGCGTCGTTTTCATTCAGCGTTCCTCCTTGAAAAGTGTCTTTAAGGATTGGACGCCGATTCCCCAGCTTTGTCAAGTGTTTTTTCTTTTTGTGAAGTGTTATTATGTCTACCTAATCAATGAAAAATCCCAATTACCATAAATCTTGTGGCAATCGGGATTCTAAAGTAGTTAACTTAATGACATTGCCTGTCAAGTAGACAGTATAAAAAATAAAATAGCTCTGGCACCGACCCGACACTTTGGTTGGTGCCATTTTTTATGCTGCTGAACTAAGAAGGTATTACCTGTATCGCCAATGGCGTCATACAGTTTAGTCTTTTTTGGTTTCGATGATTATTGTAGTACTCAATGTATTCCATAATTGCTGCTTCGAGTTCTTCGTACGTATTGAATTTCTTGAGGTGATACATTTGAATTTCATCTCTCCAGAATGATTCCATTGGGCCATTGTCTATGCACCTGGATAACCTAGGTTATAGGAATAAGGCTGCCGGACGGCGAAATACTGAGTTACCGCTATGACGGTCGAGGGCAACTCGTGGGGGCTGACACTTTGCATGATAAGAAGTCGCTTTCCTACGACGCATTAGGCCGCGTCACAAGCATCCATAACGAAACGTGGAACAAAGCAGTTCAATTTTCCTATGATGCCGCCGGCAATCGGACAGCAGTAACCGATCCAGAAAAACGAACCATAACGTATACGTACGATGTACTGAACCGCCTCACGTCGATGACGGACCCGGATGATTTTACTACGAAGTTTGCGTATGACAAGCTAGGTGCACTAACGAGCATCGAGCGTCCGAATGGCATCAACACTACGTATACCTACAATGACAACCATTGGATGACGGGGCTTGAAAATCGCGGGGACTTTACACATAATTCTTTCAAATACGAATATGACAAGGTCGGCAACAAAAAATCTCAAGTTGAAGAAGACGGAGCTCGAGCGACCTACGCCTACGATCCGCTGGACCGAGTGTCGAAAGTTGAATATCCGCAAGCGAAGAACGCGGAAATTTTGAAAATCTACGATCTGCCGTTCAAGAAAGCGTATCGCAACTGGTCGCCCTACTCGTATCGCAACGCCATGGTGACCCCGTCGAAAACGGTTGAGTACACCTACGACAAAGACGGCAACCGCCTGACGATGAGAGAAGACGGGAAGACGACAGCCTATAAGTACGACCCTGCAGGTCGCATGATCCAAGCGGGTAAAGAACAATTCAAGTACGATGCTAACGGCAACCTGATCGAGCAAATCGGAGGCAAGCAAGGTCATGTCACGTACAGCTATACAGGCTACGATAAGCTGAAAAGCGTGCAGTATGACGACCGATCCAAAGTCGAATACGAATATGATGCTTTCTTGGATAAAATTTGCCCGTACCGAATCCTTAATCGACCCACGCCAGCAGGCAGGGCAAGAAGAAGCTCTGACCAAGCAGCGCATGTACTACCTGAACGATGGACTGAACGTGATGAAGGAATACGGGGAGAATCTGGAGCCTATCGCACAGTATTATGAAGCGAATGGTCAGATCATATCCAGAAGAGCGTTCCAATATACAGGCCGGGACAACATTGACGTGCCGTTGAACAAGCGGAGCCGACCGCAGGTGCGCGGCATGCTGCGCGGCGATATGACGTACTACTTGAACGATCAACTGGGCTCGGTGACCCATATCACGGATTGCACGGGCGAAACACTGGAGCAATATCGATACGATGCTTTCGGAAGCCTGATGACTCCGATTACGCTCGAGTACAACACGATCGGCTATACTGGCCAGATTCTCGATCCGAAGACAGGATTGATGGACTACAACGCCCGTTGGTACAACCCGAACATAGGACGGTTTACTACAGAGGATACGTATGAGGGGGATGTAAATGATCCCCTGAGTTTGAATTTATATACGTATGTTAAGAATAATCCGTTAGCCTACATTGATCCGAGTGGACATGACCCGAGAGAACTTCAACTCAAGCTTGAAATGGCTCGTGATGGAGAATTAAATATCAGGCAGTTAAAAATGATTTATCAACATACTATCAAAGAATTTTTCAGGACAAGAACAATAATTATTTTAATTACTTATATGGATTGGCTACTATGACAAGCCCATATAAGAACTCTATGGGGAAATCTCAATGGGCAATTAATCGCTTGGTGGAAGTAAACAAGTCGGATATAGTTAGTGGATTTGAACTAGCTGATTTGTTGGAATCATTTGTAGAGATTGAGGGAGCAGTAGGCCTGGCAAAAGGGGCGAAAGCAGCAAGAGCGAGAACTCCATTTTCGACTGAATGTAATTGTTTTACTGCAGGAACGAAAGTATTAACAGACGATGGGGAGAAACCTATCGAGGAAATCGAGATAGGGGACATAGTCTTAGCTAAAGATGATAAAACGGGTGAAATAGCTTACAAAGAAGTGGAATGGCTCTTCCAACGTGATGTTGAGGAAACTTATAACATTACTGTTGGTAGTGAAGTTATAACAACTACTGACGAGCATCCGTTCTGGATTGTCGGCAAAGGCTGGGTAGAATCTAAAAACCTTGTGCTGGGCGATATCCTAACGACCTCAGATGATAAAAAATTAGCTATTGAAAAGATTGAGGTTAAGAAGGAGCATAAAACCGTCTACAACTTTAAGGTAAAGGACTTCCATACGTACTTTGTTTCCAATCTTAGTATTTGGACGCATAATAGTTGTAATATAGATGGGTCTCAATTATCTGGGTTAAAAAGTCTAATCCAAATGATGGTCTCCCAGGTGGAAAAGTATCTTTAGATACGGTTTATGACGGTGCGAAATACTTTGTCGGTCCCAATTATACTACTTTGAATAAAAAAGGATATAAATGGTTTTACAGTGCAGATGGGAAAAAACGAGTAAGAGTTATGAATAAACAAGGGAAGGGTAATACCTGAAGCGAATTTTGAGACCTTTAATGAACCTTGGAAATGGGAGAAGGAAGGAAATAGACTAACCAATTATCACGTTGAAGTAGAGTAACAGACGATACCAGATTCTAAGGAGTGTAAAACTTGATTAAGCCGATACTGAAAGATCTTATCATTACTGGAAACCCTAATATTTACGGTAAATTACAATTTACAGAAACAGAAGATATTGGGGATGATTTTTATTTATCTGGTACAGCTTGTATCGGAACAGAAGATTCTAATGGTGAGGATTTTTTTGATTTTACAATCATAACTCCGAAAGCGTTAGAAAGAGAATTAAGAAACGAAACTAAAATAATTTTGGGTATGAGGCATTTCATTTTAAATAAGTTAGATTTTGAATTGATTACTGAAACAATTAATCAAATCCTATCGAAGCACCAAGGTGAAACTTGGAAAGAGGTTGTTGAATCTCTCAGTCCTTATTTTCTTTGGGAGTATACTAATTCTACACATCTGAATGAAGACGGATTCTTAGAAATGATTAATAAACATTCAAACAAAGAAAGCTGATGCAATTAATCAAGATCTATAAATAAATTTTTTCTTAATGATCAGTTTTTCTGAATTTACCCCAAACGAGTTATCAACGCTCGCTTGGGGTTTCTTCTTTCCCTTTTAGTATTACTGAAAGAGGGAGGACAAATGATTCCCACCCCACTCAGTGTCGAATGAATCCATTATTCAATCGATAATATACTTAATCTATACAATACCGGTATGAAAATTAATCTAGTATAGACTGGGAGAATGCCCGGGCTAAAACTTACAAACTCCTTGTTTCCGACGGTAATCAGCATTGGATCAGTGTGATCAAGGGGAATGACGAAATCATTACTGCGCATGCCGGAAAAGAAACCGTTCATTTTGATCCAGTCAAAGCCAGGTACGTCAAATTCCAAGGCGTTCAAAAAATACGGAATACGGATATTCCTTCTATGAATTTGGCGTATATAATCTTATGCGGCGCGGCGATGCGGTAACTCTGATCGATGGCGCAAGAGCTACGATAGACGTCGGTGCAGGGAGATTAACGATTGATGGCCAGGTAATGAACGGAAGTAAGTCCAAAGTGAATTTGAAAGTGCTCGATTCGAAAGGGAAAGACCGGTACGAAGGCCAGATAACAAGCTCGGAAACGGGAAGTTTCCAATTCACGATCAAACTTACCGGTAATCTAAAGGGAGCGGACGACGCCTATCTATGGATAGAGGGAATGTCGACGCCAGTGAAGTTTACATTCGACTACAGCAAAAAGAACTAATGTTTCGCAAAAATAAAGCCATGGACGGAGCGTTATTTCCACGTTGTGATCCTTTTGAATCAGTCCTGATGGTCGTCAGGGAATTATGTGCCGGAGATGAATGAGTAAGCCAAGGGAAATAATTAAATTGCATTGCGCCATATTCTTTTCCCCGTACAGGCACGCATAGGCAGCCGCCCACATAGAATGTAACGTTCTCATTCGGATAACCATGAGGGTGTTTACGTCTTAGGAGGTGGAGTAATGCTTGGGTTTTTGTCGTCGATCGCCATGTTCATTAAGCAGATTTCTTTATTGGTATCCTATGTAAAAAATAACGCGTTCCCCCAACCATTAGCGGAAGAAGAAGAAATGAAGCATTTGCGCTTAATGGCCGAAGGGAATGCCCATTCAAGAAATATGCTGGTTGAACATAATTTAAGGCTGGTAGCCCATATTGTGAAGAAATTTGATAACACGGGCGAGGATCTGGAGGATTTAATTTCGATCGGTACGATTGGATTGATTAAGGCAATTGAAAGCTTTCAGCCGAACAAAGGGACGAAGCTGGCTACCTTCGCCGCTCGATGTATTGAAAATGAGATCCTTATGCATTTAAGATCCTTGAAAAAGACGCGCAAGGATGTATCGCTGCATGATCCGATTGGAACGGACAAAGAAGGCAATGAAATCACCCTGATCGATATCCTTGGCACGGAAAGCGATGAGGTGGTCGATAAGGTACAACTAAAGATCGAGAAAAGCAAAATTTATCGCAACCTGGATATATTGGATGAGCGGGAGCAAGAAGTGATCCGCGGCCGCTTCGGATTAGATGGGGGCGGCGATGAGCGCACCCAGCGGGAGATTGCCAAGGAATTGGGCATTTCACGTTCTTATGTGTCACGGATTGAAAAGCGGGCGCTGATGAAGCTGTATCATGAGTTTTATAAGAATAAAGGACATATTTAAGGGACGGAATTAAACATATAGTTATTAGTGCAGAGCTGCCAGGCTACCCTAGCGGCTCTTTTGACATGAATAAATAAAATAACTGGGAAGCAAATTTATCCTCATGTATCACGTAAGTTATCTTTATTTTGCTATACTAAATAGAGTATGGGGATTATAGACTATATTTTTACAAAGACAACTATAGATGGAACATAAGGAGAGATTATTAATGGTATCGGGTGTTCATCAAGGGAATAGCTCTGCAGCACCACGCTTGGCGCAGCTTCCAGAATATCAATGTACATATATGGAAAGCGGTATGCCGGATTGGAGCTTGGCGGATTCGGTGGAGCTTGTCGATGTGGTAACGGGAGCATCCCCGCGTCAGAAAACCAGGGTAAGGGCTTGCTGGACAGATGCGGTATTATATATGCGATTTGAATGTGAGGATGATAACATTGTCAGTCCGTATACAGATCGGGACGATCCTTTATATGAGGCAGATGTTGTGGAGTGCTTCCTTGATACGATCGGGGATGGGCGTGCTTACTATGAGTTTAATGTAAGTCCTCATAATGTTGTGTTTGATGCATATATTACGAACCTGTCCGGGGAACCGAAGGGTTTCCATCCGGAGTGGAACGCAGAGCATCTTCGAACCTCGGTCTTGTATGTCAATGTACCAGAACGTCAGGTAATTTATGAATTAGCAATTCCCTTTGAGGACTTGAAGGCCAAGACACCAGAATTGGGGAGCTGCTATCGAGTGAATTGGTTCCGTATCGATCAAGATACGCTTGGCGCTCGAAGCTATGATGCTTGGTCGCCAACAGGGGCTGTTAATTTCCACATGCCTGAGCGGTTCGGACTTCTTCGTTTTACGAAATAAATAGAGATATAAGTATCTACAAGCGCCTTTTGAGCCCATATGCCGCAGCTTACAGTGTTGTGGGGGATGAAGGGCGTTTTTGTGTTGGCTAGCTGCTTTTTCTGTGACAGATCATAAGAAGGTGCATACACTATTGTATTGTATGGGGGATTAGCGGGTCATGTTAAGGAGGAGATGACGATAGGATCTCAGGGGTTGGCACCATTTTTTCATTGTATCGTGCTTGTTCTGTTCATCCTGCTTGCCATTTGCTTGCTGCTGCTGCATGTTCGTCGGATGATGTAGCCTTGTTGAGCGAAGTTAGGTGACGCATGACATATTCCATGTCCAAAATACAAATACTGTGTAGGAATGATGATGCAAATGAAATGATGCTACACAAGTATGATGAGGAGGTGGATTTATGGCGTCATCTACGAAATCCGGCACGCCGAAATGGAAATCGGGCAATTGGACGCTTTCTGAGCAAGAGTATAAACAAATCGCCAGCCGCCGGGAACCATCAAGAACGGTAGGGAAAAATTGCCTTCGCGCGTTCCTAGTCGGCGGTACGATCTGTTTAATTGGACAAGGCATTCAACAGCTATATATGACGTATTTGGGCATGAATGAGAAAGAAGCTGGGAATCCCACAGTCGTCACATTAATCCTCATATCCGTCATTCTAACATGTCTCGGGGTATACGATAAAATCGCACAGTGGGCCGGTGCAGGGACGGCAGTTCCTGTAACAGGCTTCGCCAACTCCATGTGCTCTGCAGCGCTGGAGCATCGCAGCGAAGGGCTCGTGCTTGGTGTAGGTGCGAACATATTTAAACTGGCAGGCTCTGTAGTTGTGTTTGGTACGGTTGCCGCCTTTTTCGTGGCATTGATCTACTTGATCTTTGGGCTCTCGCATTGACCTGATGTTTCATCTTTGCACTAGGAAGGAGGATTCGGATGCAAGTTGGACGTCATACATGGCGATTTCAGAGTGAGCCAGCGATTATCGGCACGGCGACGGTTGTAGGGCCTGATGAGGGACAAGGGCCGCTGGCGGCAGATTTTGATTATATACATGATACGCTTGATATGGAGGAAAAAAGCTGGGAGAAAGCCGAGCGCAAGCTATTGGAGCAGGCGACACAGCTTGCTATTGTGAATTCCAATATTACGCAGGAAGAGTTGAATTTTTTTGTCGGCGGAGATTTGTTGAATCAAATTATAAGCAACTCATTTGCTGCACGTTCGTTAGGTGTCCCTTACATTGGTGTGTTCGGTGCGTGCTCAACTTCGATGGAATCACTTGCAGTCGCTTCCTTACTCGTAGATTCGGGCAATGCGAATAAAGTAATGGCGGCTACCTGCAGTCATAACTGTACAGCAGAGAAGCAATTTCGATATCCGACAGAGTATGGATCCCAGAAGCCTCCAACAGCGCAGTATACGGTGACGGGTGCTGGTGCGGCTGTAGTGGCCAAGCCCGAAAAGGGGTATTCCTCCATGCCAAGAGTAACGGCGGCCACAATTGGCAAGATTGTAGATCTTGGAATAAAGGATCCGTTCAATATGGGAGCAGCTATGGCACCAGCCGCTGTGGATACGATACAGACACATTTAATTGATTTGGATCGTAAGCCACAGGACTATGACCTTATTTTAACAGGCGACCTAGCTTCTATAGGTCTCTCGATTGCAAACGACCTGTTCCAAAAGAATGGGCTGCATATGGAGCGAACTAACTTCAGCGATTGCGGGCTTATGGTATATGACTTGAACAAGCAGGCCGTACAAGCAGGAGGAAGTGGATGCGGATGTTCGGCAGTCGTTACATATGGCCATATTATGAAGCAATTGCGCGCACGGAAGCTGAAGAGAGTGCTTGTTGCAGCTACTGGAGCGCTGCTCTCTCCGCTTTCCTATCAGCAAGGAGAGACGATTCCTTGTATAGCGCATGCGGTTACGCTTGAAATGAAGGGATGAAGCAAAATGATTTATGTGTGGGCTTTTATCATAGGTGGGTTAATCTGTGTCATTGGTCAGCTGATGTTCGATGTCGCTAAGCTGACCCCGGCGCACACGATGACCATCCTTGTTGTGGCGGGGGCCATTATTGATGGGCTCGGCTGGTATGAGCCGCTCATCAATTTCGCAGGAGCGGGCGTGACAGTTCCGATTACGAGCTTTGGCAACTCACTGGTTCACGGAGCTCTAACGGAAATTAAGTCTTCTGGATGGGTAGCTCCTGTCAGCGGCATGTTCAAGACAACGAGTGCAGGAATATCTGCTGCTATTGTGTTCTCCTTTTTAGCTGCGCTGGTCATTCGACCTAAGGGGTAGCGTCTGCACGATAACGCAACACTCTATAAGCAAAAAACATGAAAGCTCTGATTCCATCTCGGATGGTCACAGGGCTTTTTTGTGTGCATTTTGTCTAATCATTCGTTCGCGAATGGCGTAATATCTGGCAAGATCCACAATGCGATGACATGTACGTTCTTCCTAGGATGGTGTAAAATGAAAAAATGTACGTAACGTTATAAAACGTTATCATGTGGAGTTTTTCTATTTTACGACAACAGAATGGTACCCAATAGGAGGTCGTTGCCATGTCATCCTACCAATCGTTGCATTCCATTATGCGGAAGATGCAAGCGACATTGGAACGATGTATTTTAGGAAAGTCTCGCGAGATTGAACTGCTGCTAACGGCGATGTTGGCTGGGGGGCATGTACTTATAGAAGATGTTCCTGGTACGGGAAAGACACAGCTTGTAAAATCGCTAGCTCGTACGATGAATGGAATTTTTCGCCGTGTTCAGTGTAATCCGGATTTGCTCCCTACCGATATTACAGGCGTATTCGTATTCCATCCCAAGGATCAACAATTCGTATACCGTCCAGGCCCGATTATGGCCAACGTATTGCTCGTAGATGAAATAAACCGCGCCACCACGAAGACACAATCAGCTCTGCTTGAAGCAATGGAGGAGCATCATATTACGGTAGATGGGGAAACCTTTCCACTGCCATCTCCTTTTGTCATGTTCGCAACACAGAACCCGATCGAATTCGAGGGGACATATGTACTCCCGGAAGCTCAGCTCGATCGCTTTATGTTCAAGCTCAAGCTCGGTTATCCGGATGAGCAGACGGAACGTACGATGCTGATTCGCCACGCAGAAGGCCTGCCTTCGGAAAGAGCGGAGCAGGTTACGGACATTGACTCCATCAAATTGATGCAGGAGGAGGTGCGCAGCATATATATCGATGATGCAGTTGCGGCCTATATGATTGATATTATTCGTGCGACTCGTGAACAAGCGCATGTCCTGCTCGGAGCGAGTCCGCGCGCATCTGTTGCATTAATGCAGGCGGCTAAGGCGAGAGCTTGGATTCACGAACGGAATTTCGTAACTCCTGATGATGTAAAGGAACTGCTGCCTTTCGTATTAACACACCGGATCGTATTGCGAATGGAAGCCAAGATGGATGGCATTACGGCAGAGCAAATTATACATGGCGTTACAGAACGCGTTAGAGTACCCGTTCGATTGGGGACGTAATTATGTTGAACAAATCGCAACGCATCTGGAAGTCTAAAGGATCTCGGCTGCGAACTATAGCTGCTGTAGCACTTATGTACATATCGTGCTTATTCTACTTTTTATTTCAGGGTGGCAAAACATCTGTCATGCTGTTCGCTATGGCAACTGTTTTACTGTTCTATTGGATTGTTGTGTTATTCGGCGGGATTCGCAAGGTACAGGGGCAAAGAGCGATAGGAGATGGCTCGGGGGTTTACTTTCCCGCCCAATCGCAGTTGTTCATTACACTACAGGTAACCGTGCCTGGCTTCATGCCGATCCCCTACATCGTTGTCCACGATGATCTTCATCGCTTCGGCATCAGCTACAGTACAATAGAATCTGCGGTCGCATTAGGAGCAGGACGTTCGGCAGCGATCACCTACCGAACCCCAGCCTTGGCAAGAGGCTATTATGAATTTGTTCCGACATCATGCGTCTCCCGAGATTTGTTCGGCTTATTTGAGCAAAATGGGGTGTTGAACGCTCCTTCAACCTTCTATGTTACGCCATCTGTCGTTGCTATCCCGAGATGGACACTGGCTGAACGTCAGGCGGGTCAAGGGTCTCATGCGACCTCCTCAGTTCGGCGGCATAGAGAGTCCTCGCAGCAGAATGGTGTGCGTGAATATGTATACGGGGACAAACTATCTCGCATTCATTGGAATGCAACAGCGAAGACAGGAACACTGAAGACGAGGCAATTCGATCCGGAGTCGCCATCGCCAATTGTGCTTGTGTTGGATTGCCGCGCTTCTTCTTATGAAGGCAATAAGAGTGGGGCAGAACAACGCTTTGAGGTTGCCGTGTCAGCGATGGCCTCCCTTGTACAATATGGGGCGCAGTGTCAACGTCCAACTTATGTGGCCGCAATCGGAGTACGTCTCGTCTGGTGGTCGGCCGAGCAGGCACAGCCGGGCGTTGCTTCATTCCAAAAATGGATGTCGACTGTTCAATTGGAATCAGCATCAACAGAAGACAACGAAAAGCTGCTCGTAGCACTTACCGAACAAGCTTCACTGCTTCATGGATCGACCCTCGCCTTTATCAGTGGTCATACAACCTCGGATGTGCTGCTGTATACAAGGACATTGTCGAAGTTCGGATGTTCGGGAAGCTTTATTCATGTAAAGGGTCATGTACCTGTCGAAAAAAGCATTGAACACAACGAAAGCCGCCAATCGCTGGTACATTTGCTCGCAACCCAGCGTTTACACTACATTCCCTTGATCCATGCGGAGGAACTGCCGAAGCTTCTAGGAGGTGGGGCAGTATGAAGACAGAACTTTCTTCTACCTCTCGTACCTCCACGGTGCAGAAGGCCGAAGATCGAATACAATTGTGGCTGTTCTCTTATTGGACGGAACGAGTAATATGGACCTGCATGATTGTAATGGGCTGGCAGTGGCTTGTTATGCTTGAGCCATATTGGTATGACGAAACGTTAGCAATGTCACGCGTGTTCATGATTGTTTTATGGGGAGCGGTCATGTTGTTTCCAGCTCGTTTCCTGGGCAGACTGATAATCGCTTTTCCTGCTTTGTGCTATATCGTATATCGGTACCTCATTCAGTTCGATCTGTGGACAGATGGGGGCGGCAAGTGGGATCGTTTGACTCAGTTCCATCCTTATATTTGGTTTCTGCTGGGGCTGTGGCTGTGCTGTGAGACCCTTATTATGCTTCTGCAAGGCAAGGCGCGCGTTATTATTTGGCTGCTCGTTCAAATCATTTTATTTGGCCTTCTTGACTCGTTTACTGACGAATATTTATGGATGCAGGTAGCATGGATCGTAGGCTCGTCTCTCATATGGCTGATTTGCATTCATTATAAAAATATGAAAGTACAGTATCCGAACATATGGCGCGGGTCAATACGATATCCACTTCAGATGGGCTTGCTAGCGGTGTTTGTGATTTCATTGATTATTTCCGTTGGAGTCAGTGTACCGGAAGTAGAGCCAATGTTGACCGATCCCTACACTGCTTGGAACAACCGTTATGGCGATGGAAATAATCCGATGTCGGATCTCATGTCAAGAGTAACGGGGAGTGAAAGCGGTACGGGCTCTCGTCCCAGCACATCAGGTTACAGCCATTCCGATTTAGAGCTGGGCAATGGCTTTGACATGGATTATTTGCCGGTTATGAGCGTAAATACGGAAATGCGCGGCTACTGGCGGGGAGAAACAAAGGAAGAGTATACCGGACAGGGCTGGCTGAAGGTGCCGAATCGGAATTTCATTTTTCAACCCGGAGAGCATCTCTCAATAGAGGACAAGCCTGCTGCTCATGTACCAACCCGTAAGGTGAAGCAAACCATTACGATGCAAAATAAGGATTCGTATCCGGTGTTGTTCGGCATAGGGGCAATCGAATCCGTAGCAGAAATGAACTCTGCTGATGACGCCGTATTGCGCTGGAATGAGGAAGACGGTGTTGTTGGGTATGAGGATGCGAATAAGGGACACTATCCGACAAGCTATGCACTGACGTCACGAGTACCGATGTTTTCTGACGACGATTTGCGCAGGGCATCGCGGCAATTGTTTGGCACTGTACAAGAAGAAAGATTTCAAAAGTATTTACAGATCCCTGACACGCTTCCACAGCGTGTAAAGGATTTGGCGCGGACTTTAACGGAGGGTCAGACGAATTACTTTGACAAGGTGAAAAAGATAGAGGACTATTTGCGCAAGCAGTACTTGTATACGAATGCACCGAATTTATCGCTGCGCAAGAGTGAGGACTTTGTTGACGCCTTCCTGTTCGAAATCAGGGAAGGATATTGCGATCACTTTTCCACCTCGATGGCGGTTCTCCTTCGATCGGTTGGTATACCTACACGCTGGGTAAAGGGATATGCACCAGGAACTCGGCAGATCGAGAATGTGTCCAACCATGAGCTGATGGAACAATCGGATGACAACGGAGCCGGCACTTACAAGGTGACGAATGCAGAGGCTCATTCTTGGGTGGAAGTGTACATGGGTGAATACGGCTGGATTTCATTCGAGCCGACACCGGGCTTCAGTTATCCGCGCTATCAACAGCAGGAAGAGAAGATGCCTGAGCCAGAGAAGAAGGAAGAAGAGAAGCCGGAAGAGACGCCAAAGGAGAAGAAGCCAGATATGAAGAAGGAGGAGCATGATGCTCCACTTCCGGTATGGCTTGTTCAGGGGGCAAAGTGGGTCGTTATCGTCATGGCGGCGGTAGTTTTACTACTATTATTGTGGAAATGGAGAACGATAGGCTTCTCCCTTCGATTCTTCGGGCTGCTTAAGCGCAATCTTTCGTATAAGGAACAGATCATTTTGCATACGGATCTGTGGCTCAGTTATTGCAGATGGAAGGGAATGCGCAAGGCGCCGCACGAGACGGTGCGCGAAGCTGCACGAAGATGGTCGGAACAGCAAGAGGAGAGAGGACCCTCAGCTGCTATAATCGTCAATAAGTTCGAACAGGCGAAGTATGGCGGACAACCTGTAAGCGAGTCAGATGTCCAACAACTGAAAGACGCAATCCGCGCATATAAACGTTCCGGCTAACTAGGAAGTTCGTTCAAATGTTCAGATTATGCCAGTATATGTGACAAATGAAAGTCGTTCCGCATAGGAACGGCTTTTTTTTGCACGAAAAACAAAGAATATGGTATAGTTTTTCGTATGAAAACGAGGTGACCGCTTTGTTGGAAAGGCTTATTCCCCGTCTTCGGGTTCGTACTGTGTACGACATTAACCTTGTAGAGCTACAGAATCAAGGTTACAAGGGGATTATTACAGACTTGGATAATACGCTTGTCGGCGCGAAGGAACCTTTGGCAACGCCTGAATTATCGGCTTGGCTCGAACAGGCCCAGCAAATGGGTTTTCAAGTGGTGATCGTGTCAAATAACGATCATCCGCGAGTTTCCCGTTTTGCAACACCGCTCAATATTCCGTTTGTGAATTCAGCACGGAAGCCTTCGCAACGGGCCTTTCATCAAGCATTGAAGCTGATGGGGCTGACACCTGAGCAAGCGGTGGTGGTAGGAGATCAAATGTTGACCGATGTGCTCGGAGGCAACCGCATCGGTATGTTTACGATATTAGTTGATCCGATCGCGATTCAAGATGAAGGTTGGATGACGCGCATTAATCGGCGAGTCGAACGCATCGTAACGAAACGATTACGAAAAAAAGGACTGTGGCACGAGGAGGAACGACATTGACAGAAGAACAAATGGCACGGAAGTGCAGCGGCTGCGGTGCGGAACTGCAAATTGAGAATCCGGAAGCATCCGGCTACGTGCCGGCAAAAGCGTTGGAACGGACGCCTGTAATTTGCCAGCGCTGCTTTCGAATAAAAAATTACAATGAAGCAATATCCGTCGCATTCGATCAAGATGAATTTCTTCGCTTGTTAGGCCGTATCGGTGAAGAAGACGCACTCGTTATTCATATCGTCGATTTATTCGACTTTGACGGCAGTATTATTTCCGGTTTGCAGCGATTTGTCGGGAATAACCCAGTATTGCTCGTCGTGAATAAGATCGATTTGCTGCCGAAGGTAACGAATTGGAACCGCATGATCAATTGGGTGCAGCGCCAAGCGAAGGAGCACGGCATTCGGATCGTGGACATTGCACTTGTGAGCGCAAAGCGCAATCTTGGCTTCGATCGTCTGATCGAACAGGTTGCTGATTGGCGCGGCGATCGCGATGTTTATGTCGTTGGGGCTACAAATGTAGGGAAGTCAACGTTAATTAATCGCTTGATTCGGGACTATAGTGATTTGGACGGGGAGCTTACCACTTCGCGCTATCCGGGTACAACCCTGGATATGATTCATATTCCACTCGATGACGGCAAGCATATTATTGATACGCCGGGGATTGTTTATAAGAGCCGTTTAACAGAGCTGGCTAGCCGTGAGGACTTGTCTGCTCTGCTGCCGGACAAATCTTTGAAGCCGGCCGTATATCAATTGAATGAAGGGCAAACGCTGTTCTTTGGCGCTTTTGCTCGTTTTGACTTTGTAGAAGGGGAACGTCAATCCTTCACATGCTATTTGTCCAATGATCTTCCGATCCATCGGACGAAGCTTGAACGTGCGGACGAGCTCTACCGCGATCATCGTGGTGAATTGCTCGCTCCACCGACGCGTGAACGAATTGACGAGCTTCCAGCATGGACGAAGCACCAGTTCCGCATTGGACGCGGAGGAGCGACAGATGTATTCATTTCCGGCTTAGGCTGGATTAAGTGCAATGGTACAACCGGCGCATTGGTGGAAGTTCATGCGCCTAAGGGAGTCAAGGTGCTTGCTCGCCACTCCTTAATTTAGCAATTTGGGAGAAGAGAACGTCAACAGGTAGGGGGATGGGCTTGATGGCAGCTAAGGGTGCAGCATACTCGAACAATATCGTACGGAACTTGGATACAAGCTCCAAGGTTTATGCGGTAATCGGTGATCCGATTGCGCATTCCAAATCTCCGCTTATGCATAATGCAGCCTTGCAGGAGATGGAAGTGAACGGGGTATATACTGCTTTTCATGTAAAGCCGGAGCAGTTAGAGCATGCAGTAGCTGGCATCCGTGCGCTTGGATTCGGAGGTGTCAACGTTACGATTCCGCATAAGGAGCAGGTAATGGCATATTTGGACGAGATTGATGAAAGCGCCCGAGTCATTGGGGCAGTCAATACGATAGTTCACTGTGAAGGCAAGCTATATGGGTATAATACGGATGGTTTAGGATATGTGCGTTCCTTGCAGGAAGAGATGCAAGCAGATATTCCATCCTCCCGGATTGTAATCATAGGGGCGGGTGGCGCAGCTCGTGGTATCGCGTATGCGCTTCTCGCAGAAGGCTGTAAAGAGCTTACCATCGCCAATCGTACAGTAGAACGCGCGCATGCGCTTGCGGAGGACTTGTCTGGATTCGGCAAGGTAAGGTCGGTTATGCTAAACGATACACCAGCTATTCCACCGCAAGACGTCGATATTGTGATTCAAACGACCTCGGTCGGCATGCACCCGCATATCGATGAGATGCCTGTAGCCAAGGAATGGCTTCAATCTCATATGCTTGTCAGTGACATCATCTATAATCCACTGGAAACAGCGCTGCTGCAAGCTGCCAAGGCACAAGGATGCCGTATTCACAATGGCCTTGGTATGTTCGTGCATCAAGGGGCCATTGCATTTGAGCTGTGGACAGGGATGAAGGCTCCGACAGAATTGATGCGGCAGAAGGTTCTGGAGACGCTGAATTGTAAGCAGTGAAGTGGAAATCGTGATATAGTAGTAATTTCAGATCAATGGTGTGAGTCTTGCCATCAGTGGGCAGACGATACGCAATCACATAATTTATGAATAGATAAGGCAGGTTAAACTTATATGCTAACGGGTAAACAAAAACGCTATCTCCGCTCTCTTGCACATCATTTACAGCCTATTTTCCAAGTAGGCAAGGGCGGTATGAATGATCAGCTTGTTCGTCACGTGGAAGATGCAATTGAGAAGCGTGAATTAATGAAGGTTTCTGTATTGAACAACTGCTTGGAGGATCCGCGTGAAATCGGAGAAGAGCTCGCATCACGTTCTGGCTCTGAGCTTGTTCAAGTCATTGGCAAAACAATCGTATTGTACAAGGAATCGACTGATCACAAACAGATTGAACTGCCATAACGATCACTGGAGGTTACCGACATGAAGTTCGTAGGGATCATGGGCGGCACTTTCGACCCGATTCATCTCGGACATCTAGTGGCGGCGGAATGTGCCCGAGAAACGGCTTCTTTGGACGAGGTATGGTTTATGCCGGCACATGTCCCTCCGCATAAATCGCATCGTCCGTCAGCTTCTGCGGAGCAGCGGCTGGAAATGGCGAAGCTGGCGGTACAAGGGAATCCGCACTTTCGAGTCTGTGATTGGGAAATTAGACATGGAGGCGTATCCTACACGCTGGACACCGTCAAAGGGCTGCGCGAGGAGTATCCGGATACCGAGTGGGCATGGATTATCGGTGGTGATATGGTTGCCTATTTGCCTCAATGGCATCACATTGACGAGTTGATGGAACAAATTCGGTTCATTGGACTGCACCGACCGGGGTCGAATTGGGATACTTCTAAGATTCCTGCTTCGTGGGCTTCCCGCCTCATCGAAAGCCAGATGCCGCAGATGGATATCTCATCGACTGATATTCGTCAGCGTATCGCCGAAGGAAGATCGATTGCGTACATTGTACCGGATCAGGTTCAACAGTATATAGCGAGGTGGGGTCTATATGAATCGGACACGCGAACAACTGATTGAGGCAGTTCAAATGCAAATGCCCGCTGCACGTTGGCAGCACACGCAAGGGGTAATGACGACAGCTGTTCAATTGGCGAAAAAGTACGGTGCAGACCCGGACAAGGCTGATCTTGCAGCGATTCTGCATGATGTTGCAAAATATTGGCAGACTGATCGGATGGAGCGCATGATCCGTGAACATCATATGCCGTCTGAATTGCTGGAGCATGACAAGCAATTATGGCATGCGCCCGTAGGCGCGTATGTGGCGGAGCATGAATACGGGATTGAGGATGTAGAAATACTGGATGCAATCAGATACCATACTTCTGGTCGCGAGAAGATGACACTTCTGGATAAGGTTGTATGTCTGGCCGACTATATCGAGCCAGGCCGGGATTTCCCGGGAGTAGAGCATATCCGTGTACTGGCTGAGCAGAATCTGAATGCGGCGCTTATCGCTGGCTTTGATTCCACGATATCGTTCCTCATTGAGCGCCGGCGGCGAATTTTCCCGCTTACGATCAGTGCCCGCAACGGTCTACTTGCAGAGCTGGAAGCAGAATTGGAACAGCAAGCGGATTAAGGATTTTGTAGCACTTATGAATACAAGGTTCAAACCTAATGTGGAGGTAATTGAATGGCAATCAACACAAAACAATTGCTCGATATCGCCGTAAACGCGGCAGAAGATAAAAAAGCGATGGATCTTATTGCGCTAGATTTGCAAGGTATTTCTCTTATTGCAGATTATTTTGTAATCTGCCACGGGAACTCGGACACTCAGGTTCAAGCGATTACGAACGAAATTCGCAAGCGTGTGCATGAAGCGGGCGGACAAGTACGCGGTACGGAAGGTTTTGATTCTGCACGTTGGGTGCTCATCGATCTGGGCGACGTCATCGTTCATGTGTTCCACCGCGAAGAACGTGAATACTACAACATTGAAAAACTGTGGTCTGACGCGAAAGTAGTGGAGTTTGCATGATTTGGGAAGCAGGTACAATTCAACGTTTAGAAGTTGCACGTGAAGTTTCTCCGTACGGATATTTTCTGACGAACGGAGAGCAGGATGTGCTTCTGCATTATACAGAGCTTACGGACAAAGTAAAGCCAGGCGATCACGTGGAAGTGTTCTTGTACTATGACACGGAAGATCGTATCGCTGCGACAATGAAGCGTCCTCTTTTGACATTAGGGGAAGTTGCGAAGCTTAAGGTTGCTGATATTCATAAAAAGTATGGCTGCTTCCTAGAGATGGGCATTGGGCGTCAGTTGCTGCTCCCGAAGGGCGAGCTTCCTGAGTTCGAACCGCTTCATCCCCAGGTTGGGGACGAGGTGTACGTGCGCATGGAACAGGATCGGTACGGCCGTCTTATTGCACTTCCAGCCCGTGAAGATGATTTGGTTCCTTCTATGTTCAAGGCGCCGGAGTCATGGAACAATACATGGCGCGACGCGGTAGTATACCGTCCGCTCAAGATGGGAACCTTCGTTGTTGTGGACGGTGCGCCAGTTGGAGAAGGCGTGATCGGATTTCTGCATGAATCCCTGCGTCCGCGTCTGCTTCGTTTAGGAGAAGCAGTCCGTGTTCGTATTACGCATGTTCGTGAGGATGGTCGAGTCAATGTTACGATGGCGGAGCGCAAGGAAGTGGGCATGGATCAAGATGCGGAACGCTTGTTCACCTTCTTGAAGGAGCGTCCGAATGGTACAATGCCTTATTCTGATGAAACGCCGGCTGATATTGTGAAGCAGCGCTTCGGGATTAGCAAATCTGCATTCAAGCGTGCCATTGGACGTTTGATGAAGGCAGGAATCATTCGTCAGAAGGGGAACTGGACGGAACTGACGGAAGCCGCTTCTGCGATGGATAAGGAGCAGCTTCACAAGGCTCTCGAGGCTGCACAAGCCGAGGCACGGGAGGCGCATAAGATGCGCTCTCGCGGCAGCGACAATGCACGATAGGTTGTTCGCCATCAGCCAATGTGGATGATGGGAGATTAGAGCAGCTCCAGCAGGGGAAGTGAAGATGGATGATTTCTTATGGACGTATAGCTGAGGTCTATGATCGATTAATGGGAGATATGCCGTACGAGCAATGGGTCTCCTTTGCCAACCAAGCTTGGGAGCGCTTCGGGAGCGGAGAGGTGCGTTCAATCGTTGACCTTGGCTGCGGAACAGGGAGTACGGCTATACCGTTAGCCAAGTTAGGTTATGATGTTATCGGCATCGACATTTCTGAATCTATGCTGTCTATTGCAAATAACAAGTTGTTGGAGACGGGGCCGATTTTAGGAAGTGTTCGCTGGGCTCATCAGGATATGTGCGCGTGGACAATGCCTGATGAGGCAGATGCGGTCGTTTCTTTTTGCGATAGTTTGAACTATGTGACTGAAGAGGAAGACGTGAAGCGTGCATTTCAAGCTACGTTCAATAATTTGAAATCTGGCGGCTTGTTCTTGTTCGATGTACTGCATGCTCGTCAGTTTGAGGAGTATGCCGAGACGCAGCCGTTTGCATATGATGATGAAGATGTTTCATACCTCTGGTTCTCGGATTATGACGAAGAACGCCAAGAGATTGAACATCAATTAACTTTATTCGTTCGCCAGCAGGGCGGAGAACTGTATGAACGGATTGACGAGATACATGTAGAGCGAGCTTACGATCCGAGTTGGCTGGAAGTTATGCTGAAGGAAGTCGGCTTTGACCGTGTCGAGCAATTTGCGGATTTTGCATGGCAGTCTCCAGACGACGAGTCACGGCGAATATTTATGATCGCTGTGAAGCCTTAAATAAATAATGGTTGTACATAATCCTGATGCGATGTTACATCATTATGTCTGTTTATGTCTGTCGTAGCATGTGAAATCTGGTGATACGTTTTCATTATAAGGCGAACAAACAAGAAAGTTTTGGAGTTGCTTGGCGATCATTGACAATAAGTAAATTTTTCATTATGATATAGCTACTTGCACCTATTTGGTGCACAATAATCACATTGAAGCTGAATAGGTAGAATGGAAAGACTTCGAAGAGGAATAGTACCTTACGATCCATCTTCAGAGAGCTGGCGGTTGGTGCAAGCCGGTAATGGAGTAGAAGCGAACTCACCTCAGAGTCGCGCAGCAGAATCGGGAACGTTAAGCTGCGACGTTTCACCAGCGTTAATGGTGTAAAGGGAGTGGATAGCAAAGCATGCTGTCCGCTAACTAGGGTGGTACCACGGGAATAATGCCTCTCGTCCCTAGCGATATTCGCTAAGGATGAGAGGCTTTTTTAATCACATTTATTCATTGCCGCAAGCAGGACGGACATGCGCGAGCAGCCGTTAAGGCATCGTAGGAGGATTAATTATGAGTCAAGAAGTGAAGCAGCCGCATGGCTACGCGCCACAGCAGATTGAGCCGAAATGGCAATCCTATTGGGATGAACATAAGACATTCGCAACGACAGAAGACGAAAGCAAGCCTAATTTCTATGCGTTGGATATGTTCCCTTATCCATCTGGAGCGGGTCTTCATGTAGGGCATCCGGAAGGTTATACGGCAA
This sequence comes from Paenibacillus sp. S-12, assembly GCF_030363895.1. Classification (NCBI taxonomy): domain Bacteria; kingdom Bacillati; phylum Bacillota; class Bacilli; order Caryophanales; family Paenibacillaceae; genus Paenibacillus; species Paenibacillus sp. S-12. The sequence goes on from NZ_JASIUF010000005.1 coordinate 226,073, forward strand.
CCGACATCATGTCCCGTTACAAGCGTATGCAGGGATATAACGTCCTTCATCCAATGGCATGGGATGCATTCGGCCTTCCAGCTGAGCAGTATGCCATTGATACAGGACAGCATCCGCGTGAATTTACGGTGAAGAATATTGACAACTTCCGTCGTCAGATTAAGTCTCTCGGCTTTTCATATGACTGGGATCGTGAGTTCAGCACGACTGATCCGGAATATTACAAGTGGACACAGTGGATTTTCATCCAGTTGTACAAGAGAGGCCTGGCATATGTAGCTGAGGTACCGGTTAACTGGTGTCCAGCACTTGGCACGGTTCTTGCCAACGAGGAAGTTATCGATGGCCGCTCGGAGCGCGGTAACCATCCAGTTATACGAAAGCCAATGCGCCAGTGGGTATTGAAGATTACCGAGTACGCAGAGCGCCTGCTGCAAGATTTGGATGATCTTGATTGGCCGGAAAGCTTGAAAGACATGCAGCGCAACTGGATTGGCAAGTCCAAGGGTGCTGAAGTTCGCTTTGCAATCGATGGTCACGATGAGGAATTGGTTGTATTCACGACTCGTCCAGATACGCTGTTCGGTGCAACTTACTGTGTTGTCGCGCCGGAGCATGAGCTTGTTGATCGCATTACAACTGCTGAACAGCAGGCTGCCGTGAAGGCATACCAAGAGCAAGCAGCACGTAAGAGTGATCTGGAGCGTACAGATTTGGCGAAGGACAAAACGGGTGTATTCACAGGCAGCTATGCAGTGAACCCGGCGAATGGGACGAAGCTTCCAATCTGGATTGCGGATTATGTACTTGCTGGATACGGTACAGGGGCAATTATGGCTGTCCCAGGTCATGATCAGCGCGACTGGGAATTTGCCAAGCAGTTCGACCTGCCAATTATTGAAGTGATTAATGGCGGCAATGTACAGGAAGAAGCATATTCCGGAGACGGAGAGCATGTAAATTCGGAATTCCTGAATGGAATGGATAATGCAACTGCAATGGCGCGCATGATTGAGTGGCTTGAAGCAGAAGGCAAAGGCGAGGGCAAAGTGACGTACCGCCTGCGTGACTGGCTGTTCAGCCGTCAACGTTATTGGGGAGAGCCGATTCCGATTTTGCATCTTGAAGACGGTACGATGAAGCCTGTGCCAGAATCCGAGCTTCCACTTACCCTGCCGGATGTAGACCAGATTCGTCCATCGGGTACTGGAGAATCTCCGCTTGCGAATGTAGACGAATGGGTGAACACAGTTGATCCAGAGACAGGCATGAAGGCTCGCCGTGAAACGAACACAATGCCGCAATGGGCGGGAAGCAGCTGGTACTACCTGCGCTACATCGATCCGCACAATAACGATGAAATCTGCTCTAAAGAGAAGCAAAAGAAATGGCTTCCGGTCGACCTGTACATTGGAGGCGTAGAGCACGCGGTTCTTCACTTGCTGTATGCACGCTTCTGGCATAAGGTATTGTTCGACCTTGGCGTTGTAGATACGAAGGAGCCATTCCAGAAGCTCGTTAACCAAGGGATGATCCTTGGTACGAATGGTGAGAAGATGTCCAAGTCTCGCGGCAATGTAATCAATCCAGATGATATTGTGAACGAGTTCGGCGGCGATACACTTCGCATCTATGAAATGTTCATGGGTCCATTGGAGGCAACAAAGCCTTGGAATACGAACGGGGTAGAAGGCAGCTTCCGCTTCTTGAACCGCATCTGGCGCCTGTTCATTAACGAGGAAACAGGAGCACTGAACAGCAAAATCGTTGACGGAACGGATGGCGCAGACCAAGCCTTCATCCGTACATGGCACAAGACGATTAAGAAGGTAAAGGAAGACATTGAAGGCTTCCGCTTCAATACGGCAATCAGCCAATTGATGATTTTCATCAATGAAGCTTACAAGACAGATGTTCTTCCGCGCCAAGCGATGGAGAACTTCGTTCAATTGCTGTCGCCGCTTGCGCCTCATATTGCAGAGGAATTGTGGCAGCGTCTTGGCCATCAAGAGTCGATTACGTATGTTGCATGGCCGACTTATGAGGAAGCTCTTACCGTTGACGCAGAAGTTGAGATTGTAATCCAAGTGAATGGTAAGATTGTATGCCGTTCAAATGTAGCGGCTGATGCTGACGAAGAGGCGATGCAGCAAAAAGCGATGTCCCTTGCGAACGTTCAGGAAGCCATTGCTGGCAAGACGGTTCGCAAAGTCATCGCGGTCAAAGGTCGACTCGTCAACATTGTGGTCGGTTAAGTTCTTCGCCGAATAACTGGAATTCGACCTTATGCAGGTCCTCCTCGTATTTGGCATGGGTGACTTGAATGAGCTGCTGGAATACTCCTTCGAGCTCATCATCCAACAGTCGGAGCGCCTCGGCGGTTATGCCGCCGGGGACGGCTACCCGCTGTTTCAGATGCTCAAGGGTGAAACCGCCCTCGGTAAGCAGCTTGCCAGTTCCAAGCAGCATTTCGCTAGCTAGACGTTCGGCGTCTTTTCTTTCGATTCCTGTTACTTCAACAGCAGCGTCTACCCATTTTTGGACAAAGAAGGCAATGAATGCAGGGCCGCAGCTTGATATATCCGAAGTGATGCGGGTGAACTGCTCGGGAACCTGAACAGGTCGGCTAATTGACATCATCAGTTGTTCCAATAGCAGCCTGTCTTCTGTAAGGATTCTGCTGCCATACATACATAAGGATGCTCCGCTCCATACATAATTCGTGATACTCGGGATAATTTTCGCTATTTTACAAGTCAGCTGCTGTTCTAAATGGCTGATCAACACAGGGCTTGTTATCGATACAGCGATAAGTTCAGGTCTGACAAATGGCGCTATTTCATCCAGAACCGTTTTAAACTCCAAAGGCTTTACGCATATAAAGACAATATCGCTTTCCTGTACAGTTTCTACATTGCTGCTGGCCAGTTGAAACCCGGGATATTGTGCAGCAAGTTGCTGAATTTTATGTTTTGAACGATTGCTTGCGATAAGTTGAGATGATTCTAATGCTCCAGATTGAAGTAGTGCCTCAATTATCGTAGACCCCATGCTTCCCGTACCAATAAATCCGACTTTCAAGTACGTTCCCTCCCTTTGCCTCTGCCTATTCTGCACACGTCGTGATTATGTTCTCTTCGTATTCAATTTCTACGAACGCAAGATTATCAAGCTTATTGATCCATATGATGACATGGTTGACCATTATGCCGTCATTCGCTGACGAAGGGTGTGGGGACATGAAGCAAGGAAATAGGGAAGCTAAAGCACTACCAATGCGCTGGCTGCTAGCTATGGGCTTGGCCGTGATTGGTGTTGCGATTTGCATGTGGGTATGGGTGAAGCCGCAAGCAGTATTGGATGCAGGCACATGGACAGATCTGAATGAAGAAATTGAGTCTTTGATTGCCGCTGATGGAAAGCCAGCTCTGCTGAATGACAATACTATGCCATTGAAAGGGGGTAAAGGGGAAGATTGGGGATATAAGCAGCAACCTGCTATACAAGCTGACGTGAAGAAGAACAGCGGTATTGATACTGGGCAGCCGGACAACTCTGGAAGCTCAGAAACTTCTGCAACATCTGCAACTTCCCCTCCTTTAGTGGCAGCTGATGAACAACAGATCAAAAAAGATATTAAGGAGCAAGCAAATGTTTCAGGAGAAAAAGAAACTCCATCTCAGCTAATTAACATTAATACGGCTGATGCCTCAGCGTTAATGACGCTTCCAGGTATTGGTCCAAGTAAAGCGAAGGCAATTGTTGAATATCGTGACAAGATGGGCGCCTTCCGTCGAATTGACGATTTGATGAAGGTGAAGGGAATCGGAAAAAAGCTAATGGCTAAAATCCGGGATAAAGTCCGTATTGAGTAAAGAAGGAAATGTGTAGAATGTGACGTCTTTTGTTGCACGAATGCACAACCCTGCTTACAATAAGGATAATATACACATCATAGACAAAGGCAGAAGAATGGGGACTGGAGTTATGACAACGACTATGCGCAAAGACTGGGATACATATTTTATGGATATTGCCTATATGGTGTCTACACGCTCACGATGCCCTAGAAGGCATGTTGGCGCGTTGCTTGTACAGGGTAAGAAGCTGTTGGGTACTGCTTATAACGGCGCTCCGATGGGGGTTCCTGACTGCAGTGAGGCTGGCTGCATGATCGCAGAACAGTATGAGAAGGTTATCGTAGACGGTTCGGAGCAGATGGTCAAGAAGCAGCGCTGCATACGTACGATCCACGCCGAACAAAATTTGCTCCTGTTCACAGATCGGAATGATCGGGAAGGTTCTACGGTATATGTGACGGATCAGCCATGCTGGACATGTGCAAATATGCTTGCGAACAGCGGCGTTGTGGAGATCGTATATCATCGCCCTTATAAGAAGGACAGTGATAAGGTGGCGGCGATGATGGAGCACAAAGGAATTGTGTTCCGCCAGCTGCAGCATTATCATCCGCCAGCTGAATCAGTTATGGATGAGGTTCGCGAATAATTGAAAATGTTGAATACGGAAGAGGAAGAACCTCTGTACTCAAATCAAGTACTTTGTTGCGCATATGGAATGCGAACGAGTGAACTTGCGAGTACAGAGGTTTTTTTGCGTATTCGCAGCAGGAAGGAGTTCATATGCTGGCACGTCGGCCGTTAGTCGCTGCTGCATGTATCATTGCAGCAGGATTTCATCTGAGCGCAGTGCTGTCTAATGGAGAGGCTTGGGTAGCGGCATTCGGATTGACACTGCTGCTGCCCATCTGTGTAATTGGGAGCAAATGCAGCCGCATGCAGGCGATCGTCTATGCGCTGCTATTAATGTTTGCTGTGCTTTATTATCAATGGATCGTCAAGGCTGGCGACAGTGTATGGTCAGAATGGGAATCCCTTTCCCTTGTCGATCAGGAACAGGAATTGAACGGTGAGTGGGAAGGAATCATTTTTTCCCATCCAGAGATCGATGGAGACCGGATGCAGTTCCAACTTGCAGCAACAGGCTGGAGGACACCTGAAGTGTCTCGTATGGATCGTGTTCGGGAAATGCTGCTTGTTCAAGTTAAACTCTTGAGCAAGCAGGAGTTGAAGCTAGTGAATGATTGGAAACGTGGGCAACTGGTACGTATACAAGGCAAGCTGGATGTCCCCGGTGACGCTGGGAATTTTGGTGGTTTTAGTTATCGAGACTATTTGCGTACATTGCATATCCATTCAATCTTGAAGGTGTCTGGCTTGCAGCACATGCAACTGCATGTTTCACTTGGAACGATCTCTATCTATGAACCAATAGTCCTATGGAATCGGATGCTCGCCTATGTTGATCAAGGCAGGGAACGTTTGGCAAATATACTGCAGCACATCTACGTACAACCGCATAGCGGCTATATGCAGGGGCTTGTGCTAGGGACGCGGGAAGATATGGATCCGGATATTTATCAACAGTTTTCGCAGTTGGGACTGACCCATGTGCTCGCCATATCCGGACTGCATGTAGGTGTACTCATCGGAGCGTTATTATCGCTCTTACGCTTACTGCGAATCACCAAGGAAACGAGCATATCGATCACGATGGGATTCATCCCAATATATGTATTGATGACCGGAGCCTCTGCGTCTGTCATACGGGCAGGTATGATGGCGCTTCTTGCACTGTACGGAGCAAAAAGGGGCTGGCTGAAGGATGGTCTTCATCTATTGGCGGCAGCCTTCCTTCTTATGGCGTTATGGGATCCCCGCTATGTGCTTCAGGTCGGATTTCAATTATCTTTTGTGGTTACGGCCGGATTGATAGTATTTGTTCCTCAAGTGATGAACATGTTAGGCTCACTTCCAAGAACGATATCCAGTGCAATCTCTGTGACGTTAGTCGCACAGTCTGTATCACTGCCTCTAACGGTATATTATTTTAATCAGTTTTCACTGTTATCATTTCTAGCTAATTTTGTGATCGTGCCCTGTATTAGTCTTATTGTACTACCTTTAGGTTCCATGTCCTTACTTATCGGTTCCGTATATGAGCCCTTAGCGAAACCGGTTGCGTGGCTCGTTGAACACTTGAATGAGTTCACGTTCCACTTGGTTCACTGGCTGGCGCAAATCGAAGGAGCTACGATTATATGGCCAACGCCTCCATTGTGGTGGATTGTTCTTTACTATGTGATATTCGCCATAGCACTTGAATCTGTACGCCGCTGGTCGGCAACTAGACAGATTTACAAGAGAGGCAAGAATGCGGCAGTTCATCATGGGGATGAAACACAGCCGCTTGATTTCATCGAGCTTCCGATTAGAGGGGGACGATATCAGGGGATCGGAGCATTTGGGGCTGTTTTCATTTTTGGATTCGTGGTGGTGCAGGGATATACTTGGAGCCGTCCTGATGGTGCAACGGTAAGCTTCATTGATGTTGGTCAGGGTGACAGTGTTCTGATTTCGACTGCAACAGGCAAGCATATGCTGATTGATGGAGGAGGGACTGTGAATTTCCGCAAACCGAATGACCATTGGCGGGAACGAAGGGTACCATTCGAGGTAGGGGAAAAGGTTGTTGTCCCCTTATTGAAGCAGCGAGGAATCAGGGAGTTGGATGTCGTTCTGCTTACCCATGCTGATCAAGATCATGCCGGCGGCTTGCAGGCCGTGTTGAAGCATATTCCCGTGAAGCAGTTCATTATGAATGGGACATGGAAGTCTTCTGTTTTTATGAACAATTTATATGGTACAGCTATAGATAAAGGGATTCCAATCCGTAAATGGGAAGCGGGACAGCGCTGGAAGTTGGATCAGTGGAGTACGTTAGAGGTTTTGTATCCGTACCCATCATCAAATTCTGATTCTTCTCTCCAATTGGAGAACAATCAGAATGAGGCGTCCCTTGTCGTACAGGTAACACTTACACACCCAACCAGTGGTGAACATGCGGTATTCATGCTGACAGGTGATTTGGAGGCCGATGGAGAGAGACAAATGTTGCAATATGTTGCAGAGAGGTCGCCGAGGGTTATTGATGTATTGAAGGTAGCGCATCATGGCAGCAAAACCTCTACTACCCCAGAATGGATAGAGCAATGGCACCCCAAAATCGGAATTATTTCAGCGGGGCGAAATAATCGATATGGTCATCCACATCCGAAGGTGTTAGATACGCTGCGTGATGCGAGGATCCCAGTGAAGCGTACAGACATAGAGGGGGAAATTCAATTCAAGCTGACATCAGGTGGTTTGAAGGTTAGAGCGAAGCGTGATAGGATACATTTATAGATTGGCGCGGGAAGCACGTCATATAAGGCGTGCTTTTTCTTCTTTCCTGTAGCTTTCTTCTATTTTTTAAGTTTCATTACATTGTAATATCCTTTTCAAGGTGTTGTTTGCTATGCTAATGTTGGATTATTGAAAAAAAATTCACGTATCAAGATTATTCTACAAATTGGTAACGATCATCTGCAACCATTTCAGACGTTCTCACGTCAATGGATATGCAAGAGAGGGGGATCAAGGTGGTAGAGCCAGGACTCATTCGATCCGCTCAGTCTGGCGATAGAGACGCGCTTATCACTCTTTTGCGGGAAATCGAACAATATGTGTATCGAACTGCTTATTACATACTGAATAATGAGCAGGATGCACTGGACGCGTCCCAAGAGGCCTTAATCCGGATATATACTAAAATTCAATCGTATGAGGAGAAAGCACAGTTCAAAACTTGGGTACAGCGCATCGTAACGAATATTTGCATTGACAAATTCCGTCGTACGAAGCCAACTGTATCAATTGAGGAGCATAACCTCACATTCCTTGGGAATGAAAGCGTGGAGCGTGAGGTTCTATCTTCCCATGCAGCGCAGGATATACGAGAGGCGATAGAGCAACTGCCGGAGCATCATCGTGCTGTTGTTGTGCTTCGCTATCTGCAAGACTTCTCGTATAACGAAATTGCTGAAAGTTTGAACTTGCCTCTCAATACGGTGAAATCATATCTATTCCGCGCCAGACAACAGCTGCAGACAATGCTGCAAGATTACGAGAAAGGTGGTGTGCGAGGATGAACTGTTCAGAGGTGATGGAACTTATGCAGCGGAGATTGGATGGAGACATAAACGATACGGAACAGCGCCTTCTGACTGAGCATATTAACCATTGCCCCGCCTGTAGTGAAATGGCTGAGCGATTGGAACGGCTCCATATGGAATTAGTTCAGCTGCCTAAGGTCGAGCCTAAATTCAGCCTAGTTGATGCAATTATGCCTACGCTTGATTTCATAGATCGAGACGAACAGTTGGCTGCGGTCGAATCAAATGTAGAACCTTATCCGCATGAGATGAAGGCAGTGAGCCCAGTAACGAACGATAAGTCCGAAAAGGAACGTATCGATAAGGATCGTTCGCAGCCTCAGGCTGCTCAGCGGTGGTTCGAACGAATCCGTTGGCGTGCAACAAGCGCTGTCGTAGCAGCGGGGCTTGTGCTAGGACTGTTTATTGTGAATTTCAAGCCGCCTACAGTCGAACAGGCTGGGGACTTTGGCGAGCTGGGAAAAGAGCAATTGATGCAATCAGAAGCGATGGATGAATCACATGGCCCTCAAGAAACTAAATCGGACTCTAGTTCGCCGGTGAAGGAGAAGCCAGCGAATAACGATCCACAGAACAATCAGCCTGACTCTTCTGCCTATAAGGCGCCGGATGGAACGGAAAATAAGGATCTTAAGGCGTCAGAACAAGGTGTTCAGGAATATAAGGCAGGCTCCGCGGCTCGGGAAAGTTCGAAGACAGAGGCAGATTCTAAAGGTAAGTCATCTCGTCGGCAAAAGGAGCGAGAGATAGCCTCAACAGATCAACCCCCTGTAAAAGGCGGACAGCCGAAAACGGATCTGGATAAGGGCAAGGTTCCAGCTAAACAAGAGGGCAAGAAGGAAGATGCTAAGAAAGATCAGTTGCAAAAAGATACAAAACAGACTCCGGCAGAAGAGCCGCCGAAAGAAGATACAAATCAGGTTCAAAATGATAATGGTTCAACTGAGGAGAAGCAGGTCAACAGCTTAGTTGGTCCTCCTTCGATTACGTCCACGGCTGAAGCAACGGCACCGAACGGCAGCCTTATGGCGACTTGGGACAATGGGCAGTTACTGTTGTATAAGTTAACTGGACAGGAACGTACCAAGCTGCAGACAATTGCACTGGCAGATAAGCCAACAGAGCTTTTATGGTCTGCTGATAGCTCGAAGCTGACGATTGTGACCGCAGCGGAAGATGGAAAGTCAGTTAAGCAGCAATATGAGCTGAAGAACGAATCGCTCGAACTGGTTAAGGATACTGAAAATCAGGAAGAGCGAGAAGTGATCGAGGGTTCCGTTCAGCAGCAGTAATAAAAAGGGCAGACATGCAGGGCGTTGATGCACACATTAGTAAGGCCTTGCGTATATTATAATATCAGGATGACAGCAAAGCTTTCCCGTACGTCGAATGACCATTTGTGCGAAGTTTCTAGAGCTTCGTGGCAAATGTTTATTATAGATGTTAGGGGACAAAGGGACTCGCGCAACAGAGATGTTGTGCAAGTCCCTTTGTTTTTGCAGCAAAGTCTGCTATGATGAGGTTCGTTATATCGTGAGGGGAGGGTAGCAACATGGTGGATATTAAAGCAGCCGTCAAGGAAATTAAGCGCGGCTTCCCGCGCCCTATCTATATTCTGTACGGTACGGAAAAATATCGAATTCAGGAATTCGTTCAATTTTTAATAGAGCATACCGTGGATGAAGAAAATCGTGAATTAGCCATTATGAAGATGGATACTTCTGAATTTCCAGTGGAGGCAGTCGTAGCAGAGGCGGAGACGATGCCGTTCCTAGTTCAGCGCAAAATCATTCTTGTCAAGGATCAGACGGTGTTCGCATCAGGCAAGGATGGCAAGATTGAGCATCAGACCGAACGCTTGCTGGAGTATATGGATAATCCGATGGATACGAGCATTGTAGTATTCCTTGTCCAAGCGGACAAGCTGGATGAGCGAAAGAAAACGGTCAAGAAAGCAAAGACCGCAGGGGCGGTGCTGCCTTTCTTGCCGCTTAGTGCAGATGAGCTGATTTTATGGGTTCGCAAGGAAGCGGAGAAGCACGGATGCGCCATAGAGGATGAGGCCGTACGAACCGTTCTGAACAATGCTGGAACGAATTTGCAAACCCTGTCGGCCGAAATTGAAAAGTGCTGCTTGTTCACTGGGACAGGCAGAACAGTAGTCGTAGATACGGTCCACTCTTTAATTGCTAAAAATACGGAGCAGAATGTATTTCAACTCGTCGAGGACATTATTAAGCGGCGGGCGGATCGTGCGCTCGATACGCTGCATGAATTGTTGAAGCAGAAGGAAGAGCCCATTAAAATTATGGCGCTTATCGTGCGTCAGTTGCGGATTATGGTACAGGTGAAGGAATTGACGAGCCGCAGCTTCAGTCAGCAGCAGGCAGCTTCTCAGCTCGGAATGCATCCGTATGCGGTCAAAATGGCTTATGAGCAAGCGCGTGACTATGATAGCAATATGCTGACAAAGTGGATTGCAGAGGCGGCAGAGCTTGATTATGAAATGAAATCAGGTCAAGTGGAAAAAACATTGGGCTTAGAGCTGTTTATTATGCGGATGTCGAAAGGAATAACAAGAATGCAAAAAGAAACCAGAAGATGAACGCCTAGGCGTTCATCTTCTGGTTTCTTCGCTTCTAGCTAAGTATGAAAAGGCTCGGGCTTACGCTTGCGCAAGCAGAGCGTTCAATTTCGTTGCCAAGCGAGACTTTTTGCGGGAAGCCGCGTTTTTGTGTACCAAGCCTTTTGTCACAGCTTTATCCAATTTCTTGGAAGCCAAAGCGACAGCAGCTTTAGCTGTTTCTGCTTCGTTGTTCGCCAAAGCAGTGTCAGCTGCTTTAACAGCTGTGCGAAGTGCAGATTTTTGAGAAGCGTTCAACAGACGGCGCTTGTCGTTTGTTTTAACGCGTTTAACAGCGGATTTAATGTTTGGCATTGCTTTCACCTCCGTTGCATCGTAGTGCGACAACAGAATCCAATTCCCTCGTTCATAAGAAAAATAGATTCACAACTTAAAGTATTCTATCACGCTACAATTCAAAAAGCAATACATTTGCCACGTTGGTATTGGGATTAGCCTTGAAATGGACGGGGATGTTCAACGGTCTGTCACCGTTCTGCTCGGTACGCTTTATCATTCGCATAAGAAACGTCTCTATGAGCAAAATACAGGTTAGGAAATGATGTGCGATATGGGAGGAGTTTACCATGACAGTAGATTTAAATTCGTATTCAGTTCGAACCGATTTAGCACTCGAATCAAGAGAAATTGCCCAGCCGGACAGTACGATCCCGATACCTGGTGTATCCGAAGAAGTGGAGGATGTACGTGGAATTAAGGTGACAAAGATACATGTCCAGACCGAAGAGGGCTCCCGTGCAATTGGTCGCCTGCCAGGACGGTATATTACGATTGAAGTACCCGGTTTGCGGCGTAAGGACAGCCAGCTCCAGGATCGCGTAACAACCAAGTTCGCTCAGTTGTTCGAAGGTTTCTTGGGTGAAGTCGGGTTGAATAAAGACTCCAAGGCGCTCATCGTTGGACTCGGGAATTGGAATGTAACACCGGACGCTCTAGGGCCTCTAGTCGTAGAAAACGTACTCGTTACTCGCCATTACTTCGAAATTATGCCGGATCAAGTGAGTCCTGGATACCGAGAAGTCAGTGCGGTTGCACCTGGTGTACTCGGGGTAACTGGGATCGAGTCGAGCGAAATCGTGCAAGGGATTGTGGAGCGGACGAAGCCAGATGTGATCATTGCAATCGATGCCCTAGCATCCAAGGCGCTAGAACGGGTGAATACGACGATTCAGATTGCAGATATTGGCATTCACCCAGGCTCTGGTGTAGGCAACAAGCGCCGAGGATTGACGAAGGACATTCTCGGGATTCCATGCATTGCAATCGGGGTGCCGACGGTCTGCTATGCCTCAACAATTGTCAACAATGCAATTGATTATATGAAAGAGCATTTTAAGCAGGAAACGAACCATACAAGGGACATCCTTGGCATGCTGGATGATATTAGCGAGCAGGAACGATTAATGCTGGTTAAGGAAGTGCTTGAGCCGCTCGGTCATGATTTAGTCGTAACGCCGAAGGAAGTTGACGAGTTCATGGAGGATATGGCGAACATTATTGCAAGTGGGCTGAATGCGGCATTGCATGAGGCAGTCGATACAGATAATGTGAACGCGTATACGCATTAAGTCATCCACAAGTATGACGCGGTCATGCAACTAGAATAACGTCATGACAATAACGAAAAAGATCGAGTTTTGGCCTCCTTCGTGTGACTGCACTCGATCTTTTCGCTTGTTCTCTGACGTTCCTATTCGTCGTTCATTCTAAGAAGATACGAGATCTCATTTCATAGAAGTTACATGATAAAGCGATAAGAGAGCATTCGCAGCTACTTACTTCGTTGCGACTGCGCTTTGACCTGTAATCGTCTGGCCGTATACAGGGTCAATCCCGCCCTCAAAACGAATTCGGATAGACATGCCTTCCTCAAACTGTGGTGTATCCGATACTTGGAAATGAATGTGAGGTTCACTTGAATTGCCTGAATTGCCGCACTCTCCTAACAGTTGGCCTTGCTTGACAACGTCGCCTTTTTTGACAACAACGCTGCCTTTCTTGAAATGAGCAAGCATGCTGTATTCCCCGTTGCCATGATCAATGACCACATAATTCCCCGCCATATCTTTCTCGTTTGGTACGCCAACGGGATCATTGTCTACAATATTATTCTCTACTCGAACGACGGTGCCATCCCGTGGTGCTACTACTGGCTGACCGAATGCGTAGTAGCTTTCGTTCTTTGACGGATCTCCCTCATAGCTCAACCCACCGCGCGCAATGACGAGGTCATAGGCGTAACGTTCCCCAAGAGAAGCGTAGTGATAATTCACGAATTCATTATTACCACCCCAGAATACCAGCCACTCACCTGTAAACGGGGGCTTATACGCCTGCTTTGTCGGGTGATGATCGGATTCCCATTGGAGAAGAGGGTACATCTGCAGCGACACGATTTCGTTATTCGCAATTCCGGTTTGAATGCCACGCAGTCCGGTCGAATCCGTCCACACATATGATTCAATGCCGCCTAAGCTTTTGCGGGCGATAAGCGTCGGCTTCTCTCCCTTTTTCCATAGCGCTTGAAGCAGCTTCGGGAGGTAGCCTTCAGGGACTTTTTCCATAAGCTCCTTGGAAAAATAACGGTACATATGCGAGCCATCCGGCTTTTGGATCCATTGTTCGATTAACTCAGACGTCAGTTGATTTTTGGAATACGATTGGTCAGATACAATAGTTCCGGCAGTTTTCGTCATATGTTCCGTTCTTATCCCTTCTTTATACTCAGCTTCGACAGTAAATGGGTATGTCATGCTGATTGCTAAACATGCGGTCAGAAAAACTATCCTGCCTTTTGATTGTTTCATTTCTAATCTTCCTTTCCCATTAGCATAAATTGATGTTTTAGATTGCGATGAACTTACCTGCTTTAATTGTAGGAAACGAAGTTGAACGGAATGGAAACAGAAGTTCATGCCAACCTTAATTATTCAGTATTTTCCACTTCATTTGGACGGACAGTTAAGGTTCCGTTAAGAAAGTGGAGATAAGGGGGACAAATGGATGTGATAAAATGAACGCATTGATCGGAAGATAATTTACGCTGCGAATGGAGATGAATAACATGGATTTGCATGAGGCGCGCATTCTCATCGTTGAGGATGAGAGTGCGCTTAGCAAAATGGTTCGAGCCGTGTTACATAAAGAAGGTATGGAGTACATAACTTGTATCACGACGGGGGAAGAGGCCATCTGCCATATAGAGAAGGAAGCGGTTGACCTGATTATATTAGATGTTATGCTCCCAGGGAAAAGCGGGTTTGAAATCGCCCCGTTTATCCGCCAGAAGTGTGACGCCCCGATTATATTTGTGACCTCCAGGACGACGGATTTGGATAAGTTGACCGGGTTTGCGCTCGGAGGGGACGATTATGTAGCAAAGCCGTTCAATCCATTGGAGCTGGCGGCACGAACCAAGGCTTTATTGCGGCGTTATATGTCCAAAAAAGGGGAGACAGAGAAAGTTGTGCCTGCATTGCCTGAAGATCACGTATATCGATATGGTGATGTTCAATTGGATGCGGCTGCCGGTGAGCTTCGCGTCAAGGGCAAAGTCGTCGATTGTCCCGCGATGGTATTTCAATTGCTGCTGTTCTTTTGCAAGCACCCGAACCGGATTTTTTCGAAATCGGAATTGTATGAGCGGGTATGGGGCCATGATTCCCTGAGCGATGATAATACCGTTATGGTGCATGTTCATCGAATACGAGAGCGCATCGAGATGCAACCGAGCAACCCGCGCCTGTTGATCACTGTCCGTGGACTCGGATATAAGCTTGTTCCGCCCGAAAAGGAAGAACTGGAACAAGGAGGGCATCTTTGTGAACGAGGAGATCAACAATGAAGACGGGAAAGAGGCTGGCATGGCATTACGGTTGGCAGTGGGTCTTTATTGGGGCAATATTGTTAACTGCGGTACTGTTTGCGTTTATTTGGATAACTGATCGCGTAACCGAATTGGAATTAAATCGCAACTTCATGAGGCATGGCTGGGAATTGGTTTCTAGGTCGATTTCGGTCGATGAAGATGGGAAAATATCTCTGGATGAAGAAATACTGAGGAAAGTGGATATGGTCGGGGGATGGATGCAAATTGTAAATGAGAAGGGAGATGTCATCAAGTCATATGCGGCTCCTTCAAATGTGCCGACTCATTATGCTTCAGGAGAAATAATGGCCTATGTAGAAAAGAATTCTCCATTTCCTTATCATTTATCTTTATATGTCACAGAGATTGGGCATGCAACGCTTACGGTATTGTTTGGTATTGATTCTGCCCAGGATCAACTGCTGGATCGTTGGTTGGCGGCTAGAGAGAAGGGGACTGAGCAATCCTTCAAGGAGGCCGATCAATTACTAAGCGACCAACAGGCATGGGTACAGCTAATAGATGCCGATGGGCGTGAACTCAAATCATGGCAGAAGCCTGTAGAAGAGCCGTCTCGGTATGAAGTTTCAGACATCGGTCTTCGAAGCGTTTACCCTGAACGTTATGGATGGATTCTTACTTATCGTTACATGCCAGATACGAAAGAAACGTGGCTGATGCATCGGCCTCCTACATTTGGCTCATCGATTGACGTTGCTGGATTCATTGTAGATAGCCCAATGCAATTGATTTGGATTGCTGCTGCGGCTGTTATTATGTTTATGATCGTTGTTTTTATCGGCATGGCATGGTGGCAGAGCGCGCGGCTGGCAAGGCCGCTTCAGCATCTTATGCTGTGGATGAGGCGAATTGAGCTTGGCAAGTATGAAGAACCTTCTAATTTCAAGGGCATGCCGTTATCACAGCGGCAGAATGGAAAGATGAAGCGGAACTACCGCATCTATGGCGATGTCATTGACAGCTTGCGGCGTATGGCAATTCGACTGGAAGAGGCGGATGAGGAGCGAAGGAAGCATGAAGTGCTTCGTGAAGAATGGCTCGCGGGGGTATCACATGATATGAAGACACCGCTTGCGTCTATCATTGGCTATGCGCATCTTTTGAACGCGCCGCAGTACAACTGGAGTGAACAGGAAGTTGCCGAATACGCGGATATTATGAGGCAAAAAGCGGAGGTGATGGACGAACTTATTCAAGAATTGAATTTAACATATAGACTGCAGAGCAACAGTCTTCCGTTGCAATTAGAAGTCATGGATTTGAGAGACTGGCTGCAAAAGGAACTGGTGCATATCATGCCGCCCGAATATTCCGCAGGACGTATCAAATATTTATATCCCCATCAAGAAGTATTATTTTCGATGGATCCGCGTTATTTTCGGCGCATGGTAGCTAATGTGTGCGTGAATGCATTTTTGCATAATTCGAAGGATACGACATTGTGCATAAAACTACAAATGGAAGGTAGCCGAATTGTACTCGTATTCGAGGATAATGGGAAAGGAATGGATAAACAGACACTAGGAAATTTATTTAATCGTTACTACCGCGGTACGTCTACAGATGAGTCTTCTTGTGGATCGGGACTTGGAATGGCGATTGCAAAACAATTGGCAGAAGCTCATGGAGGAACGGTGCTAGCCGAAAGTGAACTGGGGCGGGGGACGACCATTATGCTTTCATTTCCAAATGAGGCTATCCATCTAATCTCTTAAAGTAAAATAGGATTTCCGCATAAATGTTCACTTGGGTTATCGATGATAG
Organism: Paenibacillus sp. S-12; assembly: GCF_030363895.1. Lineage (NCBI taxonomy): Bacteria > Bacillati > Bacillota > Bacilli > Caryophanales > Paenibacillaceae > Paenibacillus > Paenibacillus sp. S-12. The sequence goes on from NZ_JASIUF010000005.1 coordinate 242,444, forward strand.
AACTGTGACCCGAGAGATGGACACTCAGAAGCAAATCCAAATGTTAAGCACTTATCGGAGACGAAAATATCCTTCACTGCATTTACTTTCACAATACCGAACGATATCAGTGGACATTAAAGAAGATGACTCCTAATGAATATAGGAATCATCTTCTGACAGCGTAGTGTGTTTTTTAGTGTCCGTGTAAGGGTCACTGTTCAGTTTTTTTATTATTTCGATGTAACGATCTATTGAAAATAACGGGGAAGAAAGGAGGATTTTAAGTTTTTTGAATTATTTTATGCATTATGGTATCTTTAAAAGGCTAAACTCCAAATACATATTTTTAGATATTTTCAATTATCCACGAATCGCTGCACGATGATTTAAGCATCCGCTCCCATTTGCATGGTTTCTAATACCGATCATTTTATTGCCCGCCTGTACCAATGACCAATGCTTCCATGTTCTTAATACATAGTTTGTAGAAAAGACGGATTGTCAAGTGAGGTGCGGCAGTTCATTCATAAATGATTCGAAAGCGATTTTCCAGCCTAGGCATTTCCTTAAAACTTGAATGCCATGTGTGTCTTCAAGCTTCTCATGGCAAGCAAATTTGATCAGGTGACCAAGTTGCCTTGAGTCTCTCGCTGATAGACTCGATTCTATTCATAGTCTGCTTATGGAAGGAAGAGGTGCAACTACGGCGTTCACATAGGCCAGTCGTGCTCTATCAGCTTTATACATATTGGACATTTGGTTGCGCTTCAACTCATGCGCTACACTTGAATGATGTCGCCCTAGTTCCTGAGCGATGATTCTTGTAGACCAACCTTACGCATGTTCTAAAAAACAACGAGAGGGGAATAAATAACGAATGGTACCTGCCAATATACAAGTCAGGAGCCTAATTGATGCTTTAAGGGAAAACAGATTTGATTCATTTGATAAGGAAATGATCCATAACATTCGTTTTAGAAAGAAAACGGTCAGGTCAGCAACTGAATTTGTTCACGGACACCAACTGTGCATGTCTTCTTTTCTGCTTTCGATATGGTCCGTACTGTTATCGTCTTACGCTGAACAATATGAAATTTCCGTTTTGTTTTCGACAAGTTCACAAGACGACGAAGATACATGTTGCAATGCCCATCCGCTAGATATATCTATTCAAAAAGAGGATAACCTTTTCTGTCTGGTGAACAAGGTAAAGCTTCAGTTGGACGAATGTTTCGGCAGAACACGGAGCGAGGAACGAGAGACAGCTCGGAAGGTAAGCGGGAAATGGACACATACGGAGCTGCAGGATTCTATTACCGTCGGTATTATAGAATCGAATGGAGGGTACTTGCAGCCGTACATAAATATAAAGGTTCATTCGAGAGTGGAACAGCAGGGCATCACTTTCTGTTATCGCTATACCCGCGATGAATTGGAATGCATGATACGATACGATGGCAGGAGATATGGCAAAGCGCAGATTAATAGGCTGGGCGGGCATTTTCAAGCATTATTGTCAAACGCGTTGAATGCTCCGAAGAAACCGGTTCTCTTTCACCCCATACTGACCCTAAAGGAATGGAAGCAGTTCGTCCGATGGAACGATACGGATAGGGACTATTCATCCCATAGTACCGTATTTCAATTGGTAGAAGAACAGACTTCCGAGACGCCCGAAGCGGTCGCATTGGAATTCGGCAAACAGAAGCTTACCTATTGCGAATTGAATTGCCGGGCTAATCGAATTGGCAGTTTCATTCTTGACGTATACCGAAAAAAACACAACGCACCTCTTCCGTTAGGGACTTTGGTCGCTATCGTTATGGATAGAAGCGCGGATGTGATACCGGCCATGCTGGGAGTCATGAAAACGGGAGGAGCTTACCTTCCGATCGATCCGCAATATCCCGAAGAACGGATCCGATTTATTTTGAAAGATGCTCAAATAAACTTCATCATGACAAATAACAAGTCGATTGAAAAACTCAAACCGATAATCGCACAACTCGGCATCGATGAGCAGTTGCTTATTTGTGTCGAGGATGGTTTTACGTCTCCTTACAGTCATTCCGATAATCTAAACATACGGGTCAAGCCGAGCGATCTCGCTTACGTTATTTACACTTCCGGCTCTACCGGAAAACCGAAGGGTGTGCTCATTGAACACGCTGGACTTGTGGCGCTGATCCCTTACCTGGTCGACAAATTCGGCATTTCGCCCCAAACAAGAGTCATGCAATTTGCTTCCATCAGTTTTGATGCTTCCGTGTATGAATGGATTGGTACGCTTACAGTAGGAGGAACGCTTGTTGTTCTATCTGAAGATGATCTGCCTCCCTATGCTGACGTTTCAGATGTTCTCGAGGAAAAAAATATTCACGTTGCGATGCTTCCGCCTTCCGTCTTGCGAACGATGGGGGAGAGGGAGTTGCCCGTTTTGCGTACGATCGTGTCGGGCGGGGAGGTCTGTACACCCGACCTTGTAAAGGCTTGGGGGAGACGACGCCTGTTCCTGAACGCGTATGGTCCGACAGAAGTGACAGTTATGTGTTCCGCTGCCCCATGCAGTCCGGGAAGGGAGATAACGATCGGCAAGCCTGTTTATAATAAGCGGCTCTATGTGCTGAACCCGTTTGGGAACCCTGTCCCGATAGGAGTTCCGGGAGAACTGTGGGTAGGTGGAATCGGACTTGCAAGAGGGTACTTGAACCGTGAGGAATTGACTAAAAAAAGTTTTGTAAACAAGGAGATTTTGATAGGTGGCGAATTTCCTCTTCATACGGAAAGGTTGTACCGAACAGGGGATATCGTGAAATGGACTCCAAAGGGGGATTTGGTATTTCTAGGCCGTTGCGATAATCAGGTGAAGATTAGAGGTTTTCGCATAGAACTAGGGGAGATTGAACATCAGCTCTGCCAGTATCCCGGCATCGGCCATTGCATCGTTCAAGCATGGCAGGATGAGCATTCTCCAAAACTAGCTGCGTACTTTACCTCCGACATGGCGATAGAAGACGCTAGTTTGATGCAGCATTTGGCGTCTAAGCTACCATCTTATATGGTTCCTTTTTATTTCTATAGATTGAAAGCGTTTCCGTTGAATGCAAACGGTAAAGTGGATCGCGCTTCTCTCCCGCATCCGAGCACGGTTTGGAACGATTCAATTGAGGCGTCAGTTGACGAAAGCGAAGACGAAATGGAAGCGAAACTGCTTCGAATATGGCGCTATTTGCTGAAGCGGGACAATGTTGGCGTCAATGATCATTTTTATTCCGTAGGAGGAGACTCAATCCTTGCCATTCAGACTGTATCCATGGCCCGAGATGAAGGGATTATCATAACACCTAGGAAAGTTGCGGATCATCCGACGGTGAAAGATTTGTCAACAGTTGCCTTGTGGGCAAATGCGAAAGAAAAAAATAAAAGCGTTAGCGATGACACGCTTGATGAGGATTTCGGACTGAGTCCGATCCAATGTTGGTTTTTCGAGCAGCAGTTTGAAGAACCGCATTATTTCAACCAGTCTCAAATGGTTTTGCTTAACCATTGCGATTGTAACCAACTTACGTCAGCTATAAATAAGTTAGTTCATTTGCACCCAGAGCTTACGTTGGCAGTCGAACAAAATGGCGATGTGTATAAGCAGCGTTATCGCAAGGATGCTGACGTGAAAATTTCCACTTATACGATTCAGCAAGCAGAACGTTCAGAACATGAAATATCGGTGATCTGTGCGAAGTGGCATGGGCAACTGAACTATGAAACGGGAGTGATGATGCGGGTAGGTGTTATCGAGGGGCATCCCGACGGAAAAATACGTCTCTTTATAACAATTCATCATCTTGTTATTGATGGCGTCTCCTGGAGAATTTTGCTTGATGAACTTTATCATTTGTACAGAGGAGGGGAACTTCCCCCGGTTCCGGCTTCATTTAACAAATGGCAGGCTATGTTGATGGATTATGCAGCAAATAAGGGAACCGTCGACCACGTGAGCCATTGGATCGAAGTAAAGAAACGATCCGCCGGATTTTCGTTGCCTGTGGATCATTGCAAAGATAGCTTAATCAATGTTGAATCCGGGGTGCTTCTCTCAACGCTGTCGTTCATTGATACGGAGCGACTACTGAAACAATGCGCCCATGCTTATCGTACGCAAATTAACGATTTGTTGCTTGCCGCCTGGTCATTGACATTGTCTGCATGGTCCGGACAAGATATGGTTTCTTTCCAATTGGAGGGCCATGGACGCGAACAATGTGTATCAGACATGGATTTGACCAGAACGATCGGATGGTTTACCTCTTTGTTTCCTGTATGCATCCACGTGGCGCCTGACGATGCTTTAGGCGAAACGATTAAGTCTGTTAAGGAACAATTGCGGAGCATCCCTCATCATGGAATTTCCTATGGAATTTTACGATATTGCCACCCAGATCAGGCCATTCGAGCGTCGCTGACGGATCCCGAACCTCAAGCGCTGTTCAACTATTTGGGCCAGTTTGGCCATGCCGAGTCAGAGGAGGAGAGTGAGTGGCTGTACTTCACGCAGGATACGGCACAAGATTATAGTTCGCCGCGAAATCGCGGAACAAGCCTGCTGGAGCTAAACTGTTCCATTGTTCATGGGGAACTTCATCTGTTCATGAAATATAGCAAGCGTCATTACGAGGAATCGACAATCGTTCAAGTCATGGAAATATTCACATCGCGATTGCTTTCTATTATTGATCATTGCGTTTATAAGGAATGGGGGGAGTTTACGCCAAGCGATTTTCCGATGGTTTCCCTACAGCAACATGCTCTTGACAATATTGCAAACACATACCATCCACAATGCGGTTTGGAAAAGATCTTGCCGCTTAGTCCATTGCAGGAGGGCCTTCTTTTTCATTATTTAGAGAACCCTGCATCTGATCAATACCATGTACAAATGGTTTGGAATTATGAAGGAAGGCTAAATACCACCTACTACAAGGAGGCATGGCAACGCATCATTACCGAAAATGATTGTTTGCGGACATGTTTTGTTTGGGAGTCGATAGACAAGCCGGTACAATGTGTGGTTCAAAAAATGGAAATGGATTGGACATTGCTTGAGATTGACTCGCAATCCCCTGTTCAACAGAAAGAGTTCGTCGAACGACAGATTACGCTGGATCGAGCTCGCCGCTTCGATTTGAGTCGGCCTTCCCATCGCCTTATGTTAATTCAGAGGTCATCAGAGGAATGGACGGTTGTTTGGAGTTATCATCACATACTTTTGGATGGATGGAGTCTTCCGCTGTTGCTTAATCGGATTCATGAAATTTATTCTTGCAGGCTTGAATTCATGAAGCCGCAGCGCAACTCTTTGCTTTCTTTTGAAGGTTATATCCGATGGCTTATAGAGAAGGAAAGGACGGAATCCGAGTCATTTTGGAAAGCGTATTTGGAGGAAGTTACTGAACCTACCTTGCTTCCTATGGACATAAGCGGTCCGCGATTCGAAGCTCATCGGGCAATCCGTAGACAGCAAATCGAAATACTTCATTTGGATTCAACCTTTACAGGACGAGTGGCGAATTTTGTGAAAACGATGAAAATTTCACTAAACACTTTGGTGCAATTCGCTTGGGGCAAAGTACTTCAAGTGTATCATGATGCGGATACCACCGTATTCGGCATGGTTGTGTCCGGCAGAGGATCGGATCTGGCGAAAGCGGATCGAATCACAGGGCTGCTTATTAATACGCTCCCTTTGGTCATGCGCTGGAATACGGATCAAACGATTGCCGATTATGTACAAGAGCTTCATCGAACCATTCTGAAGCTGAACGATTACTGTTGCGTTGGTATAAACGAGCTGCAGGAATGGAGCCCGATTCAAGGTAATGCGCTGTTCCATAGCATCGTGGCATTTGAAAATTATTTGAATGATTATCGTCAGCCTGCAAACGGCTTGATAATGTCGGCGATCGAGGAAAGAGAGAAAACAAATTACCCGCTAACAATCACGATCGCAAACGTGGGAGAGCAAATCGAAGTCAAGTTCATGTATGATGTTGAAAGGCTTGATGAGGACGCGATTCGTCGTTTGGCGGGAAATCTGCGAAACGTCATGGATATTGCTGTGCAATATCCGGATCGTTTGATTGGCGATGTAAATTTACTGTCCGAAGAGGAATATGTACGAATCGTATACGATTGGAACCGTACTTTTACAGAGTATCCAAACGAGAGCTCTGTTCCCGAACTGTTCAGCGAGCAGGTTATGATTAGACATTCCCAACCGGCAGTGATTACCCATGACAGCATCCTATCTTACGGCAGCTTAGACCGATTGTCTTGGTATGTTGCGAGCTTGCTCGAAGAACAAAAGCCGACGCGCGGAAAGCTTATCGGCGTATGCTTCCCACGTTCTCTTGAATTTATCGTTTCCATACTAGGGGTTTTGAAGGCGGGATGCGCGTACGTCCCAATTGATCCTGATTCCCCAAGGGAAAGGATGAACGATATTATCCAAGATGCAGAACTGGAAACGATAATCACTTCGCGGAGCGATGCTGCTAATATCCTGGAAATCAGCCGAGGAACCCGGCTACATCTGATTTACCTCGACGATTGCGATGCGATTCCGACAGTCCGTTATCCAGAGAAGGAAGCCGTAGCTTCGGCAGCTTCCGACCTTGCTTATCTCATGTATACCTCTGGTTCGACGGGGAAACCGAAAGGCGTAATGATCGATCACCGGAGCATCGTTCGTCTAGTCAAAAACGTCGATTATTTCCCGTTTTCCCCAGATATGAATTTATTGTATACGGGTTCACCCGTATTTGACGCTTCTACGTTCGAAATCTGGGGAACGCTGCTGAACGGGGGACGTCTGCACGTTGTTTCAAAAGACGACCTTTTGAATATTCGACTAGTAGAGACGCGAATGGAATCGTGGAGCATAAACACCTTATGGCTTACCAGCGCGTTATGCAATCAATGGATTGAAGAAAGCATATCGATGTTTAGCGGATTATCATGGCTGCTGGTTGGTGGAGAAATATTATCGCCAAAGGCCATTAATCGCATTCGTCAAGCTTGTCCAGCTATTACGATTCTGAACATGTACGGCCCGACGGAGAACACCACGTTCTCTACGAGCTATACGATCGAGCGACACTTTGAACGAGATATTCCCATCGGCAAACCGATCAGCAATTCCACCTGTTATATTCTGGATAAACGAGGTCGTGTTCAGCCTGTTGGGGCGATCGGAGAGATCTACGTCGGAGGGGATGGTGTATCGAGGGGGTATTGGAAGAACGATCAATTGACGCGAAATGCATTCTTCACTAATCCGTATGCTTCCGCCGAAGATCGCAAGAGAGAAAGAAACATGGTTCTTTATCGGACAGGGGATCGCGCAAGATGGCTTGCGGACGGGAATATCGAATATATAGGACGGATCGATGAGCAGATAAAACTACACGGCAATCGAATTGAACTCGGAGAAATCCAGCATCGCCTTAGCTCTCATTCCCGTGTGAAAGAATGTCTGGTGGTCGTCCGAGAAATTCAAGGGGAACGGCGGTTGATTGCTTATTATACCTCAGAAACGGAGGAGCAGGAAGAACATCTGCGAGCCTTTATGGCTGAGGTTCTTCCTTCGTATATGCTTCCTTACAGGTTCGCGCGACTAGATTCGTTTCCGTTGACACTTAATGGGAAGATCGACCGAAAGAGGCTTCCGTTGCCGGAAGTTCGACGAGTTGCAAATGCAGGCAATTCCTACTGCAACACCGAAATGGAACACAAGCTGGAACTGATCTGGCGTTCCGTTCTTAAGCTCGATCATATCGGCAAGAATGAAGATTTTCATGCATTGGGAGGACATTCCCTCCATGCGCTGCGCATAGCCAGTATTCTGCAAAAGAGCGGTTATCCCGTTACGGTCAACCAAATATTTAGAGAACAAACGATCGAACGTTTAGCTCAATTTCTGAACGGAATGATTCCGGATACGGCGGCAATCGAGGTTCAAGAGCAAGCGCAAAACTCATTGTGGGTGGAGTATCCCGACAACGGGTTCCCGCTGTCGGCGGTACAAAGGAGGTTTATCAAAAGAGATTTGCAAAACCGCAATATGTTCAATGTTCCTTACTTGGCCTTGCTCAAGCGACAAACTTCGAAGCAGGCGGTAAGTCGAGCGATACGAACCCTAGCCGATCGGCATGCGGCATTACGATTGACTTTTGCCAAACTGGATAACGGAGAATGGTATCAATACGAGCAGGGAATCGAAACGGATCAGATTTTTACTTATGTAGATTTGCGAGAGACTCCCGAAGTGCACGACATCTTCATCTCAGATTACAGCTCGAACCTTCAGTATGGCTTTGACATTGAAAATGGGCCTTTGTGGAAAGTGGTATTGTTTGATCACTATGACGGTAGCCGCCAAGTTTTGCTGCTTTTGTTCCATCATTTGATTTTTGACGGAATGTCAATGAACATCTTCTTGGATGATTTAAGGAATCTCCTTCTATTAGACGTCGTTGTTGAAGAAGAGGCGAGCCAGGAACATGGAAGCAGTTACCGGGATTGGTGTCAGGCATTGACGCAATACGTGGCCAACGGCTTACCACTTGCGGCGACGGAGTATTGGAGTAACGTGACCACGGGTGGGAAATCGTTGCAAGTCGACAAGGAAACGGAGGAAAGGCCAGTTCATCGTCAAATGGCGACCAAAGCGTATGATTTACTTGAAGGATCGGAGCGGGTAAGCAGATTAAAAGCGATAGCCGGGCATTGGAAAACGACCCCGCTTTGCGTCTTATTGACGGCATTGTCCCGGGCTTGTTTTGACTTAAAAGGACAATCGGATTTGCTGCTGCATTTGATGTCTTATCAGCGGGAGTCCTTTTTACCCAACATCTCGATTTTCCGGACGATCGGCTTTTTTGCCGGGGCATATCCTGTGCGGATCCGCCTCCAGAACCAAGAGCTTAGAGGGGATATTGAATTGGATCTGAAGCAGGTCAAGCAGACGTTAAGCGATATTCCACGTGAAGGCATGGATTATTTTGCTATGCGATATGTTCTGCCAGATTTGCATAACGGAGTGGGACCGCTTATTGATGGAAGCCACATGTTGTTTCACTACCAATCCGAGGAAACGGCCTGGCAAGCCGATAATCTCTATGAACCATTATCCATTCCTTTTGGAAACACGAATGCGTCGAATAACCCTTCTGCCTACTGGCTAAATATGACGGCTTGCATAAAGAAGGACAAATTATGCCTGACCTGTTATTATAGCTCACTACATTACAACGAACAGACCATTGACCGACTGGCACATCTTTTTTCCTATCATCTGCGCGATTGCATGCAATTGTAGACACGAACGACTACAGCGAGAGGAGATTGAGATTTCGATCATGAAAATCTATGAATTTTGCCCTTTTTTTAACGAAAACCGTGTGGCGGAAATCAAAGTAAACGAAGATGCCCGCTGGATTGATGAGCTCCATGTAATCGAGGCGAACAAAACATTCAGTTATGCGGTCAAACCTCAAAATTTCAATCCGTCTTATATCGGTTCGAAGGTAATTTATCATCCGCTCCATGCCGACAACGTGTTTCGCCAACCGAAGCGACACCAATTGTATTTCAATCCCGAAACCTGTCAATCCGCTAATTTTGACCGGTGGTATTGGCGTTTGCTTAGCTATAATAGTGCGTTTCATAACGAAGCCTATCAAAGAAGTAAATGCTCTGACATTTTGCGAGAGCGGGTAGAGGATGAAGATGTGATTATTTTGGCCGACTTCGACGAGATTATCGACAGTCGCATGGCAGATCGGATCGTTACTGAAGTGAAGAGGCGTCAAGTTATTACCGTTAAGATGCACTATTCCGTCTTTTTCCTTAATTTATTCTGCCGATCGAATCATGGCGCTCCGCATTGGAGCTATCGCGTCTTTGCGATGACCGGCCGCTTTTTCAGAAGCATGCCTTTTTCGGCGGATTACCTGAGGAAGAAGGGGATTGCCGAAGGATTGTATCAAGATATTTACTGTTTGGAGGAACCGGTTGGATTTCATCATTCCTGGCTCGAATATCCTAAAACGGCGCTTCCCAAGCTCCAAGCTTTCGCAGCTAACGTGAAGGACAAAAGCATTGTGAGCGAGGAATATATTAAAAAGTGTCTGGATGATAAAAAGTTGTATTATCTTGACTCTGAACTCTATGTCGATAACGATAAAACGTTTTTGGCTGCCCTTCAAGATGTTCAAACGGAAGATCTTTGGTATTAAAGCTAGCGGGATTCGGGTAGGAGTTGTCTCTATGTTCCTTGCTTAAAGAACAGGTAGGGGGACGGGGAAAATAAACAACTCTATAAGCAGGGGGATGCAGGCGGGACTACTATATGCCCCCGCCTAACAATCCTTTAGCAACATAGCCGATAATAAGCCCTATAATCCACATCAACAATACTTTTCGATTGCTGTTTTCTATTTTTTCGCCGACCACTGCGTCGGCAAAGTAAACACCTAAGAGCATAACAATTCTGAGGACAACATGAATGAAGGGAAAAGCAAAACCGCAGGAAAGCGCCACAAATTGAATGAGCAAAACCAAACTTTTATTCATGTAACACCTCTAAAATTATGATTTGTCAATCATTTTTATCCCATACTACATACATATTTCCCAACTTGTCATGTAAAGATTGTTTGTTGGATCTAGAGCAATTAATATCATTCCTGCGAATAATAAAGCTCATAGATAAAAATTTCCCGATTATTTCCCTTAGCAGGGCTTCATCCCAGGATATTTTTTTGTTCGTGACAGGTATGACTTTGATTCCCATTATCATTTTACCAAGTGTTTGCTCAAATAGATACGTCAAGATAAAAACTAAAATCCTGGAAAGCATACTTTTGCGACTGTAACTAAAAAACTTTTGTTATTGCTCGTTAAAAAAACATCGAAAATAATATAGAGTAATGAAAATGTGAAAATCAGATCTAAGATAAATGCATAAAACCTAACCCAAAAGCCGGCATGATTCAATGTGTGGGGAGCCATTACAGTTACCTCCATTCCTGAATACCCCATATGTTTATTTTAGCATGTACAATATTTGAGGCGTAGAATCGAAAAGCTGCGCTGCTGCTGCTTTTATCTGCTCTTCTAGAGGGGTTATATGAGCTGCTTGAGGCAAGATTTGATTCAAGAAAGATGAGTTTTTGCTATACTGGATGATTTGTGCTTTGTTTGAAAGTTTCATTTGGATAAAATTCGTGGCATCCTCCAAATTTCCGAATTCATAAACTAATCCAAGTTCCTTTAGAGAAAGGTAACCTTTTATTTTTTAAGTAAGAATACGGTAATGCAAAACAGAATGTACGGTTCAAGATGTTTCTCATCATCTCGCTTACATGAGAAGGGAGCAATCCGTTATCTTGATGAATCCCTTTCATTAGTGTTGCATAGTCCTTGGTTGTAGAACAGGGTTGTTTACATGATTTTATTCGTTGCAACTCGATATCGTAATTATCAGACTGGTTCAAAGTATTAATATAATGGTTATGTTCGTCATTGTTGAGGAGTTGATGCATATAGACGGCACGTTCTATATATTCCTCAGAGCCCATATGCCGTATCTTATGTTTAAGAGTTTTTAAAGAAAGTTTTTCTGCATCTTTTATATGCATGCACATGATGCTAGCAGAGGTTAGAGGGAATAAAGGGTCATGATTATTAAATGGAAGTTCTTTATCGTATCTTTATTGTTCAAGTCCTGATTTTTATTAGAAATAGATATCCAGGAAAATAATTTTAGGAAGCACATATAATTCTTTATCTATTGCATTCGATTATTTATTGTTTATGCAAAGAAGATTTCCTTACGTTTTTTTAGGAGATTCAATCTCTTACTTTGTAGACGGAATGATGTATGAAGGAATAAAAGCATATTATTAGATATCCATCGTAAGTATGCAAATGGGGGCAGGCTTTGGTTGGAACTTTTATAAAAAATATGGGTGAGAAGTCCCGAGGGTAAATCGTACGCATTATCACTTTCTGCAATTAAAATGAAGTACAGTACAAAAAAAAGATAAGGGGAAGGTTTGAGATATCGAAATAGTTCGCAGTTGTGTATGAAGGTATAGTGGCGCTGTCAGCAGCTAGCTTGAATAGAACATGTATCTAATTAGAATAATTGATACTTAATATGTTTGTTCTATTTCATAGATTGTCCTCATAGATTCTAGTAAAAGTACTCTCTTAGATGAATGATCCTTTGCTTGAGCTGAGAGAGGAAGGCGGAAGAAGGAGGACTGCGCATGTTTCGGACATTTAATGTAGGAAAGTGGAAGCGTAAATGGCTGCAGGCGCTCGTTATGGGACGGACGTTTGCATTGTTGTCTATCGGAACGGCTATGTTTTTTATCGTATTAGGCCTTGGAGGAATGTTGGAGAATAAGCTGAACTCTTCTCCGTTATCTTCGATGAAGGGAGTTGCAGCACAGTTATCGACACGCTTCTTTGTCGATATGATGGCTATGGAAATGCCAAATCTCCCGAAAGGGGAAGGGGAAGCAACACTTACTCGCAATCAAGTGGCCCAGTTCCTTGTCAGACTTGCGACGAATGTGAATCCGCTAGATCCTAAAACGCTGCTGGCTGGCGAAGTACCAGGAATTAATAGAGATGCAGCGATCCCATTGAGACTGAGCATCGGTAATCAAACTGGCATTGGGCCGCAGGATTATCCAACACCTACTGATCAAGAGGGCAGCTCTCAAGCCGAGCATGGAGGAGAGCCGCCGCATGATGTCATTCAGGGGGAGGTTATAGACGGAAATAAAGATAAGGGGAGTGCGGAACCTCCCAAGTCGACTGATCCATCTACGGATTTAAAACCAGACAAGGATGAATCAACAACGCAATCGGGAGGCAATTCAAATTTGCGCAAGATCGTATTCATCTATCACTCTCATAACCGAGAATCCTTCAATCCACTGCTTAAGAAGGAAAGTAACAATCCGAATGATGCAAAGAAGAATATTACACTGGTTGGCAAGCGATTGCAGGGGCAGTTAGAGAAGCGAGGAATCGGGGCCTCTCATTCCAATAAAGACTATGCTTCAAGTGTAGAAGGGTACAATTGGAACATGTCTTATAAGTATTCGAAGCAGACGGTAAAACAAGCGATGAGCGCGAATCAGGAACTGCAATTTTTCTTCGATATACATCGAGATTCGAATAGACGCAAGGATTCAACCGTAACGATAAAGGGAAAGGACTATGCGAGAGTTTATTTTATTATCGGGCACTTGAATCCGAATTGGAAAAAGAATGAGCAGTTTGCAAATGAGATTCATGAACGGCTGGAGAAGAACTATCCAGGGATTTCCCGGGGAATATTCGGCAAAACTGCATTACAAGGAAATGGAGAGTACAATCAGTCGCTTTCTCCGAATAGTGTCGTTATCGAAATTGGGGGCATAGACAACACATTAGAGGAGCTATACCGGACTGCTGATGTGCTTGCTGATTTCATTGCCGATATTGTTCACAAAAAGAAGGATGCCAAGCCGGTAAACAAGCCAATACCTAACCCAATCATCAAGGGGAAAGGTGCTGACAAAACAGTGATGGGCAAGACTCAATCGAAATCTGCGGGAGCAAAAGGGTAACCGAAGGGGGCGCTTGCATGACGCGATTTATGAAGCAATTGATCGGTGTCGTCGTACTGCTGACGCTAGGTGTATTTATAGGTATGGAAATCACCTCCTCGGGGATTGAGCGCATATATGGGCCGATCAATGCGTCCCGCGCAACAAGCGCCTTGGATTCGACTGACAGATACGCAGCCCCAGGGTCATATCGAGACAATCTGCCAATCGATAACCGCCGACATTCGAACGGGGAGACTGCACTGCAGGATAATCCTCGAACGGCGATGAACGAAACAGAAACTCGAGTTGAGGATAAGCGCCAAAACCAATTGGAAGCGGAACGTAGTGAAACAAATAGGCATGTGAATGAGATGAACAATTCGGATAGTTGGCCTGTTCCGCCAGTGAAGGATGCTACCGTGAACCAATTGGCTGACAAGACGGCAGGCGTGCTGCAGCGTGTGTCACAGGCTGGAATTCGGGCAGTTGTTGGCTTGTTTAATGGGTTGTTCTAACCTTCAGCGGTTCTCGGCAAAAATGGTCATGTCAGAGAGGATTGTATGCCCCCATTGCTGTTAGAGGGTCATTCCGGTATAATAAATAAATTGAATCTTGGCATAGTGGTGGGGGTATTGAAATCGAATGACGGAATTGCTGTCACGACAAAAGAAAATTCGGAATTTTTGCATCATAGCACATATTGACCATGGCAAATCTACACTCGCCGACCGGATATTAGAATATACGGGGGCTTTAACGTCCCGTGAAATGCAAGCTCAAGTACTTGACCAGATGGATCTGGAGCGTGAGCGGGGAATTACGATTAAACTACAGGCTGTACGCTTGAGCTACAAAGCAGACGACGGAGAAGAGTACATCCTGAACTTGATCGATACACCGGGACACGTCGACTTCACGTACGAAGTATCTCGCAGCTTGGCAGCATGTGAAGGGGCGCTGCTCGTTGTAGATGCTGCACAAGGGATTGAAGCTCAGACGCTGGCGAATGTATATTTGGCGCTTGACAATGACTTGGAGATCATTCCGGTCATCAACAAGATCGATCTTCCAAGTGCGGAGCCTGAACGTGTAAAGCAGGAGATCGAAGAAGTAATTGGGCTGGACTGCTCTGAGGCTGTTCATGCCTCTGCCAAAGCGGGTATCGGAATCAAGGAAATTTTGGAGCAAGTAGTTCAGAAAGTACCTGCTCCAACGGGAGACCCAGAAGAGCCGCTTAAGGCGCTCATCTTCGATTCCCACTATGACCCGTACAAAGGTGTTATCGTGTACGTTCGTGTCATTGATGGCGCGATTCGTGCAGGCAGCAAAATTAAAATGATGGCAACGAACAAAACATTTGAAGTTATCGAGGTTGGTGCGTTTAAGCCGCGCATGTCGATCGTCGACGAGCTTAATGTTGGTGATGTTGGTTTTGTTGTTGCGGGCATTAAGAATGTAGGAGATACTCGTGTAGGTGATACGATAACCGATGCGAAGCATCCTACTGCGGAGCCACTTCCAGGTTACCGTCGTATCAATCCAATGGTATTCTGCGGCTTGTATCCGATCGAGACGTCGGACTACAATGATTTGCGGGAGGCGCTGGAGAAGCTGCAATTGAATGATGCGTCTCTTACATTTGAACCAGAAACGTCCTCAGCGCTTGGTTTTGGCTTCCGCTGTGGTTTCCTTGGTCTTCTGCACATGGAGATTATCCAGGAGAGAATTGAGCGTGAATTCAATATTCCGCTCATTACGACTGCACCAAGCGTTATTTATCGCGTTACGCTGACGAATGGCACTTCTTTAGACATCGATAACCCTTCAAATTATCCAGAGCAGGGCAAGATCGATTTTGTAGAAGAACCTTATGTCAAAGCATCTATTATCGTGCCTAACGATTTCGTTGGAGCGATTATGGAGCTGTGCCAAGGCAAGCGCGGTGAATTCGTTGATATGCAGTATCTGGATACGACTCGTGTAACGATTACGTATCAAATTCCATTGTCGGAGATTGTATATGACTTCTTCGATCAATTGAAGTCAAGCACAAAAGGATATGCATCCTTCGACTATGAACTATCCGGATACCGCAAGTCTAATCTTGTGAAGATGGATATCATGCTTAACAACGAGCAAGTCGATGCATTGTCTGTTATCGTACACAAGGATCGCGCATACCATCGCGGTAAACTCATTTGTGAGAAGCTGCGCGGGCTTATTCCGCGACAAATGTTCGAAGTTCCGGTTCAGGCATCTATCGGAACAAAGATCATTGCGCGTGAAACCGTTAAGGCAATGCGTAAAAACGTACTCGCAAAATGCTACGGCGGCGATATTTCCCGTAAACGGAAGCTTCTTGAGAAGCAGAAGGAAGGGAAGAAGCGCATGAAGCAGGTCGGCAGCGTTGAGGTGCCGCAGGAAGCGTTCATGGCCGTATTGAAAATCGACGATAACTAATTCGGAGGAGGGGGCGAAACGCCTCCTCTTTTTTAGAAAGATCATCATTATAGATAGGCTGGTGTCATTCAGCCATGAAAGGAGGGTCTCGCCATGCCGGCGAATCAACCTTCACCAGAGCAAGCAATAATACCGGCACGTGCTCCACGCGCGGTATATATTCATATTC
Source organism: Paenibacillus sp. S-12 (assembly GCF_030363895.1). Taxonomy (NCBI): domain Bacteria; kingdom Bacillati; phylum Bacillota; class Bacilli; order Caryophanales; family Paenibacillaceae; genus Paenibacillus; species Paenibacillus sp. S-12. Next base: position 258,722 of record NZ_JASIUF010000005.1, read on the forward strand.
CATTTTGTACGAACAAATGCCATTACTGTGACTTTAACTCCTATGTACTGAAAGGACAGCCTGTTATGGATTATTTGCGGGCGATGGAGCAGGAGATGGCGCATACAGTAGAGCAGCATCCTCCAGGTGTTATTGACACGATATTTGTAGGCGGCGGTACCCCGACGGTCTTGACACCCGATCAAATGTCTTACTTTTTGGAATCGGTTCGCAAGGCGTTTCCGAACTGGAGCCAGGCCATTGAGTTCAGCATGGAATCGAACCCAGGAACGACTGACTTAGACAAGCTGCGGGCAATGCGTGATGGAGGCGTGAACCGGATCAGCTTCGGCGTTCAGTCGTTCAACAATGACCTTCTCCACGGTATAGGCCGCATTCATAATACGGATGATGTGTACCGCAGTATTGAGAATGCACATAAGGCAGGCTTCAGCAATATGTCGATCGATTTGATGTTTGGCTTGCCAAACCAGACGGTTGAAATGCTTGATCATAGTGTAACGAAGGCATTGGAATTAAATCTGCCCCATTTGTCTATATATAGTCTGAAGGTAGAAGAAAACACTCTCTTCCATGCTATGTACCACCGCAATGAGCTTCCGCTTCCGAGTGAAGAGGATGAACTGGATATGTATATGCTCATTATGGAGCGGATGAAGGCAGCAGGCTATGAGCAATATGAGATCAGTAACTTTGCGAAGCCTGGATTTGAAAGTCGTCATAACACGGTATATTGGCGCAATGAGGATTACTATGGTATTGGAGCAGGGGCACATGGATATGTCAATCGATGTCGCCATCTGAACATTAAAGGCGTGAACCCGTATGTAGAGGCCTGCAGGCAGGGCTTGCCAAGACTCGATACGTTCACAATTGATGAGAACGAAGCAATGGAAGACTTCATGATGGTTGGCCTTCGGTTGCTCGAGGGAGTAAGCAGCGCTCGCTTTGCATCACAGTTCAATGGTGCTTTGTTGGATAAGGTGTTTTCGGATCCAATCCGCCGCTTGCTGATGCAGGGCTTGATAGAGGCTACGGATGACGGTTATCGGTTGACAGAGCAAGGACTGTTGTTCGGAAATAACGTATTTGGTGATTTTGTAGGAACGCTGACAGCTAAAGAATAATAGATGGAATGGTGTGCATTACGATAAGGGGCTGGCCGCAAACGTTTAAAGGTATCCTGTCAATTGCATGTGTGCTGTGAGATAAGACAATAGTAGAAAAAACGAGCTTGAGAACATGGATATGTTTCTCTTGCTCGTTTTTTTATTTTCGTAAAAAGGTTCAACAACAGTCAAATATAAGGAAGAAGCAGGTAAAAATAGTCTTGATAATTTATGCGGTTGCATGTATATTAATACATACATATTTTTGAGTCGATCAGAAATGTACATCCGTATATAGAGATTGGGTTGGGGGGACTATACCGTGGTAGCAACGATTCGGAAGGCAGATGAGAACGATATTGAGTCATTGGCAGAGCTTATTCAATTCTATGCACAGCAGGGAATTATGCTTCCTCGTTCCAGAGAGGTGCTGGCGAAGCAGATTCAGCACTTTATCGTTGCCGAATGGGAAGGAGAGCTCATTGGCTGCGGTTCGCTCTGCCAGCTTGGAGCTGATTTGGTCGAAATCCGTTCATTAGGCATATCGCCTGATTATAAAGGAAAAGGCATTGGCACACGCTTAGTAGACGAACTGCTTACCGAAGCAAGGGAACGAGCCATTCCGAAGGTTATGGCCTTAACGTATGAGTCGAAATTTTTTCAGAAAAATGGCTTTGAAATTGTAGAAAAAGAGATTTTCCCAGAGAAGGTATGGACGGATTGCATTCATTGCAACAAGCGCCAATGCTGTGATGAGATCGCAGTGATGAGGGTGTTGGATTGATATTGTGAGGTCGAGAGGGAATTGCAGGTCAGACCCCCGGGGAAAAGGGGGAACTTTGGATATTCGATAGCAGAGATGCTGAAAAAATTAAGCCGACATGAAATACAATGGCTGGATAGCCATGCATTCCCGTGAAGCGACAAGAGTATTTGCTGTTATAAAAAAAAGGATGCCTCGAGAAAGGCATCCTCAGGCTATCGAGACTTTATCGACATCCTGAAACCTTTACGTTTTTATATAAGTTCTACGTAGAGATGGAAATCTCGGTGATAAATGTAACGTTCCCGGAAGTTAATTACTGCAAAGGTTGATAAGACAAACAAACTTGTGTCAAAAGCGATATTTATGTTGGTGTATTATCACTCTGACAATAATCGTAGGTAGGTTTCCAACGACCATTTTTACATGTAAATCTTATATCACCAATACAAGTTGTAGACCCTTCTTGTTCACATGGGCCCATATCATCGGGAAAATTTTGTTCGAGGCTTTGTGACAGATTATCCTCCTGACAAAAGCGACCTGTAGATTGCCAACGACCACCTCTACAAACGTACCGAATATCACCTCTACAAACACTAGCCCCTGGTTCTTGACACGGGCTCCCTGCAAAGGAGGAAATTTGTTCAGAGTTCTCTGTATTTGTATATTTTGTTTGATTGTTCATATTTTATCACCTCCTTATAATCATTATCTTCTCAATTTGTTTGTGTATTTATTATGGAAATAAATGAACTCCCTTTAGGACACATGGATTTTTCTAATGGATTACAGTACTATTTTGATCGATGTGGGGCGAACCCAATACTGAGCCAAATAAGAGATCGTCGTGGGTTGATTGGAATTAGGGCCACATCGGATGACTTCACATACCCTATTCGTTAAACGTGATGAAAGATAAAATGCTATCCGTCCTTTTATTACTTTATTTCTCTGCCCCAAACTACTGTCATTGGAACTTTTAATACACCTAAAATTGTAATGACGATCAAATAAATACCCTGAAAAATTCTCTTGATCAGAGAATACAGAACCTCCTAAAAAATTTAGTTGATTTTAAAATATTCGACAGACAGAATCTCCTGAAAAAAGTCCTTCAGATATAGTGGTCTGACATCAAACCTGATTTATACGATCAGGAATAATACTGAATACTGCCTGCATATAAAATAGGCACGCCCAAAGTACCGAACTGACTTGACAATGGTCTCGTCCGTTTGGTATTTTTGTATTAACGGTTAGCACTCGACGCTGATGAGTGCTAACGACTACAGCCAGAACATTCACGAGGAGGGAATGCGCATGTTGACGGAACGCCAACGTATGATTTTGAACGCCATCATAGATGATTATATCCGTTTTGCGGAGCCTGTAGGTTCCCGCAGCATTTCCAAGCGCGGCGATGTCGGATTTAGTCCGGCAACTATTCGCAATGAAATGGCCGACTTGGAAGAGCTTGGGTTCTTGGAGCAGCCGCATACGTCTGCAGGGCGCATTCCTTCTCAAAAGGGATATCGCTACTACGTCGACAACTTAGTCCAGTTGGAAAGGTTGTCGGGTGAAGAAGTCAGCCGATTGAAATCTGCGTTCGCGGAAAAAATAACGGCAATGGAAGAAATCGTGCAGCATACGGCTTCGATATTATCGCAGATGACAAACTATACGTCGATTGCGCTTGGCCCGGAAGTATTTGAAGCTTCCTTCCGCCATTTTCAGCTGCTTCCGCTGAATGAGGATACAGCAGTCGCAATTGTTGTAACCAATACAGGACATGTAGAGAATAAGACAGTGCCAATTCCGCCGGGAATATCGGTGTCGGAGCTGGAACAGGTTGTCAACTTGCTGAACGCGAAACTAGTCGGCGTTCCTTTATATAAGCTTCGTTCTCAATTGTATACCGAAGTGGGAAATGAGATGGGCAGATATGTTTCTCATGTGCAAGAGCTAATGACGCTTGTTGAAAGTGTGCTCGTTGGTGAAGACAATCACCGCGAGGTGTTCTTGAGCGGTACAACGAATATGCTGGCACAGCCTGAATTCAAGGATGTCGACAAAATTAAGACGATCTGGGAGCTTTTAGAGGAAACGCCAACGCTCATTAAAGTCGTCGGCAGCGCGCCAACCGGGATTCAAGTCCGAATTGGGCAAGAGAACCCGCATGAGGCGATTGCCAACTGCAGCTTAGTTACAGCGACTTATACCATTGACGGACAGACACTTGGAACGATAGGCGTATTAGGTCCGACGCGCATGGAGTATGCGAAGGTTATTAACTTGATGAACCATTTGTCGAATCAATTCGCGCTGCTTTCGCAGCGCTCGAATAAATAAGGTAGCAGGGAAAAGGGGGCGTCGTCATGACTCAAGCAAGCGGACATGTGCAAGAGACCGATGAGCGTTATGCGACGCTTCTCAATAATGCAGGGGCTGTTCGCGCCTTGTGCGCAGCAGTAGAAGGAACGCTTGGGCCTAAGGGGCTCGACGTCATGCTCGTTGGAGGCGACGGAGAGGTTATTATCACGAATGATGGGGTTACGATCTTAGAAAAGATGGACGTGTCCCACCCGGCGGCCAAGCTGCTCATTCAGGTGGCTCGAGCACAACAACATGAAGTAGGCGACGGTACGACCACGGCTACTGTGCTCGCTGGTGCGCTCGTGCAAGAAGGGGTAGCTCAGGTGACACGGGGTGTTCCAGCCGCAAAGGTTGTTACTGGGCTGATGCACGGCATTTCTGCTGCTTGCGAAGAACTCCGTCATCGGGCGGTACCGCTTGAAGGATGGAATGATGAGCGGCTTTACCGAGCCGTACATATTGCAGGACGAGAGCAGGACGATATTGTGAAGCTCGTACTGGAAGCCGGACAGGCGGTAGGCTGGGAACAGCTAAAGCAGCCGAATTATCGGTATGCAGACAGCATTGTCGCACATGAGAAGGCTGTCAATGAGTGGTTCCATGGCGTGATGCTCAAGCAGAAGCCACTGCAGCGGGATTGGTTGCCGGAGCGCTTGAACTGCCGCGTTCTCGTATTGCAGGACAGTCTGGAGCCGGTGTCGCTCGACGAACAGCTTCTCACGACAGAAGCGGGTTTTCAGCAGTATATGGCAGAACAGGCTCGTTTCATGCAAATGCTTGAGCAACTGCATGAGCTTGGTGTAGGCTTCATCGTGCTGGAGCGTGGAATTCATCCGGATGCGGAACAATATTGTTTGGATCACGATATGATGGTCGTGCAGCGAGTGAGCCGTGAGGATATCATGCGGGTCTGCCGTCTGAGCGGCGCCAAGCCGCTGAAGCGTACCGCGCTAGCGAAGCAGCGGGACGTGCTTGAGCCATTGCTCGGGCGCACCGCTTGCGTTCGCTACGATGAGCGCCTGGAGCGCGTACGGCTGTATGCCCCGGCAGCGCCGGGCCACACAGCCCGGAACGCCGAAGCCGGCTCCGTCCCGGATCCGGCTTCGGCGCCGCAGCGCCCGCAGGTGACGCTCATCGTTGGCGCAAGCACGCGCGAGGTGGTGGGCGAGCGAGCGCGCATCGCCCAAGATGCAGCCTCCGCGCTGCAGGCCGCCATTCAGGGCGGCGTGCTTCCAGGCGGAGGCACCACAGAGGTAGCGCTAGCCTATCGGCTGGAGCGCTACCGCGAGAGTGTGCGCGGCATGGAGGCATTCGGCATCGCTGCCGTTGCTCAGGCGCTGCGCAAGCCGATGGCGCAGATCGTACTCAATGCCGGCTTCAACCCGCTTGAGAAGCTGGAGGAAGCGCGTGCAGCACAAATTGCTTCGAACAATGATGCAATTGGCATTGACTGCGATTCAGGAGCGCTGCTCGATTATGCACAAGCTGGCATTTATGATCCAGCGGCAGTCAAGCTTCATGCGCTGCGTGCAGCAGGAGAAGTAGCTGCTGCAGTGCTTCGCATACATACCGTGATTAAGATGAGAGCACAAACCTGATTCGTGACCTCATCACTTGATGATAGGTAACAATGTAAAGTTACTATAAATGAAGGCTTTGAACTATAAAGGGGAGGTGAAGGGGTTGAACCCAGAACAAGAAGAAAGCATCACTACTGAAACGATGAATGAAGAGGCGGCACAAGCTGCCCATGATCATACTGAAGACACTTCAGCTTCTGAGAACGCGGCAGCGGAATCGGGCGAAGGGAATACTTCTTCAAGCGAAGGTGCAGTGGAGGATGCTGAACTTGCCAAAGCAAAAGCAGAGGCTGAGGAATATCAGCAGCGCTATCTGCGCGCACAGGCGGATTTCGATAATTTCCGCCGCCGCACGTTGAAGGAGAAGGAAGATTTCGCAAAGTACGCATCCGCAAAGCTCGTTACCGAGCTGCTGCCGGTGCTTGATAACTTCGAGCGCGCGCTTGCAACTGAACAAGCGTCTAGCGAGGCTGAATCATTCATTAAAGGTGTAGACATGATTTTCCGCCAATTAGGCCAAGTGCTGGAGCAGGAAGGTGTGAAGCCGATGGAAGCTGTCGGTCAGCCTTTCAATCCAGAATTCCATCAAGCGGTAATGACAGTCGACACAGATGAATTTGAAGAAGGCGTCGTTGTCGAAGAATTGCAAAAGGGCTACATGCTGAAGGACAAAGTACTGCGTCCGGCAATGGTCAAAGTTAGTGGATAAACGTGAACGTACAAGCTGGGTAAACACCGCATTTGTATGGACACATCAATTTAGAGATTGCATGTTAAGTTAGAGGAGGAAATACTCATGAGTAAAGTAATTGGTATTGACTTAGGTACAACAAACTCTTGCGTTGCAGTAATGGAAGGCGGCGAAGCTGTCGTTATCCCAAATCCGGAAGGCGCGCGCACAACCCCTTCCGTAGTAGGTTTCAAAAAAGACGGAGAGCGTGTTGTTGGTGAAACGGCGAAGCGCCAAGCGATCACGAACCCTGACCGCACCGTCATCTCCATTAAGCGTCATATGGGTACAAACCATAAAACATCTATTGACGGCAAAGACTTCACGCCGCAAGAACTCTCCGCAATCATTTTGCAAAAATTGAAATCCGATGCGGAAGCTTACTTGGGCCAAACGGTTACACAAGCGGTAATTACGGTTCCTGCTTACTTCAACGATTCCCAACGTCAAGCAACAAAGGACGCTGGTAAAATCGCAGGTCTTGAAGTGCTTCGTATCGTCAACGAGCCAACAGCAGCAGCACTTGCTTACGGCGCTGACAAAGAAAACGATCAAACAATTCTCGTATACGACTTGGGCGGCGGTACATTTGACGTATCGATCCTTGAACTCGGCGATGGCTTCTTCGAAGTTAAAGCAACAAGCGGTGACAACCAATTGGGCGGCGATGACTTCGACCAAGTGATCATTGACTACTTGGCTGCAGAATTTAAGAAAGAGCATGGCATTGACTTGGCTAAGGACAAAGCAGCTGTACAGCGTTTGAAAGATGCTGCAGAAAAAGCGAAAAAAGAATTGTCCGGTGTGCTGACGACAACAATCAGCTTGCCGTTCATCACGGTTGTTGATGGCGTGCCTCAACACTTGGAAGTAAACTTGACTCGTGCGAAGTTCGAAGAATTGTCTGCGAACTTGGTAGAGCGTACACTTGGACCAACTCGCCAAGCGATGCAAGATGCTGGCATGACTCCTGCTGACATTGACAAGATTGTTCTTGTCGGCGGTTCTACTCGTATTCCAGCTGTACAGGAAGCAATCAAGAAATTGACTGGTAAAGAGCCTCATAAAGGCGTTAACCCAGACGAAGTTGTAGCACTTGGTGCAGCAGTTCAAGCGGGCGTATTGACTGGCGATGTGAAGGACGTTGTCTTGCTCGACGTAACGCCACTGTCCCTCGGTATCGAAACGGCGGGCGGCGTATTCACGAAAATGATCGAGCGTAACACAACGATTCCTACAAGCAAATCGCAAGTGTTCTCGACATATGCAGACAACCAAACGAGCGTAGAAATTCACGTTCTTCAAGGTGAGCGCTCCATGGCTGCTGACAACAAAACACTCGGCCGCTTCATGTTGGCGGACATCCCACCGGCTCCACGCGGTGTACCGCAAATCGAAGTTAGCTTCGATATCGATGCGAATGGTATCGTAAAAGTATCTGCACAAGATAAAGGTACTGGTAAGACGCAAAACATCACAATCACTTCCTCCAGCGGCTTGAACGATGAGGAAATCGACCGCATGATGAAGGAAGCAGAAATGCATGCGGAAGAAGACAACAAGCGTAAAGAAATGGTCGAAGTGAAGAACAGCGCTGACCAATTGGTATACACAACTGAAAAAACATTGAAAGACTTGGGAGACAAGGTTGACCAAGCTGAAGTAGATAAAGCGAACGAAGCAAAAGAGAAAGTGAAAAAAGCAATCGAAAGCAACAACGTTGACGAGATCAAAGCAGCAACAGAAGAGTTGACGCAAATCGTACAGCAGTTGTCTGTAAAGCTGTATGAGCAAGCTGCTCAAGCTCAGCAAGCGGCACAAGGCCAAGAGCCAGAGCAAGGCGCAGCGAAGAAAGACAACGTCGTTGATGCTGATTATGAAGTCGTAGACGAAGACAAGAAATAAGCTTTTCGATGGTGAGGTCAAAGCCGGGAGACTCGGCTTTGACTTTCCTTTTGCAGCAAATTCGTATAGTCTTCTATAGAGGTATGCTACGAAAGCGTATGGGGGTGGAATAGTGGCGAAACGAGATTATTATGAAGTGCTTGGCGTTGCCAAAGGTGCTGGCGACGACGAGATTAAGAAGGCGTATCGCAAACTCGCACGCCAATATCACCCGGATGTCAACAAGGCCGCGGACGCAGAAGACAAGTTCAAGGAAGTCAAAGAAGCGTACGATGTGCTGAGCGACAATCAAAAACGGGCGATGTACGACCAATATGGTCATGTCGATCCGAACCAGGGTATGGGCGGCGGTTTCTCCGGTGGGGGCGACTTCGGCGGATTCGGCGATATCTTCGATATGTTCTTCGGCGGCGGTGGCCGCAGCAAGGATCCGAACGCACCGCAGCGCGGCGGCGATTTACAGTACACGATGACAATCGAATTCAAGGAAGCTGTATTTGGCAAAGAGATGGACATTACCATTCCGCGTACCGAGCAATGCGACACGTGCTATGGCTCTGGAGCTAAGCCCGGGACGAAGCCAGATGCGTGTACGACTTGCCACGGTACTGGACAGCAGGAAGTCGTACAGAATACGCCGTTTGGCCGCATGGTCAACCGTCGTGCTTGTTCGACATGTCAAGGGCGCGGCAAAATTATTCGTGAAAAGTGCGGGACTTGCCACGGCGCAGGTACTGTAAAGAAGCAGCGCAAAATTCATGTTCGCATTCCGGCAGGTGTCGATGATGGCGCACAGCTGCGCATGAGCGGCGAAGGGGAAAGTGGACTTCGCGGCGGTCCGAACGGAGATTTGTATATCGTAATCCGTGTGAAGCGCCACGAATTCTTCGAGCGTGACGGAGATGATATCTATTGCGAGATTCCGCTCACGTTCGCGCAAGCAGCGCTTGGCGACGAGATCGAAATCCCGACGCTGACGGAAAAGGTGAAGCTGAAAATACCAGCAGGTACACAAACAGGAACGTTCTTCCGCTTGCGCAACAAAGGGGTTCCTCGTCTGCGTGGTTCCGGTCAAGGCGATCAACACGTGAAGGTTGTCATCGTGACACCGACAAAGCTGTCTGATGAGCAGAAAGAGTTGCTGCGTCAATTCGCGGAGAAGAGCGGCGAGCATCCGAACTACGGCGGAAATGAAGAATCGTTCTTTGATCGTATGAAGCGTGCATTCCGCGGAGATTAATCATACTTTCATGCTGGCAATGGCCGAATTGTCTATACCTTTTATCATATTGTATACGTTCATCATTTCGGTCGGGGCATAAAGAAGGGCCACAACCACGCATTAAAATTACCAGTGCGTATGTTGTGGTTCTTTTTTGTTGTCCCTTGAAAGTAGAAAATCCTATCAAGATAACCTTTCGAGTATATACTCAATGAATCCAACGCATTCTGCAGTATTACAGCAGTTCCGGGAACTTGTTAGATAGAGGTTTGCGGTATTGGCAAAGTAGCTATAGGGGATTTAAACCTCGTTCTGAGGAGCTATGATTGGGTTTAGGAGTGCGGAAGATTGCCAATGTGCATAATCCGATGGAAACTGACTCAAGTTATGGAGGAAGCGTATCGATTATGAACACGAAGGAGGCGCACCGATGAACAATTTCCGTAATACTTCGAACCGTTCGGCAAGCTCATACAGCGATAAAGCAGATGCGGTTGTGAATCAGCAAGCAGGTCTAGCGGATGGCAAGTTTGAGGATGTGGAATTTTCATATGAAGAGGCGGATCGCGATGATTTGAAGGCGTTGGAGCGCGCGAAGCAGGCTGATGAGCGTGCAGAGCAGTCGTGACACGAATTATTGCTACCTTTGAACATGCCGCCGCCGCAGATATGTGCGAACGCAAGCTGGAGGCGTTGCGGGGACAAGACATTCAGATAACCGCTGGAACCAATGGGTATTTCATTAGCGCAGATGTAGAGGATGACGTGCTGGATCGGGCATATGCGCTTATCCGCGACCATCTTGGAAATGCGAAGAACGAACGTTAAGCAGTTGAATAATGCGTTGATCGAACCAACGCAAAGAGGCAAAACTCCACGACAATTGCGTTCTATTAGGAACGCTCGTTGTATGGAGTTTTGTTTTTGTGTACAATAAATAGAATGTGTAGCTATTTTAAGATGTATAGGAGGATGTACGATCGTGCATTGGCATGAATTAACGATACATACGACCGAAGAAGCAATTGAGATGATATCGAACTTTTTGCATGAAGCTGGCGCTGGAGGCGTGACGATTGAAGAATCGGGGACCCTTAACAAGGAGCGCGATACAAAGTATGGGGAATGGTATGAGCTGCCGCTGAACGATATCCCAGAAGGACAAGCTGTCGTACAAGGGTATTTTGCAGACGGCACTGATTTGAAGGAAGTTGAATCAATCATTCGTGAGCGGATTGAAGAGCTGAGAAGCTATGAGATAGATCCGGGTGAGGCACTAATTACTTGGCGTACGGTTCATGAAGATGAATGGGCAAATGCATGGAAGCAATATTTCAAACCAGCTCGCGTAACAGATCGGCTGACAATCAAGCCAACATGGGAGTCCTATACGGCGCAAGAGGGTGAGCAGATTATTGAGCTGGATCCGGGCATGGCGTTCGGAACGGGGACGCATCCGACGACTTCGCTATGCTTGCGCACCTTGGAGAGTGTCGTTCAAGGCGGAGAGGAAGTCATTGACGTTGGGACAGGCTCTGGTATATTGGCAATCGGTGCTTGTAAGCTTGGCGCCAAGCATGTGCTTGCAATTGATTTGGATCCGGTGGCAGTATCCAGTGCGATGGAGAACGCCAGCCTGAACGGGTTATCTGACGCCATTACCGTACGAGAGGGCGATCTGCTAAGCATTATCAAAACGAGCGGTACTGCAGAAGAGCAGGCGCTTGGCGTACGGCTTCCTGTCCAGATTGTAGTCGCTAATATTTTGGCGGAAATTATTCTGCTGTTCGTAACGGATGTATATGAAGCATTGCAGCCTGGCGGTGTTTACATTGCGTCAGGGATTTACAAAAATAAAGAAGACGTCGTAGAGCAGGACTTGCTGGCGAAAGGCTTCATCATTGAAGCGAAGCATCGTGAAGAGGACTGGATTGCGTTTGTGGCGCGCAAGCCGTTTGAATAAAGGAGAGGGGACGTTTTATGGATTTTCTAAATAGCCTGCTGGTGGTCAAGCTGGAGCTGCTGCCCTTTCTAGTGTTGTCGCTGCTGCTTTCATTCACCGTTCACGAATTTGCTCATGCTTACTCCGCATGGAAGTTCGGTGATCCGACAGCGAAGATGCTCGGCCGTGTCAGCTTGAATCCCACGAAGCATATTGATTTTCTTGGTATGCTGCTGTTCGTTATTGCTGGCTTCGGTTGGGCAAGACCTGTTCCAGTCAATCGGGACAATTTCAAGAATCCGCGCACAATGGGGATTGTCGTATCGGCAGTCGGGCCGCTGAGCAACCTATTACTAGCATTTGTTGGCACATTGGTGCTGCATTTAGGATTTAAACTAGGATTCGTCGATGTGGAGTCCGGCAACCGGATTCACTTGGCATTATTTTATTTCTTGTCTTTCTTGATTTCGAACAATATCCTGCTGTTCTTGTTCAACTTAATTCCGCTGCCGCCGCTGGACGGCTATCGAATTGTAGAAGATTTGGCACCGTCTCATGTTCGTGCCCGGCTGCAGCAAATTGAGCAATGGTCGATCTTTATCTTCTTGCTTATCGTGTTCATCCCGGTATTGCGAGATAAGACATTAGGGCCTTTGTTCAGTCTGATTCAGCCGATCATGAGGGAAATGTCCAGAGCAGCCATGTTCATCGTAGGCAGTTAAAAATGGCTATGTAAGATACGGCTGAGTCCTTACAATGACTAGAGTGAAAATGTTGACAATACTGGCGGATGCCGCTCAAAACGTGTATGATGAGGAATGTTGATTACGATGCAGAAATATTTTGTGCCCTCCGAGCAGTTCGGAGATGAAAGCATACAAATTACGGGCAATGATGCCCACCATATTATGAACGTAATGCGCCTCAAGCCTGGAGCTGAGATATTGGTCAGCGATGGAGAGAAGCGTGAAGCGGTCGTCGTGATTGAACAATGCAGCGCGGACGGGGTAGAAGCTCGAATTGTTGAAATGAGAGACTTTGACCGAGAGCCGTCTGTCCAAGTGACAATTGCGCAGAGTTTGCCTAAAGGCGATAAAATGGAGCTTATCATTCAGAAATGCACGGAGATTGGTGCCGTGCATTTCATGCCGTTCGTGTCTGAACGGACGGTTGTACAATATGACAGCAAGAAGGAAGCAAAGCGCTTGGAGCGTTGGGGCAAAATTGCGAAGGAGGCTGCTGAGCAGTCTCATCGGAATGTAGTGCCCACGATTGAAGCATCTATGAATTGGAAGGCTTTGATGTCCCAGTTTGCTTCTTATGACCTTGTGCTCATTTGTTATGAGGATGAGCGGGGTACGATGCTGCGCGACGTATTAGAAGCGTTCGCGCCTACAGAGGGCGACATGCAGAATCGTACAGTGAAGCAAGCACGCATTATGGTTGTCATTGGGCCAGAAGGCGGGTTTACTTCGCAGGAAATTCATTCCGCAGTGGAAGCTGGAGCACGATGTGTCAGCCTAGGCCGCCGCATTCTGCGGGCAGAAACGGCAGGAATGGCTGCATGTGCCTGCATCATGTATCAATTTGGAGAAATGGGGGGAATGTGAACGATGCCATCAGTAGCATTTTACACATTAGGCTGCAAAGTCAATTTTTACGATACTGAAGCGATTTGGCAATTGTTCAAAAATGAAGGCTATGAGCAGGTAGACTTCGAGCAGACGGCAGACGTGTACCTGATTAATACGTGTACCGTAACGAATACAGGCGACAAGAAGAGCCGCCAAATTATTCGCCGTGCTGTGCGTCGCAATCCAGACGCAATTATTGCGGTAACAGGATGCTATGCGCAAACATCGCCTGCTGAGATTCTTGATATTCCAGGCGTCGATCTCGTTATTGGAACGCAGGATCGCGAAAAGTTGATGGATTACATCCGTGAGCTGCAAGAGCAGCGCCAGCCGATCAATGCGGTGCGGAATATTATGAAAACTCGGGCGTTCGAGGAATTGGACGTGCCAGATTTCGCAGAGCGGACGCGCGCGTTCTTGAAAATCCAAGAAGGCTGCAACAACTTCTGCACATTCTGCATCATTCCTTGGTCGCGCGGTCTGTCCCGCAGCCGTGAAGCGGAGAGTGTGTTGAATCAGGCTCGCCAGCTCGTAGCGGCAGGCTACAAGGAGATCGTCTTGACAGGAATTCATACCGGCGGCTACGGCGACGATATGGAGAATTATGATTTGACTGACTTGCTGTGGGATTTGGACAAGGTAGAGGGGCTTGAACGCATTCGCATCAGCTCCATTGAGGCAAGCCAAATTGATGATCGCATGATCGAGGTATTGAACAAGTCTTCGAAAATGTGCCGTCACCTGCATATTCCGCTTCAAGCGGGCAATGACGAAGTGTTGAAGCGCATGCGCCGCAAATATACAACACAGGAATTCGCGGAGAAGCTTGCACGCATACGCGAGGCAATGCCGAATGTGGCAATTACGACAGACGTTATTGTTGGCTTCCCAGGCGAAACGGATGAGCATTTCCGTCAAAGCTATGAATTTATGAAGCAAGTGGGCTTCTCTGAAATGCACGTATTCCCGTATTCGAAGCGCACAGGTACTCCGGCTGCGCGCATGGAGGATCAAGTGGATGAAGAGGTGAAGCATGCTCGCGTTCATGAGCTGATTGATCTGTCTGAACAAATGCAGCTGGAATACGCGAAGCAGTTCGTTGGACAAGTCGTCGATGTCATTCCGGAACGGAATACGAAAGGCGACCAAGGTGCTGGCATGCTGATGGGTTACTCGGACAATTACCTTCAAGTGATCTTTGAAGGAGATGAATCCTTAATTGGCCAAGTCTGCCGCGTAAAAATTACAGAAGCGGGCGTGAATGAGAATCAAGGCGTCCTTACACGCGTCATCGGTCAGGAGCCGAATGTTGCTTCCTAATTGTACAGTTCAGCAGCATGAAGGACAGCCAGAAATAGATGAACGGCAATAAACTACAGACACAAATAACCGAAACTACTGAATAAGGAATCGAGGAGGATTCTCCGTTTGGCGCTTGGCTGAATGGATGAAATCCTCTTTCTTTTCGGTTAGGATATATACATACGAGTTATGAATTTGATGGAGGTGCGCATATGAAGGAAGTATCAGCAGGAGGAGTTGTATACCGCAGAAGAGGAGAAGAGCTGGAAATTCAGCTCATCCAAGATCGCTATGGCAAAATATCGCTAGCCAAAGGCAAGATGGAAGCAGGGGAGACGATTGAACAGACTGCTTTGCGGGAAATATGGGAAGAGACTGGGATTCATGGACGTATCGATAAAAAACTCGATACCATTTATTATCAATATGTACAACCACAAGCGGGTACAATTGATAAAGAGGTGCATTATTTCCTCGTTGAGGCAGAGGAAGGCAAGCACCATGCGCAAATTGAGGAAATTCGCAGCGTAGAGTGGTATCGTCCACAGGAAGCATGGGAGAAGCAGCGGGAGCTCGGATATGATAACAACGATCACATCCTGCAAAAAGCTT
The DNA here is from genome assembly GCF_030363895.1 of Paenibacillus sp. S-12. Taxonomy (NCBI): domain Bacteria; kingdom Bacillati; phylum Bacillota; class Bacilli; order Caryophanales; family Paenibacillaceae; genus Paenibacillus; species Paenibacillus sp. S-12. The sequence continues at coordinate 273,897 of NZ_JASIUF010000005.1, forward strand.
TTGAAGAATTGTCCGTATCCGTAAATCTTTAATCCTCTGCACATTGCCGGAAGGAGAGAGTATGCATGACGGATCAACTTCAATTGGCACAATATATCGATCACACCTTGCTTAAGCCGGAGGCTGCATTGCGCGATATCGAGAAACTGTGCTCGGAGGCGAGTCGATACCACTTTTACAGTGTATGCGTCAACGGGTTTTGGGTATCAGCCTGTCGTCAACTGCTGAATGGAACAGGTGTGCATGTGGCTGCGGTATGTGGGTTCCCATTGGGGGCCACTGCCAGTCAAGCCAAGGCATTTGAAGCAGCCCGTGCCGTGGAGGACGGGGCTGCTGAGATCGATATGGTGCTGCAAATTGGAAGCCTTCTACGTGGAGATGTGAAGGCTGTGGAGCAGGATATTGCTCAGGTCGTTCGAATGGTAGAAGGACGCGCGATCGTCAAGGTCATATTGGAAACGGGCATTCTTAATACGGAGCAAAAAATTGCGGCTTGCAAAGCTTCAGAAGCGGCGGGTGCTCATTTTGTCAAGACGTCAACTGGATTTGGCAAGGGCGGGGCAACCCTCGAAGATATTCGTCTTTTGCGGGCACATGTATCCTCTCGATTGGGTGTCAAGGCATCTGGCGGTATTCGGGACACTGCCTCAGCCCTCGCAATGATTAAAGCTGGTGCAACGCGCATCGGAACAAGCTCCGGCATTGCAATTATTAACGGATTCGGCTCCATACCGGCAAGTAGCACAAAGGCAGGGCCAGCAGGGAGCTCGCAATATTAAATATCGATTGGGCATGTGCAATCTGGCCGGCTGCATCTGAGGAGAAAGCTGCGCTCAGCTGCCCAATTTGGTTGATAAAGGGATAGAATAAGATGGCACCACCGATATTTAATGTGACGTGGGACCAGGCGACGAACTGGCCGCTTTTCGTTCCGCCGAGAGAGGCGATGACAGCGGTGAAGCAGGTGCCGACATTAGAGCCGATTGCTATCGCGATGCCTACTTCAACAGGCAATGCTCCGGTTGCTGACAATCCCATCGCCATGGCAATGATTGCTGCACTACTGTGCACGAGCGCTGTAATGACGATGCCCGCAGCCAGAGCCCAGAGCAGACTGTCGCTTGAACGTTCTAGGAACCATGTGAATAAGCCGCGCTGCTGGAGCGGCTCGCTAATTTTCTTCATCCACTCTATGCCCAGCATGATAAAGGCGAAGCCGGCTGTGGCAAGAGATCCGTACTGGAGCGGCCGCATCCAAGAGGAAAAGTGTTGCAGAAGCCTAGGCTGATATTCATCGACCAATGCTCCCATCAGCCATCCAGCTATGGACAGATAGAGGAGCGGCGCTGCAAATTGACTTATATTGAGACCAATCAGTTCAGTCGTCAAACAGGTGCCAATGTTTGTTCCTAATATGATGCCGAGCGTGCGGGAGAAGTTTATAATACCTGCATTGACCAAGCCAATCGTTATGACTGTGATGGCTGTGCTGCTTTGCAGCACGGCTGTCATGCCTGTGCTGAACAGCATACCGTGAAGCGGGGTTCGGGTCGAGCTGTGCAGAAATCGATGCAAATAAGGGCCTGCCCAAGCATGAAGGGCAAGCTCCATCGTTTTCATTCCAAACAGAAACAGTGCCAACCCGCCAAGGAGCGGGAACCAAATTTCTTTGAACATGAAGGGCTCCTTTGTCATTGATCATTCATCGCAATACGTTATCCATTCTATGCTTGCGAGTGGACAGCCATGACAAGCTATGAGCCGAGAGGAGAACTGTAATTGAATAGGCCTTTTGTAAAATTAATCCGTTCGCGGAAAAAGAGAATTGAACGCTCTCATCCATGGGTGTATCAATCGGAAATAGAGGTGGTAGAAGGTAACCCGCAGCCGGGAACGCTTGTGGATGTCCAGAACGCCCAAGGGAAGTATATCGCAACAGGATATTATAATCCTGCATCGCAAATTACGGTTCGGATCGTGTCCTATGAACCGATTGAAGCGATGGATGAAGTCTTCTTCAAGGAACGGATTGAACGCTGTGTCGCTCATCGCCAGCGCTTCTTGCCTGGAGCTGCGGCATATCGTCTTGTGTATGGAGAAGCCGACTTCCTGCCGGGACTCATCGTCGATCGCTTTGGTGATGTACTCGTCGTGCAAATCGTGACACTCGGTATGGATGTGCATCGGGAGGCTTTGGTTGCAGCTTTGGTAGATGTCATGCAGCCGCGCGGCATCTACGAGCGCAGTGATGTGCCAATTCGCGAGCGGGAAGGACTTGAACTGAAGACAGGTATTCTGTACGGAGATTGCCCGCGTCATGTTCAAGTGGAGGAGAACGGGCTTCTCATCGAAGTGGATATTGTAGAAGGACAGAAGACTGGCTACTTCTTCGATCAGCGTGAGAACCGCGCTTCCATTGCCCCGCTCATGACAGGCTGGGGAGCCCGCAGCGGCATCCGATTGGGTGAAGTAGAAGCAGAGGATGGAACTGTGCAGACGCTGCCGCTTAATGCAAAGGGCAAGCCGGTTACCTTCCCTTGGTGGGATGGAGCGACTGTGCTGGAATGTTTCTCTCATACGGGAAGCTTCACATTGAATGCTTGTAAATATGGGGCCAAGAAGGTCACTTGTCTCGATATTTCCGAGCATGCGATCGAGAGTGCGAAGCGCAATGTTGAATTGAATGGTTTTACAGAGCGTGTAGAGTTTGTCGTTGCGGATGCCTTCGCCTACTTGCGCGAGCAGGTTCACGGCTTGGAGGAGCGTGCACAGCGGGCGAGTGGAGAAGCCGGTGCGAAGAAGGTAGATACTTCGAAGCCGATGACTGCTGGCGGCGGACGTACGTGGGATGTTGTCGTACTGGATCCTCCCGCCTTCGCAAAAACGCGAGGCGCTGTTGAGGGGGCGTATCGCGGATACAAGGATATTAATCTGCACGGTATGAAGCTCGTTAATGATGGCGGCTATTTGGTAACGGCAAGCTGCTCTTATCATATGCGGCCAGACATGTTCATGCAATCGATATTGGATGCGGCACAGGATGCGGGCAAGGTGCTTCGTCTTGTGGAATGGCGCCCTGCGGGCAAGGATCACCCGCAAATTGCGGGTGTTGATGAAGGACATTATTTGAAGTTCGCTATTTTCGAGGTTCGCACGAAGTAGTATTTTATGCGGCTCATCCGCTGCAATTGAAGGGATTTACGTGAAAAGCGCTATGCGCTGTAGACCAGATCGGATTGGTCTACAATGCACGGCGCTTCTTTTGCATACGTACATGTTCAAAATCGTATCCGTTTAAAGATTTCATCTTGCTGCTATTTTATTCCGACTGCAGTGCGAGTTATAAATGCACCGCCCAGCCAGCGTCCATATCCACCGGCTTGCGCCCAGTTGAGTGTGCCGTTCAGCACCTGTTGGCCATTGTCGGTTACGAACAGCTGCCCGTCATTCGCAGCAGAGGACTGGAAAGGTTCAGGCAATGGGGACGAGCTTGGAGACAGCTCAAGCAGAGGAGCATCGCCACTTGTCAATCTGCGCAGGTAGCCCCAGAATTGCAAATCCCCTAGTCCGTATTCCGGCAGCTGCTTGCGAACAATGTCGTAGCATTGTTGAAAGGAAGCAGTTCCATCCTTAACGGCATGCAGTGTGATTCGCTCGACAATTCCCATTCCATCCTGTACGGATGGATAACGGGAAAGATGGAACTGAAGCGCTTCCCTAATAGCGCAGAATGGGGCAGATACGGAACTGGCATCGTTAACCCATTGCGCAATTTTAAGCGGATTTGGACTCGTATATGCGATCCATGCTGATCGCATCCATTCGATACGCTCTGCGGTCAGTAAAATGGCAGTGTCGCGATAAGGAGCCAATTGTTCTCCTGTCAACGCGCCAAATCCGAGATAGCGATCATGCTCAGCGATCGATGCAATATCGACCCAGTAAAGTTTGGCGTTCGCATTTTCCTGTGTTAGGCGATCCACTAAGCGGAGTAGCATTGTAATGTCAAACAAATCGTGTTCGAACCATAATGCAATCTCATTAGCGGGTAAAATATCAGATTTCCACGAACGTTCCTGTTCATTTCCTCTCTGCAAAAAAACAGTTGAAGGCAGTCCGCACATGCGCTCCAGTTGCAAAGCCCGATACGCTAAATACTGCTCTAGCCTTGCATATACAGGGCCTTCGGTCAGCAGTTCAGAATATACCCATACCTTCTCTTTCCATCGCTGTTCAGCAATGCTGCTTAGTTGTCTGGCAGTGCACTCCCCGTTGACAATATGAATCATGACAATCAGCCTCCTTGTTCGAATTAGAGGGTATGTTGAACATGAGCCTCGTCTTCGATCCCGCCTTCCTCGTGAAATGATGTCTATCACAGGAAGCGATTGGCGAATATCGGCATCTTTTCCAAACATGTGTTCTATCGACAGATTGGATTATGGTATAATGAAACCTAATGCTAGAATCGGCTGTATTCGAAAATATATACCATTTATTGGTTTGATTATAGTTTATCACATCGTGGCAAGCAGATGCCATGAATCGTAATCAGGGAAATGGAGGGATCACTTTGCCGTTGCATTTTGTCATCGGTCGTTCCGGCAGTGGCAAGACGGAGCATGTATTGAGACAAGTACGAGATGAGCTTCGGAGTAAAGCGGACGGGACTCCGATCATATGGATAGTGCCTGAACAGGCAACTTTTCAAGCAGAACATGCGCTCATTCGCGAGGAAGGAATCGCGGGCATTATGAGAGCGCAAGTGCTGAGCTTCCGTCGTCTTGCGTATCGGGTAATGCAGGAAACGGGCGGCACAGCACTGACTCCTATCAATGAAGAAGGCAAGAAGATGCTGCTGTACAAAATCTTGCAGCGCCGCAAGTCGGATTTGCCTTTATTCGCTGGTGCGGCGGAGCAATTTGGATTTATTGAGAAACTAAATGATCTCTTTGATGAAATGAAGCGATATCGAGTGGAACCCAGTGAGGTGGATGAGCATCTCGCTTTTTTGGATGCGCATATGACCGGCCAGCCGCTGCTGTCCGCGAAGTTGCGAGACATATCCAGCATTCTGCACGAATTCGAATCGGAATTGGCTGGCCGCTATTTGGATGGCGAAGATGTGCTTGCCAAGCTGTCCGAGGGGGTTGCAGCATCGAAGTATGTAAAGAATGCCGATATTTGGATTGACGGGTTTCATGGATTTACCCCACAGGAATATGCAGTTCTCGCTTCCCTTATTCTTCATGCGCCTAATGTGAACGTGACGCTGTGTCTGGACAAGGCGTATGAGCTAGGCGAGGTTCCGCATGAGCTGAACTTGTTCCACCCGACGGCTACTACGATGCTGAAGCTGCGCGAAATCGCCGACACCCTCGGTGTAGAGATCGGGCGCATCACGAAGCTGGAGCCGCAGGAAGATCCGCTTCCACGTTATGCGGCATCGCCCATGCTCGCTCATCTGGAGCGGAACTTCGAGCGCAAAGTAAAGTATCGCGAGTCGGAAAATGCCGCCGCGGCAAGCAAGATCAAGGATGGGCATCCGCCTGCCCGTAAAGATGAACAGGAGATTACCGTGCAGGCTGCTGTTCATCGCCGCGCAGAGGTTGAAGCGATAGCTAGAGATATGCTGAGCCGTGTGCGCAATGAACAAGTCCGCTGGAGAGACATGGCGGTTATGGTGCGAAATATTGCGCATTATGGCGAGCTGATTGATACGGTGTTCACGGAAGCGGGGATTCCATACTTTACGGATCAGAAGAAATCAGTTTTACATCATCCTTTTGTCGAAATGACGCGGGCTGTGCTTGATATATTGATAGGCAATTGGAAATACGATGCTGTATTTCGATTTGTCAAAACAGACTTTCTGCTGCCTGACGACGCCTCGATAACAAGAGAGCATTTTGACAAGCTGGAGAACTATGTGCTTGCTTGCGGCATTGAAGGGACGATGTGGACGAATAAGCGTCCGTGGCCCGCGATGCCAGACCTGTCGCTCGATCCGGATCATGCCGACGGAGCGGCGGAGCGTACGGAAGAAGAAGCCGATGCTGCGGAAAAACCAAAACATGCGCCAGAATGGGTGGAGCATTGCCGCAGCATCATTGCCGAGCCGATTGCCGAGCTTGCACGCTCGATGAAGGCAAGCTCGAATGTGCGAGGCATGTGCGAAGCCCTGTACTCCTTCTGGATGGCGCTTGGCGTACCTCACAAGCTGGAGCGCATGAGTCAGGATGCTCTGCTTGATGGGGATGTCCAGTTATCGCGGGAGCATCGGCAAATATGGGGCTCGCTCTTAGACATTTTGGATCAAATGGTTGAAATGGTTGGCGAAGAGAAGATGAGTATAGAATTGTTCGGCGGCATGCTCGATACTGGATTCGAGAGCATCAAAATGGCGCTTGTGCCGCCTGCGCTTGATCAGGTGCTCATTGCTTCGATGGATCGGACAAGACCAGGCCAAATTATGCATTTATATATGTTAGGCGTAAATGATGGCGTTATACCAGCGCGGCCGATTGAGGATGGAGTGCTCACCGAGCATGAACGGGATACGCTGCAGCAAATTGGCATGGAGCTTGCGCCGGGCGTTCGCCGCAAGCTTTTGGATGAGCGTTTCTTAATCTATCAATCTTTTGCTACTCCCAGCAGAAGTTTATGGATTAGTTATGCGCTCGCTGATGAAGAAGGAAAGACCCTGCTGCCGTCCGAGGTGGTGCGGCATGTGCGCAGTATGTTCCCGCGTGTGCAAGAACGGCTCGTCATGGCTGAGCCGAACGAGTTTATGAATGAACAGGAGCAAGCGGAATTCGCCGTCTATCCAGAATCTGCGCTCAAGCACTTGATCGTCCAGCTGCGTCAATGGCGTCAAGGAAGGCCGATCGCTAATGTGTGGTGGGATGTATACCGCTGGTTTGCAGCGCAGCCAGCTTGGCATGATCGACTGAAGGTGCTGATGAGCTCACTCTTGTATCGCAATCAGGCAGAGGCGCTAACTCCGGTAACGAGCCGTCACTTGTACGGCACTGCTTTGCGGACGAGTGTGTCTCGCATGGAGCGTTTCGTTGCCTGTCCATTCTCGCATTTCGCTTCCCATGGCTTAAAGTTGAAGGAGCGTCGAGTATATCGATTGGAGGCGCCGGATATTGGGCAGTTGTTCCATGCGGCACTCAGCCGTTTTGCGATAGATTTGCAAAGCTCGAACCGCACATGGGCGGCTCTGTCTGCGGATGAATGCCGGGCAGAAGCGGATCGCATTGTAGATATGCTTGCTCCAAGGCTGCAGGGGGAAATCCTGCTGAGCTCGAAGCGCTATGAGCATATTTCCCTCAAGTTGAAGCGAATTGTAGGACGTGCGGCTTCTGTGCTTGGGGAGCATGCGCGAAGAGGCCGTTTTGAGCCGATTGGGCTGGAGTTGGATTTTGGGCCAGATAAGCTGCTGCCGCCGCTTCGCTTCACACTTAGCAATGGATGCACGATGGAGATCATCGGCCGCATTGACCGAGTCGACAAGGCGGAAAGCGAGCGAGGCGTTCTTCTGCGGGTGATCGATTACAAATCAAGTGCGACAGATTTGAAGCTGCAGGAAGTGTATTATGGGTTGTCGCTGCAAATGCTCACTTATTTGGATGTGTTGATCACATATGCGGAAATGTGGCTTGGAACGGCGGCATTGCCTGCAGGCACACTCTATTTCCATGTTCACAATCCGCTATTGCAGGCTGCGAATGGAATGAGTGTGGAGCAAGCTTACGAGCAAATGATGAAGAAATATAAAATGCGCGGACTCGTCCTAGCGGATCGAGAGGTAGTGTCCTTGATGGATGAGCCGCTTGAAAAAGGATATTCGGACGTTCTTCCCGTAGCGGTAAAGGCGGACGGTTCGTTTTACAGCAATGCCTCTGTTGCAACTACAGAACAGTGGGATATGCTGCGCGGAACGGCACGCTATGTGATTCAAGATATCGGAACCCGCATTACCGATGGCGACGTTCGCATTGATCCGTATCGCCTTGGTACAAAGAAGGCGTGTGATTTTTGCAGCTATAAACCTGTATGCCAGTTCGATGAGTTGACCGAGGGCAATGAATATCATGTATTGCCGCGGATGACGAAGGAAGAAGTATGGATGAAGATGGAAGGAGGGGAAGACGAGGATGGATCAGCGCGAAAATAAGAACGAAAGTGAGATTCTGGACGATAAGCAGGATCTGGAGCTTGATTTGCTGGATTGGGTATCGTCTCGTTCGGATGAGAATCAGGCATCGTCTACAGTAAGGGTGCTTCCAGGCAAGCCGAAAGGGAGCACCTGGACAGACGAGCAATGGCGCGCTGTCGTCGACGGGGGGCAAAATGTGCTTGTCGCTGCTGCGGCCGGTTCAGGGAAAACAGCTGTGCTCGTTGAACGCATCATCCGGACGATTCGTGATGAGGAGCATCCTGTTCATGTCGATCAGCTGCTTGTCGCAACGTTTACAAAAGCGGCCGCATCTGAAATGAGAGAGCGGATTCGGCTTGCTCTGGAGCGGGAATTGGAGGCAAAGCCGGATTCAGAGCATCTTCGCCGTCAGCTGGCGCTATTGAATCGTGCTTCCATCACAACGCTGCACTCCTTCTGCCTTGAAGTGATTCAACGTCATTTCCAATCTGTGCAGCTTGATCCGGCTTTCCGGATTTCGAATGAAACCGAGACAGAGCTGCTGCGGCAGGATGTATTGGAAGAATTGTTCGAGCAGCGCTATGCAGACGGACACGTGGAGTTCAAGCGAATGGTTGATTGGTTCAGCGGAGAACGCAGCGATGAAGCTGCATTTCGCTTAGTTCAACAGCTGTATGACTTCTCGCGCAGCCACCCTTGGCCGGATGATTGGATGAAGGAAATGGCCGCTTCGTTCGAAGTGAAATCGGTGGACGAACTGGGTCGTACGCCTTGGGTGGCGAGCGTCATGCAGGATGCACGCTTGACCTTGAACGGAATTGTAGAGCTGCTGCGGCAGGCGTATCGATTGTTGGATGCCCCTGGCGGACCTGAACCGTATCGGGAGGCACTTATTCAGGAGCTGTCAGGAGCAGCGGCCTTGGCCGAGGCGGCTGAGAATGAACCGTGGGAGAAGCTGCATGCTTCATTTGATCTGCTGTCGTTTGGTCGATTGGCTGCGTGCCGGGGGGATAAGTATGATAAATCGCTGCAGGAGCAGGTGAAGCGTCTTCGCGATCAAGCAAAAGCTCGGCTTCAGCAGTTGCGGGACGAATTGTTTCGCAGAACTCCGGAGCAATTTTTGCAGGAACTGACTGTCATTGCACCAGTTATGCATACGCTCGCGGATGTCGTGATTGAATTCGGCATACGCTTCGAGGAAGCCAAACGCAAAAAGGGATGGCTTGATTTTTCAGATTTGGAGCATTATTGCCTCCGCATTCTACGTGATCCGAGCTCGACGCCGGATCACACCATTCCATCCGAAGCAGCCAGACAGTATGAAGAGCAGTACGTTGAAATTTTACTTGATGAATATCAGGATACCAATATGGTTCAGGAAGCGATTGTGAATCTGATTACGCGTTCCGGCGCAGGTAATCGCTTTATGGTTGGAGACGTGAAGCAAAGCATTTATCGCTTCCGTCTTGCTGAGCCAGGGCTGTTCCTGAGCAAATATGAATCGTATTCTTCAGACAGCAGCGAGCATAAGGGAATCCGTATTGACTTAGCGCGCAACTTCCGCAGCCGACAAGGGGTCGTCGATGCAGTCAATATGCTGTTCCGACAAATTATGAACGAGCGAGTCGCTGAGCTGAAATATGATGAGGCCGCTGAACTTGTATGCGGCGCTTCCTACCCGACGTTGGAGGATATCAGCGAGGAATTGCGCGCCGCTCAGCGGGAACCCGATAGGGAGCAGCTTGCAGAGCGCCAGAACTATGCAACCGAACTGGTATTGATTGAGAAGGCGAGCGCAGGGGCAGACACGGAGGCTGCTGCAGATGAGAATGAGGATGAAGAGTCGGATATGGATGGATCCTCAGCGACTTCGCTTGACCCGGCTGAAATGGAAACAGCCCGCCTCGAAGCGAGGGCAATTGCAGGGAGAATCCGCAGACTGCTTGGGGATGAAGGGACAGAACCGTTTCTGGTCTACGACAAGCACTTGAAGCGTATGCGTCCGGCGACGTATCGGGATATTGTGATATTGCTGCGAGCGACACAAGCCTGGGCGCCGCTCATGGTAGAGGAGCTTAGATTGGAAGGCATTCCTGCATATGCCGAGTTTAATACGGGCTATTTCCAAGCTACCGAGGTTGAAGTTGTGTTGTCATTGCTTCGCGTGATTGATAATCCGCAGCAGGATATCCCGCTGGCGGCTGTTCTTCGCTCGCCTATCGTTGGACTTACGCCAGAAGAGCTGGCACATATTCGGCTTGTAGGGAAAGGAATCTCCTTCTATGACGCAGTATGCAGAACAGTGCAAGATGAGGGGGGAAAGCAAGCTGGAAACGATGCCTCAGAGGCTTTAGACCTGCAGGACAAGCTGTACCGCTTCCTATACAAGCTGGAGCATTGGCGAATAGCAGCTCGTCAAGGAAGTCTATCGCAGCTCATTTGGCAGCTGTACCGGGAAACAGGCTACTATGAATGGGTAGGTGGATTGGCAGGAGGCATGCAGCGCCAGGCCAATTTGCGTGCACTGTATGATCGGGCGCGTCAATACGAATCCTCCTCCATTCGCGGTTTGTTCCGTTTTCTTCGCTTTATTGATCGTATGCGCGACACAGGCGGGGACTTGGGAACTGCCCGCGCATTAGGGGAGCAAGAGGATGTTGTCCGGATTATGACCATCCACAAAAGTAAAGGCTTGGAGTTCCCCATTGTTTTTGTTGCGGGACTATCGAAGCGTTTCAATCAACAAGATTTGAATTCTTCCTTTTTGGTGCATAAGCAGCTTGGCTTTGGGCCGAAGTTCGTTGATGAAGAGCTTCGAGTTTCTTATCCGACGCTGCCAAACTTGGCGATTCGCAGACAAATGAAGCTTGAGCTTCTCGCAGAGGAGATGCGTGTCTTATACGTCGCCTTGACACGGCCTAAGGAGAAGATGATTCTAATCGGCACCGTCAATGATCCAGAGAAGGCCATTCGCGAGTGGGGAGAGGCTCTTGATGTAGTATCCCTGCTGCTGCCTGATTACATGGTTGCGCGGGCACGTTCCTACATGGATTGGATCGGCCCGTCTGTCATTCGTCACAAGTCTGCTTCTGAATGGCGCCGCTATGCGGGACTTCCGAATCGCAATGGCGAATGCCTGTTGGAGGATCAATCGGAGTGGCGCCTGTCGATTATGTCCGCAGCAATTCTTGCTTCAGGCACCGCAATTGGCGGGATGGAACTGGATGAAGATAAGGCAGATCTGCTTGCAGCATTGGCGCGGCTGGAAGTGCAGGAGGAGATGCCGGCAAGTGATTGGCAGGCAGTATTGGATGAACGCCTTAAATGGCGTGATCCGAATCGGATTGCTAGCCTGCTGCCCGCCAAGACATCGGTGACGGAAATGAAGCGGATGGCAGCATCAGAAGAATGGCCGGCTGATCAATGGGTTGCTGAGCCTGACACTGAGCTTTTACCTATGTTGGAAGAGATAGTGGAAGGCGGAGCTTCAATCGAAAATGCTCCATCCTTGGTGATACCGAAAGGGGACAGTGCATCCGCATCTTCTCCTGCTAACAGCGAAGAGGGATTCACCCTGCATTTGCAACGCCCTAAATTCATGGAGGCAAGCAAGGTGACACCTGCGGAACGGGGAACCATGTATCATTTGCTCATGCAACATATGCCTCTTCATTCGGATGTAACAGTAGATACGGTTAGAGCTACGCTGCTGCACTTGGTTCAGCATCAATATATGTCGGATAAGCAGGCGGAAGCAATCGATCAGGCTGCGGTTGCTGGCTTTTTCCAAAGCGAGGTGGGCCGTCAATTGGTTCAGGCATCATGGGTGAAGCGGGAGCTTCCATTCAGCTATGGGCTGACGGCAGCTGAAGCGTACACAATTGAGCTGACGAGACAGCTGCATTTCGGTTCTGGAAAATTGACGCTTGAGCAAGACAACATTGAGCCGGATTCTGTTGAGCAAGGGACACAGTCTGGAGAGGTTGATTCGGTAGAGATAGTGAAGGAAAACAGCCGCCAACAGGAGAAACAGTCAATTGAGCGCTTTGTCGCAACCTCCACCTTCGCGGCACGAGATGCTTCTGGCTTGCTTGACGAGGAGACGGTGCTCGTCCAAGGGGTCATTGATTGCATGTTCGAGTGGGAGGGACAGCTCGTGCTGCTTGACTATAAGACCGATAAGGTGCTTGAGGATCGGGGCGGTCTGAAGGCCTTGACGGAGCACTATCGCTTCCAGTTGAATTTATACGCGCGCGCAATTGAGCAGATCTTCCATCGCCCAGTCGACCGCAAGGTGCTGTACTTTTTCGATGCAGGGCAGGCATGTGAACTGTAATCAATTGTTATCGCAGATAGGGAAGGAGAGACAACCATGCGTATCTTGCATACGGCGGATTGGCACTTTGGGCGAACGCTGGAAGGGAGAAGCCGTCTGAATGAGCAGGCAGCTTTTGTTGATGAATTCGTGCAGCTCGCGGATGAGGAGCAGGCAGACCTAATCTTGATCGCAGGAGACATATATGATTCAGTCAACCCGCCGGCAGCGGCAGAGCAACTGTTCTATGAGGCGGCTGCTAGATTGTCGCGCAGCGGCCAGCGGCCGGTAGTGATTATATCCGGTAACCATGATCATCCAGATCGGCTGTCTGCGTCTGCACCGCTCGTTCATGAGCTTGGCGTAACGCTGATTGGGCAGCCAACTTTAGAAGCAGTTACAATCCATTGTGCCAGAACGGGGGAAGATGCAGTTATTGCAGGGCTGCCTTATCCGTCTGAGGCGCGATTGGGAGAACTGCTTACCTCTTCAAATGAAGAGCATGAGCTGCGCAGCGCATACAGTGCGAAAGTGGGTCAGCTGCTGCAGCGTCAGGCTATGCATTTCCGTCCATCCGCAGTGAATCTGATTATGAGTCATCTATATGTCCTTGGCGGATTGGAGACGGATTCTGAACGTCCTATTCAGGTAGGGGGAGCATATACGGTCGATCCAAGTGTATTCGCCTGTTTGGGGGCTCCTGCAGCGCCGCAGTATAGTGCGCTCGGCCATTTGCATCGGCCGCAGGCAGTCAAGGGGCCTGGTGTAATTCGGTACAGCGGATCACCGCTCGGCTACAGCTTCTCTGAGGCTGGTCAGGCGAAGTCGGTAACTTTGCTCGATCTGGCTCCGGGCATGGAGGCTGTGCCGCAGGAGCGATTCCTGTCTTCGGGCAAGCCGCTCATAGAATGGAATGTGCGCGGCGGATATGAAGAAGTGCTCCGTTGGATTGAGGAAGGTAGAGATGCTGGGGCATGGCTGGACGTTCGTATTCATCTTACGGAAGCATTGACTATGGAACAAATTCAAAAGCTGCGCCGGATACATGAAGGGATCGTCAATATTCGTCCCATTTATCCAGAAATCGAACGAATAGCAGCAGAGGAAGGAAGGCGCAGTGAACTCCCTGTGCATGAACTGTTTCGGCGATTCTATGAACGTCAAACTGGGGGAGCCAAGCCCGACGATGCACTGGTTGACTGTTTCCTGGAATTGATTGGAGAAGACGGATTGGAGAAGGAAGGTGAAGGCGCGTGAAGCCAATCGAGCTGAAGCTTGCAGGATTGCAAAGCTATCGAGAAGAGCAGTGCCTCGACTTCCGGACACTGTGCGAAACCGGACTATTCGGCATATTTGGCCCGACAGGAAGCGGCAAATCCACAATATTAGATGCGATGACGCTTGCGCTGTACGGGAAGGTGGAGCGAGCAACCAATGGTACACAGGGCATTTTGAATCAGGCGGAAAATCAATTGTCTGTGGCTTTTACGTTTGAGTTGAACGGTGCCGGTGAACATAGAATGTTCCGCGTTGAGCGGAGATTCAAGCGTACAGGCGATATAACGGTCAGCAATACGGTCAGTCGATTTGTCGAGATAACATCGGAAGGTGATGTTGTCTTGGCTGATAAGCTGGCTGAGGTGACACGCTGTGTAGAGCAGCACATTGGGTTGAAAATGGATGATTTTACTAGGGCAGTCGTCCTTCCGCAAGGGAAGTTCGCAGAATTTTTGTCGCTCAAGGGAAGCGATAGAAGGCAAATGCTTCAGCGCCTCTTCTCGCTCGAAAAATATGGAGACGAGCTTTCCGCACGTATTTCCCGCCGAGCGAAGGCAGCCGAAGCTGAGCTAATGGCTTATTCGGCTGAGCAGCAGGGCTTGGGGGATGCGTCGAAGGAGGCTTTGGCTCTGGCAGAGCAGGTGCTGACTGAAGCGTCCCTGCATGCTGAGCAAGCGAAGGAGGCGAAGTTAGCTGCTGATCGCCAATACCATGAGATGGCTGAACAGCGTGATCTCCAGCAGGAGCATGCGCGCATCTCCCTAAGAATGGCTGAACTACATGCTGAGGAGCCGATGCGTGCGGATGAAGAGTTAAAGCTGAAGCGAGCGAAAGAGGCAGAGCGGATTGCTCCCATGGCATTAGAAGCGGAGCAGTTGAATGTGAAGCAGAACATGGCTGAGGAGGAGCGTAAAGCGCATGAGGAACAAGCTCGTCTAGCAGTGTTTGCAGCAGAGAAAGCGATGTCCGATGCAGAGGAAGCCAAGAGGATTCAGGAACGCGAGGAACCGGAACTGCTGCGACGAAGCGAGCAGCTTCAGGAGGCCGTTCGCCTCCAGCATGAATGCGATCGTCTGCGCAAGGAGGAAGGCGAGTGGAAGCTCCGTATGGAGAACGCGCATGCGCGGTATACCGCTGCTGCCTTAGAAATAGAGCGATCAGAGCAGTTGGTGAAAAAGGCGGGGGTACGCCAAGAGGAGCTGCGGACAATACTTGCGGCTCATCTTAAATCGTCAGAGGAGCAGGAGCAGTTCCATCAAGCCGTATCTCACTATGATAAGATTTCGTTCATGGGGGAGCGGTGTAAGGAGCTCGAGCATACTCGGGTCAAGCATGAATCGCAGACGAATGCAGTCCTCCACAAACTCCAAGACAAGCTGGGAGAGCTGCTGACAGCTGCCGGGGCGATTCGGAACAATATGGAAGATGGGCTGCCAGCAAGGACAGATTGGAGACGAATTCGGGAGCAATTGTCACGGCTCTTGGAGAAAATTGATTCAGCAATGGAGCAAGAGCGTCAAAGCCAGTGGAAGGAAGCGGCGGAGCGGATGGCGGTTCAGCTCGCATCTTCATTGGCGCCTTCCAAACCTTGTCCGGTGTGTGGATCGAAGGATCATCCAGCTCCTGCCCATAAGGAAGGAAGCGCGGAGCTCGCTGTTGATGGAAATGAGCGCTGGCAGCAATGGGAGCAACTGAAGAACTTGTCCAGCCGATTATTGCTGGAGGCAGATACTGAAGCAGCACGCAGCCGTGAACAGTTCGCATCCTGGATGAACCGGCTTCAGGAAGTGTCTGAACGAGCGTCGCAGCTGATGCAAGCACATTTGTCGAGGGCTGCTGAAGAAGGCGGAGCGGATACGGTTCAATTTCCGTGGAGAGACTCGATAATCGAGCTTGCTGCTGCACAGTCATTCACGAAAGACGGAGAGATATGGTTCGATGGCAAATCAGAGGGTTCAACGGTTGTAGAACATGCGCAGTTCCATTCAGCAACAGGATTGTCTTCGCCCGAGGAAGTAGTGATAAACGACTTGTCTGTAGTGAGAGCGGAATTGAAGTCTCTGCAGCATGACATGCAATCCTATATTCAGCATACTCGAGAAATGGAAGGGCATATGGATCAGTTGCTGAAGGATGCTGAAGGCAAGCAGTGGGAGCTTCAGCAGCTGTCGTTAAGCTATCAATCGGCCGAGGCATCCTTGCGAGAGGCGGATGGCGCGTGGAAGGAAGCCAAGGATGCACTTTTGAAACAGCGCGAGGCATGGAATGCTCGCTATGTGGCATTTCAATGGGAATTCGAACAGATGGAGACCCTGCAGCAAGAATGGAATGCGAGAGAGGCCGTTGTCAGCGACTGTCGAGAACGTCTGGAGAAGAGCGCAGTATATTTGGAAGAAATGAAGGAACGCATCCTACAGTACACCCAGCAGCGACAAGCTGCGGAAGTGGAGCGCGTTAACGCACAAGCAGAGTGCAACGGTGTTACACGCATGCTGGCTGATTATGAGACACGCTTGAAGCCATGGCTGCAAGAGCAATCGCTTGAAGAGCTTGCAGCAGCAACGTCAGCACGTCTTGCTGAATTGCGCGAGATAGCAAAGCGCACAGCAGATGTGGCAGGTCATGCTCGTGCAGCCAGCGAGGCTGCAGGACGCCAAGCGGCGATTGCTGCGCAGGCTTGGGCGAGTCTGTCTGAACAGGCATCAGTGAGCAGCCAGCGACTTCAAGAACAGTTGGAGAAATCTTCATTCGTAGATGTTGCGGAGGTACATGCTGCTAGAATGGCAGAAGAGCTTGTTGAGAAAGTGGAGAAAGACTTGATAAGCTACAAGGAAGAAGTTCGAGACGTCACTTCCCAGTTGAATCGATTGCAGCAGCGAATAGGAGCTTCGTTCGTTACCGATGAACAATGGATCGCTTGCAGCGAACAGAAAGAAGCAGCCGAAGCAGCCGCTGAAACCGCACTTGCCGGCAAGGCTAAGGCAGAGCGGGATGCTGAGCAATTAAGAAGCAAGCATGCGCGTTGGACGGAGCTTGAAGAAGCGCGTTCACGCACGGAGGAATATGCTGGCCGGTTACATCAGCTGCAGTCGGTATTCAGAGGCAATGCCTTTGTTGAATTTATTGCGGAAGAACAGCTCATGCAAGTTAGCCGTGCCGCGTCAGAACGGTTGAAGTCGCTCACGAAGCAGCGCTATGCATTGGAAGTGGATTCTGGCGGAGGGTTCGTCATTCGCGACGATGGTAATGGAGGCATTCGCAGGCCGGTATCTACGTTGTCCGGAGGTGAAACCTTCTTGACATCGCTAGCGCTGGCACTTGCACTTTCCTCGCAAATTCAATTGCGCGGCAAATATCCTTTGGAGTTCTTCTTCCTTGACGAAGGGTTCGGTACGCTTGATCCCGAACTGCTTGATACCGTCGTAACAGCACTGGAGAAACTGCATTCGGACCGCTTGTCTGTTGGGGTAATCAGCCATGTTCCAGAGCTGAGAGCGCGCTTGGCGAGAAAGCTGGCTGTACTACCGGCAGAGCAAGCAGGACAAGGATCGCGGATTGTGATGGAAATGAATTGAAACGATGTGAAATAGCTCACAGTAACAGTTTCAACAGGCTGTTATAATACAGATAGCCGACATCTAATATTATTTGACTGCACCTCGGTGATCGTATTGTGTCTGCAAACAATCGTGCTCTATGAAGGATAGGCGCAATGCTTGCAGAAACAGTACGCTCACAGCGCTGACGCGCTGCCCGCAAAGCGGGGTACGAGGTGCTCTTTTTTTTAGTAATGTCACAATCCTAGTACCACAGCGTGTTGGCTATCAGTAGTTGAAATCGTAAGTACTTACAGGACGGTAGCCATTAAGATGAATCGGTGCTGCTTCACCTCGAAAAATCCTTCGGTCTGTATCCGATTGTATATTTCATATAGCGGTTCTCGGTAGGAATAGATATCGAAATTAGGAACCTGCCAAGGAATGGCTTTCAAGTAATATACGAGTGCCCCGATGTCGTAGAAGCGTTGTGCGGGATAGGCTTCATTGCTGTACTCAATTTTAAATCCGTTGTTTTCTAAGTCATCAACCGCCGATTGCAGGCACCAATCGTTATATTCCTCGTTTAGCGGAACGCCTAGCATCTCATTAATTTCCGTGCAATCCTGCCCGCCAACTTGTTGTGTCACGAATATACCAGAGTCTACAATTATTCTCCTAACTTCACGAGGGGAGTAGGAATCATGCTTGTTTATGATTAAGTCAAAACTTGCGCTATCAAGCGGCAGTTTATGATCGTCGTCGAATTCCACGACCTTGACTCCGAGCGGCTCGAGTCTCTGCTTCGCTATCGGAACATTGGGCGGGTAACCTTCTGTTGCTGCGATAAGCGGAGGGAAGGGAAGCAGCTTTGACAAAAATTCACCGCCGCCTGTCCCCATATCAAGCGCAGAAGAGGATTTTCTTATGAGAGGAATAATTATGCTCCCATATGACCAAGGAAGCAGTTCTTCTTGCATACGCCCCGTCGCTGAGATAAAGGAAAAATCCCATCCAGAAAAATGCTTATGCGTATCATTCAATAATTGTAAAAACGCAGTATTCTGTTGCAAAATTTGCATCCCCTAACAAAATGGAAAAATTATGAACTTAATAAATATATCATAGTGACTCTTTTTCTGTGTTACCGATTTTGAACGAACATTTCACTGTCAGGAAAATGAAATGTAATTTTTTTGAACAAAGTTGCCTTTACATACACATTTAAGCCCATAGGCGAATACGATGTCGTAGCATGATCTTCCGTATAAGGAGGCACTTATGAAGAAAAGGTCATCTGTTGCAAAGAAATCGGGTACTGTTCAACCGCAAGCGACTATCAGTGCCGATGACAATGCTGCTCCTGAAGTTACTGCGACAGGGAAAGGGAAAGAAAAAGAGTCTATATTCGATCACTGTCAGAAACATATGCATCGTTTTGTGCGTGTGCAAACACATGATGGAGTTGTCTATCAGGCTATTGTAGAGTCGGTAGATCAAAATTATATTAGCTTGGCGGTTCCAACATGCACACATGCAGAGCCAGTGCAGGCCAGTGAAACCAATATGCCAATTGGCAATCTTGTCCCGTATATGGAAATGGAGCGTTCCGCTTACGGCTATTATCCGCAACCCCGTACGCAACCTTATCCATATCCAGGCACACCATATGTAAAAACGCCATTTATAGATCCCCATTTTCCAAGGTATTGCCCAGACTATTACTATCCCTATGGTTATGGCAAACGATTCGGAAAAGTTGTGCTCCCGCTCGCTGGGCTAGCTGATCTATCGCTTCTTCCCTTTTATTAAGAAATCTTTCAATTCACGGTCATTCACGAAAAATGAAAGCTCCGCTATGTATAGATGGAACCGGAGCTATCGATTTTTAGTCCGACTTGGACGAGCTTCTATTTTTTGATATGATAGCGGTATACAATTACGATCCGACAGCGAGAAAGCTAGGGTGTGACGAACTCATACGAGGAGGAATGAAAGAGATGGATTGTATTTTTTGTAAAATTATCGAAGGCTCCATTCCTTCGAAAAAAGTATTTGAGAATGATACTGTAGTTGCTTTCCATGATATTACCCCACAAGCTCCAGTACATATTCTCGTAATTCCGAAGAAGCATATTGCAACTATGAATGATGCTGAAGGAGAGGACTTTGCTCTTATTGGAGAAATTCATCGTGCAGCACAGCAAATTGCCCGTGAGCTTGGCATTGCAGAATCAGGCTACCGCCTGATTAACAATTGCGGGAAGGATAGCGGACAAGTCGTATTCCATATCCACTATCATTTGCTTGGCGGCAAGCAATTGGGTGCATTGGTTGGGCCAACGGCTTAACAAAATACTGCAATGATGATGAGGGGGTTGTGGCTTGATTGCACTTGGGCAAACATTTCCAATGGTGAAATCTCGTCATAATCTTTCCTCATGGTTGACACCTACTTTTAGAATCACATATAATGTAGTTTGATGAACCGTGTTTTTGTTCTTGGACGGTCTGTTCGGAGGGAGGGATAACTGGTGTCTGAAACGAAAGTTCGCAAAAACGAGACAATCGATGCCGCACTTCGTCGCTTTAAGCGCTCCATCGCAAAGGATGGCGTATTGGCTGAAGTTAAAAAGCGCAAGCACTATGAGAAGCCAAGCGTTAAGCGCAAGAAGAAGTCCGAGGCTGCCCGCAAGAGAAAGTTTTAGGAGGATAACGCACCAATGGATCTTAGCCAAAGATTGAACGAAGATATGAAGCAAGCGATGAAAAGTCAAGACAAGTTCAAACTCTCCACCATCCGAATGGTTCGTTCGGCGATCAAGAATGTTGAGATAGATGAAAGAAGAACTTTGAATGACGATGAAGTGCTTGAAATTCTAGGTCGTGAGATCAAACAGCGGAAAGATGCCCTCCACGAGTTCGAAAAAGCAGGTCGAGGCGATTTGGCAGATGGTGTACGGGCGGAGATTGAAATCTTGACGCCTTATCTTCCAGCTCAGCTTTCCGAAGAAGAGATAAAAGTGATTGTACAAGAGACCATCCAAGAGACCGGTGCTTCTTCGAAAGCCGACATGGGGAAAGTAATGGGTGCCCTCATGCCTAAGGTGAAGGGGCGCGCAGACGGCAAGTTAGTCAATTCTGTCGTGCAACAATGTCTGCAATAAACGATCTCTTTGCGTCTATTGACGAAACGATAAAAAACACTCCTTATTTTGAGGAGTGT
Source organism: Paenibacillus sp. S-12 (assembly GCF_030363895.1). Lineage (NCBI taxonomy): Bacteria > Bacillati > Bacillota > Bacilli > Caryophanales > Paenibacillaceae > Paenibacillus > Paenibacillus sp. S-12. Next base: position 294,416 of record NZ_JASIUF010000005.1, read on the forward strand.
TTTTTTCTGTATATGTAAAGGTGAAACGCAATGTATAATGTTGACGTATTATTATATGTATTCAAAAGGTAGGTTGTCGCACGGTGGTTCTGCAACATATCCGAATGATCAAGGACTTTTTGAATAGTATGTATCGCATATACTTTACAACAGAATAAGAAAGGGGGTAGTCATCCAGTATGCGGTTTTTGCGAGAAAGAACATTTGGGCTAGCCATCTTGGCTTTGGTCACCATCATGTTGTTGTTCTCCAGCATTCCATTTGTAAGCGCTCAAGCGAAGGCAGACGGAAGATCTGTTCACAATGTAGTTGTCCTTCCGTTGAAGGGAACGGTCAATCCTGTAATGGAATCTTTTCTGTACCGTGCACTTGAGGAAGCAGAGCAGTTGAGTCCTGAAGCGATTATTATCGAAATGGATACACCTGGCGGGGAATTGGAGTCGGCAGGAAAGATCAGTCAAAGAATAATTACTAGTCCTGTGCGTACCATTATGTTCGTAGAAGGAAATGCAGCTTCTGCAGGAAGCTATCTTGCGCTGAGCGCAAATGAGATCGCCATGACGCCAGGCAGTGCAATCGGATCGGCTGCACTAGTTGACAGAGCTCACAATTATGTGGACGACCCAAAGCTAGTAGCGATGTGGGTTAGCAAAATGAAAGCAGTTGCTCAGAAAAATGGACGTGACCCGATTATCGCACAAGCTATGGCTGACTTGCAGGGTTCTTATGAGATTAAGGAGCTTGGACGCACAGTGCCATCTGGAGAAGTGTTGTCATTGAGTTCAGAGGATGCACGTAAAGCCGGATACACTGAATATGTAGCTTCCAATACAACAGATTTGCTAAAGCAGTTGAAGTTGGATCAAGCGAATCTTGTTCAGATTGAACCATCTATCTCAGAACAGATTGCTGCTTTTGTCGTTCATCCTGGCATTGCGACCCTGCTTCTGTTCCTTGGGATTGCAGGCGTTGCGATTGAGCTGTTCGTTCCGGGCTTCGGCGTTCCAGGGATTCTGGGGATTGCTGGATTTGGATTATATTTCTTCGGTCATTATATTGCAGGACTAGCGGGGGTGGAGACCATCGTATTGTTCATTATAGGACTGATACTGCTAGCACTGGAGTTGTTTATCCCAAGCTTCGGTATATTGGGTATACTAGGCTCATTGAGCTTGATAACGGGAGTTGTGCTAGCTGCGAATGATACTGGTCATGCACTGCTGTCGCTAGGTATTGCCTTTGTAGCTGCGTTGGTTGTTGTGATTATCGTCGTTCGGATATTCAAGCATCGAGGCATTTGGAACAAATTCATTCTACGGGACTCCTTGTCGACAGATGAGGGGTATGTATCAAATGTGAATCATACGGAGCTGATTGGGAAGACAGGTCGTGCATTGACGACGTTGCGCCCATCAGGAACGGCACTAATTGACGATATTAAATATGATGTCGTCACAGACGGAGCCTTTGTAAGCCGTGACGAGGCAATTAAGGTTGTGCAAGTAGAAGGGGTACGGATTGTTGTCCGTTCCTTGAACCAAGATTGAGGTTGAAAAGTAACAAATTCTGCGTGTTAGCTTACAGCTTTACACATATAACAAAATAATGGAGGATGATGAGTATGGATCCATCTATCGTAACAACGCTATTAATTGGGGTTGTCATTGTTATCGCGCTAAGTGTATTCTTTAGCTTTTTCCCAGTCATGCTCTGGATCTCGGCAATCGCGTCCGGAGTCAAGATTGGTATTATTACGCTTGTTGCAATGCGCTTGCGTCGTGTCACGCCTAGCCGTATTGTCAATCCGATGATCAAGGCTACTAAGGCTGGTCTTGGCTTGAACATTAACCAATTGGAAAGCCATTACCTTGCAGGAGGTAATGTTGACCGCGTTGTTAACGCATTGATCGCAGCACAGCGTGCTAACATTCATCTTGAATTCGAACGCGCGGCAGCGATCGATCTTGCTGGACGTGATGTATTGCAAGCTGTACAAATGAGCGTTAACCCTCGCGTTATCGAAACGCCTATCGTCGCAGCTATGGCGAAAGACGGTATTGAAGTAAAGGTTCGTGCGCGCGTTACCGTACGTGCTAACATCGAACGACTCGTCGGTGGTGCAGGGGAAGAAACCATTATTGCGCGCGTTGGCGAAGGTATTGTAACAACAGTAGGTTCCAGTGCATCTCATAAAGACGTTCTAGAAAATCCTGATTTGATCTCTCGTACTGTACTGGGCAAAGGTCTGGATGCAGGAACAGCCTTCGAAATCTTGTCCATTGATATTGCGGACGTAGATGTAGGCAAGAACATCGGTGCTCATTTGCAAACCGAGCAAGCAGAGGCGGATAAGCGCATTGCCCAAGCAAAAGCGGAAGAGCGTCGTGCAATGGCGGTAGCGCAAGAGCAAGAGATGAAAGCGCGCGTTGTTGAAATGCGTGCACGTGTTGTAGAATCGGAATCCCAAGTTCCGCTTGCTATGGCTGAGGCACTTCGTGGAGGCAAGCTGGGTGTTATGGATTATATGAATTTGAAGAATATTGAGGCCGATACACAAATGCGCGGCACGATTGGTAAAGCGTCTGATAACAATCATGACAATAAATCGGAAAGCTAGGCGATGAGCCATGGTAATCATTGAGAAGATTATTCATTTCATCACGAGCAATCCGTTAATCGCCATTTTTATTTTAGGTGCGATCTTGTCATCCTTAGGCGGTTCGAAGAAAAAGGACGGCAAAAACCGGATGCCTGATTTTAGCGGAGGCACACGGGGGAGCGAGGATAAAAAGTACAATGAGGATCTCGAAGAGGAGTATAAGGAAGTAGAGCATCAGCCTGCCTATGCGAGCGCAGACAAATCCTCGCCAATTGTACTGACTTCCTCTTCCGACATCTCTCGCGATACGATTGACTCCGATGAAGCACGACTTGCGGAGATGGAGCAGCGTCTCGCTGCAATTGACCGAATGGCTAGCTCCATTTCATCTGGTGCAGGGGTTAAAAAAGGCTCTGCTTCAGCGGCTGTTTCGTCTGTATCGAAGCAGGGCATACCGAGCCGGGAAATCACTTCTGATGAGGTAATGCAAGGGGTCATTTGGTCAGAAGTCCTCGGTCCACCGCGTGCCAAGCGTCCATACAATCAGCGGCAGCGCTAAGTGCTTGATTAACTAAATACGCAAGCTTGTTTGCTATATCATTTATGGATGATGTAAGAACCGAAAGAGCTCCATTTTACAGTATTGGCATATCTGTGCTTATCCTGTAGAGTGGGGCTCTTTTTCTTATTTCATTTCACTATGCTGGGCTCAATCTCTTGGAATATTCCTAGAGGATATCGCACCAAGGCCTGTTCCCATCGTTATAATCACGCCATCCGGCGCATAAATTGTAACGAATAGGAAGGGGGCCCGTCGCAATATGAGTCGCTTTGGCCGCAAATTGAGCAACTGGACAGCAAATTGGCTGGATTTGCCGCAGGATACCTTATCGGATACGCCCCGGTTGGCCATGATTGGGAATCGGCATCTCATCGTTGAAAATCATCGCGGCATTGTTCACTTTTCGAACGAGCTGGTTCGTCTGGCGCTAACCAATGGAGAACTGGAGATAACCGGATCTGAACTTGTGATTCGAGCAATATGGACGGAAGAAATACGTATTGAAGGGACAATAGGCCATATCACATATAAAGGAACGGGGGAATTGAAGTGAAGGCACCTGTATTAGCACATGCGCGAGGCTATGTAAGAGTTCGTATTCGAGGAGGGAGTGCGGAGTCTTTTATCAATTCGGCTGTCTCCAGTCAAATTCAGGTGTGGGATGTGCAACGGACTTCATTCCACGACTTCCAATGTTATGTACTAGTGTCTGATTATTTTAAGCTGAAACCAATATTGAAGCAGACAGGCTGTCGGGTTCATGTTGAACAACGAATGGGCCTGCCTTTTACGATGAGACGAGTTCTGCGACGAAAGTTTTTTCTCATTGGCTTCGCTTTTTTTATGCTCGGATTGTACATGCTCTCTTCACTCGTATGGTCAATTGAAGTAAAGGGGAATGTTCGTATCCCGACAGAACAGGTTCTTGCAGCTGCCAAGGAGCAGGGAATATATCCTTTCCAGTGGACATTCCGACTTCGCGATCCGGATGTAATTGCCAAGGCGATGCATACGAAGCTGAAGGAGGCTTCTTGGATCGGTGTGAATTGGGAAGGGACAAGGGTGGCTATACAGGTCATAGAGGCAACCAAACCTGATGCATTAAAGCTGGTCAACCCAAGACATATTGTGGCTTCAGCAGATGCAGTAGTTACAGATATTATTGCGGAGAATGGACGAGCTGTCGTTGCACGCAATGCCCGAGTGAAAAAAGGCGATGTGCTGATCTCAGGTGCAATTGGCAATGAGACGGAGCCAAAAGATGTGGTGGCAAAAGGAGAAGTGAGAGGATTAGTCTGGCATCAGTATGAGATTTCGTCACCGCTGGTGATGAGACATAAAGTATATACAGGTGAAGAAAAGGAACGGAAATATATTGTTACCGGCAGTCGTAGGCTCATGATAGCTGGCTTCGGAGATATTCCATATGCTCATTATGAACTGCTGCAGGAGGACAACACCCTCCGGTGGAGGCAACTGTCATTGCCGATTGGCTGGATGATTGAAAAAATTAAGGAAGTTCAATTTGCTTCTGAAGAACGGACGGCAGAACAGGCGTCAGAAGCGGGACTTAAGCAGGCAAGAGCAGATGTGCTTGGAAAGAATGGGCCGAATGCCCGCATCCACTCGGAAAAAATTTTGCATCAGAAGACGGACAATGGTAAAGTGGTCATGAAGGTGCTTTTTGAAGTGGAGCAATCAATTGCGGAAGAACTTCCGCTTGTTCGCCAGTTTGAACAGAAATCACAACCGGAATCAGAACCACAAGAACAAGGACACTGAATACAAGGAGACTGAGGTTTTTGTCGCAACAACAGACTGTTAAAATTTCACTGCAAAACGCTGCTGAAGGACTTGCGCTGTTCGGGCCGCAAGATAAGCATCTGCGCCTTATCCAAAGCCGTACGGATGCACTTGTGTCATCGCGCGAAGCAGAGGTTGTCATTACGGGGGAAGCGGAAGAAACTGAAAAATTAGAGCAGTTATTTCTTGTTCTACTCGAGTTGATCCGCAACAATATTATCCTGTCTGAGCGGGATATTATGTATGCAATCGATTTGGCGCAGGAATGGAAGGTTGATGAGCTGCTTGATTTATTCAGGGGTGAAATCGCACATACATACCGCGGCAAGCCAATCCGCGTTAAGACAATAGGCCAGCGGCATTATGTATCCACGATTAAGAAGAGAGACATCGTATTTGGAGTAGGTCCTGCCGGTACAGGTAAAACCTATCTGGCGGTCGTGCTGGCCGTCGTTGCACTAAAAGAAGGAGCTGTCAAGCGAATCGTACTGACTCGGCCTGCCGTAGAAGCGGGGGAGAATCTTGGCTTTTTGCCTGGGGATCTGCAGGAAAAGGTAGATCCATATTTGCGTCCTCTGTACGATGCGCTGTATGATGTCATGGGCACCGAACAGGTGGCAAAGGCTCTTGAGCGTGGACTGATTGAAATCGCACCTCTTGCCTATATGCGGGGGCGGACGCTGGATGATGCGTTCATCATTTTGGATGAGGCGCAAAATACGACGCCTGAGCAGATGAAGATGTTCCTGACGCGGCTCGGGTTCGGCTCGAAAATGGTCATTACCGGGGATATTACCCAAATCGACTTGCCTCGCGGGAAGAACTCAGGCTTAGTAGAGGCAGGGCGGATCTTGAAGGAAATTGATGAGATCGGATTCGTGCATTTTGCCGAGCAGGATGTCGTTCGTCATTCCTTAGTGCAGAAAATTATTACAGCTTACCAGAAGGAAAGCGAAAACCAAGGATAGAGAGGACTGTTCTCTATGCTACAGACAAATCGTTCCGGCAACGGAAATAACAAACGTCAGGTCAATATGACGGGATGGAAGTATAGCGTAGGCGTACGTTTTCTTCTGTTTTTCTTATTAACATTATTATTTTATTTCAGCTTGGCACCGAGTATTTTGCCGGAGAAGCTGGATATTGAAGTCAATGCGAAGAGTGAAAAGGATATCATCGCACCGATTCAAATACCGGACAAGAAGGCAACGCTGAAAGCTCAGGAACAGGCCGCTGAACGTGTACAGCCTATTTACGAGATTATTTCGCTGAAAAATGAGCGATTAATTGACTCACTGTTCGAGAGAATCGATCAACTTAATGATGATGAGCTGATCTCTTACTCACAAAAGATTAGCCTGTATCGTACAGTCATCCCTGATGAGGTTAATAAGTATCTTCGAGAGTTCATGACGACAAGTCGAAATAAAGATACGTATTCGGAAACACTGCTTGACGAAGTGAGAAAACGTATTGACGAGCAGAAGTACGATATTCCCGAGGAGACGTATCTGAAAATTGCACGCTTGTCCAAAGAAGACGTAGCGCAAATGAAGCCGGTGGCCCGTGAGCTCGTGTCCAAGTTGATGGCAGATGCAGTTCCAGATGCCTCTGTGCCTCGAGCCAAGGTGCCGGAATACGTCAATGCGAGCTCGCTTGACAAGCGTTCCGCTCGCGAGGCAGTGCAGGAGCTCGTTCGCCTGTGCATTACGCCAAACAAGTTCTATAATGATGACGCAACGAAGGAAGCGAAGGTTCAGGCGCGGGAAAATACGCCGCCTATCTTCATTAAGCAGGGCGATATCTTTATTAAAAAAGGTCAGCTTATCTCCCAAGAGACTTATGATTTGCTGAAAGAGAACGATCTCTTGAAATCTGAGGTTAACTATTGGCCGCAGCTCGGCCTGCTGATTCTGTCGGTCATGCTCTCGCTTTTTTTGTTTATGTTCATGCGTCAAACGAGTCACACCCATTTCAAATTTAACAACACTCAGCTATTAATGCTTGTATTGATTTTTACCATCAATATTATTGCGATTCATATTATCGGCTACGCGCAGACGAAGGAAATTCCTTTTATAGGCTATGTGGCCCCTACGGCTATGGGGGTTATGCTGATTACCCTGCTTATTGATCTGCCGCTGGCATATCTATGTGCAATCGTATTGAGCTTGATAGCGGGTATTATATTGAACACAGATAAAAGTACGCTGTTTGATTTCCATTTTGGATTTTTCGCACTCGTTTCGTGCTACGCAGCCATATTCGCTATTCATCGCGCCAGCCAGCGTTCAACGATATTGAAGGCAGGCATCATGGTATGCATCTTCGGCAGTGTGACTGCTTTAATGCTGTCCATGTTGTACGGTGAACCGATGAATCAGGGCAATACGATGCTAGCGGCGGCGTTTGCCTTTGCAAGCGGTCTGCTGACCTCTGTGCTTGTGCTTGGGCTTATGCCATTCTTTGAAGTTACATTTGGCATATTGTCTGCACTGAAGCTAGTTGAACTGTCCAATCCAAACCATCCACTGCTGCGCAAGCTGTTGACGGAAACGCCCGGAACGTATCATCACAGTGTAATGGTTGGGAACTTGTCGGAACAGGCTGCTGAGGCGATTGGTGCGAACGGATTGCTGTGTCGTGTTGGGGCCTACTATCATGATATCGGCAAAACAAAGCGTCCAAGTTACTTTATTGAAAATCAAACAAATATGGACAATCCACATGATCAAATTGATCCTAAGTTTAGTACATCTATTATCGTTGCGCATGCACGCGACGGTGCCGAGATGCTGAAGGATTATAAGCTGCCGAAGCCGATACGCGATATTGCGGAGCAGCATCATGGTACAACCTTCTTGAAGTATTTCTACTTCAAAGCGAAAAAGCAAGCAGAAGAGCAAGGGATAGAACCTGATTTTACAGAAGACGATTTCCGTTATCCTGGGCCAAAAGCGCAGTCGAAGGAAGCGGCCGTCGTAGGTATCGCGGACTGTGTCGAGGCAGCTGTTCGCTCGTTACGCCACCCGACTGTTGAGCAGATTGAGTCCATGATTCATAAAATTGTGAAGGATCGTATGGATGACAATCAATTCAATGAATGTGATTTGACACTTCGAGAACTAGATATTGTTGCACAGTCGCTGAAAGAGACGGTGATGGGAATATTCCATTCCCGCATCGAATATCCAGACGATTCGAAGCTGAAAAATAAAGGAACGGACGCAAACGAGGAACCAGCAAAATCTTAATCTGCGATATATGATTAAAAAGGAACGGGCCTATCACCTATAAACTGTGAGTAAGGAGCAACGAACATGTCGAGTATGAAGCTGGAATGGAATGACGATCAAGACATATACCCGATCGATCCTTCATTGATCGAATTGCTGAAGCGCATTTTGCAGGAAGCTGCGGCGATGGAAGGCATTCAAGAGGGGGAAGTCGCGCTAACGTTCGTTGATAATGAGCAAATCCACGAGTTGAACCGTGAATATCGAGGAATCGATCGTCCAACGGATGTATTGTCCTTTGCCTTGAACGAATCCGTTGAAGAGGAATTGGATATTCTATACGAAATTGAAGATGAGCAAGAATTGGATGAGATGAATGATTTGCTTGGCGACATCATTATCTCTACAGAGCGCGCCAAGGAACAAGCGGAAGAGTATGGCCATTCCTTGGAGCGTGAGATTGGATTTTTATTTGTGCATGGATTTCTGCATTTACTTGGCTATGATCATCAGGATGAGCCAAGCGAACGAGTAATGATGGACAAGCAGGAAGCTGTTTTGGAGAAGGTAGGTCTGAGCCGCTAATGAAGCGTCCTTGGAGCGATACATTTCGCGTTGCAATCGCAGGGATCGTCTATGCGATACGTACACAGCGCAATATGCGGGTACACGTGGCCATGAGTGGAATTGCACTTATTTTAGGCGGTATCCTGCAAATATCGACCTCGGACTGGCTGTGGCTGGGACTAGCAATTACCATCGTCATTTCAGCTGAACTAATGAATACCGCAGTAGAATCTGTCGTCGATCTCGTGATGCCGAAGCTGCATCCATTGGCGAAGGTAGCCAAAGATACCGCCGCAGGAGCCGTGCTCGTGACGGCGGTATTCGCCGTTATTGTCGGCTGCGTGATTTTCTACGAACCAGGGATAAAGCTGCTTCATAGGCTCCTGTACTAAAGTAATGAAATTAGACTTCATAAGCGGCGCTATTGTCGTTACTTGGACGGCGTGGCGCCGTTTATGCACATACAGAGACATTTTGGAGGAAAATACATGTTTTATAATCAAGATCAATCAAATCGAAATACGTATAAATCAGGCTTTGTTGCGATAGTTGGCCGCCCGAATGTAGGGAAGTCCACTTTGATGAATCATGTGATTGGGCAAAAAATTGCGATCATGTCGGATAAGCCGCAAACGACTCGCAATAAAATCCATGGCGTCTACACAACCGATCATTCCCAAATTGTGTTTTTAGACACACCAGGCATCCACAAAAGAAAATCGAAGCTCGGCGATTATATGAATAATGTGGCGCTGAATACCTTGAACGAGGTCGAAGCAGTGTTGTTCCTCGTTGACGTCTCGGCAGGGCTTGGAGGCGGCGATAAATATGTGATTGAACAATTGAAAAAAGTCCGTACTCCTGTCATACTCGTCATGAACAAAATTGATCAGGTGCATCCAGAAGCATTGCCACCGTTAATTGCAGAGTACAATGAACTGCATGAATTTGCGGAGATTGTGCCGATTTCGGCATTAAACGGCAGCAATGTGAACCGACTGCTTGATGTGCTTGGCGGTTACTTGCCTGAAGGGCCGCAGTATTATCCAGATGACCAAATTACAGACCACCCTGAGCAATTCGTTGTGGCCGAGTTGATCCGTGAGAAAATATTGCACCTGACACGTGAGGAGATTCCTCATTCTATTGCCGTAACCATCGAAGATATGCGAGTACAAGAGAATGGTGTCGTATATATTTCTGCAGTCATATTTGTAGAGCGTGATTCCCAGAAGGGAATCGTCATCGGCAAGCAAGGCGCATTGTTGAAGGAAATTGGAAAGCTGGCGAGACAAGATATCGAAAATTTACTTGGCTCTAAGACATTTATGGAGCTGTGGGTGAAAGTGAAGAAAGATTGGCGAAATCAGGATCGGATTTTACGGGATCTCGGGTTCCGACACGAGTAAGCAACCTATTTACGTTTCATACACTCCAATTTTTGCAATGGATATTCCCCTATAAGCAGTACAACCTAGAAGATGACGCATAGTCTTACTGGTCTGTATCCGACGTTCATGCTCGAAATGTTTGTTATAGGCACAGCATTTAATATCTGCCTCTGTTGGTGCTTGCGGGCACCATAGAAGCATGTCATTGATCAAGGTTCTCTTATACGAAAGGGGATTATAACAATGCGTGATTTTTCATGGAATGTTTTTGCGAAGACGGGGGATGTCGACGCTTACTTGCTATATAAGCAGGCAGGAATGACAGATGAGTTGGAGGAACTTACAGCTGATACGGCGCCAATCGCAGAGCAATCAGCAGATTAATAATGATTATGCAGTGTCATACATGGGAGGAAGAGAGTGTTATATCGGGTAGAGGGGATTGTCATCCGCAGCATGGATTATGGGGAAGGAAATAAGATCATTACACTTTGTACGAAATCGCATGGCAAGGTGGGTGTTCTTGTTCGCGGCGCGAAGAAGGTTCGCAGCCGTCATGCTGCGGCAACTCAGCTGTTCACTTATGGAGAATATGTATTCTTTCGCGGTATGGGGCATATCGGAACGCTTAATTCTTGCGAAATAATAGAAGCGAACCATTTGCTGCGCGAACAGCTTCATCTGGCAGCCTACGCCTCCTATGCAGCCGAGCTGATGGATAAGGCACTGCATGATGAAGAGGCTGGAGGGCCGATGTTTGACCAATTCCATGCCTATTTGCGGGCAATTGCAGAAGGCAAGGATGTGCAGGTGACAACTCATTTGTTCGAAATGAAGCTATGGCAGCGAACGGGAGTTGCTCCTCAACTCCATGCATGTGTCGCTTGTGGTACAGGAGATAGGCTTGCTGCTTTCAGTTGGCGTCTCGGGGGCGCCCTATGTGAGAGTTGTAAGTCAAGAGAGCATGCGAATTATGTAGCTAATTTGCACATGCTTGCATTGCTTCAGCGCTTCGAAATGACAGACTTGCGTCGTCTTGGCAATATAACATTGAAGCCTGAAACGAAATTGCAGCTTCGCGCATGTATGCGAGGCTATATGGACACCCATGTCGGGGTGCGCTTGAAATCACTTCAGTTCCTTGAGCAGATGGAGAAATATGATTTGGCGCAGCTTGACGAGTAAAATCCAATTCGCTATAATAAATCAAGCTAATTGAATTAAGATTATACCTTGCGTTGAAGAAGAAAGTAGTTCGCAATGTTTGAACGCAGCGATTCAGGGATAGTGGAAGCCTGGACGGACAAACGAATGAAATGGCGCTTTGGAGCAGGGGCTCATGTGAAAGTGGATCGGAATCTATTCCGATCAAGTAGGGTGGAACCGCGGGAATTTAACTCTCGTCCCTACGTCTGGCATCAGACGTAGAGGCGGGAGTTTTTTGCATTCTCCCATACGTCAATGCCGTCAATATGAGGCAAAGGAGTGCTGACTGTGAATTTTCAACAAATGATTTTGACGCTGCAGCAATTTTGGGCCGAACAAAACTGCATCATCGTACAGCCGTATGATGTGGAGAAGGGCGCGGGAACTATGAACCCGATGACTTTCCTTCGTTCGATCGGACCAGAACCATGGAATGTAGCTTATGTAGAGCCATCTCGTCGTCCGGCTGACGGCCGTTACGGGGAGAACCCGAACCGTTTGTACCAGCATCACCAGTTCCAAGTGATTTTGAAGCCCTCTCCAGACAACATTCAAGAGTTGTATTTGGAAAGCTTGAACCGTCTTGGTATCGATCCGTCAATCCACGATATTCGCTTCGTAGAGGATAACTGGGAGTCGCCAACATTGGGTGCATGGGGCCTTGGATGGGAAGTCTGGCTTGATGGTATGGAAATTACGCAATTCACTTATTTCCAACAAGTGGGCGGCATCGACGCACATCCAGTAGCTGTCGAGATTACGTATGGCTTGGAGCGGCTTGCTTCCTATATTCAAGAAAAAGAAAATGTGTTCGACTTGGAGTGGGTAGAAGGAGTAGCTTATGGCGACGTATTCCATCAGCCTGAATTCGAGCATTCGAAATATACATTCGAAGTAAGCGATACGGCGATGCTATTTACGCTGTTCAATATGTACGAGAAAGAAGCAAATCGAGCGATGGATGCCCATTTGGTATTCCCAGCATATGATTATGTGCTGAAATGCTCCCATACATTCAACTTGCTGGATGCACGCGGCGCGATTAGTGTAACGGAGCGCACCGGGTACATTACCCGTGTTCGTAATCTTGCACGTCATGTGGCCGCAACATACTTGGAAGAACGTGAGAAGCTCGGCTTCCCGCTCTTGAAGAAAGGAGAGGAACAAGATGCCTAGACATTTGTTGTTGGAGCTCGGCTTGGAGGAAGTGCCTGCACGTTTCATTCGCAGCGCGATGGAACAGCTGAAGGATCGCACAGAACGCTGGCTGACAGAATCCCGAATCACATTCGGAACTGTGTCTGCATATGCAACGCCAAGACGTCTCGCTGTACTCATACAGGATGTAGCTGACAAGCAGACGGATGTACACGAGGAAGTAAAGGGGCCGGCGAAGAAAATTGCCCTTGACGCCAATGGTGAATGGACGAAGGCAGCTCTCGGATTCGCACGGAGTCAAGGTGTAGAGCCTGAAGCGTTCTTCTTTAAGGAATTGAACGGAGTCGAGTATATTTACGCAAATAAGAGCAGTCTCGGTACCAATACAGAGGATGTGCTTGTTGAAGGTTTGACTTCCATTATTCATGCGATGACCTTCCCGAAAAACATGCGTTGGGGTGCAAAGGAAATGCGCTTCGTACGCCCGATTCGCTGGATGGTTGCTCTGCATGGGGAAGAGATTATTCCGCTTGAAATTGCAGGCGTCAAAGCAGGCCGTACGTCGCGTGGACATCGTTTCCTCGGAGAAGAGACAGTTATTAACGAGCCGCTTCAATACGTGGAACGTCTTCGAGAGCAATCTGTCATCGTGGATGTGGCAGAGCGTGAGGCGAACATTACGGCTCAAATCGAGGAGCTCGCTAAAAGTAAAAATTGGAATATCGCAATCAAGGATGACTTGCTTGAAGAAGTTCTCTTCCTCGTTGAGTATCCAACTGTATTGTTCGGCGGATTTGACGAGGCATTTCTGAACATTCCTCAAGAAGTGCTGATTACATCCATGCGCGAGCATCAGCGCTACTTCCCGGTATTGGATACGGAGGGACAGCTTCTTCCCTATTTCGTAACGGTACGCAACGGTGATTCCAAGGGCTTGGATATCGTTGCAAAAGGGAACGAGAAAGTTCTTCGTGCGCGTCTCTCTGACGCCAAGTTCTTCTATGAAGAAGATCAAAAACTGAATATTATTGATTGCGTGCATAAGCTCGATTCGATCGTGTTCCACGAGGAGCTTGGCTCGATCGGTGATAAGGTTCGCCGCATACATGCTATTGCTGATGCATTGGCACTGGCTGTCCAGACAGATCGTGAGACAGCACTGTGGGTCAGCCGGGCTGCGGACATTTGCAAGTTCGACCTTGTTACGCAAATGGTATATGAGTTCCCAGAACTGCAAGGGGTTATGGGTGAAGATTACGCCCGAAAGGCAGGCGAACCGGAAGCAGTAGCGCAGGCGATTAATGAGCACTATAAGCCTAGATTCGCAGGCGACCCAGCTCCTGTTTCACTTGTTGGCTCTATTATAAGTATGGCTGACAAAATGGATACGTTGGCAGGCTGCTTCGGAATCGGCATTATTCCGACTGGCTCGCAGGATCCATATGGCTTGCGCAGACAGGCGACAGGTATTGTGCAAATTTTGTTAGAACGCAATCTGCCGCTGACACTGCATACCATCTTCAACATTACGCTTGATGTATATGCGCAAGCAGGATTGTTGAAACGCGAACGTGAGGAAGTTCGTAAAGAATTGTATGAGTTCTTCGGCTTGCGCGTCAAAAATGTACTGTCTGAGTCTGTTCGCTACGACGTGGTTGATGCAGTGATGGCATCTGGATATGACGATGTCAAACTGACAGTCGCTCGCGGGGAAGCTCTTATGCGCGCTGTACAGGCAGATGAATTCAAGCTGACAGTTGAATCCTTTAACCGGGTAAGCAATTTGGCTGCTAAGGCGGTCAGCAATGATATCCATCCTGAATTGTTCGAGCAGGATGCGGAGCGCAAGCTCTATGAGCGTTGGATGTACGTACATGAAGCTTATGCAGCTGCAAGCGGAAATCCGGCTGAGGCAATCGAAGTTTTGTCTCAACTGAAAGATGAAGTTCACTCGTTCTTCGAACAGGTCATGGTTATGGCTGAGAACGAAGCAGTACGGGCAAATCGTTTGGCGCTGCTTGCGAATATAGCAAATGACATTCAACGTTTTGCTGATTTCTCAAAGTTAGTTTGGGCTTAAGTAGAAGGTTGACTGTGATTGTAGGAAGACAGTAAAGGGTAGTAAAGGTGGAACATGAAGAAGGGATTCTTCGGATTCTCTTCGACATGTTCCTTCGTTATTTTCATCGATTCGACAAAAACTGAGTTAAAGTAGAGGAAATCCGGATTTCGAAGCAGGAATTTTAAACGTTACAGCGTATATAATATAAACGGTGAAACGATTAAAGTAAGTTCCGACGCTTTACGAAAATGGTGAGATTATTGTCTTCTAAACTTCGAATCGTAGTAGACGCCGATGCTTGTCCTGTAAAAAATGAAATAGTTGCCGCAGCTATCGAAATGGATGCCGGAGTTCTGTTTGTAGCTTCCTATGCTGCATTTGCTCCAGACTGGCAGCTTATGAATTATGATATTCGTACCGTTTTTGTGGATCAAGCGTTTCAAGCGGCGGACATTTATATTGCCAACACAGCGCGGTCAGGCGACGTAGTGGTAACAGGCGACTACGGTTTGGCCGCGCTCTGTTTGCCAAGAGGCGCTTATGTGCTTACGCCGCGAGGCAGCGAGCTGACAAGCGACAATGTAGATGAGTACCTGACAAGGCGACACATCTCGAGCAAAGCAAGAAGAGCAGGTTTACGGACGAAAGGCCCGCGAGCAATGAGTGAAGAGGATCGCGAAATTTTCCAACATAAACTGACAAAACTTTTGCTTCGTGAGCAGGAGAAAATGCGCCCATAGCGAATTAGTAATACGTGTTCAGATGAAGGTGATTGAGCGATGAACGGATATGGACTGATTCCTGATGAAGTTCGCGATGAAGTATTAAAGCGCAACGATATCGTCGATATAGTTGGACAATATGTCCATTTATCGAAGCACGGTAAATATTTGAAGGGGCTTTGTCCCTTTCATTCGGAGAAGACACCATCGTTCACGGTCACGCCGGAGAAGCAAATTTTCCATTGTTACGGTTGCGGAAAGAGCGGGACGGCTATTCAATTTGTAATGGGGCTGGAAGGATACTCGTATCCGGAAGCCATTACGCATCTCGCCGAGTTAGCGGGCATTCCTGTTACATGGGGAAGCGGCGACTCGTATGCTGAACGCAATCCACGGAATGAAGCGAAGGATCGGCTGATTGAAGCACATGAGCTGACTGCGAAAATGTATCATTATATATTAATGAACACAACGGAAGGTCAGGAAGCGCTTCGCTATTTGCGTGAACGCGGCTTTAACGACAAGCTTATCGAACAGTTTCAGATTGGATACGCACCGCCAAATTGGGATATGATCGTGAAGTTTCTTACGAAACGGCAGTTCGACCTTGCTCTGGTGGAGAAGGGCGGTATCGTATCGGCTAGAACGAATGGAGAAGGGTATGTCGATCGTTTCCGTAACCGGGTCATGTTCCCGATATGGGATCGCCGGGGACGCATAGTAGGATTTGCAGGAAGGGTGCTTGACGGAAGTCAGCCGAAGTATTTGAACTCGCCGGAAACGATGCTATTCAACAAATCCAAGCTGCTGTACAATGTGCATCAGGCAAGACCGCATATTAAGCGCACTGGTGAAATTGTTCTGTTTGAAGGTTTTGCAGATGTCATACAGGCTTGGGAAGCTCAAGTGATGAATGGCGTTGCTACCATGGGTACTGCGTTGACCTCCGATCATGTTCAATTGCTGAAGCAACTCGGAGACAGCGTTACGTTATGCTATGACGGCGATGATGCTGGACAAGCAGCTGCAATGAAATCCATAGCATTGTTAGAGGGAAGCGGCTTGCATGTAGCCGTTGCCATGCTGCCTGATCGAATGGATCCTGATGAATTCATCAAAGCGCATGGCGCAGAGCGGTTTAGGCATGCGATCATTGCATCGGCCGTTACTCCAACCAAATTCAAGCTTATATCTTTACGTCGAAATCATATACTGCTAGAAGATGATGGCAAACGACGATTCAAAGATGCTGCGCTGCGTGTTGTGGCGAAGGTTGAATCACCTGTTGAACGGGAGATGCACTTGAAGGAGATTGCTTCACTGCTTGAATTATCAGGGGATTCTGCGATCGCTTCTTTGAAGCAAGAATGTGCGAATATCCGCCAAAAGCTGCAAAAAAAGAACGAAAACGGGGATAATCAAGACAATTGGTGGAATAATGTTAGGAATGATAAGCAAGTTATCTCCCCGCCCGTGTTGCGTCCAGCATACGTATATGCAGAACGCAGCTTGCTGGCGCTGATGTTCCAGGATGTCGAAGTTTCCAACTATGTGGAGCGGAATCTTGGCGAGCAATTCAATGTAGATGATCATGCGGCTCTTGCCGCTTATCTATATGCTTATTACGCGCAAGGCAAGGAGCCTGATTTCAGTTGTTATTTGGCAACTCTGCAGGATGACCGACTAGAGAAGACGGCTGCATCCATATCAATGGCCGAAGTGCCGCTGCGATATGACACCGCCCTATTAGACGATTATATTGGTCAAATCTTGAAAGTGCCTCGGCATCGTGAAATTGAGCGTAAAAAGGAAGAAATGGTGCAGGCGGAGCGTACAGGAGACATATTGCGTGCCGCGCAAATTGCACAAGAAATTATAGCCCTAGAGCAACAACTGAAGCGGTAGTAAGCAGAAGTTTCTAGGGAGGAGGGAGTCGGAAAATGGCGAATGATCAACATACTGGACTAGATGCCGAAGCAGCGTTAGAACATGTGAAGGATCAATTGATTGAGCTCGGTAAAAAGCGCGGTTCGCTTAGCTATAAAGATATTACTGAAAAGTTATCGACGTTCGATCAAGACCCGGAGCAGATGGATGAGTTCTACGAGCAGCTATCTGATTTGGGTATTGAAGTGGTAAATGAAACGGAAGATGGAATGGGCAATCGCAATAGTGGTGATCGGGAGAGTGGGGATCACGACGATTTCCATTTCGATGATGACTTATCGCTGCCACCGGGGATTAAAATTAATGACCCGGTTCGGATGTACTTAAAAGAGATCGGCCGTGTTCCGCTCTTGTCGGCAGAAGAAGAGATCGAACTTGCGAAGCGAATCGAGCAGGGGGACGAAGAAGCGAAGAAGCGCTTGACAGAAGCGAATTTGCGACTCGTGGTCAGCATTGCGAAGCGTTATGTAGGACGTGGGATGCTCTTCCTTGATTTGATTCAAGAAGGCAATATGGGTTTGATCAAGGCTGTTGAGAAATTCGATCACAGCAAAGGATACAAATTTAGTACGTATGCTACTTGGTGGATCCGTCAAGCGATTACGAGAGCGATTGCCGATCAGGCACGCACAATTCGTATACCGGTTCACATGGTAGAGACAATTAATAAATTGGTTCGTGTATCCCGTCAACTGCTTCAAGAGCTTGGGCGCGAACCAACGCCGGAAGAAATTGCGGCTGAGATGGAACTCAGTGTTGAGAAAGTACGCGAAATTATGAAGATTGCCCAGGAACCGGTATCGTTGGAAACGCCAATTGGGGAAGAAGACGATTCTCACTTGGGAGATTTCATTGAGGATCAAGAAGCACTGGCACCTGCTGATGCAGCAGCGTATGAGCTGTTGAAGGAGCAACTGGAGGATGTGCTTGACACATTGACAGAACGTGAAGAGAATGTGCTTCGTTTGCGCTTTGGTCTCGATGACGGCCGTACACGTACCTTGGAAGAGGTAGGTAAAGTATTCGGAGTCACACGCGAACGGATTCGCCAAATTGAAGCGAAAGCACTTCGTAAATTGCGTCATCCAAGCCGCAGCAAGCGACTGAAAGATTTTCTTGAATAGTGGCTAACGACGAGACCTTCTTGTGCGCGTATGCGTGGGGAAGGTCTTTTGTTGCCATGAAGGCATCAATTACGGGAGGCGTGACAAGCCGCATGGATCAGAAGCAGCGACAATGGATGTCACACGAGATTGCCCGCTGGCGGGAAAATCGACTATTGCCGGAACGTTATTGCGAGTTCCTTGCTCGATTGTACCAGCTGCCAGAAGAAACGATAGCACCTGAAAAATCCGGAAATACCGCTTCCGAAGTAGGCGTTTCAGCTTGGCTGAACAGCCTTCTGCCGTAAAATGGATGGCGTTATTTTTCATTTCTGGCTTGTTCTGTACTGTTGGATTTTATTTTACCGCTTTTGACTTTCCAATGCAAATTGGGGCAGTAGCCGCTTTTATCGTTCTTGGTTATGGGCTTGCTGTTTACAAATCAAAGTATGCGGAAAAGAAAAGCAAACTTCAAGCAGCGATATGTGCATGCCTTGGCAATGCTGCCGGTATACTCGGCTCATTAGCAATACTCATCCTACATGAATGGATGCTATGGTGGAGCTTAGCATTGTGGTTGATCGGAGCCGGACTTTTGTGGCTGATCACAGGCTTGCTTCTGCGCCGAAGCGGGATACAGGGATTTGGCTGGCTTACGCTGGCGATTGCCTATGCGATAATCCTTGATTCCATTGGCGGCGAACTCACGCTGATTAATATGCAATGGTTGTGGCTGCCTGAGAGTTTATTATTCATATGGCTGGCTTGGGTACTGCATCATCGATCTCATTCAGCTTCAGCGGCTCTGCTTCTTGCCTCTGTTATCACTTGGCATATGCCAGAGGTGGCTTGGTTAGGCAGACATATTGCGCTCAAGCTAAATCCAGGCGATGAAGTCTTATTATTTATGCTAACGAAGCTTTTTATTATGTTCTACATGGGATATTACTTTAGAAAAAAGTGGGTGAAGTGGATACGTGAACATCAAACTGTCCAAACGATTACAATGGATCGCGGATTGGGTGCCTGAGGGCAGCAAGCTTGCAGATATTGGTTCTGACCATGCGCTGCTTCCATCGTATTTAGCAAAGGAAGGCAAGATTTCGTATGGGGTTGCTGGTGAAGTGAATCAAGGGCCTTATGAAGCGGCAAGACGTCAAGTGTTGGGGTCACGCTTGGAGCATATTGTTCAAGTTCGGCTAGGAGATGGCCTTGCCGTTTTGGAGCCTAATGAGGTAGACTGTATTTCCATTGCTGGAATGGGCGGCAGTCTTATTGTCAGTATTTTATCAGCGCAGCCTGATAAGTTGGAGGGGGTTAAGCGGCTCATCCTTCAACCGAATGTAGGAGAAGATACAGTTCGCCGTTGGCTTCGCAAGGAAGGCTGGAATCTGCTTAAGGAGCATATTTTAGAGGAAGACGGCAAGATTTATGAAGTGCTGCTCGCGGAGCGGCAGCCAGACGCAGAAGCAGTGGAGGCTTATAATGCTCGACTGTACGAAGCTCGTACTCTTTCGTGCGGGCTGCCGTTGACTGAGGAATGGCTGCTTCAATTCGGCCCGCTGTTGTCACAAGCTCCTACAGAAGTATTCTTTGAGAAGTGGAAGCGCGAAGTAGGAAAACGAGAGCGTGTGTTGCGTACAATGGAACAGGCTGAGAGTGAAGAGGCAATGCAGCGCCGTGAAGTTTTCATGCAGAATAAGGCGGAATTGGAGGCGATTATCGAATGTTTGCGAAAGGTTCAACGATAATTCAATGGATGGAGCAGCTTGCGCCTAAGTCATTGGCAGTCCCAGACGACCGGATTGGGCTTCAATTAGGGTCACTGAATAAGGAAGTGGCCAAGGTGCTCGTCGCTCTTGATGTGAACGAAGAGGTCGTCGAAGAGGCGATTGCCCAGGAGGCAAATCTTATTATCGCACACCATGCGATTATTTTCCGACCACTGAAGCATTTGCAGACAGATACTCCTGCAGGTCGACTGTATGAAAAACTGATTAAGCATGATATCGCGGTATATATCTCCCATACGAATTATGATGTTGCTGTAGGCGGAATGAACGATTTGATGGCAGAGCGTCTTCAACTGACCAATGTGCGCGTGCTTGAAACATTACACCAGGAGCAGCTTCATAAGCTGGTTGTATTTGTGCCGCAGACACATGCCGAGGACGTGCGTGCAGCGGTATTGAATGCAGGTGCAGGACATTTCGGTAATTACAGTCATTGCAGCTTCAACAGTGAAGGCTTCGGTACTTTCAAGCCAGGCGACAACACAAATCCGCATGTCGGACAAGCCGGCAAGTTGGAAACAGTGCCAGAGGTGCGCGTGGAAACAATAGTACCGAAGTCGATTCGCAGCCGTGTGCTTCAAGCGATGTTCAAGGCACATCCTTATGAGGAAGTCGCGTATGATCTATATCCTGTAGATATTCAAGGGACGGAATACGGTCTGGGAAGAGTGGGCAAGCTTGCAGAGGGAGTAACGCTTCGTGAATTGTCCGAGCAAGTGAAGACCAGCTTCGAAGTATCCAATGTACGTGTGGTTGGCGAGCTGGATCGACCTGTGCGCAAGGTTGCCGTTCTAGGTGGTTCCGGGGCTAGATATATTCACCATGCACTGTTCCATGGGGCAGATGTACTTGTAACGGGAGATGTTGATTATCATACGGCTCACGATGCACTTGCAGCAGGACTTGCTATTATCGATCCAGGGCATAATGCAGAAAAGATGATGAAACAGGACGTCGCAGCACGGTTGCAGAAGGCGGCATCAGATAAGGGTGCATCAACACAGTTCATAGCTTCTTCCTTAAATACCGAGCCATTTCAGTTTTTGTAAAAGTTGACGGTTGAGTTTCTTGTGTGAAACTAGTATACTAACGAATGTTGACGGAAAGTTTGACAGACAATCGCTGGTGACTTGGTCACGAGAGGAAAGTCCGGGCTCCATAGGGCAGGGTGCTGGATAATGTCCAGTCAGCGCGAGCTGAAGGATAGTGCCACAGAAATGGACCGCCGATGGCTGCTTCGGCAGCACAGGCAAGGGTGGAACCGTGGTGTAAGAGACCACGAGGAGCGTTGGTGACTTCGTTCCTGGTAAACCCCATCTGGAGCAAGACCTAATGAGATGCATGCCCGCAAGGGCAGCCTTAGCCCGAGGTGCGTCTGGGTTGGTCGCTTGAACCGTGCAGCAATGTACGGTCTAGATAGATGATTGTCACTTCGTAGTGGAAGGGTAGCTCCCGTAATACCACGATCAGTACAGAACCCGGCTTACGGCAAACTTTCCGGAGCTGCAACATTTTTTCTTGTTCGATAACTTGATCTGGATAGGATGAAGTTTCGAGTATCAAACTATAGCTTGCGTATTTATGTTAACGCACAGCTTCTATACAAGGATAAAGTAACCCCCGCAGGAATACCCTGCGGGGGTTTTTGATTGTCTCTTGTCGCCATGCATACAATTTTGTTGGCTTCAAGCATTGGCAGCCTGCATATCATCAATAGATTACCGCTGAGAAGCAGGCAGCATGGAGGATGGTGGAGAAGGATGCTGTACATATTGAGCAATTGTACGCTTGATCTCGCGAGCAATATTTTGCGGGAGCAGCGACAAAGATGTAGTACCTTGTTCTGCAAGGGTAAGTGCCTGAGCGACATCAATCTCGCCATAGCCATAATAGATATCTTTGCCAGGTGTTCCTAAATCAATGACGCTTTGCCGCATAATATCATACACTTCCGTATTTTTGAGCGAAGGGTTGACAGAGCGAATAAGTGCAGCAAGTGCAGATACATGTGGACAAGCCATTGAAGTACCAGACAATGCCGCATACTGATTGTTCGGATAAGTGCTCGCTATGGACTCCCCTGGTGCTACAACATCGACATAATTGCCGTAGTTGGAGAAGGAGGCACGCTTCTGATTTGCATCTGTCGCTGACACAGCAAATACTTCTGGATAAGCGGCAGGGTATCCAGGGCGTCGCGTATTATCATTGCCGGTAGCAGCAATAAGCACGACATCGCGGTCAAAGGCATATTTGACAGCATCATGCAAAAATGCGCCGTCGACATAGTTGCCCAAACTTAAATTGATAACCTTAGCCCCGTTATCGGTTGCCCAAATAATGCCCTCAGCAACGGAATAGGATGTACCTGATCCATTATTATCCAGCGCTTTGACCGGCAAGATCGGATTGTACCAAGTCATGCCGGCAATGCCCTCGCCATTATTGACCTGAGCGCCGATTATGCCAGCAACATGTGTGCCATGACCTACCTCATCTTTTGGAGGCTGATTTTTATCAAAGACGTTGTAGCCATTCAGCAGTTTGCCTTGTAAATCACGATGACCGGCATCAACGCCAGTATCGACAACTGCGACAATAACATCTTTTGCCCCCTTGCTCGTCATCCATCCCCGGTTCGTATGGATATTCGGCAAGTTCCATTGATAGGCCTTATACAGGGCGTCATTCGGCTCCTCGCCAGCATCCCCTTGTGTTGTGTCGTTTAAAGCTTTAGGTCGAGCCTGAGTAGAAGGCACTGCTGGAACGGGTACTGGTTTTTCGTTTGTCATATAAAGGAAATGCGGTTCGCTGTATATCGGGTTAAATTGCTTGAAATAGGAGCTTAACTGTTCCACGCTCATCTTGTGAGAACGGAAAACATACGTATATCCAAGCTTGCGCGGATGCGCGCAGCCCGTATCCCGCATCATTCGCTGTAGTTGAATGGGATCCGGGTCGGAACGAAAGCGTACGACGATCTCGTTTTCATAATAATGGCTTGTGCCGGCATTATCTTCTCCGTCTTTGACCTTAACGTCTGACATCGAATTTGAATCCACAGACTTTACGCGATATTTGGATTCTGGCGGGTAAGGGACAAGCCGAAGATTTTTTTGCTGATGCTTGCGCACTGTCTGAATGACATCTTGGTTCACAATCGCTACAATCCCGTGCTGTGACTGTGGAGAGGCGATGCCGATGACCATATGGCTTTTTCCTTTGACAAGCACTTCAGGAGAAGTATAGGATTGTTGCTTCATCACGTTCATTGTGGCGGTTCGAACATAGCTGGACAACTGCTTATTCGCTTCCCAACGCTCATCCTTTGGAAGGCTTCCCTTTTCCCAGGCAGTCGTACCTCCCTCTACCCACTTCATATACACAAAATGGGGATGGGATTTCATAAATTGCTGAACGGTTTCTTGTTTTTGAGCTGAAGTCCCATTTCTCCAATTAGCAAGGGCATCTTCCAGATCGCGTCTGGAATCAATGGCGAACATGCGGCTTGTACGGGTAACATCCTGATGCAGAATTTGTTTTTTTATGCTCTCCTCGTGCGCGGCAGTTGTCATTCCTTTCGGCTCGGGATGACGATCAGGCGCCCACAATAATGGAATTACAAGTACGGCTGCACAAAGAGCAACTATTCCAACTACATATCGTCGCTGCATTCCAACTTTCCTCCTCTAAGCGTTCCTATCTCCGCGTCCTTCCTCGTGATATCGTGACCCAGCAAGCTGGAGATATCGTGACGTGAACAGACTTGGTTATAGGTTGAGAATCAGGGTACGAATTTATTCGGAGCGAGGCGGAAAATGATACCCATCATGATCGGATTGTGGTAGGATGGAGGGGAAATGAAAATGATTCCAAATCGGATGCAAGATATTTTGAAATGTCGAATGGACAAATGGGGTAAGGGGGAGCTTTCATGCCAGCATCCAATGTAAAGCATCTATGTGAGGTTTCTAAGGACAATTTGAAGGAAGCTATCGATAAGCTTGAAGCATTTTTAAATGAGTATTCGCTAACTGCGCTTGTTCAAGGGAATGAAGATGAGGAGACGGTTAGCTTCTATAAAGGATTCCTGACGGATATGAGACATTTGCTTGTATTTGCGGAGGAGAGCTATGAAAGACTAGGCGTTGCATTAAGAAGAGCAACCTTCGATACTGCATTTTCGGAGCGCTGCTTGTACGAAGTGTACCATCACTGCGTGAATGCCTTCTTTTACCCGAAGAATGAGTGCTATTCCGAGGATGGACGCTATGCGTACACTGGTCAGGATGCGATCCGCTTCCGGAAAAAGCCAGTTAGAGCAGCACGAGATATCGTCCTGTCCATCGTTAAGATCTTTGAAGAGCTTCGCGATGAGCTAACTTATTATGAAAGCGATTATTTAACCCAGCGCCGCATGCAAAGAACGAAGTAATTCCGCTGATCGTTTGTTGCATTTTATCCCAAATAAGAAAAAAGAGGACGTTCCGTAAATGCCACGGAGCGTCCTTTTTCGTTAGAACATGGCAGGAGTAGGGCCGGATATGACATCATCAACAGGGCATCCTGTTAAACGGAGGTGATGGAAATGAGTGAAAAGCCGGTAGTTCGCTGCAGTGTATCCAACTGTAAATTTTGGGGGGATTTCCGCTGTCAAGCTTCGGAGATTATGATTGACATTGATGCTCATGCCAATGTGAAGGCGAATTCAGAATTTGCTGACGAAACGTTCATTGAAGATCATAAGGATAAAGCAGCTAAGTCTTCTTCCACATGCTGCCAGACGTTCGAGCCGAAATGATCTCGTACAGGGAGCTAGGAGTGTGGTGTGATGTCAACTAACAAAGCGCGTCAATCACGCCGTTTGAAGCGGCATCGGGTTAGGAAACATGCCGTGAGCAATGCAGAAAAGCAGCAGCAACAGCAGCAAGATGTTGAGTTTGGGGAGGAAGCGGCTACCTTCTCGGATACCCTTCGCTTCGCGACCCAGCACTCTAAGATCGACCATTGGTCGGGAATTGGCATGCTGGCCGTAATCTTCTCCATTTGCGCCTTCTTTTTGTTTCCGATCCCTATGGGGGTTGGAGGTGCTGCTCTAGGCGTGCTAGCCTATTTGCAGGGAAGCCGTTCATCCGGAATATTTGCGGCAGTTGCTGGATTATTGGCTATCTTAGTCCAATTTATAGCGATGTCATCATAGTGTTATCATCAAGCTTGAACCGGTCATTCGTCCCGGATCAGGCTTTTTCTATATGAAGCACGAACCAAATCCTTGCTGGTCAGAGTGATCAAGGGAAAAGGGATGGTGCTTTTATGACGAAACGTGTAAAATAAGTAACATCTTATTTCGTAATTGAGATCAACAGCGGAAGGGAAGCGGGGTTGGTTGCGTCCTGTTCCAATTTTGATCTTTTTTGTTGTCACGAGGAGGGAATGTGATGAGCACAACTCAGTTGTATTTCGATCACTGTGCATCTACTCCTCCCCATCCGGATGTGATCCGGACGGTTGCGGAGGTTATGGAGCAAGTGTATGCCAACCCTTCATCCATTCATGGTGCTGGGGGACAGGCTGAACAGCTGTTGCGTCGTGCGCGAGAGGTTGTAGCACGTGCCTTGCAGGTAGAGCCCGAAGAGATTCTGTTCACTTCAGGAGCAACAGAAAGCAACAATCTCGCCATATTCGGGATTGCGAAGACTCACCAAGCTGCGGGCAAGCCTGTCCATATAATCGTATCTGAAATTGAGCATGCTTCGGTATATAAATGTGTTCAACAATTGGAACAGGAGGGGGTTGAGGTAACATATCTTCCTGTGGATACAAATGGCCGAGTCCGTCCTGAAGATGTCGAAGCAGCCATCCGGCCTCATACGGTATTGGTTAGCATTATGCACGTCAACAATGAAATGGGGGCAATTCAGCCTGTCGGTGAAATTGGGCAAATTCTTCGCCGCTATCCCAAGGTAACCTTTCATGTAGACGGGGTGCAGGGCTTAGGAAAGGTTCCGGTCCGACTTGCTGAATGGGGTGTAGACTTGTATAGTCTGTCTGGTCACAAAATTCAAGGGCCGCGGGGAGCTGGCGTGCTTGTTAAACGTAAGCATATTATGTTGCAGCCCCTTATGTATGGTGGCGCTCAAGAGGGAGAGCTTCGTCCGGGAACAGAAAATGTACCTGCTATTGTTGGTCTTGCCAAGGCGGTTAGGCTTGCGGTTGAGGGGCAAGCCGAGCGATATAATAAGCTGACGCGCCTGCGCCAATCTGTACTTGAGCATTTGTCTCAGTTGAAGCCGCTGGTTGTAAACAGTCCTGCTGACCCATACAGCGCGCCTCATATCATTAATATATCTTTCCCAGGTATGAAATCAGAAGTCGTGGTGCATGCACTCGAACAAAGAGGAATTATTGTATCTACCCAATCGGCATGCTCATCGAAGCTGCACAAACCGAGCCGTGTTCTTCTCGCGATGACGCATGACTCAAAGAGGGCCTCAAGCGGTATTCGCATCAGTCTTGATGCGAGCAATACAGAGATGGAAATTGATCGCTTGGTGAAAAGCTTTAAGGAAATGACGGAACAATTGCAGCCTCTTGTGCAGCGATAATGGATAAATGGATTACAAGCAAGCGAAAGGCAGGATCGAAACTATTATGGATTACGATATGATTCTTCTCCGCTACGGAGAAATCACAATTAAAGGCAAGAACCGCAGTAAATTCGAAAAGGCAGCCTACCAGCACGTGAATGCGGTGCTTAGTCCTTTTCCAAAGGCAAAAGTAATTAAAGAATATGGCAGATTATACGTAGAGCTGAATGGAGAGCCCTTGAATGAAGTTATTCAGGTTCTCAAGCACGTATTCGGAGTCGTATCTATTAGTCCGGTTAAGCGTACTCTTTCTGAGCTGGAGCCTATCATTGAAACGGCGGTTCAATTAATGCGGGAAATGGATCCGGCTGAGGGGACGACATTTAAGGTGTCTGCGAAGCGAGCATGGAAAGGGTTCCCGCACGGCAGCCAGGAAATGAATCACCTGGTAAGTGCTCCTGTGCTGCGAGAATTTGAACAGCTGAAGGTAGATGTGCGCAAGCCGGCCATTGACCTGCGCGTTGAAGTGAGAGAAGAGTGGACCTATGTATATAGTGAGGTCGTTCAAGGTGCTGGAGGATTCCCGCTTGCTTCGAATGGCCGCGGGGTTCTGCTTCTATCTGGAGGCATTGACAGCCCGGTTGCTGGTTATGAAGCTTTGCGCAAAGGTCTGCAACTGGATGCAATACATTTCCACAGCTATCCGTTCACGAGTGAGCGCGCACAGCGGAAGGTGCTTGATCTTGCGCAGGTGTTGGCCAATTATGCAGGACGGATGCGGGTGCACATGGTTCCATTTACAGATATCCAAACCCGGCTGCATCAGAGCGGACACGATAATCTGCTCATTACGCTAATGCGCCGTGCGATGCTGCGAATTGCCACACAAATTGCAGAGCAGCGCAATGCATTGGCGATTGTAACCGGGGATAGCTTGGGTCAAGTAGCAAGCCAGACGCTCGGAAGCATGAATGTCATTGGACGCGCAACTGATTTGCCATTGCTTCGCCCATTGGTTACGGTTGATAAAGATAAAATTATCCGCGAAGCGGAATATATCGGGACTTATGAGTTGTCCATTCTTCCCTATGAAGATTGCTGCACGCTATTCGTGCCGAAATCTCCGGCTACCAATCCGAATTTGAATATTGTTGAGCATGCGGAACGCTCTATTCCAGAGCTGGATGATCTGATTAAAGCCGCTGTAGAAGGCACAGAAGCGATCTTGCTGAAGGCAGGGGGAACCCCGGACGATGCAATCGTATTGTCAGGCAAGGACAAAGACAAGGCAGTAAGCTCGAATGAGCCTGCTTCGGTTGTGAAGAAGGCAAATGAATCTGGTGAGCAGGCAGCACCTGCTACAGGCGATTGGTTCTAATCGTTGATTTGAATTGTCCAGCACCAGGCTTTCAATTAACGGAATAGCTTGGCCTCCTCTGTCATAGACCTAACTACAGAGGAGGGACGGGCTGTGGAATCGTTCTGGTTGTTAGCCGAGATTATGTTGATTAACTTGGTGCTGAGTGGAGACAATGCGGTTGTCATTGCGATGACAAGCAGACGCTTGCCTAAGCATGAACAGCAGCAAGCCATATGGTGGGGCGCAGCAGGAGCGGTCATTCTTCGGGTATTGCTGACAGTGGCGGCATTATGGTTAATGAATATTCCGTTATTGAAGGCAGCAGGGGGAGTCATGCTCTTCGTCATTGCTGTCCAGCTTCTTGCTGAGCAAGAGCATATAGATCCAAGGCAGAGCGAAGCACATTCCTTATGGGCTGCAGTGCGAATTATTCTGTTAGCTGATGTAGTCATGAGTCTCGATAATGTGCTTGCAATTGCAGCGGTAGCTAAGGGCAATATGGCATTTGTCGCAATCGGCATTGCACTGAGCATCCCGATTATTGTATGGGGCAGCGGTTTCATTAGTTCGTGGCTTCAGAAATTGCCTCTGCTTTTGTATGCGGGCGCAGGCATTCTTGGATATACAGCAGGTGAAATGATCGCCTCGGATGAACGCTTGGCGCTGTGGCTGCCTGCAATGTGGAATAAGCTTCATTTTGGGTTGCCATGGATTGTGCTTGCACTTGTGGTGGTGCTCGGATTTGCATTTCGACGTCAAATCCGTTATTAATTTCAGTCTTTGCCATGTATCGTAGGATTAGATACGACACCTGCCGATGAATCTTATGCCGGCAGGTTTTTTCTATAATTAGTCAAGAAGATGGAAGTCTCAGGAGTCTTTGGTAAGGGAATTTATCGCTATTGTGTTTTTTTCAAGGAGCAGGTAGTAATTTTACGAACTTTCATATACACTAGAAAAAGTAAAAAACGACGCGAATTGCGTCATATCGTGTCCGAATCAGAAATCTGGACATGGAGGTTGACCTATGCCTAGAAACCAACAAGTGATTGGCATTGCTATATTGGCCGCAGGCTTATTCATTTTGCTGGGGAAAATGGGAGTGTTTGCTTTCATCGGCGGTACGATGTGGCCGCTCCTCATGTTCCTTGTCGGTATTGCCTTTTATGTGTTTGCACGAATGGCAATCCTGCCGCCTGTAATGATGGTTCCAGCAGGTATGCTGACAACTTACGGCATCCTGTTCATGCTGAGCTCCTGGATCCATTGGAGACTGTTCGGGTATTTGTGGCCGATGCTGCTGATTGGCATCGGTGTGGGGCTGTACGGCTACTATAAATACGATCCCTATCATCCGAGAGGAGCATGGCAAGGCGCACTGCTGTTCAGTGGAGTTGGTGCAGCCATGTTAATCCTGATGCTCGTATTCGCAATCGGTACGTATATGATCGCCGTTGCACTTATACTTGTCGGAGCAGGACTCGCTTTTGGCGGAATACGGAATCGATTCCGTTAATTGCAGCACAACAGGCGAACATGTAAGCGTAAAGTTCTGAGCAAGCGCAAATGCTTAGAATGACCTATCGTAGGAATAAATGCCGCCCTTTATGGCGGCTTTATTCGTGGTTAGCTTGATTTGGATTTTTGGTATTATTCCACACCCAGAAAGGAAAGATTTAACGATGCAAGACAGAAGCTTACTTCGCAATATCGCAATTATCGCACACGTTGACCACGGGAAAACAACTTTGGTTGACAAACTGCTTCAACAATCCGGTACATTCCGTGAGCATGAAGTTGTTCAAGAACGCGCAATGGACTCCAATGACTTGGAGCGTGAACGCGGAATTACGATCCTGGCTAAAAATACAGCCATTACGTACAAAGATAATTTGATTAACATTGTAGATACACCAGGCCACGCTGACTTCGGCGGTGAGGTAGAACGCATCATGAAAATGGTTGACGGCGTATTGCTCGTCGTGGATGCTTTTGAAGGCTGCATGCCGCAAACGAAGTTCGTGCTTCGCAAAGCGCTTGAGAGTCAATTGACGCCAATTGTTGTTGTAAACAAAATCGACCGTCCGAATGCTCGTCCGGAAGAAGTTATCGACGAAGTGCTTGAGCTGTTCATTGAGTTGGATGCGAACGACGATCAATTGGATTTCCCAGTTGTATATGCTTCAGCATTGAACGGTACTTCGAGCTTGGAATCCGATCCTGCGAAGCAGGAAGAGAACATGCAGGCGTTGTATGAGACGATCATCTCTCACATCCCTGCACCAACTGAAAATCCAGAAGAGCCATTGCAATTCCTCGTTACTTTGCTCGATTACAACGAGTACATGGGACGTATTGCGATTGGCCGTGTGAACCGTGGTACGATCCGTCAAGGTCAATCTGTAGCGGTTATTAACCGTGAAGGGAAGACGAAGCAGGCTCGCATCGAGAAACTATTCGGTTTCCAAGGCTTGAAGCGTGTTGAGCAAGAAGAAGCTGGAGCGGGCGATATCATTGCCATTGCCGGCATTAAAGATATTAACATTGGTGAGACGATTGCAGATCCGGCGAATCCAGAAGCACTTCCGGTTCTTCATATTGACGAGCCTACTCTGCAAATGACATTCCTCGTGAACAACAGCCCATTTGCAGGACGTGAAGGTAAATGGGTTACATCACGTAAGCTGCGCGAGCGCTTGATGAAGGAGCTGGAGACAGACGTCAGTCTTCGTGTTGAAGAAACAGACAGCCCGGATGCATTTATCGTATCGGGTCGTGGTGAATTGCACCTTAGTATCCTGATCGAGAACATGCGTCGGGAAGGATACGAGCTGCAAGTATCGAAGCCTGAGGTTATCATCAAAGTCATAGACGGCAAGAAAATGGAGCCGATTGAGCGTCTCTTGATCGACATTCCAGAAGAAGCTACAGGTCCGGTAATGGAAAGCTTGGGAACGAGAAAAGCAGAAATGGTCAACATGATTAACCATGGCAATGGCCAAGTGCGTTTGGAGTTCTTAATCCCTGCCCGTGGACTTATCGGATACAGCACGTACTTCTTGACTCTTACACGCGGATACGGCATCATGAACCACGCGTTTGACAGCTATGGCCCATATGTTGGCGGCCAAGTTGGCGGACGCCACCAAGGCGTTCTCGTATCGACAGAAACAGGATCCTCTACACTGTACGGCATTATGTCCGTTGAAGATCGCGGTACGTTGTTCGTAAACCCAGGTACGGAAATTTACGAAGGTATGATCGTCGGTGAGCATAACCGCGACAACGATATCGTCGTAAATATTTGTAAAGAGAAGGCGTTGACGAACGTTCGCTCCGCAACGAAGGACGATACTGTCAAGATGAAAACGCCGGTTCTATTCTCTTTGGAACAAGCTTTAGAGTATTTGAATGATGATGAGTATTGCGAAATTACACCGTCTTCAGTACGGCTGCGCAAAAAAATACTGAACAAAAGCGAACGTGAACGCGCAGAAAAGACGCGCAAAGTATCCGAATCCCATGTATAATGGGATTTGGACAACTTTGGCAAAGGAGTGAGCGTTTACGATGCAGGAATGGTTGGCTACCCATCCCTTTGTAAGTTATGCGCTTATTTATCTGTTAATCGTGTATGTGTTCAATAAAGTATTTCGTGTTCAAAAGCTTCCGATCTTGAAGGAGGTTCTTATCTATTTGCTGATGGGACTGGGTGCATTCATTCTTCTCATTTTCCAAATAGACAAGCTGCCTATCATTCAATGCTTGTTTGTTGCGGTTGCATTGATGTTCATGGTGCGAATTCGCTACTTTATGGAAGCTCGCCGCAAAAAGGCGACAGATTCAAAGAATTAATGTATTGTGCGTCATCGTAAGACCATCACCGACACGCAAAGGGGAGAGAAGGCCGGATGATGAAGCTGCAAGTTGCATTATTCAATTGGCTGCAAATTCACATTGTGTCTGAGCAGCGCCCGGATGATGGGGCAGCGAAGGAGACGGTACAATTTTTTGAAACAATCTTGAAGGAAGATCATCAGTTGACTTCCTTCAAGGCTTGCTTGGATGGATCGGATGAGCGATATGTCATTACGTATTGGCGGGAAGAAGAAATGAGTACGGAATTATTCGACCGCGAAGAAGCAGAACGATTGTGGCAGGACATCGAAGCGAATCCGAAATATAATGAGTAAGTGAGGTAAGATATGAATTCATCGACACCATTGCCACCTAGAACGAAGCAGAAACGGCGGAAGTCGCCTGAGAGGAAGTCGCCCGAAAGGAAGACGTCCTCGAACAAGCGAGGAATGCCAAAATGGTTGAAGGTGACCCTTATCACCGCGCTTATCGCAGCTGTTGTCGTTATATTCATTGTCGGATATTTTGCTTGGTATGCGAACAACAAGTTGAACGATATTTCTACTGCTGGTAATCAGGGCGGCGGCAGCACTACGGTGCAAGATACTCTTTCGCCGAACAAGGAGCCCTTTTCCTTCATCTTGCTCGGCATCGACTATCGACCAGAGCTTCCTGGACGCCGTACTGATGTTGTCATGGTTGGTGCAATGCATCCGGATACACAGGAAGCGGTGCTTGTTTCTTTGCCGCGCGATACGTATTTTGAACTCCCAGGGTATCATCCGGACAAATTGAATCACTATTATCCGAAGTTCTTCACATTGAAGGAACAAGGCAAGCTGGATAGCCCAACGCCAGAAGATGAAATGAAGCTCATGCTTGGCAAGTATATGGGCGTTCCGATTGACTATGCCGCGGTAATCAACTTCCAAGGTTTCTCGGATGTCGTCGATGCAGTCGGCGGCGTCAACGTGAATGTAGATCAGAACATGTGCTATAACGATAATGCGGATGGAACGCATATCAACCTGAAGACAGGCCAACAAACGCTTAACGGCAAAAATGCGCTGGATTTTGTTCGCTACCGCAAATCGAATTGTCGTCCGATGACGAAGGGTACTACAGATGCGGATCGCAACGTGCGACAAAATGCAGTACTGAAGGAAATCGTCGGCAATTTGCAGTCGCTTGGCGGCTTGACGAAGGTAACGGGCGTTATTGATGCGATGGCCGATAACTTTAAAATTGATATGACACCTAGCCAAATTCGCAGCTCGATTTCTACGTATTTGGGAATAGACCGGGATAACATCCATTATATTTCTGTAGATGGAAATTGGATTAGCCCGTACATCTATCCGGACACGGTGAAGTTGGAAGAGGGCAAACAAGCAATTAAGGATGTGCTTGCCGGCAAACCATTGAAGTCAACCTTGTCTGGAGAAGCCGGAGCGGATTCACAGCTTACGAATACAACCCAACCCGGCTCCTAAGTGGATAAGGGTATGCAATTTTTGAAGCGTCTTTTAATATAATAGAGTGTAGCTGCAATTATGGTGTGGAGGAGGTCTGTACGATGTCCGAAGCGTTGATGAAGGGTATCCCCCATTGCAACATAATTTGGTTCAAGGGTTTTATCCAATCAAGCAGGCATCGGCACGGCCAAATGCCCATTCGCAGCTATTACGCTGGATCATGTATACGACGATGTCTTCATACGAAAAGCCTAGTGGAATCCCACTAGGCTTTTCGTGCGTCAATATGCTTGTCCGGTATCGATCCGGCAGTACCCGGTGAACGCACTTCATTGATTACATGTGCTTTTTCATTTTTGGCTGATCCGTATTGCGGGACGGTTCGATGTGCCGAACATCGCTTGGCGTTTGCGGCACAATGCGGCCCATAATGTCAGCAAGCTCTTCAGTAAAGCCTGAAATAGGGTGGCCTTGCTGAATATCAGCCGCCATTTCATGAAGGCGTTGATTCAGGTCGACATCTGCGGTCACGAGTGCATGAGCGCCATATTTATCTTTGCTAAGAACTTCTGCAACGGAATACTTGACGGTTCCGACCCGAGAACGCTCCAAGTTCGCATCTACATCAATACCTACAATTGCAGTATTGCCGAATACAACGCAGTTAACGCCGCGAACGCCTGGTACCTTCTTTGCAAGTGAAGTCAAGTGTTCACGAACGGCTGCTCGATCATGAATGGCCGGCTTTCCGTTAGGAGTCGATTTCGCTTTCACCTGATTGGAAGGGTTATTAGCTGCAGCGTGCTTATTCGCGTTGCCGCATCCGGAGATGAGACCGATGACAAGCATGGCAATTAGCAACAAACGCATGAATTCATCGTTCCTTTCTTTGTTCGTTGGTCAAATAAGTAGTGCGGCATGTGTACTGACTATAGTGTGAGCGGTGCCTGCATTTTTTATGTAACGCCGAGCGCTGCTGCTCGCCGGTGTTGCTGGTACAGGCATGCGAACGAAAGGGAGATCCTATGGGTAAAATTTTCGTACTGGATACAAATGTGCTGCTGCATGATCCGAACGCATTATTTGCATTTGGCGACAATGAAGTGATTATCCCGGCAGTTGTATTGGAAGAGATTGACTCGAAGAAGCGCAATGCAGATGAAATCGGGCGCAATGCCCGCACCGTTTCTCGACTGTTAGACGGGCTTCGTGATGTTGGACATCTTCATTCGGGGGTCAAACTGCACAACGGTGGAACTTTGAAGGTAGAGTTGAATCATCGCAGCTTTGTGAAAGTACAGGAGATGTTTGGGGAAGTATCCAATGACAATCGGATTTTGGCAGTAGCGTTGAATTATCATTTAGAGCAGGAGCAGCACACTAACCCATCAATAGTTATTTTGGTAAGCAAGGACGTGCTTGTTCGGATCAAGGCAGATGTGTTGGGACTTCATACCGAAGACTATATGTCAGACCGCACCGTACAATCAGGAGATGAACTCTACAACGGTTGTGTAACTTTATTTGTTCATCCCGGTGTCATCGATGAATTTTATTCTTTCCGCCATCTCCCGCTCCGCAGCTTGAATGTCAACATGTCCTTCCATCCGCATGAATTCGTCATCTTAAAAGATAATATGGGTACGAGCAAATCGGCTTTGCTCAAGGTAAGCGCAGATGCTAAGAAGCTTGAACCGCTCTTTCTCAGTAATGACCCTGTATGGGGGATAACGGCTCGTAATGCGCAGCAGCGCATGGCCCTGGAGCTGTTGCTGAATGATGACATTCCCCTTGTGACCATGGCCGGGAAGGCGGGTACAGGCAAGACGCTGCTTGCTCTTGCTGCCGGTCTCATGAAGGTGGAGGATGAACGCAAATACAAAAAGCTTCTTATTGCAAGACCAGTAGTGCCAATGGGGAAAGACATTGGTTACTTGCCCGGGGAGAAGGAAGAGAAGCTTCGTCCTTGGATGCAGCCGATTTATGATAACTTGGAATTTTTGTTCGACACAAAGAAGGCGGGAGATATTGAGAAAATATTGCTCGGCATGGGCAATATTCAGGTTGAAGCACTCACCTATATTCGTGGACGCTCTATCCCTGGGCAGTTCATTATTATTGATGAAGCCCAAAATTTGTCCAAACATGAGGTGAAAACGATTGTATCCCGGGTTGGTGAGGGAAGTAAAATTGTACTGATGGGGGATCCGGCACAGATCGACCATCCGTACTTAGATTCGGCAAGCAATGGCTTAACCTATTTGGTAGAACGATTTAAAACGGAAAGTGTTAGCGGCCATGTCACATTGGAAAAGGGAGAACGATCCCGCCTTGCACAGCTTGCCGCAGATCTTCTGTAAGCAGTAAAGCCTCTGGGTAGTATCCGGAGGCTTATTTTTTCGCCTAATCATGCATTCTGTTACGGACAGCTCGTATGTTCGGTGCTACAATAGGGGTGTTGGAAAAGAAAAATTATGTTAGTGGGGAGGAGAATGAGTGCCGAATTTGAAAAAACTGCTAGTTGCAGTAATTATGATTTTCGTTTCGTTACTCTTGTTGTCCCAATTTCATATAAGTGATCAAATATTTGAACCGTCGCAGCCTTCGACGAATGAAGTGGCCAATCGCCCTCCTAAGGCGAAGAAGAACCCGTCAACTTGGAAGCAGTTAAAGGTATTGGTGAACCTTCCTTCGATATCATTTATTCAGCTCCGGCAGCTCAACCAGTCCTTCATTGACAATAACGGCATTTATGTGGAGCTTGTTAATGCAGAAAATCCATTAACGGGTGCTGAATGGTTTAGCCAGCTGAAACAGGAAGACAGTGCGGACATTATGCTGACAGATAGTGCTTCCGTATTGAGCTTTGCCAAGAAGGGCTGGCTGCAGCCAATTGATCAATCATCAAATGCCGGTTTCACGTCTCTAGCTTGGCTGATGAATCAGTTAAAATGGAATGGGTATACGTGGGGAGTACCTGCCCAAATTGAACCTTATGTGCTGGTATGGAACAAAGCGTTAATGGCTGGGAGGATGAATGGCTCCTTGCCTGAAAGTTGGGAGGGGTGGAAAAAGATGCTCGATCCAACCTCTCTTCAAGATTCTATTCCGAGCCAGCGGCAAGAGGTTTCTGAGACGGATAGGGCGGCAGCTAGGTTAGAAATGCCTCAAGCTTGGTTCGCGTGGCATAGTGGGGATAGGGAGGCATTCTTATCGCTAATCCGACGACTGGGCTTAATATGGCCCGAAGTGAATCAGACTCCATTAATGCGCTCCGATTGGTATGCTAAGGGAGTTGATGGCGATAATGGGGCATCTACTGGACTGAAGTGGAATCAACAGTTGATAGAGCTGGAATCGTATCGCTCTCATTTTGTTCCGTGGGAAGCGAAAGCCAACAAGTCAGAAACGTGGAACTTATTGCGCTCAGGGAAAGTAGCCTTTGCAATCGTACCTTATTCTGAAGCGGTGGCAGAGGTCAGTGAGCCGTTAGCAATTGAAGCGCCAGGAGACGTTCACCTACCCGTTGGTCAATGGGTGGCGAGCAGAAGCTATATCATTGCATCTAGTTCGCAGCATGAAGCGGAGGCAAGGCAGTGGATAGCATATATGACAAGTCTTGCTGTTCAGCGGGAATGGTATGACACCTTGTCTGTATTGCCAGTTCATGAACAAGCATACATAGATCGCTGGGGAGATATTCGGCGCTGGCTCCCTGACATGTTCTTACCTCAAGCCAATTATGCGGCAGCGCTGTTCAATGCTATAGATCCGATTCGAGGCTGGATTGGAACGGCGGAGCTTTGGCTGATGGGAGCAGCCACTAATGAGCAGCTGCAGCAGGGATGGAATAATCCTGCTTCGATCAGCAGATAGACTTAAGCAAATGAGCGTACTGTAGATGTGATCTCTGCTGATCGACAAGTAGTGCAGGAGAATTAGCCTTACCAGCTGAGCGACAGCTTGACGGTAAGGCTTTTGTCATCGATTGTTACTTCCTTTGCTTCAATGAAGGATACGAGTTGCTTTGGATAGAAGCCTAGATCGAATTTTTGTTCTAGTTCTTTGCGAGTGGTGTCAGGCAGCTCAAGTCCATTGAACTGCATGTGATCTACATGGAACAATATACGATTTTCCGGTTCTGATTCAATTGTATAATGGCCTTCAATACGAACGGTCATGCCAGAACGTGTGCCTTCAGCGGCGATAATGCCCTTCTTGAAATGGAATGCAAAGGTTTCGAACATCGGATCTTGCTCTCTGAGGAACTGATTGAGTTGTTCTTCCTTGATCGTGATCGTATAATTAGTACCTTCAATGGTTAGGCCCCCGCTGTTTTTGACAAAATCGGGCAGCTTATTCATCGCGCTTGCCAGTGCCTGAAAATAATGGCGAACCTCATAAAGGCCGACGTTCTGCCAATAGGCTGTAAATTCTTGAATAAGTGCATTCATTGCTTTCGGGTTACTGCTGGCTGCAATGTCAGAATCCAGCTTTTGCTGCAGCTTTTTGAGCCGATCGCGCTGCTCGATGAGCTGTGCGCGAACGGTTGAGAGCTCACGCTCCAGCCGTAGATGCTTGTCACGTGTCTGGCGTAAGCCTTGTATTTGTTCTTTGTAAGCATTTATGATGTCCTGATCAGATTGGAAGAGCAGCTGAAAGTATTCGAATAACCGAAACATATCTTGAAGCCGGTTAGCTGAGAGAACGGCTTGCAGCATCATGTCGCGTTCGCCAATATAGTAAGCGCGAAGTACACGTCCAGCTTGTTCGCGCTTCTGTTCCAAGGTGGTTTCGCGGGCTTGAAGCTCGTCCTCTGTGCGCGTGCGCTCTTTGGCTGTTGCTGCTTCCTGGATGGTTATGCGATCGATGTCCTTGTCCAGTTCGGTGACGGATAGGCTCTGTTGAAGCAGTTGCAGTTCTTCTGCTGTTGGCTGAATGCTCCATTGTACTGGTGAAGCTGGCTCTGCATCTGTCGCACACGGAACGATCGCGATGAGCTGCATCGATATCATAACCCCAATGAGCGAGCGCCATGCGCGTTTCGTTATAGTCATGAGGCGACCTCCTTCATTGAGTTGCACAACATTATCGTATGTTCGGATCGGGTTGGACATGACCTGAACGAGTGTTGTGTAGTTGAAGGATAACTATAAAAGCTTATCCAAAATGTTTTTAATGTTCCTATTGAACCTGCATAAATAGAAAGGAAGGACTGTATGTCTCATTATCAGCCGAATCCCATCCTCATTCAATACTTAATTAACCAAATTGAACAATCCGATAGCAACTGCATTCCATTCTCGCAGTTTATGGGTACCTGTCTATACCATTCAACGGAAGGTTATTATATGTCCGAACGAACGAAGATTGGACGCGAGGGTGATTTCTATACAAGCTCGAATATCGGCTCGATCATGGCGGAAATGCTTGCTGTGTATGTTAAGCGGCGTTCGAAGGAGCGTGGTTGGAGATCTGATTCCATAACGCTGGTGGAATGGGGGGCAGGTACGGGGCGTCTTGCACTGCAAATGAGTCAGCGCTTTAAGCATGATCGCTTTGAAGGTTATGAGCATGTTATCGTAGAGAGGAGTCCGCATCATCAACGCCTGGCGGCGGAAATGCTCGGAGGAGAGCGAATTCCGATTACATGGTGGGATGAGCAGGGATTCGAACAAGAGTCACCTCAGCGGCGTCTATTCGTCATCGCAAATGAATTGCTCGATGCGTTTCCGGTCGAGCGTATTCGGCATCATGATGGTATATATGAGCAGTGCTATGTAGTGTGGGATGCGGAGAAGCAGCAATTCATGCCGCTTTGGCTGCCTGCGACGGAAGAGACCCTTTTATGGCTTGAGCAGCATCATATTCAACTTGTGGATCGGCAAATATTCGATGCGGGGATTGCAATGTCTGCTTGGATGACCTCTATTCTGAGTCAGGTGGAGGAAGCGGAATTCGTATTTATTGACTATGGGGATGGAACGAATGAGTTGACTGCAGCACATCGGATGGAGGGAACGCTGATGTGCTACCACCGTCACCAGGCTCATGACAATCCTTGGATTCACATCGGAGAGCAGGATATTACATCGATGGTTGATTTTGATATTTGCCAGCGTGTTGCCAAGCAAGTCAATGCATCGATACTCGGCTATATGACACAGAAGTCATTTTTGTTGGAACAAGGCTTGTTGAATGAACTGCAGCAGCACACCAACCCGGATCCATTCAGTGCGGAAGCACGCCGCAATCGCGCTATTCGACAATTGCTGCTCAGCGATCAGATGAGCGAACGATTCCATGTGCTCTTGTTGTCCTGTGGATCCGAATCAAAGTAATAATCCATTAAGGAATCACAAGGAGTCAAAACATGAAGAAGCGTCAGGAGATATGGGATCTCCTGACGCTTCTTGCTGTATCGTTCTATTCTGTCATCTCATTAGCCGTCCGCAACGATGTCAATGGTGCTGTTAGTATGGGTTTTTCATAATGAAGACGCTCCAATACGAAAAGCCGCTGAAGCATACGACCATGTATGCCCAAAACAGCATTGTATATGTACGTTCGGACAATTTCAAGTAACCCAGCAACACAAAGAAAGCGGTCTGCATGAAGAACAGCAATGCCATTTCAATCATGTCTCCTGCGAACGCCATCAGACCGATTACCAATGTCCAGAAGCCGAGTACGCGATACATCCGTGCCACGATTCATCCCCCTCTCGTTACGATCGGCCCAACATTTACTATTGACATTATAGCGTTCTACTCTTCTGGTGTAAACTGCCAATCTTGATGGATTAGCGAACTTTTTCAGAATCTTAGCCTAATTGTGATCTAGTGCATGGACAGGTAAACGTATGATTCATAGAAAAAATGGATATACATTTTAGTATCCGATAGATTCTATGAACTCTACCATGGGCATAGAGATGGAATAAGCGGTTGATTACCGACTGATCATCCTTCGTCGCCTGCTTACATGCGGATGGCGTGGGTGCTGTATACAACCGAATTGAATGAGTGTCGTTAGGAGGGTATCGCATGACTGCAATTAGACAAGATGCGTGGACAGCGGATGATGATTTGATTTTGGCAGAAGTAACGTTAAGACATATCCGCGAAGGTAGCACCCAGCTAGCTGCCTTTGAGGAAGTAGGGGAAAAGATTGGCCGCACGTCTGCTGCCTGCGGGTTCCGCTGGAATAGCTGTGTCCGCAAAAAATATGAAGCTGCTATCCAACTTGCAAAAGCACAACGCCAAAAACGCAACTATATGAAAAAGCAGCCAATTGGCGCACAAGTGGCTTCTATTGCTTTAGCTGATGGTGAAGAAATTGGCCTTAAGCCAGAGCTCATTACCGAAGAATCGCTTTCCATGGATATGGTTATCCGCTTCTTGCGGCAATGGCGTAACAATTATCAAGAGCTGTCACGTCAATTGAAGCATACGGAGAAAGAGTTGCAAGATAAGGAAGAGCAGTATCGTCGTCTGCGGGAAGAAAACGAGTATCTCTCCAAGCAGGTGAATGCGGTGCAGACGGATTACCGCACGGTTAATGACGATTATAAGGCGCTTATTCAAATTATGGATCGTGCTCGCAGATTAGCGATTTTAAGCGAAGATGAGGACGACTCGAAGACTCGCTTTCGGATGGATGCCAACGGCAATCTGGAGCGAATTGAATAATACAGGCCGAATGGAAAAAGCGTGAAGAGAGAGCATGGCTCACTCTTTGCGCTTTTTGTCTTTTTGATTTCAGTTTGATATAACAGATAGATACTTGTTCACAAGGAAGGTGCTATATATGGTTATCGATATTATTGGCGGAGGTTCACTGGGACTGCTTCATGTGGCAATGCTGTTATCAAATTCCCCTTCAATAGATGGAAACAATGTAGAGGTGCGATTGTGGACACGCACGGAGGAACAAGCATTGCTTATTCGCAATCAAGGTATTTATTTTGAGGGGCAGGATGGCAGAGTGGCTCATATTCACCCTGTACGGGCTTATCCATTGGAGGAAGCTGGTGAAGTACTTGAACAGACAGGTATGAAATCAAGCTGCATATGGCTGTTTGTGAAGCAGACGCATATTGATTCTGATTTCCTCGGCTATTTAGATCGTATCCCAAGAGAAAAGACGGCTTCCCTGGTCTGTTATCAAAATGGGGTTGGTCACATGGAGGTGTTGAGCAGCATTTGGCCACGGGAGCAATTGTTATGGGCTGTTACGACAGAAGCAGCCAAGCGCGTAAGCAGCAATAAGGTTATTCGTACCGGTAGCGGTCAGACTTCGATTGGAATATGGAATGCCTCTTCAATTTGTCCAAATAAGACGGATTTAGCAACTTCTTTATGTTTGTCAACAAAGAAATTGCTAGAAAATGCAGGATTTCAGGCGTTTTTGTCGAACAACATCGAAGGTATGGTTTATCAAAAATTGCTTGTCAATGTCATTATCAATCCATTAACGGCATTGCTGCGCATCAAGAACGGACAGCTTCTGGCTCAAGAAGATAGGCTGTCATTCATGAAAGATCTGTTCCTTGAGGCCGTCGCCGTATACCGAGCTGCTCATATTGATGTCGATGAGGAGAAAGATTGGAATCGTGTCGTCCAAGTATGCCGCATGACATCGTCTAATTCGTCATCCATGCTTCAGGATGTAGAAGCGGGACGAGAAACAGAAATAGAAGCCATTACGGGCGCCCTCATCCGTATGGCTGAGCAATATGAGGTCGCTGTGCCGCTGCATCGTATGATGTATCGTCTTATTTTGGCAAGTTGTGACTAACATTTTCTGCGCGGATCTCTTAGTGAGAGGAGTGAGTCTACCCGAATATGTTTCAGCTGATGTATGACGGATTTGTTGTGCTTTCTATACTCCCCTTTTTCCCGTTCATCATTACTTGGCTTATTGGTAGAAGGATATTGAGGCCGAAGAAGAGAGCTTTCAAACTGGCGATGGATGTAACAACGGTGTTCCTTATTGCTTCGGTGGGTGGTCTATATAATACATTGTTCGTATCGAAAGCAGGCTTTTACTGGATACTGTTCTTTTTCCTAATCGCTGCAGGATTGATTGGCGGATTGCAGCAGCAGAAATATGGCAAATTGGAACCGAAAAAGATGTTTCGCATCATATGGCGGATTTCATTTTTTTTGTTAGGCGTCCTGTATGTATTCCTGCTGCTCCTTGGCATCATTATTTATTCCGCAAGCATGTAGGATAAGCTATACATAAAGCTAGATCATTGATAGGACTCGTGTGCGAAACATAAGGTGTGCTGCTATGATAAAATGAAAGGTGTGCACGAGGGTACGAATACATAATCTTTGTTTTGACGTTCAGAAGCCGCATTGTGTACAATCGAGACGAAGCAAAAAGGGAGGCGGCTATCTTTGAATTGGCCAATATTATCAATTCCGGTTCAGCAACCGCTGGCCGTACAGTACATGGAGCGGGATCCATCCATCGTTGAGACGTTCTATGAGTACCATCCAGATTTAGATTGGGAAAAGAGAGCAGAGTGGGTGGAGCGCTCAGAGCAATTAAGAGCTGATCGTACACGCTTGACAGAAGTACTTGCTCTGTATAATGAGCGATTCAATAACAGTCAAGCAGTACGCAATTCCATAGAGAAGCTGAAGGATGAGCGGGCGCTGGTCGTCGTAGGCGGACAGCAGGGAGGTCTATTCACTGGACCGCTTCTCGTTCTGTACAAGGCAATCTCCATAATTCGAATGGCTCAGGAAGCAGAGTTGAAATTGTCGAGACCAGTTGTTCCTGTCTTTTGGATTGCTGGGGAGGATCACGATTTTGATGAGGTCGATCATACCTATGTGGTAACCGCGGAGCCATCCGTTCAGCGCATACGGATCGAGAAGCCAGATGAACAACGTGCACCAGTCAGCCATGTAAGACTGGATTCAACGGCATGGGAGGCGGTGCTTGCTGAGCTCGAGCACGTTTTGCCGAAGACGGAATTTACACCAGGAATGCTTGAACATCTGCGTGAATCGATTTCTTCCTGCGCCACGCTATCTGATTCCTTCGCAGCAACAATCGGCCGCCTGTTTGGTAAATACGGGCTTGTGCTCGTTGACTCAGCGGATGAGGGCTTGCGTTCAATTGAGGCACCGATGTTTGAGACAATCATACAGCAGAATGACCGATTGGAAGAAGCA
This sequence comes from Paenibacillus sp. S-12, assembly GCF_030363895.1. Classification (NCBI taxonomy): domain Bacteria; kingdom Bacillati; phylum Bacillota; class Bacilli; order Caryophanales; family Paenibacillaceae; genus Paenibacillus; species Paenibacillus sp. S-12. Next base: position 338,038 of record NZ_JASIUF010000005.1, read on the forward strand.
TACGACACGAGTGAGCGGCTGCTCGCTTCTTACGGCTATACGCCACAAGCAGTACGTTCTGCACATAGCGCAAATGTATTTGTCATTCGAGATGGAGAACGCCATTTACTGCAAAAGGAGAACGGGCAGTTCGTCAATCATCGCCAAGGCATATCGCTCACGCAAGAGCAACTGCTGGACATTGCACAACATTCTCCTCAGTCGCTAAGCAATAATGTATTGACTAGACCGCTTATGCAGGATTATCTATTCCCAGTTCTTGCAACTGTGCTTGGACCAGGAGAAATTGCTTACTGGGCACAGATCAAACAGGCATTTAGGGAGCTGGGTATGCGTATGCCTATCATATGGCCTCGAATGGGCTTTACATGTATTGAGGGCACACTTAATAAGCTGTTGGATAAGTATGAGCTGACAGTCGAAGACGTTGTATATCGTTATGAAGAGAAAAGATCTGCATGGCTGCAGTCCCAAGATGCGCTTCATCTGGATGAACGGTTTGAGACGCTGCGTTCGGAGGTGGACAGCAGGTATACGGAACTGCTGCAGGAGCTTGTCGCTTCGCTTCCTGCGCTTGGAAAACTTGGGGCTACAAATCATAACAAGGTTCTTGAACAGATTGATTTCCTGCATCACAGAGCGAAGGACGCAATGGCGAAGCAGCATGAATCTGGATTGCGTCAGTGGGAACGGCTGCATGTCTCCCTTCATCCGCTTGAAAAGCCTCAGGAGCGTGTGCTGAACATGCTAGGATATGCCTGCCGATACGGGGAGGACTGGTTTACGATGCTGATGGAGGCTCCTGTCGTGTGGAGAGGGGAACATCGCATTGCACTATTGTCATAAGTTGTAAGAAGTGTATAGTTAGGTAGTGACCGGTATCCTGTTTTTGAAACTGGATCATAAATGCTTCTTAATCCAAATGAGAGAGGATGAAATGTCCATGAGTAATACGCAAACAAGTAGTACAAATGCGGCAAACAACAGTATCATCCGAGATATTGCATTAGCACCCGAAGGCCATTTGAAAATTGAATGGGTTCAAGCCCATATGCCTGTGCTTAATCGCATTAGGGAGCAATTTGAAACAGAACAGCCATTTAAGGGGCTGAAAGTAGCGATATCGCTTCATTTGGAGGCTAAGACGGCCTATTTGGCGAAAGTTGTTCAAGCTGGTGGGGCTGAAGTGACGATTACCGGAAGCAACCCGTTATCAACGCAAGATGACGTGTGCGCTGCGCTTGTAGAAGACGGCATCACGGTGTATGCCAAGTACAATCCAGAGCCTGAGGAATACAAGCAGCTGCTCATACGTACGTTAGAAACGAAGCCGGACTTAATTATCGACGATGGCGGCGATTTGATATCCATTCTGCACGCTGAACGCCCTGATTTGCGCGATCAGGTGAGAGGTGGAGCTGAGGAAACGACAACAGGCATTCTTCGCTTAAAGGCGATGGAAAAGGACGGTACACTGCAATTCCCTATGGTTGCTGTTAATGATGCATATTGCAAATATTTGTTCGACAACCGATACGGAACAGGACAATCAGTGTGGGATGGCATTAATCGTACGACGAACCTCGTCGTTGCTGGCAAGACGGTAATTGTTGTCGGTTACGGATGGTGCGGCAAAGGGGTTGCCATGCGTGCCAAAGGGCTCGGTGCGAATGTCGTGGTGACAGAAGTAGATGCGATCAAAGGCGTGGAGGCATACATGGATGGATTTACCGTGCTGCCGATGAGCGAGGCTGCTCGTGTGGGCGATATCTTCGTAACGGTAACGGGCAATCGTGATTGCATTCGTGGCGAGCACTATGATGTTATGAAGGATGGAGCCATCCTTTCAAATGCAGGACACTTTGATGTTGAAGTAAATAAGCCTGAGCTCGAAGCCCGTTCTGTATCTGTGCGCACAGTTCGCAAGAACATTGAAGAGTATAAACTTAAGGATGGCCGCAGTATTTACCTGCTTGCTGAGGGACGGCTCGTGAACTTGGCAGCAGGGGATGGACATCCGGCTGAAATTATGGATATGACATTTGCACTTCAGGCAATGTCCTTGAAATATATAAACGAGCAGTACCAATCCATCGGGAAAAAAGTCGTCAATGTGCCTTACGAGCTTGATGAGCAAGTAGCCCGCTTCAAGCTGGAGTCGCTTGAAATTTCAGTAGACACACTCACAAGTGAGCAGAGATCTTACTTGGAAAGCTGGCAAGAGCATTAATGAGATGATAGTTCTATCCCATAGAACCGTAAGCCGCCATTAGCAATATGCTAGTGGCGGCTTTTGTTATATTCGTATATTTATTTGCAACATTTCCAATGGAAATACGTCTGCTGTTATAGTATGGGAAGTGAAGCAATTACATCCAGAATATCCATGCCGAGATAAATAGAGGGGGACATATGGATGGTCAAAAAAAGTTGGGAATGGCAATTTGCAATGTGGGTTTTGATTCTGATGCTGCTTCTAGGGGGTTGCAGTTCGGCATCAAACAGTCAAAGGATCGAATCCAAGGGGGATAGTTCCGCAGATGCATTGACGCATCAGGAAAGCAAAGATGCGGCAGCTGTGGTTGAGCAGCCTATGAAGGGAGGCGGAGGGCCACAGGTAAAGTTTCAGCCTGAGCGTAAGCTTATTTATGAGGCACAGCTTCATATGGAGGTAGCGGATTATGGAGCAGTGAAGGATAAGCTAAATAGGTTTATCAAGCAATCTCATGGCTATGTGCTGCAATTTTCCGATCAGGAAACAGACAGTATGCGAGGCGGCAACTATGTGATTAAGGTTCCTGCTCTTGGATTCCAATCGTTCATTGATGAACTGGGCAAGTGGGAGTCCATTGCCTATACTCGCCAATATTCGGCCAATGATGTTACGGAGGAATACGTTGACTTGCAGGCGCGGCTCAAGGCACGGCGTACGGTGGAGGCACGGCTGATCTCCTTCATGGAGAAGGCAACGAAATCGGATGATTTGCTCCGTTTTTCCACCGAGCTGGGGAATGTTCAATCCGAAATCGAGCAAATTGTAGGGAAAATGAGATATTATGATAACAATGTTGCGATGTCCACAATTTCATTAGACATGTTCCAGCGTCTGAAGGCCAAGCCAAGCCAAGCGCTGGAGGATGCATTTGGAACACAGGTGGTGAATACGATTGTAGCCAGCTGGGAAGCACTTATAAAATTCACTAAGTACATTGTGCTCGTTCTTATTGCATTCCTTCCGTTTGCATGTGCATTCTTAATTATTGGTATCCCGATTTGGTTCATTGTGAAAAGAAAAAAGGGAAAACGCGGGATTTCTCCTGTATTAACTATAGTGACAACTCGTACACCGACAGATCCGGCTGACAAGGATACAGAGAAGCATTAATCAACTGCGAGCCCGTATTTCCTAATCATTCATTATGGAAGCATATCCAAAATTTATATGGGTATGATTCAGATAAAATCCTGCTTTTTAGCAGGAGTTTTTTCTTTTATGGCGAAGTATACAATCGTTGTGGTGGAAAGTGGGGCGCTGTGGTGGATTTAGGGGGAGGAGTGGTGGCTGATGTTTATGGGCGAGTATCAACATAGCATCGATGACAAAGGCCGTCTTATCATTCCTGCCAAGCTGCGTGACTCCTTAGGAACCACATTTATATTGACTCGAGGGTTGGATCAATGTCTCTTCGTCTACCCTATGAATGAATGGGAAGCTCTTGAACAGAAGTTAAAGGCGCTCCCCATGATGAAAGCTGATGCTAGAGCCTTTACCCGTTTCTTTTTTTCAGGGGCGAGCGAATGTGAGTGGGATAAGCAAGGCCGCATCACGATTCCGTCTCATTTGCGAGGATACGCTCATTTGGAAAAAGAATGCATGATTATTGGTGTTCAGAATCGGGTAGAGATTTGGAGCAAGGATGCTTGGGAACAATATGTAGAGAAGTCGGAATCCGCGTTTAATGAAATTGCGGAAACACTAGTTGATTTTAATTTTTAGGTGAACATCAGGACTATCATAACGCATCGCAGCTAGATGGGAACCGAAAGTAGGAGGTATTGCGTTGTTTCATCATATTACCGTATTGAAAGAAGAATCGGTACAAGGCTTGCGAGTACGTCCTGACGGCATTTATGTCGACTGTACGCTAGGAGGAGCGGGACACAGTGAACGAATTGCTTCACAGCTGTCAACTGCCGGAAGACTGATTGCGCTGGATCAGGATGATTGGGCGCTGGATAATGCTAAAGTTAGGCTCGCACCTTATATGGATCGAGTAACACTAGTCAAAACAAACTTCCGCCACTTGGAAGAAGCCTTGATTCAAGCTGGTGTGCCGCAGGTTGACGGGAATCCGCAAGTTGATGGAATCTTATTCGACTTGGGTGTATCATCACCTCAGCTTGATGAGGGGGAGCGGGGATTCAGCTATAACCACGATGCGCCACTAGACATGCGGATGGATCAGAATGGAGAATTGACAGCTTACGATATTGTCAACAGTTGGTCGGAGGCGGAGATTGCGAAAATACTTTTCCAATACGGGGAAGAAAAGTTTTCGAGGCGTATCGCAAAAGAGATTGGAGCAGCTCGTGCTAAGCAGCCCATCCAAACAACAGGAGAACTCGCTGAACTGGTGAAGGCAGGAATTCCTGCTGCTGCAAGACGGACCGGGGGGCATCCAGCCAAACGGAGTTTTCAAGCGCTGCGAATTGCCGTTAATGATGAGCTTGGCGCTTTTGAGGATGCGCTGCATCAAGCGGTTCGCTGTCTGAAGCCAGAAGGAAGAGTGGCAGTGATTACATTCCATTCACTAGAGGATCGTATTTGCAAGCAAATCATGAATGAGTACGTTGGCAGATGCACTTGTCCGCCTGACTTGCCAATGTGCGCATGTGGCCACAAGAGCGTATTGTCATTAGTAAATCGCAAACCGATTGCTCCGAGTGATAACGAGTTAGTAGACAACCCACGGTCGCGTTCGGCTAAGTTGCGTGTTGCTCAAAAATTGGGATGAGGGGGAGCAGATAAATGGCCTATGTGCGCGGCAACCTGGCAATGCGTCCAGAGAGACAGACACAACAGAAGCCTCGATATCGACAAACGAAGAAAAAGGTAACCCGTAAGTCTACTCTACCTACTCGAGAAAAACTGCTTTATTTGGGCACAATTATTTTTTGCGCAGCGATTGCGTTGTTCTTAATTAGCGGATATGCCAATATTTACAATCTGAATCTCAAGGTTCAAGAAACGAAGCGGGCTACAGTTGCACTGACGAATGAAGTGTCAGAGCTAACGGTGGAGAAAGAGAAGCTGTCCGATTGGAAGCGGATCGAGGGGGAAGCAAGAAAGAATGGTTTGCGATTCCCTGAAACTCGGGCTGAAATTGAAGTTTACAAACAACAAGTAGGAAACGACTAAACGAGGGATGAAGATGGTCAAACGAATTAAGTTGCGCACGTTGACGATCGGGGGCTTATTCACCCTCTTTTTTATTGTCATAATTGGGAGACTGTTTTGGTATCAGGTAATTAATCAGCCTTTCTGGATGGCGGAGGCCAAGCAGTCATGGTCTGTAAAGCAAGAGATTAATCCAGTCCGAGGCACGATCTATGACATGAATGGTGAAGTGCTTGCTATGGATGCGCCCGCATATACAGTAGCGGTCGGCCCTAAGGTCATTCAAGAACTGCGCACCTCTACGAAGTTAGTTGAGAAGAATATTGACATTGAGCGGCTTATCGTAGAGAAGCTGAGCACGGTGCTGAAAAAGCCCGAGAGTGAACTATATGAGCTAGTTCGCAGAAAGAAGAAAGACAAAGACGAATTCTATACCCAAGTCGAAGTTCGCAGTGAGGGCTGGAAGGTTAGTGATGAGACAGCACAGAAGCTGCGAGAATTTACGGACGAACTAAAGAAGGAGACCGAGCTAAGGGATGTCGGACTCTATCTCTTGCCTGAGGTGAAGCGCTTCTACGCGAAAGAGTCATTGGCTTCACATGTGCTTGGCTATACGGACAAGCAAGGCAATCCCGTTGGCGGGATTGAGAAGCTGTATGATGAGCAACTGCGTGGGGTGGCAGGGATGCTCCAATACGAGAAGGATAGGATGGGCAATAAACTCCCAAAAGCTTCAGAAGTATACAAGCCATCCAAGGATGGTGAGAACATCTACCTCACAATCGATCGGACAATACAGCAATATATTCAAGATGCGATGCGAGAGGTATACAATAAATATTCTCCTCATAGTATGACGGTCATTGCGGCAGATCCGAAGACTGGCGATATATTGGGGCTTGCGAATATGCCGGATTTCAATCCAAATCAGTATTGGAATGCCAAGGATATTGCGGCATTTTACAATCACGCAGTACAGTCACGTTACGAGCCGGGATCAACGTTCAAGATCGTGACACTTGCTGCGGCTGTTCAAGAAGGCATCTTTGATCCGAATGCGACATTTGCCTCTGGCCGGATCTATGCGGGAGGACGCCTCATCCATGACGTTAATCGGGATGGATGGGGAAGAATTACGTACTTGGAAGGCTTGAAGCGCTCCAGTAACGTTGCCTTTGTTAAACTGGGATTTGAGCAGCTAAAGGAAGAGCGCCTAAAGGCGTACATCGAGAAGTTTGGCTTTGGTAAACCGACAGGCATCGAGCTTCCGGGAGAGAACAATGGTCTTATCCGATTTGAATATCCGGCTGACGTTGCTGCAGCATCTTATGGACATGGTAAGGTTCAAGTAACGCCGATCCAGCAAATTATGGCGGTTGCGGCTGTAGCGAATGGCGGGAAGCTTATGAAGCCGCACATTGTTCGGAAAATTCATGATCCCGTTACGGGTGAAGTGACTGAGCGCAAGCCGGAGGTAGTGCGTGAGGTAATCGAACCAGGCATTGCCAAAAAGGTAAGTGAATACTTAGAACAGGTTGTGGCGGATCAACAGATTGGTACAGGTAAAAATGCTTATATCGAAGGATATCGCGTTGCCGGCAAGACAGGTACGGCCTTAAAGGTCATCAATGGTGAATATGCCAATACGCGTGCTGTTGTATCCTTTGTCGGCTTCGCACCTGTCGAGGATCCGCGTATTGCACTGCTGGTGGTAGTGGACGATCCGCAGGACTATTGGGAGGGTGGCGGCTTTGTAGCGCCGCTCATGTTTAAGAAGATCGTTACACAGTCGCTTCGTTATATGGGGGTTCCTTCCTCGATCGATGGGCAAGAAAAAGGCAACGAGAAGAAGACGGGGGCTCCAATAACGGTTAAGGCGCCAGACGTGCAGGGCTTGAAGCCATATGATGCCAAGCAGCGGCTGGCTGAGCAAGGGATCGTGTTCGAGACAGTAGGCGCAGGAGACAAGGTGAAACGTCAATATCCGGCTCCGGGCGAACCTTTGGCGATTGGTCAACGGATATATTTGCTTACCGACGAGCCTAACAAGCTGCCGCTGCCGAACTTTAAGGGCAAATCACTGCGCGATGTTATGGAAATCACCTCCATGCTTGGCTGGGAAGTGCGTGTAGATGGTGAAGGGTATGTAACGGAACAAAAAGAAGCAAATGAGAACGGAACACGTATCGTTCATATTAAATTAGAGCCAAAACATCCGTAGGGTGTGAGGTGAAAAAAAGAGAAAAGAAGTCTTATGGATTATCCTCATGGAGAGCTTGTTCTATCCTCTGGTTGTCCCGAATAGGTTGGTTATGAACCGATGTCGGACGAGGGAGGGTATGTATGAAGGTTACAGGGGTGACGATCCGTAAAAGGTTAATTGTTGGAATGGTGCTCATATCGATTGGATTTATCGCGCTCGTTGTCCGCTTGGCATATGTACAGCTGTGGGAGGGCAAGGATTTGGCGGATCTTGCAGAAGATTCGTGGAGAAGAGAGATTCCTATCTTCCAAAAGCGCGGTGAGATACTGGATCGCAAAGGCGAGAGGATCGCCTACAATATCAGTTCTCCAACGATATGGGCTATTCCTGTGCAAATTGAAGATCAAAAGGGTACTGCTGCACAGATTGCCCCTCTTCTGGGGATGAAAACGGAAGATGTAGAGCGCATGATTGCGAAAGGGCAGTCTGTTAAGCAGATTAAGGGCGGCGGTCGTAAAATATCGCTTGAAACAGCGGAAAAAGTGCGCGATCTAAACTTGCCGGGGATTGTAGTGGCAGAGGATAATAAAAGATATTATCCTTATGGCGATTTGGCAGCTCACATTCTTGGATTTACGGGTATTGACAATCAAGGATTAACAGGTATTGAGCAGAGGTATGATTCTGCTTTAACAGGCTTGCGCGGCAACATTGCCTATTTGTCTGATGCAAGCGGCAAGCAGATGCCGAATTCGTCAGAAAAGTACGTTGTGCCCCGAGATGGATTAAATTTGCAATTGACGATCGACAAGCAGATACAGACAATTATGGAGCGGGAACTTGATCGTGCGATGGATGAATTAAAGCCGAATCAGGCACTCGCAATTGCTATGGATCCGAATAATGGTGAAATATTGGCAATGGCGAGCCGCCCGAGCTACGATCCGGCCCAATACAAAGACTTCCCGCCTGATGTATATAATCGTAACCTGCCAATTTGGATGACGTACGAGCCGGGTTCTACGTTCAAGATTATTACGCTTGCGGCTGCCTTGGAGGAGGGGAAGGTCGATTTATACAACGAGCATTTTTTCGACCCAGGACGTGTTGAAGTCGGCGGAGCCAAGCTGCGCTGCTGGAAACGCGGGGGACATGGCAGTCAGACCTTTTTGGAGGTTGTGCAAAACTCTTGTAACCCAGGATTCGTTGCTCTTGGAAATCGGCTTGGCAAGGAGACGCTGTTCGATTACATACGCAACTTTGGTTTCGGGCAGAAGACAGGCATTGATTTGAGTGGCGAAGCAAGCGGCATTTTGTTCAAACTGAGCCGGGTAGGTCCAGTAGAGCTTGCGACTACTGCGTTCGGACAAGGGGTATCCGTTACGCCAATCCAGCAAATTACTGCTGTATCGGCAGCTATTAACGGAGGGAAGCTGTTCAAGCCTCATGTGGCTAAGTCTTTTATCCAGCCGGAAACTGGGATGGTTGTGGATGAGATTAAGCCAGAGCTGGTCAAAAAAGTCATTAGCCCCGAAACGTCCAGCAAAGTGCGTGACGCCCTCGAACATGTGGTTGCACAAGGTACAGGGAGAAATGCATTCATTGACGGATATCGTGTTGGCGGAAAAACGGGTACTGCTCAAAAAGTTATCAATGGCAGATATTCACCGAATGAACATATTGTATCCTTTGTCGGCTTTGCCCCTGCTGATGATCCGAAGATTGTGGTCTATACGGCTGTCGATAACCCGCAAGGTATTCAATTCGGTGGTCTGGTTGCCGCGCCAATTGTAAAGAGAATTATGGAGGACTCGCTTCATTACATGGGAGTTGAGCCGCGTAAGGATCAAGTTGCGCGCAAATACCGATTCGATGAAACGCCGATTGTTGTCGTCCCGAACTTAGTTGGGAAGACGCTGACTGATATCTACGAAGATATGAATATGAATTTTCAATTAGCGAAATCCGGTACGGGTAACACTGTTATTCATCAGGCGCCCAAACCGGGAACCCGTGTAGATCGAGGTTCTACGATCCGAATTTACATGGGAGAAGAGACGGAGGAATAATTAATGCAACAGATGCAATTGGCTGAAGCCTGCTCGCGAATGCTGACAGCGAAGTGCAAGGGAAATGAACACACTGTAGTAACAGGACTTGCTATGGATTCTCGCGATGTGAAGCAAGGCGATCTGTTTTTCTGTATTTCAGGGACGGCTGAAGACGGCCATCGTTACGCAGAGCAAGCGGTTCAAGCTGGCGCAGCTGCACTTGTCGTGGAACGTGAATTAGATCTGCAGGTTCCTCAGCTGATCGTCAAGAGTGCTAGACATGCACTTGCTGTATTATCCGACGCGTTCTATGGCTCGCCTAGCCGTGCTTTGAACCTGATCGGGATTACAGGAACGAACGGCAAAACGACGACGACGTATTTGATTGAAAAAATCTTGAATGATGCCAAGCGCAAAGCAGGTGTCATTGGGACGATTCAAATGCGCTATGCAGGCAAGGTATTTCCGATGTCTCGTACAACTCCAAATGCTTTCGAGCTGCAGAAGTCGCTTCATGATATGGTGAACGAGGGTGTGGATTCTGTAGCAATGGAGGTATCTTCACATGCGCTCGTACAAGGACGTGTGCAAGGCTGCCGCTTCCGTACAGCTGTATTTACGAATTTGACGCAAGATCATTTGGACTATCATGAGACGATGGAAGCTTATCGCGAAGCAAAAGGACTGCTATTCTCACGACTTGGCAATACCTTTTCTGATGTAGAGGCAGAACGCTCTTACGCGGTGCTCAATGGAGATGATCCGTCGTCTGAATATTTTGCCAGCATTACAACTGCTGAGACGATTAAATACGGTATGTTTGAACAAGCGGATGTTCGTGCAGAGAATATTCGGATTACGGCAAAAGGAACGAGCTTCACCGTGCATACATTTAAGGGATCGTTGGACATCCAGCTGCGTATGGTTGGTAAATTCAATGTGTATAATGCACTGGCTGCAATTGCTGTAGGCCTCATTGAAGGTATCGAGCTCGAAGCCATTCGCGACAGCCTGCAAAGCGTACCAGGTGTTGATGGACGTGTAGAAGCAGTTGAAGCTGGGCAATCTTTCGCAGTAATTGTGGATTATGCGCATACGCCTGATGGACTAGAAAATGTGCTGCAGACAGTTAAAGAGTTTGCCGAAGGCCGTGTTATCAGTGTATTTGGCTGCGGTGGTGACCGCGATCGTACGAAACGCCCGCTAATGGGCAAAATTTCTGCGCGATATGCTGATTACTCTATTGTTACTTCCGATAACCCGCGCACAGAAGACCCGGATCTCATCATTAAGGACATTGTAGAAGGGCTTCATGAAGTGAAATTGGATCCGAGCCGTTACGAATGCATCGTTGATCGCCGCGCTGCCATTACGAAAGCTATTGAAATGGCAAGCCCGCACGATGTAGTATTGATTGCGGGGAAAGGCCATGAAACGTATCAAATCATCGGCAAGGAAACATTTGACTTCGATGACCGCTTGGTGGCCAAAGAAGCGATAAGGGGTATAGTTCAGTGATTGAAACGACGTTACGAGAAGTAGCGGACTTATGTGGAGGGACGCTTTCCGACCCCTCCTATGGAGACCGCACGGTGAAAGGAATTAGCACGAACTCACGCAAGATCGAGTCAAGTGTATTGTTCGTGCCGCTTCAAGGAGAACGGTTCGATGGACATCTGTATGTGGATCAAGCATTGAAGGATGGGGCAGCAGCTGCGATGTGGGAATCCAATCATGATGATGCACCGCAGGGATATCCGCTCATCATGGTGGACAACACATTAGAGGCGCTTCAGCGGCTGGCACAAGCTTATTTGGCCCAGCAGCAGGTAAAGGTAGTAGCTATTACAGGTAGCAATGGCAAGACGACTACGAAGGATATGATTGCTTCTGTTCTTGCGGAACGTTATCGTGTTCACAAGACGGATGGCAATTTCAATAATCATATTGGCCTTCCGTTAACGATATTGTCCATGCCGAAAGATACGGAAATTGCAGTTCTCGAAATGGGAATGAGCGGAAGAGGCGAAATTGAACTTCTATCTTCCATCGCTCAGCCTGATGCGGCAGTTATTACGAACATTGGGGAAGCGCATTTGCTTCAGCTTGGTTCCCGTGAAGAGATTGCACGTGCTAAGCTAGAAATTATTAGCGGATTACGAGAAAATGGAGTGCTCATCTGTCATGGAGACGAACCACTTGTTGACATGGCACTTTCGGAAGAAGCAACGAAGCGGCCTAAGAATATGTCAGTGATTCGCTTCGGTGCAGGTATGCAGTGTGATGTTCGGCCAGAGCATATCGATCTTCATGAGGCGGGGACGACATTCACGGTTGCGGCATCTGACAGTCAGAAGGCGATGGCTGTCGAGCTTCCGCTCTTAGGCAAGCACAATGTCATTAACGCGTTGGCTGCTGTTGCAATAGGCCGCTTGTTCGGTCTTACTGACGAGCAGATTGCGCAAGGTCTTGGTAACGCACAAATAAGCGGTATGCGATTTGAACGGACGATTACGCCCGGCGGATGGGTATTATTAAATGATGCCTATAATGCTAGTCCAACTGCAACGAAGGCGGCACTGGATGTGCTTGCTGAACTGCATGGGGGCAAACGGATTGCTATTCTTGGCGATATGCTAGAGCTGGGGCCTGATGAAGCGGAGCTCCATTATGAAGTCGGAACGTCGATTCAACCGGGAAGCCTTGACCTTCTGCTTACATACGGCAGACTGGGTCGTGAAATTGCGGCGGGCGCCCTGCAACATTTGGCGAAGGAATCCGTTTATTCATTTGATGATAAGGCTAAATTGAAGGCTTGCCTGCTGCAGCATGTTCGCTCAGGGGATACCGTGCTAGTGAAGGCATCTAGAGGAATGAAACTAGAAGAAGTTGTTAATGAATGGACTAGTGTCCAACATTAACTGGTTGTGTAACGGGAGGTGTAAGGATTGGACTTCAAGTTGATGTTAATGACAATCGGTGTATCTTTTCTCCTAGCCGTCATATTGGGCCCGTTAACGATACCGCTTCTTCGTAGGCTGAAGTTTGGTCAGCAGGTTCGTGATGATGGTCCGAAGGCTCATTTGAAAAAAGCAGGAACTCCAACAATGGGTGGCGCAATTATTTTACTTGCGTTTGCCCTTTCTTTCCTTAAATTTTCGGTGATGGATACCGATTTCTATGTGCTGCTTATCGCAACACTTGGATTTGGCTTAATTGGATTTTTAGATGATTACATCAAAATTATTTTTAAACGTTCTCTTGGCTTGACTGCGAAGCAGAAGCTGCTTGGACAGCTAGTCTGTTCGGGTTTAATCTGTGTTCTGCTGTGGCAGTCCGGTCATAGTACGGTAATCTCGATACCAGGGACATCTTTTGGTCTTGATTTTGGATGGTTTTACTATCCGTTCATCGTATTGATGATGCTTGCCGTGAGTAATGCGGTGAACTTTACGGATGGCCTGGATGGCTTGCTTGCCGGTACAAGTGCGATTGCATTCTCGGCATTTGCGGTTATCGCAATGCAAGCATCGGAAATCTCGGCAGCTGTTAGTGCAGCAGCTATGGTCGGTGCAGTGCTCGGTTTTCTCGTCTTCAATGCGCATCCAGCTAAGGTGTTCATGGGCGATACAGGTTCACTCGGTATTGGGGGAGCGATTGCTGCAGTTGCAATTCTGACAAAAACAGAGCTGCTCATCATTATTATCGGCGGTGTATTCGTCATTGAAATGCTGTCGGTTATTATTCAGGTCGTATCCTTCAAAACACGCGGCAAGCGTGTGTTCAAGATGAGTCCGATTCATCATCACTTTGAATTGTGCGGATGGTCGGAATGGCGGGTTGTTATCACGTTCTGGCTTGCGGGTATCGTATTAGCTGGACTTGGATTATGGATCAACAAGGGGATGTAACGAATGAATCACCCAGCAACATATCAAGGAAAGCGCGTCGTCGTACTTGGCTTAGCCAAGAGCGGCGTCAGCGCAGCACAATTGTTCCACAAGTTCGGTGCTATCGTCACCGTCAATGATAAGAAGGATCGCGACAAGTGCCCCGAAGCTTCGGTATTAGAAGCTTTGGGCATTTGTGTTGTATGCGGACATCATCCAGATGATTTAATCGATAAGCAGGTAGCTCTTGTGGTCAAGAATCCGGGGATTCCGTATACAGCGCCTCCCGTTGCTCGAGCTATTGAACTGGGCATCGAGGTAGTGACTGAAGTAGAGGTTGCGTATCAGCTCAGCCCGGCACCGATTATCGGAATTACGGGAAGCAATGGAAAGACGACAACGACAACGTGGGTTGGAAATATGCTGGAGTCCGCTGGGATGAAGCCAATCGTAGCAGGAAATATAGGTACCCCGCTTTGTCAGGCGGCCCAGGAAGCGAGTGAGGATAATACGCTGGTTGTTGAGCTAAGCAGCTTCCAGTTGAAGGGGACAAGCGCTTTCCGCCCTCGTGTCGCCTGCCTGCTTAATATTGCGGAAACGCACCTCGATTACCATGGCACAATGGAGGACTACGTTGCTTCGAAAGCTCGCCTGTTCGCGAATATGGGAAGCGGAGATATTGCAGTGCTGAATGCAGATGACGAGACTTGCCGTACCCTATCGTCTCATATTCAAGCAGATAAGTGGTGGGTATCATCGATGAAGCGTGTAGAGCGTGGTGTGTTCGTAGAGCCTTCTTACGAGGTTGAGGCGGAGGAAGAAGAACGGAAGATCGTGTATGCAGACGGCACGGGCCGTGTATTCCCGATAATATCTGTTATGGAATTGGGGATCCCGGGAAGATTCAACGTGGATAACGCCCTGGCTGCGTGTGCAATTTCGATTGCCGTGGGTGCTGAACCATCTGCCTTGGTCGAGTCTCTCCGTTCGTTCCAAGGGGTTGAACATCGTTTGGAGTTCGTATCCGAGCAGCATGGCGTGAAATATTACAACAATTCCAAAGCGACGAATACAAAAGCAACGCTGATGGCGCTTGAGGCCTTCGAACGCAATATTATCCTTATTGCTGGCGGTCTTGACCGCGGTCTTGATTTCCATGAGCTGGTTCCGATCATGGGAGAACGAGTGAAGGCTGTTGTTGCGATGGGACAAACACGCCACATTATGAAAAATGTTGCTGAGAAGGCAGGTTTAACGGATATAGCAGTCGTCGACAATGTAGATCATGCAGCCGACGCTGTAAAAGAAGCTGTCGAAATGGCGCGCTCTTATGCGAAGCCAGGTGATATCGTTCTGTTGTCGCCAGCTTGTGCGAGCTGGGACATGTTCCCGTCATATGAAGATCGGGGACGAATGTTTAAAGCGGCGGTGCATAGTCTGTAGTAGGGGGGTGTTCAAGCCCCTACATTGTCCTAATAGAGGTGTACCGCATGGTCAAAGCACGCACTGCGCCCGATTTGTGGCTAATCGTCTCGGTACTGTCCCTGCTATCGATCGGCATGATTATGGTATACAGCGCCGGTGCTGTTCTCGCCTTCCGGGAATACGGAGACTCGTTCTATTTCGTTAAGCGTCAATTGCTGTTTGCTCTGCTGGGGATTGCTGCCATGTTCATTACGATGAATACGGACTACCGCGTATGGAAGCGTTATGCCAAGGTAGGTCTTCTCATTTGCTTCGCCTTGCTTATCATTGTTCTTATTCCTGGTATCGGCAATGTGCGGGGGGGAGCGCGAAGCTGGCTTGGTATCGGCTCATTTGGTATACAGCCCTCCGAATTCATGAAGCTTGGCATGATTTTGTTTATGGCTAAAATGCTCTCTGAGGATCAAGTGCGCATTACGGACTTTACGAAGGGGCTGCTGCCGCCACTCGCGATTATGGGCACAGCGTTTGGGCTCATCATGATGCAGCCGGATCTTGGTACAGGGACGGTCATGGTCGGTGCAGTGCTGCTCGTTATTTTTGTGGCAGGGGCACAGATTAAGCACTTGATGTCACTTGCTATGGTTGGCATTGCTGGCTTTGTTGGACTCGTCCTAGCGGCACCTTATCGGCTGCTGCGGATTACCGCCTTTCTCGATCCTTGGCAGGATCCGAGGGGGGCAGGCTATCAATCCATTCAGTCCTTGTTCGCTATAGGCCCTGGAGGGTTAATGGGACTTGGACTGGGGGCAAGCCGCCAAAAATACAGCTATGTACCCGAACCGCAAACCGACTTTATCTTTTCCATATTGGCAGAAGAGCTTGGTTTTTTAGGAGCGGTTACGGTATTGATTCTATTTTTAATCTTAGTGTGGCGTGGGATGCGAACTGCCTTGACAGCACCAGATAAATTCGGCAGTCTGCTGGCGGCAGGAATTGTTGGCATTGTAGCTGTTCAAGTCATTATCAATATCGGTGTCGTAATCGGACTCATGCCTGTTACGGGCATCACACTGCCGTTAATCAGTTATGGAGGCTCATCTCTGACCTTAATGCTGACCGCACTAGGAATTCTACTTAATATATCACGTTATGCGAGGTGAAGGTCATGCGCGTCGTGCTAAGCGGTGGCGGTACAGGTGGACATATTTACCCGGCAATCGCCATTGCAAGGGAATGCGAGAAGCAGTTTCCCGGCAGCGCTTTTTTATATATTGGAACTGAGAAGGGGTTGGAAAGCCGTCTCGTTCCAGAAGAGGGCTTGGATTTTCGGGCGATTGAGATTACAGGTTTCCGCCGCAAGCTGTCTCTTGAAAACTTCAAAACCATTATGCGTTTTATCCGAGGTGTAAGCAAGGCCAAGGAAATGCTGAAGGAATTCAAGCCGGATGTGGTCGTCGGAACGGGTGGTTATGTATGCGGTCCAGTGGTATACGCTGCGGCCAAGCTTGGGATCCCGACTGTCATTCATGAGCAGAATGTCATACCCGGCTTGACGAATACATTTTTGAGTCGTTATACAAGTACTGTCGCGGTTAGCTTTGAGCAATCGGCTCCGTATTTCAAAAAAGCGAAAAACGTTGTCTACTGTGGCAACCCTCGTGCGACGGCAGTGATGGAAGCGGAGAAAGCTCGCGGATTCGCCACACTTGGCTTGCCAAGTGATAGTCGGATTGTGCTGATCGTAGGCGGAAGCCGCGGGGCAAAGGCATTAAATGATGCGATGATCGGAATGGCTCCCTTGTTGAAGCAATTGCCGGATGTGCATTTTGTATATGTAACAGGGCAGAACTACTATGAAAATACACGGAAGGCTGTGCTGCAAACAAGTGATTCAGTTCGCAATCATTTGCATGTACTTCCGTACATTAGCAACATGCCAGAGGTACTTGCAGCGACGACACTCGCTGTCAGTCGGGCAGGAGCTTCTTCACTTGCGGAAATGACCGCTCTCGGCATTCCTTCCATATTAATACCATCGCCAAATGTGACGAACAATCATCAGGAAGCAAATGCTCGTTCCTTGCAGGATGCAGGCGCCGCCATTATGATTACGGAGAAGGAACTATCAACAGAAGCCTTGTTCCGTCATATTAAGACAATGATGACAGATGAGAAAAAGCGCAGAAGCATGTCTGACGCTGCCAAGTTATTCGGCCAGCCAGACGCTGCTGCAAGAGTAGTAGCTGAATTACAACGATTATCGGGCAAGTGACTTTGCCCGATTTTTTTTATACCTGCAGATAAAATGGTGTGTAATTTGGGTATTCGTCCATATAGTAAGAAGAATCGGGAATGGGCTCCTGTCACACAACGTTTCAACCTGACATAATATACTCTATACATCGTGACAGTTTCCCCCAGACCGCTGCCTCGTCGTACACTCATTAAGATTGAGCGGCTTGTGAAATCAGCTAATGCATAAGCCATTGGTGGCTCATGGCAGTCGAGATATACATGTTTTCAACATGTTCACGTGTAAAGCAATTGCACTGCTGGTACGGTTATCAACTGTCAAAAACGGAGATAACCACAAGCAACTTGGGGCTGTCGGGGCTAGAATATGCTGATGCATTCCTGGACGGACAAAATGCCGATCCAAGAGTGCAGGCACGCACGGGTCGGATGTGTCACGAATAAATGATTCTGCTGAGATTGTACTGGGGACAGGGAAATTGGTAAGTTTTATGGCGTATATGGCGGAACCTATGCAGTTAGCCTATCGGCACTCTGTGCTGCATAAAATGAGAACATTGTCTAGGAGACAACGTTCTGCGCGTAAGCATAGAGAATGGGGGAAATCAAGGCCTTGCTGGCTCCGAATAAAAAATGCTGGCTGCCTACCCTGCTGCTTATATCTCCGCTTGCAGGCAGCATGTTCCGCAATCAGCCTAATATTTAATATGTTTATGAAAGAAGAGGCTGAATGAAAGGGAATGGAGTAGGTATTACAAGAATGTCCACACAACATGCCAATTTCATTGTTAACACCGGTCAAGCAACAGCGTCAGACGTGCTTGCCCTTATAGCGTGCATTCAACAGGTGACTCAGGGGATATACCAGGTAGGGTTGGTGCCGAAAATCGAGTAGTGGGTAAGCGGTAATCTCGGAGGTGACACATTGGACAAATTGGTGATTGAGGGTGGAAGGCCTCTATCTG
This sequence comes from Paenibacillus sp. S-12, assembly GCF_030363895.1. Taxonomy (NCBI): domain Bacteria; kingdom Bacillati; phylum Bacillota; class Bacilli; order Caryophanales; family Paenibacillaceae; genus Paenibacillus; species Paenibacillus sp. S-12. The sequence goes on from NZ_JASIUF010000005.1 coordinate 356,226, forward strand.
GTACGATTCGTATCCAAGGAGCTAAAAATGCCGCTTTACCAATTATGGCAGCCTCGATTCTAACCGATAGCGTCGTTAGGCTAGAGAATGTTCCACAATTGTTAGACATCGAAGTAATGCAGCGCATTATGCGAAGTTTAGGCTGCAGGACAATTCAAGATGGAGGTACAGTTACAATTGATGCGTCAGGCTCCCATTCCTCGCATATACCGGAGGATTTGATGCGTCAGATGCGTTCCTCTATTTTTTTGATGGGGCCGCTGCTTGCAAGGTTCAAGGAGGTTCACATTTACCAGCCTGGTGGATGTGCGATTGGGGAAAGAAAGATCGATTTGCATCTTCGTGGATTGCAGTCACTAGGAGCAGAGCTGGAGCATTGCGGCAATCGAATCACTTGCCGCGCAGATCGGTTGGTAGGGACGGACATCCACTTAGACTTTCCAAGTGTAGGAGCTACGGAAAATGTAATGATGGCTGCTGTGCTGGCAGAAGGAACCACCATTATTACGAATGCAGCAAGGGAGCCGGAAATCGTTGACTTGCAGCATTTCCTCAACAGTATGGGGGCGCAGGTATCGGGAGCAGGTACAGACACGATTGTGGTAGAAGGCGTTACTGAACTGAACAGCAGCCAATATGAGGTGATGCCTGATCGGATTGTGGCAGGCACGCTGATGATTGCTGCCGCAGCTACTCGAGGGGCTGTGACGCTTACAAATGCGCATGCGAGTCATCTAACCTCCCTCATCCATATCCTGCGGCGTGCTGGTGTTCAGATAGCAACGAGTGATGGTATAATCAATGTTACCAGCTTTGGAAGAGCTAAGGCTGTAGAGAGAATAGTGACTTCGCCATATCCTGCGTTTCCAACAGATTTGCAATCTCAGCTTATGGTATTGCTGTCATTGGCTGATGGAGTAAGCGTGATGAAAGAAACGGTGTTCGAAGGGCGTTTCCGTCATGTAGAAGAACTCGCTAGGATGGGAGCAGATATACGGGTCGATCTAAGTAATGCCTTTATTAAAGGTGTGCCTGAACTGTACGGCTCGACTGTTGAAGCAACCGATTTACGTGCCGGTGCAGCACTTGTTATTGCGGGGCTTGCTGCTAGCGGTCGTACCGTCGTAGAGAATGTTCATCACATTGATCGCGGATATGATTGTATCGAGCATATGTTTACCAAGCTCGGTGCGAAGATTGATCGCATCCTGTCCGTGCCTAAGCTTGATATTGCTAACGGATAATGCAATAATTTATACGCAGTCCCCTTCATCATACGGTAGGGGACTGTAATAATTCTTGTTTTAATGTTTCTAGTTACTATGAAATGTGTATTGATAGAAGGGGATGAATCCAGTGTCATTGAGAACGATACCTTCGCTGCCCGATAAGCCGGTGAGGAAGAAACGGATGGGCGGCAGAGTGAAATGGCTTCTTCTCTTCCTTCTCATCGTGCTGCTCGTTGTCCTGTTCTTCAGATCATCCATTAGTAAAATAAAGGAAGTTCGCTGGATTGGGAATCACCTTGTAAATCAAGAACAATTAAGCAGCAGCAGTGGTGTCAAACCAGGAGAACCGTATTTTGGAACTAGTGCAAGCGCTGTAGAAGATCGAATTAAGACACAGTTCCCATTTGTAAAATCGGTTCAAGTAGACAAGCAGTTCCCGGGCGTGATTGAGGTATACATTCAAGAATATGCTCCGGTTGCGTATGAACTCACAGAAGATGGGAGTATTCAAGCCTGTCTGGAGAACGGTTCTGTAATTTCACTGAAGGATAAGCAGAAACTCGTGCTAGAGAAGCCGGTACTTACGCAGTGGCAAGGACAAGCGGTTCTCAAAGCAGAGCTGAGCAAGGCGCTAGCGGCTACTCCTAGAGGGTTGCTGGCGGATATTTCGGAAATCCGCTATTATCCATCGCCTTCTTATCCTGACCGGATTAAGATGTACACGCGTTCAGGATTCGAAGTGGTGACAACAGTCCCTCTATTGCCAGATAAGATTGCATACTTAAGTGGTGTTGTGGAATCCCAATCTCCCGGGCGGATTACGATGCTGAAGGCTGACTCTTATATCCCTTATTCAAGCTTGCCGAATGATATAGAAGCACTTGAAGGAACTCAAGAAGGCAAGGATAAAGTTGACGGTTCAGAGCAAAATCAGGGAAGCGCCGATTCACAAGATGCAAATCAGAAAGAAAATGGATCTGAGCAGGAAAAAGGAGCGGGCGCAGAGAATGATATAAAGGAACCTGAAAAAGGGCTGGACACGGACTCGGAAACCGAGTAAGACAGCGGTTCCTCCATGAATGAGCAAAATATGGAGAGAGAAAAAAACTCTACTCAATAAACGGAAAAAATGCTAGAATAAAACTTATGGGTATTTCCGTTCTCTCCTTCTTTTTTCTTCACGTTTTTAAGAAAGAAGGCGATATCCGCTTATATGGAAGGAATTTGTCTTCAAAAAATTTGTAGAAAAAAGAGGGAATGACTAAACTTTGTTGAATACATACAAAGTGTCCGGGGATACAAACATACCAATTGATTGGGAAGTAGGAGGTGCCACGGGTTGAGCAGCAATGACATCATTGTGAGTTTGGACATCGGTACATCCAAAGTGCGCGCTATCATCGGGGAAATTAACAACGGAACGCTGCAAATCATCGGCGTTGGATCTGCTGACTCAGAAGGTATTCGCAAAGGTGCGATTGTAGATATTGATCAGACTGTCCAGTCAATTCGTAATGCGGTAGAGCATGCGGAGCGAATGGTCGGCATTGAAATTACGGAAGTGTACGTAGGCATATCAGGCAATCATATCGGCTTGCAATCCAGCCATGGAGTTGTCGCGGTATCGAATGAAGACCGTGAGATTGGCGAAGAGGATATTGAGCGTGTGCTCAAGGCAGCAGAAGTTATTGCTTTGCCACCAGAACGTGAAATCATCGACGTGGTTGCAAAGCAATATGTTGTTGATGGACTGGAGGATATTCATGATCCTCGAGGCATGATAGGCGTTCGCTTGGAAGTCGATGCCACGATTATAACCGGCGCAAAGACGGCCGTACATAACTTATTGCGTTGTGTAGAGAAGGCTGGTCTGCACGTCAAGGATTTAATATTAATGTCGCTTGCCGGTGGGCAGCTGGCATTGTCTAAAGATGAGAAGATGATGGGCTCCGTGCTCGTAGATGTCGGCGCAGGCGCGACGACAATTGCAGTGTTCCAAGATGGAACGCTTGCAGCTACATCTACACTGCCTATCGGTGGGGACTTTGTCACGAACGATATCGCATACGGTCTTCGTACAATGTCCGACCATGCAGAGAAGGTTAAGCTGAAATTCGGCTGTGCATGGATTGAGGATGCATTAGAGGATCATGTGTTTAAAGTGACGCGTATTGGCAGCAATGTGGAGAAGGAATTCAATCAAGTATTCCTTGCCAACATCATTGAACCGCGTATGGAAGAAATATTCCATCTTGTCAAGAATGAAGTGAAGCGACTTGGCTTCACGGAATTGCCAGGTGGGTATATTTTGTCTGGAGGGACTGTCTCTATGCCTGGAGTCCTCAATTCAGCTCAAGCTGCATTGCAGACTTCGGTACGCATAGCGGTACCTGATTTTATTGGTGTTCGCGATCCAGGGTTCGTAAGCGGTGTTGGGGTATTGCATCATGTGTTGCGCTCCGTTCGTCCACGCAGTGCAGGTGGCGCTAAGAAAGCGGCAACCCGGAAGCCAACTCCAATGGAATCATCAAACAAACCTAGTTTCATTGAACGGTTAAAAAATATGTTTAGTGAATTCATTTAATAATAGTTGACTTCAGGCCATCGGTGCACAATGAAGGGGAGATGGAGGACTCATGTTGGAATTTGAATTTGAGATGGAACAGTTGGCCCAAATTAAAGTTATTGGTGTCGGTGGTGGCGGTAGCAACGCAGTCAACCGAATGATTGATAATGGCGTTAAGGGCGTTGAATTTATTACGGTAAATACGGATGCACAAGCACTTCACTTTGCAAAGTCCGAGCATAAGTTGCAAATTGGCGATAAGCTGACACGTGGTCTTGGTGCAGGTGCAAATCCGGAAGTAGGAAAGAAAGCTGCAGAAGAATCTCGCGAATTGATCAGCAATACGCTGAAAGGCGCAGATATGGTATTCGTTACAGCCGGTATGGGCGGCGGTACGGGTACTGGTGCGGCACCAGTTATTGCTGAAATTGCAAAGGAATGCGGCGCATTGACGGTAGGTGTCGTTACTCGTCCATTTACATTCGAAGGCCGCAAACGTTTTGCACAAGCAGAAATCGGTATCGAAGCATTGAAGGAAAAGGTAGATACGCTTATCGTTATACCAAATGACCGCTTGCTAGAAATCGTAGACAAGAAAACACCGATGCTGGAAGCATTCCGCGAGGTCGATAATGTACTTCGTCAAGCCGTTCAAGGTATCTCTGACTTGATTGCTGTACCAGGTCTGATCAACTTGGACTTCGCTGATGTGAAGACGATTATGACAGAGCGTGGCTCTGCGTTGATGGGTATTGGTGTAGCTAACGGTGAAAACCGTGCTGCTGAGGCTGCTCGCAAGGCGATTATGAGCCCATTGCTCGAAACGTCCATTGATGGCGCGCGTGGTGTCATTATGAATATTACAGGCGGAGCTAACCTGTCCTTGTATGAAGTCAATGAGGCGGCTGAGATCGTAACAGAGGCTTCCGATATGGAAGTCAACATGATCTTCGGTGCAATCATTGATGAAAATATGAAGGATGATATCAAGGTTACGGTTATCGCAACAGGATTCGAGAATAAGCCGGCTCAGGCATTGCCAGGACGTCGCCCAACTGCTAATCCAACTGGTTCTGGCGAATCTCAGGAATCTCGCTCTTCGTCAACGGTTCGTCCGTTCGGCAACCAGCCATCTTCCGATCAGCTGGATATTCCGACGTTTTTGCGTAACCGCCCTCGTAATTCAAACAACGAATAATAAGAATTTTTGCTATAAAGCGTTTGCCGATTTACATAGGCAGACGCTTTTTTGCATTTCCCACAGCATTCTATCAGGATAGCTTGCCTCCACAGAAATAGAATCTCGAACGTAGATCGGAATGATCGACAAAAAAAGTGTCATTCCACACCCATCATTAGACAGACTTCGAATACAGCACTCTTTATACTAATTAATAACTTCCCAATAGTTGGCGGCTGAAGAAGGAGGGAAGCGCATTGACCGTCATCTATGCCGATCTTCTATTCGGCCTTAATCTGGTATTGGATTGGACGCTGCTCCGCATGACAGCGAGAATTCGCGGCATACAATTTTTGCGTTGGCGCCTCGCTGCTGCTGCAGGGTTAGGTACCGTGTATGCAGCGGTTCTTTTCATTCCCACCTATCCGATACTGTATACGTACGTTGGTAAATTACTTTTATCTATACTTATGATCATCTTGGCGTTTGGATTTCATAATGCCGGATATTTTCTTAAAAATGTTGGTGTCTTTTATTTTTCGGCCTTTGTCATTGCGGGAGGAGCGTTCGGCCTGCAGTATTTGCTGCAGGATGCACGTGCTTGGTCTTTGTCCCATCAGGCATCACAATGGATTGCTGCTCACCGTACTTCCTTTCAGGCAGGGATAGGCTTTCTCATTGTTGCACTACCAGCTTCTTATGCGTTGTTCCGTCTCGTATGGCGTCACAGCGCTCGGCAGCAGCAGGTAGTGAAGCAACTGGTGCAATTGGATATTTATATCGGCGATACAATTCGCCAATGTACAGGGCTTGTAGATACGGGGAATCATCTGCGAGATCCATTAGGAGGGGCGCCTGTTGTTGTGACGGAAGCGAGATTGTGGGAAGGCATTTTCCCAGCAGAGTGGTTGAACAGGCTTCGATCTGAACAGCCATTTGATATGCTGCAGTCTTGGACAGGAACAGGAGAAGCTGGTGCGATTTTGGATGAATCCCGCCTGCGGCTCATCCCTTATCGCGGTGTGAATCGTGATATGCAGTGGATGATCGGCTTGCGTCCAGATTCGATTCGAATCCGGACGGAGAGCGAGACTTATGTAAGCAAAAAAGTGATTATTGGGCTGGACATGGGGACATTGTCTCATGATGGAGCCTTCCAAGCTATCGTACATCCAGATTTGATGCAAGATTCAGGTAGAGAAGAAGCAAGCTATCATTCTATGCCGGACTCTTCTCATCGTGCTTCGTAAGGCGGCCGCTGGAGAATGAACTGCTATAATACTACCGATTGTACCGAAGTACCTGATACGAACGACCCTGTCATCACTATGTTTTAGGAGGATTGGCGATGCGTTTGCAATGGAAACTGATGATGCAGCTTCAATATTATCGGCTGTTGTTCTGGCTCGGACTGAAGCGGGATGAGATTTATTATATTGGAGGCAGCGAGGCACTTCCTCCCCCGTTAACACGTGAGGAAGAGGAGTATCTGCTGTCACGGCTGTCGACTGGGGAAGCGGCAGTACGTGCGATGCTAATTGAACGTAATTTGCGCCTCGTCGTTTACATAGCGCGCAAATTTGAAAATACAGGCATTCATATTGAAGATCTGGTGTCGATCGGAGCAATTGGTCTAATTAAGGCTGTGAATACATTTGATCCGGAAAAAAAGATTAAGCTCGCGACTTACGCCTCTCGCTGTATTGAGAACGAAATTTTGATGTATTTGCGGCGTAACAGCAAAACAAGAACAGAAGTATCCTTTGACGAGCCGCTGAATATCGACTGGGACGGCAATGAACTGCTGCTGTCAGATGTACTCGGTACAGAGAATGATACGATCTATAAAAATATTGAAGAGCAGGTTGACCGTAAACTGCTGCATAAAGCATTGGATAAGCTTAGCGAGCGTGAACGAATGATTATGGAATTGCGCTTTGGCCTGACGGATGGAGAGGAAAAAACGCAGAAGGATGTTGCGGATATGCTTGGCATCTCGCAGTCATATATATCACGTCTTGAGAAGCGGATTATTAAGCGTTTGCGCAAAGAATTTAATAAGATGGTGTAAACGTTTCAAAGCTTGGACGGATGCGGAATACGGCTTGATCGGAACGAATCGGGTGCTGGGAGTACAGGAATAAAAAAGAACCCCGGGGAGATAATGTACATTAATGTTTCATCCCTGGGAGGTAATCACGAATGACCCGAAACAAAGTCGAAATTTGCGGTGTCGATACATCGAAGTTGCCCGTCCTCACGAACGCCGAAATGAGGGAGTTGTTCGTGTCATTACAGGAACGAAACGAGCTATCGGCTCGGGAGAAGCTGGTAAATGGTAATTTGCGGCTCGTATTGAGTGTGATCCAGCGATTTAACAACCGAGGCGAATTCGTTGATGACTTGTTCCAAGTTGGCTGTATTGGACTGATGAAGGCGATCGATAACTTCGATCTTGGTCAGAATGTTAAATTCTCTACATATGCGGTGCCTATGATTATCGGAGAAATTCGCAGATACCTGCGTGACAATAACCCGATCCGAGTGTCTAGAAGCTTGCGGGACATCGCCTATAAGGCATTGCAAGTTCGCGATTCGTTGACGAATCAGAACTCACGGGAACCGACGATACATGAAATTTCGGAAGCACTGAATGTTCCGAAGGAGGATGTTGTGTTCGCACTGGACGCGATACAGGATCCGGTATCTTTGTTCGAGCCGATTTACCATGATGGAGGTGACCCGATCTATGTCATGGATCAAATTAGCGATGAGAAAAATAAGGACGTATCCTGGATCGAGGAAATTGTGCTGCGGGAAGCGATGCGAAAGTTGAACGAACGTGAGAAGATGATTTTATCGATGCGTTTTTTCGAAGGCAAAACCCAAATGGAAGTTGCAGACGAGATTGGCATCTCTCAGGCACAAGTATCAAGACTGGAGAAGTCAGCGATCAATCAGATGCAGAAGCACGTACGCACGTAATATTTGATTGGTAAAATAAGCCGTCCGCGGTTAAGCGGCGGCTTTTTTTGCATCTGACAGGGCATTTTGGCAAGTGGACTCATATACTAAGGTATGTACGCTGGCTACGGTCAAATTCCTTGTAGAATGGTGATTGCGATGAAAATTTCTGATTTTCAAACGAAGGATGTAATCAACATAATAGACGGTAAGAAACTAGGTCAAGTAAGTGATGTAGAGCTTGATATGAAGCAGGGAAGAATTGAATCCATCGTTGTGCCAAATTACAGTAAATTTATGGGGCTGTTTGGTGGTGGGAGTGAATTGATTATCCCGTGGCGGAATATCGTCAAGATTGGTGCTGATGTTGTTCTGGTGAAAATGGAGGAAATGAAGCCAGCACGAACTGAAGAATATGACAGTGCTTCCTTTGTGCAGAAACAATAGGCTTCGCCATATGGTTTGTGGTAAACTGTACGGTGAGGTGATTATCGTCATGGAACCATTTCAATTGCAGAAGTCAAAGACTTCAGAGGGGCCTGTTCTGCTGGAATTGAAGAAATGGACAGATTCCTATCCGGAGTTGACAGCTGGATTTACAACAAGAAATGGCGGCGTGAGCAGCGAGCATTTCGACTCTTTGAACTGTGCGCTGCATGTGCTCGATAATGAAGCAGATGTCATCCACAATCGCAAGCTTGTCGCAGAAGCATGCGGCATGCCGTTTGAAGCATGGACATGTGGTGAGCAGGTGCATGGGAGTCATGTTCATGTCGTTACGCAAAATGAACGAGGAAAAGGAAGAATGAATCGTACTGATGCGATTCAAAATACGGATTCTTTGGTTACTGATGTTACGGGAGTTCTATTAGCTTCTTTTTATGCCGATTGTGTTCCATTGATGTTCCTGGATCCCGTTCAGCGTGTCATCGGTCTTGCGCATGCAGGTTGGAAAGGAACTGTCAGCAATATTGGTGCTGCAACGGTACATAAGATGCAGGAGCAGTATGGCTGCCGTCTTGAGCATATTCAAGCAGCAATTGGGCCATCGATTGGTTCCTGTTGCTATGAGGTGGACGAGCGCGTAATTGCCGAGGTACGGCGTGTATTCGAAGGCTGCCAACAAGCAGAGCGCGTGCAGGATGTCGTTATTCGTCCGACATCAGTTGGGCATGCTATGCTTGATTTACGTGAATTGAATCGACATTTGTTGATTGAAGCAGGAATTTTGGCAGCAAATATCGAATGTACTACACTGTGCACTGGGTGTAATATCGATATGTTTTATTCCCACCGTATGGAGGGAGGAACTACAGGTCGTATGATGAGTTGGATAGGCTGGAAGTAGGGATAATTGAATGACGACCCGGCATCGAGAAAGAAGCTGTAGTGCATCCTAGTCGCTGCTTCATTCAGATGAATATCTCGGGTGAAGAATCCAAGTATGGATTGGAACCGGAACAAGCCGCAGCATTTGTAGAGCAATTGCGCGCGTTTCCTCATATTGGGCCAATTGGACTTATGACGATGGCTCCATACGAAGCTGAACCGGAACAAACGAGACCCGAGTCCGCAAATTGTAAGTTGCGAGACGAATTGGAATCATCGTTGTCCATATCATTGCCGCACTTATCGATGGGGATGTCCAATGATTTTGAGGTCGCTATGGAAGAGAGGGCGACACGGCTGAGACTTGGATTCGTCCTAGTTGGGAAGGAAGGGGAAACGTAATGGGTGTAATGAACCGATTTATGAATTTTCTAGGGCTTCAGGAAGAAGAAGAAATCATTGAGCGCGAGAAGGTAGTAACGGATATGCATGATCAAGAAGTGGAAGCACCGTCATTCGATCAGCGCAGATCCTCTAAATCCACTAATGTAGTAAGCATACACTCACAGAAGTCTTCCAAGATGGTGCTGTATGAGCCGCGTTCCTATGACGAGGCACAAGAAATTGCTGATCACTTGCGTTCACGGCGCTCGGTTATCGTGAATCTGCAAAGAGTTCGAAAGGATCAAGCCTTTCGAATTATCGATTTCTTGAGCGGTACTGTCTATGCGTTAAGTGGGAATATATCCAAAGTTGGTGGAAATATATTTGTGTGTACCCCCGAGCAGGTTGAAATTCAAGGTTCCATTACAGAAATTCTTCAAGACGATTACGATTACATGCAAACGAGGTGACCTTGTTGGAGTATCAGATTGCTGAATATGTGTATTACCTGTTCAACATATACAGATGGCTAATTATTGTTTATATTTTGATGTCTTGGGTGCCTAATGTACGAGAGAGCTCAATCGGGGAGATTCTGGGCAAGATTGTTGAGCCGTACTTGGCCCCATTCCGCCGCATTATCCCTCCAATTGGTGGGATGCTGGACATCTCTCCGATCGTGGCTTTATTTACGCTTGAATTCGTGTACAGAGGCGTTCTTGCTGTACTACAGTATTTCATTTAGTAATAGGTGAGTGCCGAAGATGACAGCAAATGAACATATCTATTCGCATTTTCACCCTGATGAGCGTGTGTTTGTTGATCGTGCTTCTGAATGGGTGGAACGTGCAGCACAGCTTCACGAGATCCGTCGTACTGACTTTTTGGATCCGAGACAAGCCTTTATTTTGACAACACTTGTCAATCGGAATGCCGATGTTCAGCTGCGCTTGGATGGCGGGCACGAGCATGCAGAGCGCAAGCGTGCGCTTATCGCTCCCGACTACGTATATGCAGAAGGAGAAGAAATGGGGATGCATATCCTTCAAATCACCTCTCTTGACCGCAATTGGGAGCAGCTTGAGCATGGTGATTTTTTGGGAGCTGTGCTTGGTCTTGGCATAAAGAGGGACAAAATTGGCGATATTCACGTTAGTGATGATCGCTGTCACATTGTCATAACAGAAGAAATTGGGGCTTTTTTGGATACACATCTGCGGCAGGTACATCGCGTCAATGTTCTAACAGACATTGTTCCTTTGTCGGAACTTCAAGCCACCCATGCAGAGTTGAAGATGATGACTCTAAGTGTGGCGTCCCTTCGGCTGGACGGCATCGCTAGTGATGTATTCAGACTCAGCAGAACGAAGATCGTAACGCCCATTAAGGCAGGGCGCTGCAAGGTGAATTGGAAGGTGGAAGAGAATCCATCTACTCAGCTTCATGCTGGAGATGTTGTTTCCCTGCAAGGGTTTGGACGGTTCAAGGTAATAGACATTGAGGGCGTATCGAAAAAAGGCCGCATGCGCATTTCGGTAGGTACTTATACTCGTTGAGCATACTCCGGGCTGTACGATTCAGCTGCGTATGTTCAACATAACAATTTTCCGCATGCTTTGTAATTTTGAGGAGGTGCACACGATGCCATTGACACCATTAGACATACATAACAAGGAATTTAGCCGCAAGCTGCGCGGTTATGATGAGGACGATGTAAATGAGTTCCTCGATCAAGTAATTAAAGATTATGAAGCGCTTATTCGCGAGAACAAGGAATTGCAAAACCATGCCAATGCCTTGCAGGACAAGCTTGACCACTTCGCGAATCTTGAGGAAACCTTAAGCAAAACGATCATCGTTGCACAAGAAGCTGCGGATGAAGTGAAGAATAATGCGAAGAAGGAAGCACAGCTGATAGTCAAGGAAGCGGAGAAAAATGCAGATCGTATCGTCAACGATGCCCTTGCAAAGTCTCGTAAGATCGCGTTGGAAGTTGAGGAACTCAAAAAACAATCCTCTATATATCGTGCGCGCTTCCGTACACTGGTTGAAGCTCAGATGGAACTGCTCAATCAGGATGGCTGGGATGCGCTTGAGCGTGAAGAAGTGAAGGAAGTTAAGGAATTGTATTAGTCAAGTATGCTCCTGATTGACAATTATCGCAAAACACGATATAAATATGTATTATTAATAACGTGATATTCAATGACGGGAACGCGCTGACACGCCCATCCGTTCTTCAGAGAGTCGGAGCAGGTGAGAACCGACGAACGAATCGTGTCGAGACATCATCCCAGAGAAGATATGCTGAATGCAGCCGATGGATGTAATAACGAAGCTTATACATCTCATTTTTGCTTAAACTGTAAGCATGTCCGGATCCCCTCCGTTATCTGGGGCTTGTGTGCATAGGCATGCAAGAACGAAGGTGCCGTGCTAATATCATGCTAATGATTGGTATGGAACAAGGGTGGTAACGCGAGCAGAACCTCGTCCCTTTTTGGGAGGAGGTTTTTTTGTTTTCTCAATACGTATCGAAGAAAGGAAGTATCACTGTGAGAAAAGTTGATGTCAAAGAACGCGCCCGGGAACGGGAGCTGCGTGTACTGGCGAAGTGGAACGCGGAAGATACATTTGCAAAATCCATTGAGCAGCGCGCAGGCAAACCTAATTTCGTATTTTATGAAGGACCGCCTACAGCGAACGGAAAGCCGCATATTGGACACGTTCTCGGGCGTGTTATTAAAGACTTTATTTGCCGCTACAAAACGATGTCCGGCTATCGTGTTGTCCGCAAAGCGGGTTGGGATACACACGGCCTGCCGGTAGAGCTTGGCGTAGAAAAGCAGCTTGGTATTTCTGGCAAGCAGGAAATTGAGAACTATGGAGTTGAAGCGTTCGTTAAAAAATGTAAAGCGAGCGTATTTGAGTATGAAAAGCAATGGCGTGAATTAACCGAAGCAATCGGCTATTGGACCAATCTTGACGATCCGTATATCACGCTCGATAACAACTATATTGAAAGTGTATGGCACATCCTTTCCACGATTCATAAAAAAGGATTGCTGTACCGTGGTCATCGCGTAAGTCCATACTGCCCCTGCTGCCAAACTACACTCAGTTCGCATGAAGTAGCACAAGGCTATGAAACGGTTAAGGATCTGTCTGCAACTGTTAAATTCAAACTGCATGATAATGGCGAATATGTGCTTGCTTGGACAACAACACCTTGGACATTGCCGGCACATGCCGCGCTTGCCATGAATCCAAATATGGAATATGTGCGCGTTCAGCAAGAAGACGGTGTATATATCGTCGCGAAGAATCTAGTTGAAGATGTGATGCAGGGCGAGTACACAATCTTGTCTGAGCATAAGGGCTCTGAGTTTATTGACAAGACGTATGCTGCTCCATTTCCATATGTTGTGCCTGAGAAGGGACATGTCATTGTCGCTGCTGATTTCGTAACAGATTCCAGCGGTACGGGTATCGTTCATATGGCTCCGGCTCATGGTGAGGACGACTATAAGAGCTGCCGTGAGAACGGAATCAGCTTCATCAACGTCGTAAATACACAAGGCCGCTATAACGATGAGGTTATTGATTTTGCAGGGCGCTTCGTCAAGGATTGCGATATCGACATCGTGAAGAAGCTTTCTGAGAATGGAACATTATACTCCAAAGAAAAATACGAACACAGCTATCCATTCTGCTGGCGCTGTAAAACACCGCTTCTTTACTATGCGACAGAATCGTGGTTCATTCAGACAACAGCGGTTAAAGATCAATTAATAGCAAATAACAGCAAGGTCGAATGGTACCCTGGTCATATTCGAGAAGGCCGCTTCGGCAACTTCTTGGAAGACTTGGTTGATTGGAACATCAGTCGTAACCGTTACTGGGGCACGCCGCTCAACGTGTGGGTGTGCGGAACATGTAAGAGTGAGTATGCGCCTGAGAGCCATCAGGACTTGCGCAACCGTGCAACGTCTCCAGTTGATGAGAACCTAGAGCTGCATAAGCCATATGTGGATGAGGTTAAGCTGCATTGTCCGCATTGTGAACACGGTGTAATGGAACGTACATCTGAAGTAATTGACGTATGGTTCGATAGCGGCTCGATGCCATTTGCACAGCATCATCATCCATTCGGAGATGAGAAGAAGTTCGAAGAGCAGTTCCCGGCAGATATTATCTGTGAAGGGATTGACCAAACTCGCGGCTGGTTCTTCAGCTTGCTCGCCGTATCAACGTTGTACAAGGGTGTAGCGCCATACAAGGCTGTTATTTCAACGGGTCACGTACTCGATGAAAACGGACAGAAGATGTCCAAATCAAAGGGCAATGTTATCGACCCATGGGATATTATCAATGAGTACGGTACGGACGCATTCCGCTGGGCATTACTGTCTGATAGTGCGCCGTGGAACTCGAAGCGCTTCTCGAAGCAAATCGTAGCAGAAGCAAAATCTAAAGTGATTGATACGCTTGTAAACACACACGCCTTCTATGCTCTTTATGCTTCGATCGATCAATACGATCCAAGTGCCTATGAAGAACGTCAATCGAACAATAAGCTCGATCGTTGGATTTTGTCACGCCTGCACACGCTGATCGCTAGTGTAAGCAAAGGACTGCAAGCGAATGACTTCTTGAATCCTGCAAAAGCGATTGAGTCCTACATCGATGAATTAAGCAACTGGTATATCCGTCGTTCACGTGACCGTTTCTGGGGCAGTGAAATGACAGAGGACAAATTGTCCGCATACCAAACGCTTCGTCATGTTCTGCTCACACTGTCTAAGCTCATCGCGCCTTATGCACCGATGATTGCAGAAGACATCTACATGAACCTCGGCGGCACAAGCGAGAGCGTACATTTGGCGAGCTACCCTGTCGCTGATCAAGGATTGATCGATGCAGAATTGGAACGCGATATGGAAACAGCTCGTGAAATCGTAGAGCTGGCTCGCAATGTTCGCAATGAAACAGGAATCAAGACTCGTCAGCCGTTGTCTGAGCTGATCGTATCCATGGATCGCGAGTTCCATCTTGCGAGCTATGATGAGGTCATTAAAGAAGAAATCAATGTGAAGGATATTCGTTTGGAAACAAGCGACTCTGGATTCGTTGATTTTACATTGAAGCTGAATCTTAAAGTAGCGGGCAAGAAATACGGCAAAAATGTCGGAGTTCTGCAAGGTGCACTGAAAGCGATGACTCCAGAAGAAACACGCCGCATCGTGGAATCGGGTATGTGGAACTTCACGAATCAAGAAGGCGAGAGCTTCGAGGTGACACGCGAAGAGCTTCTGATCGAGAAGCAAGCAAAATCCGGCTTTGCGTCAGCGTCTGGTTACCAAATTACAGTCGCATTGAATACGGAAATTACACCGGAACTGGAGCAAGAGGGTTGGGTTCGTGAAGTGGTTCGCGGTATCCAAGACTTGCGCAAAAAGCTTGATTTGCCAATTGAGAAGCGGGTAAATATCGTATTGGATGTGGATGCGGAATTGCAGGCTGCGATTCAAGCGTTCGAATCAACATTGCGCGACAACGTGCTCGTTGCGAACTTGTCATTCGGCTCTCAAGACGGTATGGAATCAGTTGATTTGGGACAAAAGTCGATCCGCGTGGCAATTGCTTAATTGTACAGCGTATAGATCCCTCCTGTTCGGGAGAATCTATAATGGTCTGAATCGCGAACGAGAATGAAGAGGGGAGAGCGTTGACCGCAGATGGGTATTCCATCTGTTCGGTCACGCTCTTTTTGTGATATAAGGGGATGCAGCATATCGGCTTTAGAAGAGGAGGAAACTGTCAATGAAAGCACATGATTCGAAACATTCGAAGGATTATCGTACCGAGCATAGACATGATCCGATTCAAGTCAAGAACGATAATACCAGCGTTAGCGAGCGAGAAGTGGCGGATTCAGAGACCCCAGCAGAGCCGCGTTTATCTGCCGCTGCCGCTTCGCAAGATACAGAAGATGCAAAAAAAATGATGAAGAGCATTCATGATTATACGCTGCAAATTGCACAATCGATGGAGAAGTCAAGAATTGCTGAATATAATGAATTATTGTTTAACCCGCGCAAGCTGATCTGGATCAATCTGATGGGCGGCGCAGCACGCGGTGTTGGAATTGCTATCGGATTTACGATATTTACAGCTATCATTGTTTACATCTTGCAATATCTAGGAGCACTCAACTTGCCTATTATCGGTGATTTTATTGCTGACATTGTGCGCATCGTTCAACATCAGCTCGACACCAAATTTTATTGATTTTCATCGAGATCTGAATCGTAATCGCGATCAGGCTCGAACAGGCCAGCACCCTCATGGTTATTCATATACTGACGATATTGTCGATTGCGAACAATGGAAACATGGCGGCCAGTCAAGTCTGTAGCAACGAAGCTTTCATATGCTTCTACACACCCGTCGAGCTCTTCAGATGCTTCAATATATAAGTTGCCATAATCATCGACTTCGCGCTCTTCGTGCATGGCAGGCGTATTAGAAGTTCCCCATGACTCAACGATTTGCCAGGCGTCCTCGCCGTCAAATCCGTTTTGTGTATCTTCGTCAAGGCTTGTTCGTCCGAATGGAGGAGTTAAGAATTCTTCTTCAATCGGGCGGTTCTGGGATATCATTTGTTCAGGACAATGTTCAACGCAATACATCGTGGAAGGGACGGCCTCCAAACGTTCATATGGGATGTCATTGCCACACACAACGCATTTGCCATATTGCCCTTTCTTCATGCGCGATAAGGCTGTGTCGATGCGATCCAGCAGGATCTCATCATGCTCGTTCAACGCAATGTCCTTGCCGCGTTCGAACATTTCAGTGCCAACGTCGCCTGGGTGATTATCCAATGTGGACAACTCCCCTGTATTTTCACGGAGTGAGTTGGACAAGCCATAATGATCTCCTCGATGCAGACGCCGCTCGATTTGAGCCTTGGATTGCAGCAATTGCTGCTGTAAGCTGTTTATTTGCTCAGTTGAAAGTTGAGACATCAGTGCGGGACGCTCCTTTCGCATTGGCGTAACTTACAACTAGCATGTGCAAATTGGAGAGGGTTCCTGCGTGGTAAATGGCGTAGGCAATGGATTGGTTTGGGTTAGGTTCCTGTGATACAATGAGCAAAGCTTCAATTGAATAACATAATTAAAATTAAAATGAGGTGACTGTGGCACGTGTGGTACTATATTATCGCCTTTATCGTATTGCTGATTGATCAAGTAAGCAAATGGATGATTGCTACGAACTTGCAGTTGGGTGAGAAAATTCCAGTAATAGGCAATTTCTTCTTGATCACGTCCCATCGCAATACAGGAGCGGCCTTCAGTATTTTGGAAAATCAGCGCTGGTTCTTCATTGTCATTACGATAGTGGTTGTAATCGGACTTGTATGGTATATGCAAAAAATTAGACATCAGAGCGGGATCATACTACCGCTTGGATTAAGCCTTATTTTGGGTGGTGCAATTGGCAACTTTATCGATCGTTTGCTTACGGGTGAAGTTGTTGATTTTCTTCAATTTAACTTTGGTTCCTATACATTCCCGATCTTCAATGTTGCAGACATGGGGATTTGTATTGGTGTCGGGTTGGTTCTACTAGACGCTCTCGTTACGGTGAAGCGCGAGAATCATTCCGGTTCATCTGCGGAGCATAATGACAACACAACGAATCAAGCATAGGGATAGGAAGAGAAAGGAACATAAGCACAATGACAGATGAAAAAAACGTACAACCACAAACGGGGGATGAAGGGCGTGAGCCATACATATGGAGGGTAGAACCTGCTCATGCGAAGGATCGGATTGATAAATTCATTACCGAATCCATTGAAGAGGATGTCTCTCGATCACAAGTACAGCTCTGGATTCGTGATGAGCATGTACTCGTCAATGGTCAGCCTGTAAAATCGAATTACAAGGTGGCTGTGGCTGATGTCATTACATTAACGATGCCGGAGCCAGCCTCAGCTGACATTATTGCTGAGGATATCCCTCTTGATGTGTATTATGAAGACAAGGACGTTATTGTCATTAATAAGCCGCGCGGAATGGTTGTCCACCCAGCGCCAGGGCATACTTCAGGTACCGTCGTCAATGCATTGATGCATCATTGCCGTGATTTGTCCGGCATTAACGGTGAGCTTCGACCAGGAATTGTCCATCGAATTGATAAGGATACCTCGGGCTTATTAATGGCAGCCAAGCATGATCGCGCACATGTTCATTTGGCAGAGCAGCTAAAAGAACACTCAGTTATGCGTAAATATGTTGCACTTGTGCACGGAAATGTGCCCCATGATCAAGGAACGGTTGATGCCCCAATTGGACGAGATACCCATGACCGCAAGATGTATACCGTAACAGAGAATAATAGCAAGCATGCAGTGACCCATTTTAAAGTATTGGAACGGTTTGGAGATGCAACGCTTGTTGAATTGCAATTGGAAACCGGGCGTACGCATCAAATACGTGTGCATATGAAGTTTATTGGTCACCCATTAGTAGGCGATCCGATGTATAGCCGGGGGACTCGTGGATTGACAATGAATGGGCAGGCCTTGCATGCGATGACGCTTGGCTTCGTACATCCAACGAGTGGGGAAACCTTGGAATTCCATGCTCCGATCCCTGAGGATATGGAGAGTCTGCTGCACTCGATTCGTAATAGATAATCATATTATGCAAAATTAAACCATGGTTTTTGGTTAAAATACGGTTCTTTTATTGATATATGTGTGAAAAAAGTGCAAATAGTATTGAAGATCATTCATTCCTTTTGTCGTCAAAATCGAACATAGTTATTACAGTGGCATCATAACCGATATAAGATTGATGCAAAAGAAGGAGCTGTATAGGATGACGACAAAATACTATCAAAACACATATATTCAGCATACATTTGCAGACCGGATTGGCGGATCCAATTATGGAAAGGATACAAATATTTATAAGTTTGAGAAAATCAAACGGGCCAAGATTGCTGCCAAATTGCAATACCCTGACGTTGAACTAATTGATATGGGTGTTGGCGAGCCGGATGAGATGGCAGATGCGGGAATCGTAGCTACATTGGCTGAAGAAGCAGCCAAGCCCGAAAATCGCGGCTACGCAGATAATGGTATCTCGGAATTCAAGCACGCTGCTGCAAAATATTTGCAGGAAGTGTTCCATGTTGAGGGAATTGATCCAGATACAGAGATACTTCACTCTATCGGAACGAAGCCTGCATTAGCCATGCTTCCTTCTTGTTTTATTAATCCAGGAGATATTACGATCATGACGGTTCCTGGCTATCCAGTAATGGGAACACATACGAAATATCTGGGTGGAGAGGTTTACAACATTCCGTTAACCGCGGACAATCATTTCCTGCCTAATTTGGATGCGATTCCGGAAGAGATATGCAAGCGAGCGAAGCTCTTATATTTGAATTATCCAAACAACCCAACTGGCGCTGTGGCGACAGTTGAGTTTTTCACGAAAGCCATTGCTTGGGCGAAGCAGCATCAGGTTATTATCGTTCATGACGCTCCTTATGCGGCATTGACATATGACGGCAACAAGCCGCTTAGTTTCTTGAGCGTACCGGGTGCCAAAGATGTAGGCGTAGAGCTCCATTCCCTGTCCAAGTCGTACAATATGACAGGATGGCGCATTGGATTCATTGCTGGTAATCCGCTGATTGTGAAGGCATTCGGAGATGTTAAAGATAATAATGATTCCGGTCAATTCATCGCGATCCAAAAGGCTGCTGCGTACGGGCTTGCTCATCCAGAGATTACAGAAGCAATTGGGGCCAAGTATTCCCGCCGTCATGATTTGCTTGTTGCCGCACTGAATGAGGCAGGCTTCCATGCTGTTAAACCACAAGGCTCCTTCTTCTTGTATGTTGAGG
This sequence comes from Paenibacillus sp. S-12, assembly GCF_030363895.1. Lineage (NCBI taxonomy): Bacteria > Bacillati > Bacillota > Bacilli > Caryophanales > Paenibacillaceae > Paenibacillus > Paenibacillus sp. S-12. The sequence continues at coordinate 375,811 of NZ_JASIUF010000005.1, forward strand.
CTCCTAAAGCGGTGCAAGGCGGGCCGGAATTCCATACAGCAGAGGATTTCTCCCAATATTTGATCCGAGAGAAATTGATCTCTACCGTCCCATGGGATGATGCAGGCCGTTTTATTCGTTTTTCTGTAACGTTCCAAGCGCAAGGCGAAGCGGAAGAAAAGCGGGTTATGAATGAACTGAAGCGTCGACTGATGGATGTAGAATATATCTTCTAGTATTTGTTTGCAAGTAATAACTTGACATGTAACGTGAGAAGTGGGATAATCCAGTTAATCAAATAAGACCTTTAAATCAGTCCCGAGAGGCTGGCAAGGTAACGCTCGTTTACGAGAAAGAACACGTGAAGAGCGGAAGGAAGAAGTGTATCCGTCAGAGGCCGAGAGCTATGATGGAACGCGAACAGCTTCTTCGTTCTGCGCTCTATCTTCATGCGGATTCTTTCCGCGCATATCGTGAATGCACACAACTCCTTGCCTCCGGGCAAGGAGTTTTTTTGTATCTGCGCACACTATCGATATACAGTCTTGCCCTAACTTATATAAGGGCTGGAATACGGAAGGAGACAATGAAGAAATGAGCAATACCGAGTTCAACGTTATTATGGATGAAGCTGCAATACGGCGGGCACTGACAAGGATCGCACACGAGATTCTGGAGCGAAATAAAGGCATTGACAACTGTGTACTTGTCGGAATACGGACAAGAGGGATATTCTTCGCAAGGCGAATCGCGGAGCGAATCCAACTGATCGAAAATGAGACAATTCCTGTTGGAGAGCTTGATATCACGAGATACCGAGATGACAACAAGCGCGATGAACGGGAGACGGCTGACATTAGCGATCCATTTCCAATACAGGATAAGAAAATTATCCTGTGCGACGATGTGCTCTACACTGGCCGGACGATTCGTGCGGCAATGGATGCGCTCATGGATCAGGGAAGACCGCAAATGATTCAACTGGCGGTACTGGCAGACCGGGGACATCGTGAGCTGCCGATACGACCTGATTATGTTGGCAAAAATGTACCGACTTCGCGCACGGAAGAAATTGAAGTCGCCTTGAAGGAATTAGACGGCGTCGATGAAGTGAAAATCGTACACCACAGGGGGTAACAACAATGTCAATTCAGATGGAACGATCGGTAAAAGACCGCAGTCTGCTCGGCTTAAAGTCGTTAAGCAGATTCGAAATCGAATCGATTCTGAATCGTGCCGTACATTGGGATGAACAGCATGTCAAAGTTCAGAATGTGTTGAAGGATAAATTTGTAGCCAACATGTTTTTCGAGAACAGCACGCGCACCCGCTGTTCGTTCGAAGTAGCCGAGAAGCGCCTTGGCGCTGAGGTTATCAACTTCTCAACATCAGCATCGAGTGTCGAAAAGGGAGAATCCATCTACGATACGGTTCGAACGCTAGAATCGATGGGCATGGATGCAGGTGTTATCCGCTTGAAGCCGATTGGGCTCTTGGAACAAATTGCGGAGCGTGTCAAGATGCCGCTTATAAACGCAGGGGACGGCAATAACGAGCATCCAACGCAAGCGCTGCTCGACCTGTACACGATGCGCAAGCATTTCGGACAGCTGGATGGTTTACATGTCGCGATTGTCGGAGACATAGAGCACAGCCGGGTAGCACGTTCAAATCTATACGCGCTGCGCAAGTTCGGAGCGAACGTAAGCTTCTGTGCACCAGACAACATGCGCGCACATGATTTGGATGCACCGTATGTCACGATGGGTGAGGCTCTTCAAGCCGACGTTGTGATGATGCTCCGCGTACAACTTGAGCGCCACGAATCGGAAGTTATGCACTCAACAGAGGCGTACCGGGCAGAGTACGGCTTAACACTTGAACGCGTCGCACAGATGAAGAAACATTCGATTATTATGCACCCGGCGCCAGTCAACCGCAATGTAGAAATTGACGACGAGGTTGTCGAGGCTGAATCGGCACGAATTTTCGAGCAGATGGCTAACGGCGTTCCGGTGCGAATGGCCGTATTGGAAAGAGCATTAGTATAAAGTGTAAACCAATCATAAACAATTTCTTTCAATAGATAGAACAAGCATACTAAGCGGAGTAACGCTTCAAAATGGCATCGTAAGGAGAGAGAAACCGATGATCGTGTTGAAAAATGCAAAGATATTAAATACCGAAGGCGAATTGGTGGACGTTAACATCTGGATGGAAGACGGAATCATCCGTAAAATCACGAATCTCGAGGAAGCTGTTCCTACGGACGCAGATGTGCAAGATGTTGAAGGCAAATTCGTATCGGCAGGCTTCATCGATATGCACGTCCATTTGAGAGAGCCTGGCTTTGAACATAAAGAAACGATTGCAACAGGTACTCGCTCCGCAGCGAAGGGCGGATTTACAACAATCGCATGCATGCCGAATACGCGGCCAGTAACCGATACGCCGGAAACGGTGCAGCTTATTCTCGATAAAGCAGAGCAGGAAGGTTCGGTTAAGGTGTTGCCTTACGGCTCGATTACGAAAAATGAGCTTGGAAGAGAACTCACAGACTTTGTAGCCTTGAAAAACGCTGGAGTCATTGGCTTCACTGATGATGGGGTCGGCGTACAAAATGCACAAATGATGAAGGATGCGATGAACTGGGCCAAAGAGCTGGATATGCCGGTGATCGCACATTGTGAAGACGACTCCCTTGTTAAAGGCGCAGCAGTAACGGATGGGGTTTTCGCCCGCAAGCATGGATTGAAAGGAATTCCGAATGAATCTGAAGCGATTCATGTAGGTCGAGATGTGCTTCTGGCAGAAGCAACAGGAGTTCATTACCACATATGCCATGTCAGCACGGAGCAGTCGATACGGCTTATCCGCCAAGCGAAGCAAATTGGTGTAAAGGTAACTGCCGAGGTATGTCCACACCACCTGCTGCTCTCGGATGAAGATATTCCGGGTATGGATGCGAATTGGAAGATGAACCCTCCGCTGCGCTCGCCTCGAGATGTTGAGGCCTGCATTGAAGCGCTGGTGGATGGCACAATCGATATCATCGTCACAGACCATGCGCCGCACACCGAAGAAGAGAAGGCAAAAGGAATGGAGCTTGCTCCATTCGGAATTGTCGGATTGGAAACAGCATTCCCGCTTCTCTATACGAAATTCGTAGCGACTGGAAAGTGGCCGCTGTCCTTGCTTGTCAATCGAATGACGAGCGACCCGGCAAGAACGTTTGGTTTGAATACCGGGCGTATTGAGGAAGGCGCGCCAGCTGACCTTACCGTTATTGATTTGGATACTGAACGTCAGGTTAACCCGGATGAGTTCTTAACAAAGGGACGCAATACACCATTTACCGGCTGGAGCCTAAAGGGATGGCCGATGAAGACATTCGTCGATGGCCGTCTCGTATGGAGCAACTAACGAGATTACGAGTAACAAAATATAGATAGATGAAGACAAGCAACGGGAAGTGCATAAGATGGAGAGCGAGGAGTGACGAACATGCAAGCAAGATTGTTGTTGGAAGATGGTACCCTCTTTACAGGAACAGGGTTCGGAGCAGATGGTGAGTCTGTAGGCGAGGTTGTATTTAATACAGGGATTACAGGATACCAAGAGGTATTGTCCGACCCATCTTACTGTGGACAGATTGTAACGATGACTTATCCGCTAATTGGTAACTACGGCATTACGCGCGATGATTTCGAATCGATTCGCCCTTATGTGAACGGGTTCGTCGTGCGCAGACATGAAGAAGTGCCTAGTAACTGGCGCGCTGAATATTCAGTAGACCGACTGCTGAAAGAGTACAGCATCGTAGGAATCAGCGGCATTGATACACGCATGTTGACTCGCAAGCTTCGTCACTTCGGTACGATGAAGGGGTTGCTGACAACAGGCAGCCAATCTATTGAAGAGTTGAAGGAAATGCTCGGAGTCAGTGAGTTGATGCGGGATCAGGTAGCACGTACTTCGACAAAGCAGCTCTTCTCCAGCCCTGGTGATAAAGAACGAATCGTTCTCGTCGACTTTGGTGCGAAAAGCGGTATTGTGCGCGAATTGACGAAGCGCGGATGCGATGTAGTTGTCGTTCCTCATGATACAACAGCAGAGGAAATTCGTCGCCTGCGTCCAGACGGGATTCAATTGTCCAACGGCCCTGGGGATCCGAAGGATGTCCCTCATGCTGTAAAGATGCTACAAGAGCTTCTTGGAGAGTACCCAATCTTCGGCATCTGCTTAGGACACCAATTGTTCGCGCTCGCTTGCGGAGCAGACACAGGCAAGCTGAAATTTGGCCATCGCGGCGGCAACCATCCGGTTAAGGAGCTTGCAACGAATCGCTGCTATATTACTTCTCAAAACCATGGATATACGGTTCTGGAAGACTCGGTGCAAGGCACGGAGTTGAAGGTCACGCATATCAACAATAACGATAAAACGATTGAAGGACTTGCGCATGTGAAATACCCGGCCTTCTCGGTGCAATATCATCCAGAAGCAGCTCCTGGTCCGCATGATAGCAGCTACTTGTTCGACCAATTCATCGATATGATTCGTGAGCATAAACGCAATCAACCTAAGGTTCCGAGACAAGCGGAACTCGTAGCACAGCTGAAAGGGGAACTATAAAATGCCGAAAAATAAAGAGCTCAAGAAAATCCTTGTTATCGGATCAGGCCCGATTGTTATCGGTCAGGCAGCTGAGTTCGACTATGCAGGAACACAAGCATGTGAAGCCTTGAAAGAAGAAGGCATGGAAGTCGTTCTCATTAACAGCAACCCTGCTACGATTATGACAGACACGAATATGGCAGATAAGGTATACATCGAGCCAATTACACTAGAATTCGTTACTCAAATCATTCGGCAAGAGCGCCCAGATGGGTTACTTCCAACCTTGGGCGGGCAAACAGGCTTGAACATGGCAATGGAGCTTGCTCGTGCCGGCGTGCTTGAGCAAGAGAACGTCAAGCTTCTCGGTACACAGCTTGATTCCATTGAGCGTGCAGAAGACCGCGACTTGTTCCGCGACCTGATGCGCGAATTGGAGCAGCCAGTGCCAGAGAGTGTTATCGTCAATTCGGTACAGGAAGCGGTTGACTTCGCGAACACGATTGGATACCCAATTATTGTCCGTCCTGCTTATACGCTCGGCGGAACGGGTGGCGGTATTTGCGCGAACGAAGAGGAACTGCGCGATACAGTAGCATCAGGCATCCGCTACAGTCCAATTGGACAATGCTTGATTGAAAAGAGCATCGCTGGCATGAAGGAAGTCGAGTACGAGGTTATGCGTGACGCGAATGACAACTGCATCGTGGTCTGCAACATGGAAAACTTCGACCCAGTAGGCGTCCATACAGGTGACAGTATCGTAGTTGCACCAAGCCAAACGCTGTCGGATCGCGAGTATCAAATGCTGCGCTCCGCATCACTTAAAATCATCCGTGCGCTCAACATTGAGGGTGGATGTAACGTTCAGTTCGCGCTGGATCCACACAGTTATCAATACTATGTCATTGAGGTAAACCCTCGTGTCAGCCGTTCTTCTGCGCTCGCTTCGAAAGCAACAGGTTATCCGATTGCGAAGATGGCGGCGAAAATCGCAGTTGGCTACACACTCGACGAAATCGTGAACCCAGTTACGGGTCAAACATACGCATGCTTTGAACCTACGCTCGATTACATCGTATCGAAGATTCCGCGCTGGCCGTTCGATAAATTCACACAAGCGAACCGCAAGCTCGGTACGCAAATGAAAGCAACTGGCGAAGTCATGGCAATTGGGCGTACCTTTGAAGAATCCATACACAAGGCAATCCGTTCCCTAGAAATCGGCGTGCATCGCTTGAAGTTGAAAGGTACAGAAGAGCTGGATAAGGAAACGCTGGAATATCGTCTAAAAACACCAGATGATGAGCGTATGTTCTTGTTGGCAGAAGCGTTCCGCCGCGGCTACACACTGCAGCAGCTCCAGGATTTGACGAAAATCGACTGGTGGTTCCTTGACAAGCTGGAGGGCATGGTCAAGTTCGAAGGTCGTATTCGCGGAGAAGAAACTTTGTCTGAGCAAACATTGTACGAAGCGAAGCGCATGGGTTTCACAGACCGCGCGATTGCTGAGCTGCGCAGCGAAGGCCAGCCAGGCGGAGCTTGCACGAAGGAAGTAGAGGTTCGTGAATATCGGGAACAGCAAGGCTTGAAGCCTGTATATAAAATGGTAGATACATGTGCCGCTGAATTCGAAGCGACTACACCGTACTACTACTCCACATATGAAGTAGAAAATGAAGTAATAGAGTCCAATAAAGAAAAAATCGTCGTGCTCGGCTCCGGTCCAATCCGTATCGGTCAAGGTATCGAGTTCGATTACTCGACTGTACATGCAGTATGGGCAATTCAAGATGCAGGATATGAAGCAGTAATCATCAATAACAACCCTGAAACCGTATCGACAGACTTCAATACATCGGATCGCTTGTACTTCGAGCCGCTCTTCTTCGAAGACGTTATGAATGTTATCGAGCAAGAGAAGCCGGTAGGGGTTATCGTCCAGTTCGGTGGACAAACAGCGATTAACCTTGCAGCGCCACTTGCTGCTGCGGGTGTGAAAATTCTCGGTTCGAGTCTGGAAAGCATTGATGAAGCAGAAGACCGTAAGAAATTCGAAGCCTTGCTATCGCGCCTGCATATTGCACAGCCGCAAGGCAGCACGGTTACATCTGTCGATGAGGCAGTAGGAACGGCACAAACTCTTAGCTACCCGGTGCTCGTTCGTCCATCATATGTCCTTGGCGGACGCGCGATGGAAATCGTGTACTCCGATCAAGAGCTGCTCACATATATGGAGCAAGCAGTGAAAATCAATCCGGAGCATCCGGTTCTGATTGACCGCTACATGCTCGGCAAGGAAGTAGAAGTCGATGCAATTTGCGACGGCGAGACAGTGCTTATCCCGGGTATTATGGAGCATGTTGAGCGCGCAGGGGTACACTCCGGCGACTCGATTGCGGTATACCCGCCGCAGCATCTGTCGGAAGAGCTGAAGCGGCAAATCGTCGATGTTACGATTCGCATCGCGAAGGAACTGAAGACGGTCGGTTTGATTAACATCCAGTTCGTTATCTTCAACGACCAAGTATATGTTATCGAAGTGAATCCTCGCTCCTCGCGTACGGTTCCATTCCTAAGTAAAGTTACAAACGTTCCAATGGCGAATGTTGCAACAAAGCTTATCTTGGGTGCGAAGCTGAATGACCTTGGTTATCAAGAGGGCTTGTGGCCAGAAGATGATCATGTATCGGTTAAGGTTCCGGTGTTCTCGTTCGCGAAGCTGCGCCGAGTTGAACCAACACTTGGCCCTGAGATGAAATCAACAGGAGAAGTAATGGGTCGCGACAAGCAATATGCGAAGGCATTGTACAAAGGCCTCATCGGCTCCGGAATGAAAATTCCTTCGACTGGTGCCATCATCTGCACGGTAGCAGACAAGGACAAGGAAGAAGCGGTAGAGTTAATGCGCGGATTCGCAAGCCTTGGCTACAAAATTATCGCAACAGGCGGAACAGCGGTTGCACTTGAAAATGCAGGCTTGAGCGTTACCCATGTGAAGAAGCTGACAGAAGGCTCGCCTAACATCCTGGATCTCATCCGCGGAGGAGAAGCGCACTTTGTTGTCAACACCTTGACGAAGGGTAAAACACCAGAACGCGATGGCTTCCGCATTCGCCGCGAAGCAGTAGAGAACGGCGTAGTCTGCATGACATCGCTAGATACTGTACGCGCACTGCTGGGTATGCTGGAGCAAATCAACTTCTCATCCCGCGCAATGCCGGTTGTTCAGAAGTAATCATCGAAGAAATCATCGAAGAAATAGACGAGTATCGTCTCACAATAGAAGCAAATTCGAGGAGGCCGCAAGGCCTCCTCGGAGTATGAATAGGCAGTGGACGAAACATGGAGCCAAAGTACGAAATAAATGCGAAGAGGTGTCAAGATGAACAAGCGATGGAGCGAGGCACAAGCGGCGGGCAAAATTATGGTCGCACTGGATTATCCGAATGCAGACGCAGCAAAAGAACTGCTGCAGCAGCTGCAAGGAATCCCTTGTTATATGAAGGTAGGTATGCAGCTGTTCTATGCGGCTGGCCCAGCGTTTGTTCGCGAACTGAAGGATAATGGATATAAAGTGTTTCTCGATGTGAAAATGCATGATATCCCGAACACGGTCAAGGGTGGAGCGAACAGTATTACGAAGCTAGGCGTCGATATGTTCAATGTCCATGCCGGAGGCGGAGCTGCTATGATGTCGGCTGCTGTTGAAGGTGTTGAGGCAGCGCTGGCTGAATATCCGGAGCTGAAGCGTCCGGTTGTCATCGCGGTTACACAATTGACGAGCACCAACGATAAGGTCATGAATGAGGAGATTGGTATTGCTGGAAATGTAGCCGACACGGTTGTTCGCTATGCGAAGTTGACAAAGCAAGCAGGGCTTGATGGGGTTGTAGCATCCCCTCAGGAGGTAACGGCGATTAAGGCAGCCTGCGGCGAAGATTTCCAAACGATTACGCCGGGGATTCGCCCGGCTGGCAGTGCAATGGGAGATCAATCCCGTGTCATGACGCCTGGACAAGCATTTGAACAAGGAACGGATTATATTGTGGTCGGTCGCCCAATTACGGCCGCGCCGAATCCGCGCGAAGCAATTCTATCTATTATAAAGGAGCTATTAAACTAATGACTACAACGAACCTGGAACGCACAATTGCACAGCATCTGTTAACTATCCAAGCGGTAGCGCTTCGTCCGAATGAGCCTTTTACGTGGACATCCGGCATTAAATCCCCGATTTACTGCGACAATCGCTTAACGATGTCCTATCCGGAGATTCGAAACGCCATTGCAGAAGGCTTTGCTTCCTTGGTGAAACAATATGCTCCTGATGCAGAAGTCATCGCAGGTACAGCTACAGCAGGCATTCCCCATGCTGCATGGGTGGCAGACAAGCTTGGCTTGCCAATGGCTTACATCCGCGACAAAGCAAAAGGTCATGGAAAGCAAAATCAAATTGAAGGGATCATCCGACCTGGTCAAAAGGTTGTTGTCATTGAGGACTTGATTTCCACTGGCGGCAGTTCTTTGAAGGCGGCCCTTGCAGTAAAGGAAGCGGGAGCTGAACCTTTGGCGGTATTGGCTATCTTCAGCTATCAACTGGAAAAAGCAACATCGGCCTTCGCAAAAGCGGGAATTCCGCTGCAGACGCTGTCAAATTATTCGGCGCTTATTCAAACAGCGCTTGAGCAAGGTGTTATTGAGCCCGCGGATATGGATGTGCTGCAAGCATGGCGCCATGATCCAACAACATGGGGAAACTAGAAAGATAACGAGTTTGATATCATTGTTAGCATATAAGACCGCATTTCTTAGAGACCTTTCCATCCCAAGTGAGAAGGTTTCTTTTTTTTAGAGCAGCATCCATAAATCGTCAAAATGCGCTTATAAAAGGAATCAAAAATTTTATCTTTTTTGCAGAAAAACGGTTAAGAACATTGTAACTTTTCACGCAAAACTTTCGTTTATACTTGAGGAGAGTTTGACGTCATGTCCGAGAAAGGGGCAGATATAAGGATGAAATGGCTTCGCAAACGGAAGCAGACAGACCAGGTCGAGGCTAATGAGGCAACCCCAGATCTCGAAGTGCATAAGCAGGACGAGAATGTTGCGAATAATGAGGCGAAATACATAGACGACAAAAAAACATCTTCTGAATGGCCTGCGCGCGCGGTTCCTGTCGCTCCAGATGAACCTATCCTCGAAGTTCGCGATGTGGAACGATCCTTCCAAGTGGGCAGTCAAAAGCTGCATGTCCTGAAAGGCATAAATATGGAAGTACATCCAGGGCAATTGGTTATGCTGAAGGGTCGATCCGGTTCAGGAAAAACGACCCTGCTTAATATGCTCGGAGGTCTGGATTTGCCTACAAAAGGCGAGATTTACTTCCGAGGAGAGGAGCTCTCTTCTTGGAGCGACAACAAGCGTACCTATACGCGGCGCAATGATATCGGCTTCATATTTCAGGCTTTTGCTTTAATGCCATTGTTATCTGCGTATGAGAATGTGGAACTGTCTCTTCGTATGGCGAACATTCCTCGTCATTTATGGAAGGAACGCGTTCAGCATTGCTTGGAATTGGTTGGTCTTGGAAAACGAATGAAGCACCGCCCGTTCGAAATGTCCGGCGGTGAGCAGCAGCGCGTTGCGATTGCAAAATCGATTGCACATAAGCCGCTGCTGCTGCTCGCGGATGAGCCTACAGCAGAGCTTGATTCACAGATGGGTGCGCAGGTCATGGGAGTATTCCGGCAAATTATACGCTCTGAACAGATCGCAATCTGCATGACAACCCACGATCCTACAATTTTGGAGGTAGCTGATCATGTTTATGAAATGGTCGACGGAAAATTCATCTCGTAATGGTGCAGATAAAAGGAAGAAATGGCGTCGATCGGCGCTAATCCTTATGTGCGGGGTTATGATGCTTACATCCGCATGTTCTTTGCTTCCTGATGAAGAACAGGAAGAGACGCTGCCGACAATTACGCCGCCAGCAATATCGAAAAAGCCAGAATATGAAGTTATGAGGGGTGAATGGATTTCTGATGTCAAGACTACAGGCAAAGTAATGTCGGAACAGGAAGAGACGTTCTTCTTCACCTTGGACAATAAGCCAATTAAGGATGTACTGGTCAAGAACGGAGACAACGTTAAGGCTGGTCAGGTACTGGCAGTGCTTGATGTTGAGGAAATGCAAAGGGATCTGCGTGCAAAGCGGAGAGAACTTCGCAAGCTGGAAGTGAAGATGAAGGAAACGCTACGCCAGAAGGATGAGATGGATCCAATTCAGTACGAAGATGAGCAAAATGCATACGAAGAGGCCCTTGAAAAGATTGCCGAAGTTGAAAACGATATTGCCAAAGGGTCGGTTACAGCTCCATTTGCTGGAACGGTCGTTAATGTCGCTGCGAAGAAAGGGAAAATGACAAAAAAATATGATCCTGTCGCAACCATCGCCAATACATCTCGACTCGTTGTGACGGTGGATGTACCAAAGGATGATTTGAAGAAAATTTCCCCTGGCATGGAGGTTGAATTAAGCATAAATTCGACAGGCAAAATCATAAAAGGAAAGGTTAAGGCGCTGCCTGCTCCTACATCGGACAAGGACAACGGGAATAACAACATTCCTGGCGAAGGCAACATGCCTGAACAGGATCGCATTGATAAATATGTAACCGTGTCGCTATCAGATAAGCTGCCTTCAACAGTGAACCGCGGCTCTATGCTTGGCGCTACTATAATTACGAAAAAACGCAGTAATGTTGTCTATATTCCGCCATCTGCGCTGCGAACACTTGGTGCTAGAACCTATGTACAGGTCGTTGATGAGAATGGTAAGCGCGAGGTTGACGTTGAGATAGGCGAGCAGGATGCTACAAGAGTTGAGATTAAAAAAGGACTTGAGCCTGGACAGAAAGTAGTGGGTCGCTAATGGGCATTCCTTTGTTGCGGTTTCTATACCGGAAAATGTGGAATACTCGCTGGCTGACACTCAGCACATTGCTAGGACTCATTGTGGCTGTATCTTTTACAGTCAGTATTCCCATGTATGCTGATGGCGCGCTGAAGCGGGTCGTATCTAAGACACTTCAGGACAATAGTGAATCCATGCCTGCCGGCTCATTGTCAATCAAATACCAAGCAACAGGCGGAACCAAAACGGATCCAAAGGACTTAAAGGAAGTTGATCGATACATACGTGAGGATGTGAAGGCGCAGGTTGGGTTTCCAGCCCAAATCTTTGTGAACGCGCGTTCACTCCGAGGAACAGAGGTCTATCCCGTTGATCCGAGCAAGGTAGATGCCAGCCGTGTTCGGACGATGACATTAGGCTCTTTGACAGATTTGAACGATCGAGTAGAATGGACACTCGGCAAGGAATATGGAGATGGCGAGCAGAATGGGGCTTTGCAGGTAGTTATGATGGAAGAAGCCATGTATCGCAATGATCTCCATATCGGCGACGAGCTTGAATATCCGGTCAGTGGCACGGATACCGTGTTGAAGGTAAAGCTGGTAGGCACATTCAAGCCGAAGGATGAAGCGAGTGCTTATTGGTTCCAAGGCTTGGAAGGAATGATGAACTCGTTGCTCGTCACACCGGCAACCTTCGATCAATTGATGGAGCAGAAGAAGCTGCCGATTTCCGTATCCAGCTGGTATTATGCGTTCGATTTGCGAGAGGTGAAGACAAGTCAGCTATCTTCACTGAGCTCTATGCTGGATCGCCTTAATATTGATTTGTACCAGAAGTTGAAGGGGACGCAAGTAGAGATCTCCTTCGCAAAAGTATTGAATGAGTTCCGCAGTCAAAGTGTGCAGCTGCAAATGATGCTGTTTACGTTAGCTGCGCCCATGATCGCGATGGTATTCTATTATATTGCGATGAATGCGAGTCAATCCTTGGAGAAGCAGCAGAGCGATATTGCGGTGCTGCGAAGCCGCGGAGCAAGTACGAGGCAAATTATTTGGCTTTATTTATTGGAAGGAATCATTCTGGGATTACTGGCCTTGGCACTGGCCCCGATATTCGGCTGGTTCATGGCGAAGTCAATTGGCTCGGCGAACGGCTTCCTGGAGTTCGTAAATCGGAAGTCCATTCCAGTAGGATTTACTACAGATGCTGTGATTTTCGGTGCAGTAGCAGTAATCATTGCCTTGTTCGCTAGTATTATTCCAGCAGTTGTCTTCGCTCGTTCTTCTATTGTGAATTTGAAGCAGAAGATGGCCCGATCAGACCGCAAGCCTGTGTGGCAGCGCTGGTTCCTCGATGTACTGCTGCTGGCCTTGGTTGGGTATGGTTATTACATGCTGAATGAAAGGCAGCTGCTGACATTCCAATCTGGAATAAGTTCTGATCAATTGCAGGTACAGCCGTTCCTCTTCTTTGTACCAGCACTTGCTATTTTTGCATGCGGTCTGTTCTTTTTGCGTCTGTTCCCGCTTATTCTTAAAATCGTACAGTGGGTTGGCGGGAAGCTGCTGCCAGTTCCGCTGTATTTGACGCTGACACAGCTGTCTCGTTCTGCCAAGACGTATTATCCGCTGATGATTCTGCTTATTCTTACACTCGGCTTAGGGGTATATAATGCCTCTGCTGCACGTACCATCGACATTAACTCGACAGAGCGCACCTTGTATAAGTATGGTACGGATGTCGTTATGCAAACTGTATGGGACTCTGAGCAGGAAATCATTCGGGATAAGAATAATGGCAAAGGGAATAACGGCGGCGGTGGAGGCGGCAACCCAGGGCAAGGCGGTGGCAACCAGCCACCTAAAGCAGGAAAGACCATATATACAGAGCCACCGTTTGAGTTATTCAGAAAAATGCCGGGTGTTGAGGCGGCAGCACGCGTATTGAAAACGAAGGGGAATGTCATTATTTCCGGACGCTCCATCGGTCAAGGTGAAATTATGGGGATCGACAATGTCGACTTCTCCAAAGTTGCTTGGTTCCGCAAGGATTTGTTCCCAACCCATCCGTTCCGTTATTTGGATGCACTCGGAAAATATACGGAATCTGCTGTTATTATACCGAGCAATGTAGCGAAGCAATATCAATTGAAGGAAGGCGACACCATCTCTATCGGATTTGGCGAGCAGATGGTTGAATTCGTAATTGTTGGGGTATTGCCTTATTGGCCAAGTATGTATCCCGATGAGAAGCCGTTCTTTATTGCGAACTTAGATTATATTTATGATCAAGTGCCAATAACACCATACGAAGTTTGGTTGAAAATGAAGGACAAAGCACAGCTAGGGCCAGTTATAACGGAATTGCAGAAGAAGGGCATTGAAATCTTCAGTGTGACGGATGTACGAAGCGAGCTTGCGACTCAGAGCAAGCACCCGACGAGAGGCGGAGTATTTGGCATTCTGAGTATGGGCTTCTTGATTTCCGTCATCATCTCCTTAATTGGATATTTGTTGTTCTGGTTCTTTAACTTGACGAGACGTGTGCTCCAGTTCGGTATTTTACGGGCAATGGGCTTGTCGCGCAGACAGCTGACCGGTATGCTTCTGTTGGAACAGCTATTTACGGCGGGGCTGTCCATCGTGTTCGGTATTTTGCTTGGCAAGCTGGCGAGCCGCTTATTCCTGCCATTCCTGCAAACAGCAGAAAGTTCGAAGATGCAGGTTCCGCCATTCCGGATTGTATTTGAATCACGAGATACGATTCAGCTGTACATCGTCGTTGGCGTGATGATCTTTACTGGCGCGACGCTGTTATTTATGCATATTCGTCGTCTACGCGTCCATCAAGCCGTGAAGATGGGAGAGGAGCGTTAATCGATGATACATTGTGAAGGGCTAGTCAAAATCTTCAAAACAGATGACATTGAAGTAGTTGCACTACAGGGATTGAACTTATCAGTAAAGCAAGGTGAGCTGATGGCGATTATCGGCAACAGCGGCAGTGGTAAATCAACGCTTCTGAACATTCTCGGCGGACTGGATCGTCCATCTGCCGGATCCGTTCAGGTTGGCAAGTGGGATTTGCTCAAAATAACAGATAAAGAGCTTGTCGAGTATAAGCGGGACACAGTTGGATTTATCTGGCAGAACAATGCTCGCAACCTGCTGCCTTACCTTACTGCACTGGAAAATGTAGAAGTGCCAATGATGCTGGCTGGCAAAATGGATCGCAAATATGCGAAGGAACTGCTGGAATGGGTTGGCCTCAGTCATCGAATGAATAATAAGCTTCATCAGTTGTCCGGCGGCGAGCAGCAGCGTGTTGCAATTGCGATATCGCTTGCGAACCGTCCGCAGATGCTGCTTGCTGACGAACCAACCGGATCTGTGGATACGCAGACCTCGGATATGATCATGAATATTTTCCGGCGGATGAGCACGGAATTAGGAGTCACAGTCGTAATCGTTACCCATGACCTATCGCTTGCGGGGAAGGTGGATCGTGTTGTTGCGATACGTGATGGCTTAACCAGCACAGAATTCATCAAGCGTAATCCGAATTTGGCCGCTGGAGGTGAGGAAGGATTCGGGCTTCAGGATCACCATGAGGCCTATGTGGTAGTCGATCGTGTCGGCCGATTGCAAGTGCCGAAGGAGTATTTGGAAGCTCTCGATATTCATGACAAAGCATCGATGGAATTAGACGGAGATAAAATTATTATCCGCACACCTAAGGAATTGGAGGAGTAACCAGATGAAAAAAAACTGGGTACGTAAATTATTAACGGTTACATTGGCAATGACGATGATTATTCCAATGTTGGCTGCATGTACGAATAAGGATGAGGTTGTACCAGGACAAGAGCGAGTATTGCGTATTGGCATGCAGTACGGCGGATATGATGATACCTATTTCCGTCAGCAATGGACCGATACATTTGAGATTACACATAAAGGAATCCGCATTGAGCTTGTTCCAGCCATTGACGGATCGGATATGCGGTATGATAACTCAGGCGATCCGAAGAAACAGCCTGACCGCTATGAAGCCATGAAGAAGCTGTTAAATTCCGCTAACCCGGTTGATATTGTTGTGACGGATTCATTCCAGTTCCGCAAGCTTGTTGAAGAAGGAATGCTGAAGCAGCTCGATCCTCTCGTACAGAAAGATAAAATTGATTTGTCCGATTTTGTTCCGACGGTAATCGACGGACTGAAGACGATGGGAGACAACAATTTATATGGTCTTTCACCTACTTTCTCATCCAGCGCGCTGTTCTTCAACAAAAAAATGTTCAGTGATGCAGGCATTGCTCCTCCAACTGATAATATGACATGGGATCAAGTGTTTACACTTGCTGCTAACCTTTCGAAGGGCGATGGAGCAGATCGGAAATACGGCTTCAGCTTCAACCGTTACAACGGATCTGACGTGTTCGACGACATGTTGAACTACTATGTATCCCCACTTAATCTCCGTATGTTCGATGACAAGGGAGAGAAGATGACGGTAAATACACCGCAGTGGGAGAAAGTATGGACAACGGTGAGTGATCTGGCCATCAAAAAAACCATTCCAACGGGCAACAGCAATAATGAAATGACAGGTCAAGCACCAGAGAATGAAAATCCATTCAGCCACGATAACTTCTTGTCAGGCAAGGTTGCAATGGCTATTAGCGATTACAATTACATTAATACCGAATTGGCTGATGCCATGAAGAATGCAGATAAAATCAAAGGCTTCAAGAAGTTTGATTGGGATGTCGTGACGCTGCCTTCACATCCCGAAGCTCCAGGCGTATCTGGCGGCTCGCAGTTATATAATATTTTTTCTATCAACCAAAAAGCAGCCAACCCAGATGATGCATGGGAATTTATCAAATTCATTAATAGTGAAGACTGGGCGAAGCTTCGTTCCCGCAGCAGTTGGGAAATGGTGTCCCGTCAGCAATACATCAAGCCAAAGGACGGTACGAATATAAATATTAGCGCATTCTATAAAACGAAGCCGGTACCTCCAACAAAGACAGATATGGATAAACTCATGGGAGACGGAAACTTGTGGCAGATTAATCAAATTGCCTCTGAATTGATGAAGCAAGTGATTGATAAGAAGAAATCAGTATCTGAAGCCTTGAAGGAATGGGAGACGAAAGGAAATCAGCTTCTCCTCCAGGCGAAGAACGGTGGAGGAACCCCTCCAGGCAACGTATATCACGATTAAGAGAGCAGGATAAAGGAAGAATCGGCATATTCCAGTCAATGGGAGATCGCCGATTCTTTTTTGTATAAATGGGAATAGTAGAAGAGACAAAAGTGTGTTGAAAGTTGGAACAAAGGGGTGTTCATGTGCATTGGGTATATTGGGGCAAGTTGTTTGATTCTAAGTTTCAAGCGCGCTGCATGCAGCAGCGTCTCGAACATGATGCATGGATTTATGGCTATGATGTATTGAAAGAGATTGAAGTATTTCGATCGAGAAGAGGGAAGTATGGGGTAAGGTTTCTTCGCTGACCATCATGTATTATAATTTTAATCTTTTTTTATTTTCCTCTTGACTGAACACGTGCACCTATTGTATAGTAATACTTGTCGCTGCTGAAGAAGTTCAGTTGTCGCAACATATCGCGGGGTGGAGCAGTCTGGTAGCTCGTCGGGCTCATAACCCGAAGGTCGTAGGTTCAAATCCTGCCCCCGCAACCAAACTTCATGAAATTGCAATGGTGAGGGCCCTTAGCTCAGTTGGTTAGAGCGGTCGGCTCATAACCGATTGGTCGGGGGTTCGAGTCCCTCAGGGCCCACCAATTATAATTTCATACATAGTAGTACTAAGACGCATCTTTCATCATAATGATTAAGCAATTGCTTAACAGAAATGAGATAGGTGTTTTTTTATTTGCAGAGAGATAAGCATAAGAAATGAAGATGCCTGTCAGCAGGGGATCTGCGGGCAGACTTCTGCTTGATTACGCTGTTCATCTTTGGTCAGTGCGTCGTAGGCGTCCAGAACTTTTTAGAGCGAAGCTTTTTCTTTTTTTGGTAATTGTATATATGGTCATCATAATAATATTGCTTGCTCTCATGCCGGATAATTGATCCAATGATAGCACCAATCATTTGGATGTCCACATCTGAAGGATAGGCATCTGCTCATTCCCAGATCCGAGTATGATTATTATCTTGGATAATCTCATCGCTGACAGGTATAATCGTCGTTTCACAGCCCATAATTCCCCTGGATGCTAAATGTTCCGTTGTACTATACAAGCGAAAGATTCCTATGAAATTAATGGGCAGCGTAAGATATGAACACGATTGCTGTTGAAAAAATAATGAAGTTGCTATTGCTCATTTGCGAACATTTACATCGTTAAATTTATTGTTGACATCATAACAAAGCGTATGATATATTATATCTTGTCGGTTGCGATATATAACAATCTGAATCGGAAGCAGAAGAGCAGCTTGTGAAGCGCAATGACCGCATATTTGAACCACATTGCGATGTGGAAAATGTGCCGGGGTGGCGGAATTGGCAGACGCACAGGACTTAAAATCCTGCGATGGGTGACCATCGTACGGGTTCGACCCCCGTCCTCGGCACCACGTATTGATGATTAGAACTCCTTTCCTGTTCAGACCTTGAACAAGTAAGGAGTTTTTTGCTTTATATTCTTATGTTTTCACATATGCCGCATGCTAAGAGTTTCAAATGCTAAACTATCATAAACAACTTGGTACAAACTTGGGAGGGAATACATTGGGGATGCATGTACAGAATGATTGGGCAGCGTTGCTGCATGATGAAGTAAGAAAGCCCTATTTTAAGCAGCTATGGGGCTGGCTTCGCCAAGAATACGAGCGTGCCGTCATTTATCCGCCATATGATCTCATATTTTCAGCGTTGAATGCCACTTCCTATGAAAATACGAAGATCGTTATCGTGGGCCAAGATCCTTATCATGGGCCAGGACAGGCACATGGATTAAGCTTCTCTGTTCAACCAGGGGTTAAGCTGCCGCCATCTCTACAAAATATGTTCAAAGAAGGAGCTGACGATGTAGGCCTGACAATTCCGAACAACGGAAGCTTGCTTCATTGGGCGAATCAGGGCATACTGATGCTGAACACAGTGCTGACTGTAGCGCAAGGACAAGCAGCCTCGCACCGCGGCAAGGGGTGGGAGAAATTCACGGATCGTATTATTGAGCTGTTGAATGAAAGAGAGCGCCCAATCATATTCGTGCTGTGGGGAAGTCATGCTCAAGCGAAAACGAGTATGATTGATCAGTCGAAGCATTATATTGTACAAGCTCCGCATCCAAGTCCACTCTCAGCGCACCGAGGCTTCTTTGGAAGCAAGCCATATTCGAAGATTAATAATAAGCTGCGTGAATGGGGCGAACAGGAAATCGACTGGCAAATACCTAATATATAAATGAAGATAGGCAGATATGTGAACTGCTGTCATGCCAGCACAAGAGGCATATGAATGAGGGGGGTTCACATGTCCGCCGTTGAAGTGAAAAATGATCTAGCTCAATTGACATGGTAATATATTGATGTTATATTAAGATTGTTGTTGACATGATCTGTTAGCTCAGCTGGGAGAGCACCATCTTGACAGGGTGGGGGTCAGTGGTTCGAGCCCACTACAGATCACCATACAATTTTAATCCACCCCCTTGGAAGCAAGGGGGTTTATTTTGTTTGCGAAGTGAAACAATACGCTTTTCTCTCAAACATAATCCTGTAATAAGATTTGCTAAAATAGAGCGATTGGTAAAAATCGCTGCGGCATTGTTATTTCAGGATTGCCTCAGTGGTTATCAGTTTGTGTCAGTATGTAGACTTCTCTCGAAGTTATCAAGCAACCATCATTCGTAAGTAATGATAGTTGCTTTTTTTATTGTCTGTTCGTGTTATCGAGAACTAAAGTAACAGAGAAGTTCATATAGTGAAGGTATAACTGATATTCCAAGTTAATAATGAGGACAAGCGGAGGGTTGAAAATGGGAGCTGAACTATTTGTATGGCTGACAGCGGTATTTGGTTTGGTTGCTGTTGTTTGCTGGTTTTTGTCTCGTCTGCTCATATTTGATAGTACGAGGCATGATGAGCAATTCGTATGGCTGCGCTCAGTTGAAGAAGACGGCAGCAATGGAAATGAAATCATAAACCGATGAATTGAAATGTTTAAGGAGATAACTTTACGGTGAAAATAGGGGCTATACGTAAAGTTATGAGATGTAAGCGGGGGATTCATCATGCGAAGACCATGGGCCTTATTGGGCGTGGTAATGTTGACAGGGGTCATCATTGGCGTCTTGCTTATTGGGGTAAGGTTGAGCGTGGTCGATGCAAGTCGCTCCAACCCTCTGCTAGAGCCTACAGAGAGGACGATTCCTATCTATGAGGATGTGTATGGCAAGCCGATTATGGAGGAAGTGTATGATCCTTAAAGTGTAGCCATACATAAGGTTGTAACTGACAGCCCCGGTTTCCGAATCTATAAGATTCGACCGGGGCTGCTTCTGTTCATAGCAGATAGTATAATTCTTTATGAGTCAGAGCTTGTTGTGGAATGATTGGATTGCTTTTGTGCGTCGTCCATAGGATCGTATGCATCCCATTTGCGTGCATAGGCCTTCTTCGTCACGTAGAGCAGTAAGAGAACCATGCCGATAACCATGATGACAACAGCGATGACAGTAGCAATAATCGGATCCATCTTGTACCTCCTTACCAATGTAAGCGTATCCGTTACTGCAACTATACATGAAAATGATTTTTTTGTATAATATAAATTCGTTTGCAGTAGCTCAGAGACTATACATTTGCTGCTGCACATTTCATTCGGAGGTGAGCGGGAGTGGCTGCAGAAATCATTGAAGTTAGGACGCAGGAGCAATTGGATGAATGTATTGCTATACGTAAAGAGGTATTCGTGGCTGAGCAACATGTACCTGAAGAAGAAGAATGTGACGAATACGACATCTTGGGAGCTCCAGCCTTTCACGTTCTGCTGATGTCGGATGGGCAGTATGCTGCGACAGGACGTGTGAAGCTTTTGGATGAATTCACTGCTAAAATGCAACGCATTGCAGTAAGAAAGCCGTTTCGCGGAAAAGGAATTGGACGAGTCTTAATGGTGGGCTTGGAACAAATCGCACGAAAACACGGTGTTGAGAAATGTGTATTGGACGGTCAATGCCAAGCGGAAGGGTTTTATTACTCTTTGGGCTATGAAACGGTATCAGAGGAGCCATTCTTAGATGCAGGCATTCCTCATGTCCGGATGGAGAAAAAGCTGTTATAGATGGTGTAGGTTGAATTCGGCTCATCATTTTGAGTTTTTTGGATATCCTACCTATAATCGCATCTGAAGGTAGTTTGATGCCCGTAGATAGGAGGATGTTCAATGTCACAACGCGAATCATTTGTAGCTGTTCAAAAAAATGGAGATGGCGATTTGACGGCGTTCCAAACGAGCGCAGGTCGGATATTGAATTATGAGCAAGCTCTCCAAGCCGTTCAAAATGGAGAAATTGCAGGTGTGAATGCATTTAAGGGAAGGGACGGCGGCACTTATATTCGTGGAGATGCCGACGGCGACCCTAGTAACAATTTGGATAATTTGCCGTCCTTCGAGTAACAAGCACGTTATGTAAAAGAGCACTTTCAGCACCTAAATAGGTCGCTGTAAAGTGCTCTTTTGGCATTTTACTCGATTGTATACAGTAGGTGCTGATTCACAAATGACATAGCACCAGTTTTCCCCTCGTATTCGGGTCGATCATCCCCATAATGCATTAGGGAAATGCGGCTTTGCATTGATTCAGGCAGCGTCAAGAGCTCGGCCAGCGTCGTATGTACTTCCCCCTTGCCTGTTAATTGGCAATCGTGATAGATAGTGGTTACTCCGCGTGATTCAACCAATTTATATAGCAGCTCAGGCTGGAACTGCATATCAGCACTATAGAAGAAGGTATGATTGAACAGCAGGGAATAACTACGTTTGCCTTCGATATGTGGAGTTTCAATCAATTCAACAATGAGACCATCAGCAATCTTATATGGCTGCTGAGGCTCAATTGCATATACGTCGAATACGTCCTCCAAGCATGTTATTCCTTCTTGGGTTAGTCCTCCCCGTAATGTATGTTCCCACAATACAGTCACGAGCGGTGCAGCAATAAACAAGCTAGGCTTGCGACCATATTTGAATTTCATTTGGAAGGCGAATTCCTCTAATCCTCCAACATGATCAGCATGAATGTGAGAAATGAGAATACCATCGATATCGGAGAACGATTTGTTCAGTTGGTGAAGCGCCATTGGTGCAGTAAATCCACAGTCGATGAGCAGTGTGAATTCATCTGCGTAGAGTAATCCGTTGTTATTAAAGTATGATTTGGCAAATGCACTGCCTGTCCCTAACATTTGAATGCGAAGGTTCATATTTATCCTCCTATTGGCTGACAAGGCTTAAATTACGCCTATACTGTACCATGACTGGGATAAATGCACAAGCAAGGGTGTGAAATCCTGCATAACATGCAATAATCAGCGTTCAGTTGGTAAGTAGCAAGTCACGTGAATTGCACATGAAGCGGGTGATCGGCATGACGAAGGGTAAAGGCAAAAAGAAGACGACAGTGCAGTTGGGCCAAGAAGAGTACACGATGAAATTAGTAACCTCAGATCGGTGTGAAGTATGCAAAACCCCGTGTGCACGTGGTATGGAATACATTGAGCGAATGTCTCAGCCAGGTGCAGTTGGCAGTGGTGTTCCTTGTGTGTTAACTCGCTCCCAAATAAGCGGTTAGTTGTTCGTTTACAGGAAGTCATGTGCCGGGAGTTGTGCTGTGTAGGTTCGGAAAAATCATTTCCCGGGTCATAATGGCTCTAAAGTTATGCGGCTGGCCTATATTCGTACCTGTTGAACAAATAGGAGGTATTGCGATGCAGCTGAATATTGTATGGAGAGGGAATGAGCATACCAATTCAAGTGATCGCAAGGGTGAAATTCCCCAGATTATTGTGAATCATATTTCTGCCCAGAGCATATCTCGTCTGGATGCTTGGTATACATGTCCGGATAACAAAATATCTTCCGCTCATTTTATCGTCTCCAAAAACGGTTTAATTTACCAATATGTAGGTTTAGAACGCATGGCATTCTCCCAAGGACTAGAAGGAGAGCGAATAGCGCTTGCTCCTGCCTATATTGTACGTGATAAAGGAATCAATCCCAATTTATATGCAGTATCAATTGAACATGAGGGGATGGACGGGCTTCTTACCGAGGAGCAATATTTGGCAAGCCTTAATCTGCATCGATATATTCAGCAATATGTCATGGAGCAATGGGGACATTGGATTCCATTAGATTATGAACATGTATTGGGACATTTTCAGATAGACGGAAGAAGAAAAGCCAACTGTCCAGGCCCAAACTTTCCTTGGAGGCGGTTATATGAGGATATGCGGCATGACGGGCAGGCTTGAGGATTTCGGCTGAAATCACCAATAATGAGCTTAGGAGAATGCGTATCATTTATTGTTCGACAAGAAAGGGCATGTAAAGCAAAGATCAAGGTTAGGGACAATACAACTGGTTCTATAAGGCATTCATACATTGCTGCTGCAAAGAAGGAAAGGTTATTTACGAAGCCAGCGCAACTCTGCTGTATGATTGGAGTATAACTTTACAACAAAGCAATTTGGGGGTAACGAGATGAAAGGCAAGAGACTTGCAGCTTTCGTACTGCTTGGTTCCATTGTAGGCGGAGCTTATGCATCGGCACAAACAGATATTACGCAAGCCGCTTCAGCGGCTGAGAAAATTGATGTTGTTCTAAATGGAAATTCCGTGAGTGAAGGCGGGTATATGATAGATGGACGTGCTTATTTGTCTGTCCGTCAACTATCAGAAGCGCTTCAGGCATTCATATTCTGGGATGATGCAAATAAGAAGGTAGTCATAGATAAGCCTAATGTGGATTTGATGCTGTTTAAAGACAATAAGACATTTGGCAAAATTGAAACCGGAAAAAATTCCTTTAAGGTATTTGTCCAAATTGATAGTCTGCAATCGGCAGTCGATAAGATTAAAATTACGATAACGGATCCCAAAGGGAAAACAACGATGATTCAGGAAGCGGACGTTCCAAACAAAGAAGATAACTTTTGGTTCACTACCGATGAACATAAGTATGACTTTAAGGCGAAGGGCGATTACATGATCTCCTGCTATTTAAGACAAAAGAATGGTGATTTTACACTTATATCTCAGAAAAAGCTGCCAGCAGTTTTGCCAAACTAAGGCTGAAAGCTTCTGGTTAGATATACATACTGAGGCGATTAGGCCTTCGTTGACCTCATTCGCAGAAAGTGGTACGATACGTGAGTATGACCACTACCTGAACATAAAGGAGATTTACTCATGAGCGAACATAACCATGACTGCGGATGTGGACACGATCATGATCACGACCACGATCATGAATTGATTATTACAATGGTAGACGAAGACGGCAACGAAATCGACATGGCGATGGTCGAAACGTTCAACGTCGACGAGCAGCTATATGCACTTCTTCTCCAACGAAACGATCCAGAAGCGGACGGAATCATCGTACGTCTGGAAGAGCAAGGCGAAGAAATGGCAATGCTTCCTATCGAAGATGATGCTGAATGGGAACGCGTACAGCAAGCATACAATGAATTGGTTGCTGAGCAAGGAGAGTAATTATTCTCGCTCCACCAATATATACGTCACAGAACAAGCTCCGGAGATCTCTGGAGCTTGTTCTGTATATGCTGCGTATTGCGTACGTAAATAAATACATTGCATGTTCTTATTTGCACGGATTATAATGCATAATCCTTCCATTGAATAGTGTAAGCTCAGCTTTCCACTTTTTGGCCAAGTATTTACATAACTCATTTCCCTTGGCTTTGTCTCCGTGAGTGGCACCATCAGGCAGCACCATTTGTACATAGTGCCTGGAATCCTCATTTTCTCCTACACCGAACACGATGTGCCGATATAATGGATCCGAACCTTTTAAATAAAACCATTCCTGCTCTTGGCCGGGCTTTGTCTCAATTGTATATGGAAAGGCAGCCTCGGCATAATCCCAGTTTAATTGTTCTCCAGTTAATTGGGTTTGCTCCCGATAATGAAGAAGCTGGCTCTTTAATTCATCTAATGTTACGGATGCAACCTCCGAACCATCAACAAATGTAATGAATGCGCTTTGACTCATCGAATCTATCCTCCCCTTCGGACATCTTCTGCTTGTAGCACGAATCGTTTTCATCATACCATCTGATTGATCCGGATGGCAATATTTACATGGAAAGTGGAGTTTGATTCTTGTTCGTGTCTAAATGGGTATGTTATACTTGAACGTAAAACCATTAATTGGTTGGTGTTCTTGGAATAGGATATCCCGAGGAGGTGTGCGATGTTTGACGATTTGTATGAAGTAACGGAGCAAGCAAATGTAACCTTTGTCGGTTGGGCCACAGAACAGATTCGCTTTGATTTCGCACTCATTTATTCCGATCATTTTTATGGTAAGACATTAGTCGTATGCATGCAAACAGGACGTTCAACCTTATTATGCGCTGACGATTTGCGTTCAGAAATTCTGCAAGCGAAGTTTGATTTGCCGCATAAGGAGGCAGCGTGTGAGGCGGCTCAGCTGCTGCGTACGCGAATACCTTCACTTGAGGTTCAGGATCAATACTAACTGGTAGAGGGAATAATAATACAGGGTGCCCCAACATCATGGGGCACCCTGTATTATGCTTAAAATATTGCGCGTTCCTCGCGTATAACCTTGACGAATTCAATATTGCGGTCCTCAGGCCCTTTGACAGGGAGCCCGATGTCGACGTGATCGCGGATATAATCGATGTTCTCTTGCGATATGACTTCGCCTGGCAGCAAGATCGGAATGCCTGGCGGGTATACGTATATAAATTCAGCAATGATTCGACCTGCAGATTGCTTGAATGGAATAACCTCTGTATCCGCATAGAAGGCATCTCGTGGAATGAGAGACAACTGCGGGATCTCCGGTATTTTCACAACAAGCTCCTGAACTTCATTCCGCTCATGATGAAGCTCAGATAATTCACGCAAAGCTCGAAGCAGCGTGTCAATCGTCTCTCTGGAGTCACCCGGAGTTACGAGACACAAAATATTGTACATATCGCTAAGCTCGACCTCAATATTGTAATGATCGCGGAGCCAGTTCTCTGTTTCATAACCAGTAATTCCTAGATGACGGACATGTATCGTTAGTTTAGTTGGATCGTAGCTATAAGTAGCCTCTCCACCTAAAATCTCTTCGCCAAAGCAATAGAGGCTAGGAATTTCGTTAATTTGCTGACGAGCAAACTGGGCCAGTTCAATCGCAGTTTCCGCCATATCATGACCATTCAGGGCCAAGTTGCGGCGTGATGTATCGAGAGAAGCCAGCAATATATATGAAGTGGATGTCGTAGTCAGCATGCTGAATATCGTTTGTACACGCTGAGGATTAACGAGTCCATTTTTGGTATTCACATTAAGCACAGAGCTCTGCGTAATGGAACCGCCAAGCTTATGCACACTTGTTGCAGCCATATCAGCACCGGCTTGCATCGCAGACATCGGCAGCTTTTCATGGAAATGAATAAGAACGCCGTGTGCCTCGTCAACAAGTACAGGAATATCGTAGGAATGTGCCAAATCGACGATTTCTTTCAAATCTGCGCAAATACCGAAGTATGTTGGATTGATGACAAGCACCGCTTTTGTATCCGGATGCTTCTCCAAAGCTCTGCGCACTGAGCTGGTTGTGATGCCATGATCGATTCCGAGATTCGCATCCCGTGCTGGTGAGACGAATACAGGCTTCGCTCCGGCAAAAATAATGGCGGACATGACGGATTTATGGATATTTCGCGGAACAAGAATCTTGTCTCCCGGAGAACATACCGACATAATCATCGTCATGATTGCACTGCTTGTGCCTTGTACGCTGAAAAACGTATAATCGGCACCAAATGCGTCAGCAGCGAGCTGCTGCGCCTCGGCGATGACGCTCGTAGGTTGGTGCAAGTCATCAAGCGGAGCAATATTAATCAGATCTATAGAGAGCGCGTTATCTCCGATAAAACTTCGGAATTCTGCGTCTGTTCCTACGCCTTTCTTATGACCTGGAATGTGGAACTGCACCGGATTATGGGAGGCATGCTCCGTAAGTGCGGTAAATAAGGGCGTCCGATGATGGTTCATCGCCGTATCACAACCTTTCATGTTGGCAATCTACTGAGCTGCGCATGGTGTGTCCTGCGCAAACAAAGTTAAGTTTAACAAAAACGCCCCGGAATGCAAGATGTTTTTCCTGCTGTTCGAAGTGATATAGAGAACGAGGATTCGCAGTTTATTCATTTTCGTTTCAGGGTATGGTGTGATAGGATGTACATATCGGAGGGAAGTGTCATGAAAAAGAAAATGTCCGTCGTCATGTTCATGCTGATGATGGTGTTCATTGGATTTGGAATTGTAATACCGGTTCTGCCGCGAATGATAACGAATGCGGGCGCCAATGAATTTCATTTGGGGCTAATGCTCGCGATTTATTCACTGATTGCGTTCGTGGTATCACCAATATGGGGGGCGCTGTCGGAGAAAGTAGGTCGACGTCCGATCATTCTTATCGGGACTCTTGGTTTCAGCATTAGCTACTTGCTGTTCGGATTAGCAGATGGTGAGCTTTGGATGATGTATGTATCCCGTGCTCTGGGAGGGGTCTTCTCCGGTGCAGTGGCTTCAGTAATCGTTGCTTATGTCGCTGACATCACGACGCCCGAACAACGAACGAAGGGCATGGCATTCGTCGGAATGTCGATTGGCTTGGGCTTTACTTTTGGACCAGCCTTTGGCGGTATTTTAAGCAGATATGGTTATAATACGCCTTTCTTTGCAGCTTCAGCATTGACATTTATCACATGTGTATTGGGCTTTCTATTGCTCAAGGAGTCGCTCACTCCTGAGAAGCGCAAGGCGAGCCACGAATCAGCTCCTTCACGCTGGACCGCCTTTACAGGCCGCATGAAGTATTTGTATGTATTATCTTTCTTTGTAACCTTCACGTTGGCAGGTCTAGAATCAACGCTGCTCTACTTTGAAGCGGTACGAATTCCCGGAATTACAGAGGAGCAGATTGGATATATGTTTTTCTTCTGCGGACTTTCGGGAGCTCTTATTCAGGGCGGCGTTGTAAGACGCTACATTAAGAGTGGAGGAGAGAAGAAGGCAATTGCCGTAGGCTTGATCATATCAGCTGCGGGATTCTTGCTGCTGTTGCTGTCCTCAAGTGTTGTCGACGCGACGATTTATTTATGTGTATTCGGGATCGGCAATGCCCTGATTCGCCCGTGTGTTACCTCGTTGATTACACAGAAGACGACGGTAAGCCAAGGGGTTGCTTCAGGTTTGAATTCATCTATGGACAGCTTTGGACGCATTACGGGGCCGCTGCTGGCTACGGCTCTGTTCGGGTGGAATATTAATCTGCCATACATAATT
Source organism: Paenibacillus sp. S-12 (assembly GCF_030363895.1). Classification (NCBI taxonomy): domain Bacteria; kingdom Bacillati; phylum Bacillota; class Bacilli; order Caryophanales; family Paenibacillaceae; genus Paenibacillus; species Paenibacillus sp. S-12. The sequence continues at coordinate 403,928 of NZ_JASIUF010000005.1, forward strand.
GGAGCTGTATTGTGCATTGCTGCAATTTGGCTGCTTGTTCGTTTTGCACTGCTGGATCGGAAGCAAACAGCGGCGAGCACAACTGCATAGGAATACATTTGCAAAAAAATCTGTGTTCAACCTCTGCTCAGGCAAGGGGAGAACGCAGATTTTTTTGTTCCGCTTATTACACTCGTTAAGCTTCGACAGCCATCCGATATAGCGGCATTAGTGTTGTGATCGTCTGCCGGGCAAGCTCCATAAATGCCTCACCATTTTGCAGCAGCGGATCATTCATCGTAATGTGGCGTCCAACCAGCCATTCTGCTGATTTCACATCCCGGAAGCGGGTAAGCTTGTCCGTCATATCCGCGTCATTTAACTCACCGATACGTAAGGCATCTTTCTTCATATGATCCATAGACAATACATAATCATCCGGAATGATGCTTCTCAGCTTTTTTTGGTGATCGAGCATCGTTTGTGCAATATTGCGCTTGTTCGCCACTTCATAGATGAAAGCCAGCCAAATGAAAAGGTGATCGTCGAACAGGCCAACTTGGAAATGGGGCAGGGACTTGTATCCACGCTTGCTTGGCCCAATGGCAAGCCACGTATCCTTTGGGGGATTGACTGTACGGCGTGCATGCTTCGCGATATGGAGGAACATTTCAGTTCCGCTATGCATAGCTACATCGCTAATGAGTTGTTCGCCTATAGCACGGAATTTGGGTTGAATACGTTCGCGGATCGCCTCCATCCGAGCATCCAGCCCCTCGATCGTAAAAGTTTCAAAGTCTGAAGGATAAAATCCAGTAAAAGACATGCATCTCTTCCTTTCTACCAAGTTGTGATCTATGCATTATTGATGTAAGTCCAACTGAAATGGTTAAACTTACTACATCTACACTCAGGACTCGTTCAAAATAACATACTTGCATTTTTCATTTTCATAGTAAATAGTCACTATTTCAGTATATCACATCTCATTGAGAATGTTTATCAAATTATAATTATTATATTTTGATGGAACAAGCCTCTTGTTCGGAAATCGAGTCAATAATCCAAGTTGATGAATCATATGATGGAGTATACGACAAGGTAAGGAGGGATTGCCGTGAATCGCAGCGACGAGGTGGAGTATTGCAACTTGGAGCTACGCTTTGACCGTCGGCAAATCCAGAACCTCATCCGTGATCTCATACAAGAAGGTTATTCCTTGTATTGGAGTGAAAATGAATCGCTATTCATCGTATCTATCCGAACAGGCAGGAAGTTGGTCAAACTTCGGTTCCAACGTGTGGAGCAGCGCTACAAAATTGTCGGCGACTATACGATTCGGGATGAGAAGCTGGCTGACTTCATGGAAAAACTGATCGGCGATTCACGCGGGCATGCGGTCGTCAAACGGTTCAAAGATAGACAGATCTTTATCGAAAATATTTTGTTCGGGGAGCGAATACGGCTGGTTGAGGTTATTGGACCTAAGCAGCGTGTGCTCTATCAGAAGCGCCCTATAGTGACAACGGAGGAGATGATGCAGGCGTTTTTATCCAATCGGGCAGAGCAGCGCATGCGGGTAATTCGGCTTGAAATGGATTATGCGCTCGCCGAGTTGTTCGAAGCGATGAATGAGCAAAAAATAGCTGTAATTGAGAGCTGTAAAGAAAAGCTGAACGAGTTGCGCTCAGAAATGATTCAGCTTGAATGGTAAGTGATTTTCATGCTTTGATCACCCTCCCATCCGCCAAAATGTATGGATGAACTGCTAGGGGCGAGATGGTTGCAGGGTGTTTTGCTGTGCTGTACAATAAGCGTAATGCAAAATATATAAATTTATGGATAAAGGGTGGAACAACCAAATGGCTAACAATCAAATTGGTGTCATTGGCCTTGCCGTAATGGGTAAGAACTTGGCGCTCAACATCGAGAGCCGCGGCTTCAAAGTATCGGTATACAACCGTTCCCGCGAGAAAACAGATGCACTCATTGCCGAGGCGGAAGGCAAGAATCTGACAGGTACATATTCAATTGAGGAGTTCGTGCAGTCGCTTGAGACACCTCGTAAAATATTGATTATGGTACAAGCCGGACAAGCTACAGATGCAACAATCGAGCAGTTGATCCCGCATTTGGATCAAGGCGATATCATTATCGATGGCGGTAACGCTCACTTCCCTGATACGCAGCGTCGCAGCAAGTACTTGGAAGAGAAGGGCTTCCGCTTCATCGGGACTGGCGTATCCGGCGGTGAAGAGGGCGCATTGAAGGGGCCTGCGATTATGCCTGGCGGCCAAGAGAGTGCATATCGCATAGTAGAGCCGATTTTGACAAGCATTTCCGCGAAGGTAAATGGAGATCCTTGCTGCACATATATCGGGCCAGATGGTGCAGGCCATTATGTGAAAATGGTTCATAACGGTATTGAGTACGGCGACATGCAATTGATCTGTGAAGCTTATCATTTGCTTACGAATGTGCTTGGTGTAAGTACTGAAGAGCTTCACTCCATCTTCGGTGAGTGGAACAAGGGCGAGCTTGACAGCTACCTGATTGAAATTACAACGGACATCTTCTCCAAATACGATGAGGAAACAGGCAAGCCGATGGTTGATGTTATCCTCGACTCTGCTGGTCAAAAAGGTACTGGCAAATGGACAAGCCAAAGCGCGCTTGACCTGGGCGTTCCATTATCCATGATTACAGAATCTGTATTCTCCCGTTTCTTATCCGCATTGAAGGACGAGCGCGTCGTTGCAAGCAAAGTGTTAAAAGGGCCGAAGACTGCTGCATTCACTGGAGACAAGGCAGCTTTCATCGAGAGCATCCGCAAGGCTTTGTACGCGTCCAAGATCGTATCCTACGCACAGGGCTTCGCACAAATGCGTGCGGCATCCGAAGAATTCGGCTGGAACCTTCGTTACGGCGAGATCGCAATGATCTTCCGCGGCGGCTGCATTATCCGTTCTCGCTTCTTGCAAAACATTAAAGAAGCTTATGACCGCGATCCAGAGCTGAAGAACCTGCTGCTTGATCCTTACTTCCAAAATATTGTGGAGACGTATCAAGATGCATGGCGCGAAGTCATTAGCACAGCGGTTGCGTATGGTGTTCCTGTTCCAGGATTCGCAAGTGCACTTGCATATTTTGACAGTTATCGCACGGAGCGCTTGCCAGCGAACTTGCTGCAAGCACAGCGTGATTACTTCGGAGCGCATACATTCAAACGCGTAGACAAAGAAGGAACATTCCACTACAACTGGATGTCTTAATAGAAATCAAAATAACGCCGAGCCCGCGGAGGACTCGGCGTTATTTTTGCATAAGGATATTCATCGGTTGCTACTCATATAATCCGGATACGAGAATGGTCAAGTATTTGCGTATGCGATCAGATTCCTGTCCGTAGCTGCTGCTGTGCACGAGCAGGGAGGAGATTTCGGCATAACTATGAAAGCGACGCACGAGCTGATCTGATGCAAGCATAGCCCATTTGTCCGGATGATCTGTGAGCTGCTGCTTCATCACATCCAGCGCCCAGACGATGTCTTCCCTGCACAGTGGGTGATTCGGATCCAAAATCCGAGACAAACGAACGGATATGGGGCGCTGAATAGCTGATTTGGATGGGTGCGGTTCTGGGATAGGCAAATTTGGCATGCCTTATTCACTCCTACATAAAAAGTGGCATTATCCGGTTTCCTAATAAAATAGACAATGCAGCAGGGCTATTATTCATCTTTACGTTGAACTTCTTCATTTTATACCTATCGGCATTGTCGAATAAAAGAAACGTGTGATATCATATGGGAAGTTTACCGTCAAGCCAACAGCTGAAATGCTTCATGCAGAGCGGCTTGACTTATTAAGAAATGAGGCTTGAAATCATGCAGCATATTATTTTAATCGGATTCATGGGCACCGGGAAATCGACAGTCGGTCAAGAAGTGGCTAGACAGCTAGGATGCAGTTTTGCAGATTTAGATGCTGCTGTGGTCGCACGTGAGGGCCGCTCGATCCCAGAAATCTTCGCTACGGATGGAGAAGCTTATTTTCGAGAACGAGAAAGTCAGGCCTTAGCTGATATGCTGAACCATTCAACACGGCATGTAATTGCTACTGGCGGCGGGATCGTCCTTCGTGAGCACAATCGCGAGTTAATGCGAGACGGAGGCTATATCGTTCATTTGGCTGCAAGCAAGGAGACCATTTTGGCGCGTGTGAAGCGAGACCGCAATCGCCCGCTGCTTCAGGGAGACATGGAAGAACGTGTATCCAAGCTGATACAGCAGCGCGAGGGGCTGTATGACTTTGCACATACAACCATAGCTACCGATAATGAGACCGCTGTGCAATTGGCTGCTCGCATTTGTAAGCTGACGGATGGAAGCTGCAAGTAAGAGCCCCTAGCATGAGGGGCCGACCATCGTTCCAGATTATACAGACTTGTGTTCTAACTGACTCCAGGCGAGCATGCCGCCTTCCATGTTGACACACCCTTCAATGCCGATATGCTGCAAATATTCGCAAACTCGTTCACTGCGATATCCGCTGCGGCAAATGAAAATAATTTCATCCGTCCGCTCAACTTCATCAAGGCGATCGGGAATTTCGTTCATGGGGATATGTTTAGCGCCGGGAATCATCCCGTAAGCTACTTCCTCTTCTTCCCGCACATCTATTAAATTTAGCGCTTCGCCGCGTTCTAGGCGTTGTTTTAAGACAGCCACATCAATTTGAGCAATTGGTTTCATGTCAAATAGGCATCCTTTCTTATCTAGAATTCATTCGAGATAAGAGTTATTATACGTTGAAAGATAAAGGAGTGGAAGCGCATGGACGTAATCGTTCGATCAACACCGAAACTGCAAGGGGATATTCAAGCACTCTCTTCGAAAAACTACACAACTCGCTACCTTCTTGCAGCTGCATTAGCGGAGGGCACGAGCACGATTTATTATCCTGCTCACAGTGAAGACAGCGATGCGATGCGGCGCTGCCTCCATGATTTAGGTGCACAGCTGGTAGAGGATGAAGAGAAGATTGTCATTACTGGCTTCGGAAAAAAACCGACATTGAGCAATCCCTCACACGAATTGAATGTGGGAAATGCGGGTGCTGTACTACGCTTCTTGATGGGAACAGCCTCTCTGCTGGAAGAAGTCAATTTTGTAAATACGTATCCAGATTCGTTAGGCAAACGTCCTCATAATGATCTAATAACTGCGCTTGAACAAATGGGCGTGGGCATTGATCACCGGGAAGGCAAGCTACCCATTACGATTCGAGGCGGGAAGCCTCGTGGAGGAAAGATTAAGGTATCGGGCAATGTAAGCTCGCAATTTTTAAGCTCGCTGCTTTTCCTGGCACCATTACTTGAGGAAGACAGTGAGATTGAAGTAATGGATGATTTGAAATCGAAGGTAGTTGTTGGGCAAACGCTTGAGGTGCTTGCGGAAGCAGGAATTCGAATCGAAGCAAGAAAAGATCTAATGTATTTCAAGATAGCCGGCAATCAACAATATGAAGCAAAGACATATACCGTTCAAGGCGACTATCCGGGCTCTGCAGCGGTTCTCGCTGCAGCGGCAGTCGTTGATTCTGACGTTATCATTCGCGGATTAACAGAGGACAGCAAGCAAGGAGAGCGAGCGATTGTCGACGTGCTGCGCATGATGGAGGTTCCACTTGAGCATGAGCATTCCGTTGTGCGAGTTCAAGGAAATCGCAGGCTGAAGGCCGTTGAAGTTGACGGTGACGTTGCAACAGATGCAGTTCTAGCTATGGTAGCTGCTGCTGTGTTCGCGGAAGGCACTTCACGTTTCTACAATGTGGAGAATTTGCGCTACAAGGAATGTGATCGAATTACTGATTATGTAACAGAGCTCCGCAAAGCAGGTGCGGATGTCGAGGAGCGTCAAGCAGAAATTATCGTTCATGGACGCCCAGAAGGCGTGACAGGCGGTGTAGAAATTAACGCTCATTATGATCATCGTGTTATTATGGCATTAACGGTAGTCGGCTTGCGTGCAGAGCAGCAAATCCGCATTAAAGATGCTCACCATGTTGCCAAGTCGTATCCGCAATACTTCGATCATCTGCGTGCACTTGGCGCACAAGTGGAATGGGTAGAATAGAACGCGTAATGTACGATAATCCGGCAGCTTACTGCCAAATTTAAGGGGGTTGTGTAATAATGAGCTATCAGCATCCATCGCAAGAGGCAATTAAGGAGCTGCTCCTTAGCAGCACGAACATTGCAGTTGTCGGACTATCTGACGATCCGACTCGCGTATCCTATATGGTGGCAGAGGCGATGCAGCGCAAGGGATATCGCATCATACCTGTTAATCCGAAAGCGGATCGCATACTTGGCGAGCCTTGCTATGCTTCGCTTCGCGATGTACCGGATCATATTGATATCGTCAATGTGTTTCGACGCAGTGAATTCTGCGCAGACATTGCACGTGAAGCTGCGGCTGTGAATGCTGGGGCAATTTGGATGCAGCAGGGAGTTGTCAGTGAAGAGGCAGCTGCAATTGCAGAGGAGCATGGAATGACTGTTGTCATGGATTTGTGCATTAAGGTGCTAGACTCGATTTTGCTTCCGCAGGGCAAGGGAGAGTCTGCGTCCTCATAACGTGAAAAGACGAAGACCGGGCATTCCGAGTTGCTGCTGCGATGAAGGGGCCCGGTTTTTCGCGCCATATTATTTACGAGTGCTGCGAGATAGGAATGCGGCTGTAAAATGCTTTGACAACAAAGCGTGATGCCCTTACCATTCATGGTAGAAGGGAGGATGTGCATTGAATCAATTAGGGCGATTGCAGCAATTATCGCGTGCGCTCATGCAGCCGCTAATCGCACTGCCCGCTGCTGCGCTTGCTATTGCCATTGGCAATTTGCTTCACAGCGCAGGTCTGTCGGATATTGCGATATTATTTGAATTAACGGGGAAGACCGTATTTTCCGTACTTCCTTACATTTTTGCAGTTGGGGTTGCACTTGGACTATCTAATAATGCTGGTGTAGCTGCACTATCGTCCCTGCTTGGTATGTTTATCTTCAAACAACTGCTTGTTCAATGGCAAGCTTCATTCGAACCGACGATTCTGAATGGCATTTTATTTGGGGTCATGGCAGGCTTTTTGCATGAACGGTTCAAAAATATAAAGATGCCAGAATATTTGCAGTTCTTTGGTGGTCCGAGATTTGTGATTGCCATTACGATATTTGCTTCGATTTTGCTTTCTTGGTTTATGAAGCTGTGCTCGCCGTTTTTGCAGCAGGGCGTCATGTTTCTTGGCCAAGAACTGCTTGCCATGGGCGGATTCGGGGTGTTTTTGTATGGAGTCATGCATCGTGTGTTAGTCGCATTTGGACTGCATCATCTTCTCAATAATGTGTACTGGTTCCAAATTGGCACCTTTACGAATAGCGAAGGGATGTCCTTTACAGGGGATTTACCGCGGTTTTTTGCAGGGGACCCGAGTGCAGGTATTTATATGGCAGGCATGTATCCGATTATGATGTTCGCACTACCGGCCGTTGCATTGGCTATTGTACATGAATCACGGGAAGATTTACGCCCGAAGGTGCGCAAAACCTATTTTACGGCTGCCTGTGTGTCCCTGTTGACGGGGATTACCGAGCCGATTGAATTCGCCTTTTTGTTCGCAGCGCCTTATCTATTTGTTGTCCATGCCTTGTTGACCGGAGCTGCAATGTGGCTGACTGCTGAGATTGGTGTTAGACATGGGTTTTCTTTCTCCGCCGGGGCAATTGACTATGTGGTCAATTTCCATCAATCGACGAAGGGGCTGTGGATTATCCCGATTGGCATCGCATTTGGATTCATCTATTATGTGGTGTTCCGCTATGCGATTCAGCGGTTTCAAATCCCGACGCCAGGCAGGGTCGATGGCTCCTTGCTTGATGATATGGCGGGAGATTTGCTCCCTAGGGTGCCGCTAATTATTCGCGCGCTTGGAGGTAAAGATAACATCATTGATTTGCAAGCCTGCATTACGAGACTGCGGTTAAGAGTCAAAAATGATAAGCTGGTAGACCGTCACGCGCTTCGCGTACTTGGAGCAGCAGGGGTCATTCGTCTTGGAGGCGGTCATATTCAAGTTGTATTTGGCACGTACTCGGAGTTAATCAAGGACGAAATGGCAAAGCGTCTGCAGCGGGATCCGAACCAGATCTGGCTTGTTGCTCCTGTGCATGGACGGATGATTCCGATCGAAGAAGTGCCGGATAAGATATTTGCTCAGAAGCTTGTAGGTCAGGGCGTAGCTTTTTATCCGGATAAAGGAGAGCTCGTATCGCCTGTACGCGGACATATTCGTCATATTTACCCGACGATGCATGCGATCGGCATTGAAACGCCTGAGGGGTTAGAAGTATTGTTACATATTGGAATAGAGACGTCATCATTGAATGGCGCCGGTTTTCAAGCAGTAGTACAGGAAGGTGATGAAGTGAAACCGGGACAGCTGCTCATTAAATTTGATTTGCCTGAAGTGAAAAAACGCTGTAAATCACTTGCAACACCGATGGTAATTACGAACTCAGACGCAGTAGCATCATGGAGCATAGCGCCATTTGCGCCTGTACGGAAGGGGCAGACTTCAGTCATGTCAGTCATCATGCATGAACACGCGGTTGGAGGTGCAAGCCGATGACGCAGAAAGTCCAAGGTATCGGTGCATCCGCAGGCATTGCCATAGGCAAAGCATTTGTATTGCCGACTTGGGAGTGGGATGTTCCTGAGGAGAAAATGGATCCAGCCGACTTAGCGCGTGAATTCGAACGATTGTATGACGGAATCCGTTCCTCGAAGCACGAAATCGAATTTATTAAGAGTGAAATTAAAGAAATGGTCGGCAGTGAAGAGTCATGTATTTTTGACGCTCATCTGGCTATTTTGGATGATCCGATCTTCATGAATGAAATTCAAGGACTCATTCAGCGTCAGTATAAGGCAGCTGAAGTTGCGGTAAAGGAAGCGATCGACCATTTTGTAACGATGTTCGACCTACTCGATGATGAGTATATGAAGGAGCGGGCATTGGATATCAAGGATGTAGGTAACCGACTGCTCAAGCATTTGCTAGGAGCTCCGGAAATAACGCTTCCGACGGACGCACAGCCGTATATCCTTGTTGCGAAGGAGCTGTCTCCGTCACAGTTGGTGCATTTGAATCCCAAAAATGTATTGGGGATTGTCATGCTACAGGGAGGGAAAACATCACATTCGGCCATTATGGCTCGAGCGCTGGGCATTCCACTTGTACTCGGACTGGAAGGAAAAATATCGAAGCCGATCCAGACAGGGGATACGGTTATTGTTGATGGTGAGTATGGCATTGTGCATATTGCTCCACCGCTGGATGTGATATCCTGCTATGAAGTTCGGCGAGATGCATATGTACAGGAAGCTGACGAGCTTCAGAAGATCGTATCCTTACCAGCCGTTACACTCGATGATTTCAATGTTCAGTTGGGAGCGAACATCAGCTCTACGCGCGAACTGAATATTGCCGATCAAAATGGAGCGGAAGGTGTTGGGCTATTCCGGACGGAGTTCATGTATATGGATCGCTCCTATCCCCCTTCAGAAGCTGAACAGTTCACGGTGTATCTGGAAGCGGCGGAACATTGCAAGGAAAAATCGGTTATTATTCGCACATTAGATGTCGGCGGCGACAAGCCGATGGACTATTTGAACTTGCCTGAGGAGGATAATCCGTTCCTCGGTTATCGGGCAATTCGGATTTGTCTCGATCGGCAGGATCTATTCAAGACACAACTGCGAGCCATCTTGCGTGCAAGCGCTCATGGCCCGATTATGGTGATGTTCCCGATGATTACATCCGTGAATGAGGTGCAGGCAGCTAAGTCCATTCTGGAGGATGCCAAGGCCGAGCTGCGTGAAGAAGGCCTTCCCTTCAATGAAGAGCTTCCAGTAGGCATTATGATAGAAGTTCCAGCCGCAGCTATGATCGCCGATCAGCTTGCGAAGGAAGTCGATTTCTTTAGTATCGGAACGAATGATTTGGTTCAGTATACGCTTGCAGTAGATCGGATGAATGAGCAAATTGCACATATGTATGATCCATTCCATCCTGCGGTCCTTCGCTTGATACGTTATACCGTTCAGGCGGCGAAGCAAGCAGGGATCATGGTTGGCGTATGCGGCGAGATGGCTGGAGATCCACGGGCGGTGCCCATTTGGCTTGCGCTTGGTGTGAATAAATTAAGCATGTCTTCTCGTTCCATTCCGCGTGTGAAGGCGGCAGTTCGACGCTCAACAGTGGAGCAGTGCAAACGTATCGCGCAAAGTGTGTTCGAATCGGGAACAAAGGAAGAAATTGAGATCTTGCTCGAGCAGCAGCGTTCATAAGGATATTAAGGAGAAACAGAGAAACACCGTACAAAAAGGCATGCCCTGGTATTCAAACGAGGGCATGCCTTTTTCCTATGGAGCAGGTAATTATACTTTGGCTAATTTATCGCAAAAAGCTTTGCCGTATGCAGGCAGATCAGGCGGTCTGCGCGCAGATACGAGATTGCCGTCTACAACAACCTCCTCATCTAGCCATTTAGCACCTGCATTTTCCATGTCGTCACGAATTCCCGGAGTAGAAGTCACCGTACGGCCATTCAAAATCTTAGCGGAAATGAGTACCCAGCCAGCATGACAGATTTGTCCAACAGGTTTGCCATCAGCATTCATTTCCTTCACGATGCGGAGTGCATCAGCGTAGCGGCGGATCTTATCCGGCGCCCATCCGCCAGGAACGAGCACGCCATCGTACTGAGATGTATCAATGTCAGCATAAGCATAGTCTGAGGTTGCAGGAACACCATATTTACCGATATAGGTTTTGCCGCGTTCCAGACCTACCAGATGTACTTCGGCGCCTTCTTCACGGACGCGGTGAACCGGATACCACAGTTCCAAATCTTCAAATTCTTCATCTACAAATGCAACAATTCGCTTGCCACTTAAACGCATGAATGTTGTCCCTCCTTCGTATGGATATAGCAGAGCATTTCTTTGAATTCCGCCTATTTTTTGCAGAACTCTCAGAGAATTGGGGGTTTTCCCATACAATGTCCATTGTCTCTTATTCCAATATGACCTACGATCATAGACAACAGGGAATCGTGTACGATACACCACATTTATTTAACCACATTGTCCGTGAAAAAGTACACAGCGCCCGCACAAATTGCATGCGTAAGGTGAGAAATCTCATTGCAAATCGCTCAGCAGCGCTAGGTAAATTGCTAAAAGTGTAAAAAAATACATATATGTGCACGGAAGGAGATTGTAAGGCTTAGTCGAATATTCGAATATTAGGATAACCCAAAATTGAAATGTAGTCGTCTGCAGCAATTGGCCGCAAGAAATCATCAGTATCATCTTCAGTATCATCTATAGAAATGGTAGGAATACCAACGTTGTATGTTCAGGGGTGAATGATATGTATACAAGATGCATTTGTGATCAATACATGGATATAACCGTCCGCACAGTTGTACATGCACGAACGATTCACATCCATCGTGTACCGGTTGCCACTTGTATGAATTGCGGGCGCTCGGAACTGCTTTCCTTTATTAAAAAGGATGTCATAGCTCTCATACACAATCGCATGGATATGATCGCTGAGAACCCGCAGGCATTGGAAAATGCTCCTTTGCATGTATCCTTTGATGAGCAGAATGAGCTGGCCAGCGTTATCGTCTCCTTGCTGGATGAGGAGCAATGCGATGATATGCTGTCACGGTTGGAATGCCGCATTGCAGAACGGGTCAATCAATTGCTCGACTTGTATCTATTTGCACGGACGTGCAATGACACACTATGGATGAAAGAGCTGCAATGCAGATTAAAACAGATTTCCGGTTTTAGTTTTGAGTCATATCGGGTTAAAATAAGCTAAAGAGCATTTTCATAGATCATCATAAGAATTATGATCGATATTCTTATACATGTAAGCAAAACGAATCGAAGTATAGGAGGCAGTAAGAATGGAAGCAGTGACTACGATGGAAGAACTTGAAGCGTTTATAGAACGGTCGAAGCAGCAAACCGTAGTTCTTTTCAAGCACAGTACGCGTTGTCCGATTAGCTCACATGCGGATGAGGAAATGAGCAAGGTGGCAGAGGAGTTCGAATCGCAAGGAATTGCAATTGGCCGAATTCTGGTCGTCGAAAATCGTGACGTTTCACTTGCATGTGCGGATAAGCTGGGCATTAAGCATGAATCCCCGCAGGTCATCGTATTGCGTGATGGGGAGCCTGCATGGAACGAATCGCATCATGCTATACGATATGACAACTTAGAAAGCATCCTTACGCAATGAACGGTAAATAATGACAAATGGTGGCGGATTTGCTCGTGACATTGCGAATTTTCTGAAAATAGCGTATCATTAACATAATATCAATGGTCGCAACAAATTTATCGTTAATTGGAGAGAAGGATCGTGACGGTAACTATTTATGATGTAGCAAGAGAAGCGGGCGTCTCGATGGCCACCGTTTCCCGGGTTGTCAACAACAACCCGAACGTGAAGCCGCAAACGCGTAAGAAAGTATACGAAGCGATTGAACGTTTAGGTTATCGCCCGAATGCGGTTGCACGCGGACTTGCGAGTAAGAAGACGACAACCGTTGGGGTTGTCATTCCTGATATTTCGAATTCTATCTTTGCCGAAGTAGCGCGCGGTATTGAGGATATTGCCAATATGTATCATTACAATATCATTTTGTGCAATGCGGACAAGAAGAAGGAGAAAGAAATTCGGGTTATTAATACGCTGCTGGAGAAGCAGGTGGACGGACTGTTGTTTATGGGCGGAGTTGTTACGGAGGATCATGTTCAAGCATTCCGTACTGCTTCGGTGCCGATTGTGCTGTGTGCAACAACAGACGAGCATGGGATTATCCCGTCGGTCGATATCGATCACGAGGCAGCAGCCTTTGATGCTGTGAATACACTTATCCGACATGGGCATCGTGACATTGCGATGATCAGCGGCACGCTTCAAGATCCAGCAAACGGCTTTGCCCGTTTTCAAGGATATAAGCGTGCATTGGAAGGCGCGGGCGTCGAATACAAGGAAGACTTGGTTAGAATTGGCAACTACCGCTATGAGTCCGGCGTAGAAGCGATGAAGTACTTCCTCGGCTTGAAGAAGCGTCCGACGGCAATCTTTGCTGCAACGGATGAAATGGCTATCGGTGCAATACACTGCATTCAAGATGCTGGCTTGAAGGTGCCAGATGACTTCTCTGTCATCAGTGTTGATAATATCCGCATGGCATCGATGGTTCGTCCGCAATTGACGACGGTAGCTCAGCCAATGTATGACATTGGTGCGGTAGCGATGCGCTTGCTGACGAAGCTGATGAAGAAGGAAAATGTAGAACATTCACGTGTAATTTTGCCGCACGAAACGATTCTTCGCTTGTCTGTAAGTGAAGTGTAAGGTTCGGTTGCTGCGTGTGAATCCATAAGAATACGGTTAGATATATACGTAAGGCCCCATGTATGTGGGGTCTTTTGTATGGTTATGAAGTAGATATACGTACAGGAGGCTGGTTTCGATGACGAATGCGCATGGATCGGTTATTGGTGTAATTGGGGCAATGGATGAGGAAATCGAATTGTTGCTTCAGGCAGCTCAACCGGTAGAACAAGTGGATGTCGCGGGACTCCGTTATTACAAGGGCTCACTCCACGGTATAAACATCGTTATTTGCAAGTCTGGAGTAGGGAAAGTAAATGCTGCAGTAACTACGCAGGTGCTGATCGACCGTTTTCATGTAACGAAGGTGATTTTCACAGGCGTAGCAGGTGCAGTGCACCCAGAACTGAACATCGGGGACATCGTCATCTCGACGTCCTGCATGCATCATGATATGGATGTAACCGCACTTGGGTTTGCTCCAGGCGTAATCCCGTTCCAAGAGATCTCACAGTTTATGGCTGATGCAGGTCTTATCGAATTGGCAGAACGGGCGTGTGAACGACTCGTACCAGGCCGATATCGCAAAGGAGTCGTGCTGTCAGGCGATCAATTTGTCGCAGATCGAGACAAAGTTCGAAAGCTGTATGAAACATTCACTGGATCAGTTTGCACAGAGATGGAAGGTGCCGCAGTGGCACAAGCATGCTTCATCAATGAGATTCCGTATGTCGTTATTCGCTCCATGTCGGATAAGGCGGATGGGTCAGCTCATGTTAACTTTTCTGAATTCACGGTGGAAGCCTCACATCGCTCCCACCAAATTGTGGACAGCATGCTGCAAGGATTACAGAACTAATTACGTTAGTTAATAAGTAATGAATATGATAGGCAGCACAGTGGCGCAAGCGACCTACACTTAGGATCTGCTTGCGCCGCTGTTCATTCTAACGAATATATTCCATTGCAAGCTCCTTAGCCCTTGCATTGCGGTCTTGAATAATACTTCGTCTTGGCATCGGCGCCCAAGTAGATGTATCATCATGCCAAGTGTGGGGGAGGGGTACGGGGGACTTCTGCGACCACTTCGTCAACCATTGTTCCGGCAATAGCTGCTGTGGGTGGTTCGTTAATGTACGTGCAAGCGGATGCTCGCTCATTTCCAGCCATAGCATGCTCCAAGCACGCGGCACGACCCGCCATATATCATAGCCACCTCCGCCAATGGCGACCCATTTGCCATTGGCGTATTGATGTGCAAGACGGTGGATAATGCGCGGGATCTCACTATAGATACGCGTGCTGCAATGCAAGTGAGACAACGGATCCATTGCATGAGCATCACAGCCATGCTGGCTAATTATAATGTCCGGCTTGAATGCTGCTGCTGCACATTGTACGGTCTCTGTGAAGCATTCCAGCCACGAGTCATCCTCCGTATACGGTTCCAGCGGTACATTGACGCAAGCGCCAAAACCCTCTCCACCGCCGCGTTCATGCACGAATCCTGTACCCGGGAACAGAAACTTCCCAGTCTCGTGAATGGAGTAAGTAAATACATCTGGGTCCGTATAAAAGCACCACTGTACACCATCTCCATGGTGGACATCTGTGTCGATATACAGCACTCTTGCACAGTACGTATGCCGAAGCCAGGCGATTGCGACCGCAGCATCATTATATACGCAGAAGCCCGCACCTTTATCGCCAAAGGCATGATGAAGTCCACCGCCCAAATGCAGAGCGTGTTCAGATCTTCCAGACATGACCGCCTCACAAGCAGCAATGGAACCGGCAACTATCGCGCAAGCCGCTGTATGCATCCCTGGAAAGTAAGGAGTGTCTTCCGTATGCAAGCCGTATTGTGCTGCTTTAACGGCCCACTCGGCAGTTGGATTCGGTTCGCTAAGCTTCTTTACAGCTTCGATATAGTCGGCGCGATGAATGAGAGGCAGCAAACGTTCGATATCTGCGGCTTCCGTCTGAAGACGTGTGATAGCGCCTTCATCTATGGCTTTAGCGTATTCTAGCAGATCATGCGTCATAGCAAGCCGCTGCTGATCGAATGGGTGATCGGCATTAAAGCGATAGCGGAGGGCTTCCTCATGCATGAAGTATAGTGCCTTACCTGACATGTCCAACATCCCTCTCCTAACAATACTAATACATGAACCGCTGACGGAATCGGACGCGGTCGAACTGCTCCTCTGACGATAATGGAACGTTCTTGCCGATACGAACCATAAGGCAGTTGGCAGGGTGGGAACAAATTTCAGGATCGTCTGTCGCATACCAGATCATGCCTACGGATTCCATCAACTTCTCCATCATCTTCCGATAGTCCCATACGTTCATTCTGGTGCCATCCAAATCCCAATGCCAATAATATTCTGTCGTAAATACAATATAGCGCTCCATCTGTTCATCTTCAAACGCTGTCGAAATCATGCTTCTGCCCAAACCAAGTGAGCGGTAATCCTTGGCGACCTCAATGGCGCCAAGCTCAATTAAATCATCCATTTGTCCATCTGACCAGCGCTCCAGCTCATCGGGATAATGGAAGGTGACGTAACCGACGATAGTAGAGCCTTCTCTCGCAATAATAATGCGTCCTTCGGGTAAATCTGCGATCTCCACAAGCGCTTGGTGTTGATCAGCTGGCCGGCGAAACGCCTTCAAATCGGTGTGCATAGTCAAGGTGCGAAGAATATCGGAACGTACGGGGCCTTCGACAACAACAACTCGTTCCGTATGAGGAATAATATGAGCGTAGTATCTCTTCGGATGTTCCACACCAAGCAGCTCCTTTCATCTCTTCCATTCCGTTATAGCAAAAATAGAATGATTTGAAAAGGAAAAGAATAGGCGAAAAACAAATCGTATGCTATAATGATTTTGCCTTAAAGTTCATGATTTTTTCCCTTGACACCACGAACTGCATCATCGTCCTTTAGTGCATTTCTTCATGAAAGCGATTTATTACACGAATTTGTGATTCGTGGAGCATGAATAATGATGTAAAAGACATAGGAGGATGGAACAATATGGGTAACGTGCAGGGAGAAATTATTGCTGCGATTGCAAGCAATCCAAACATGAGTGACTATGGAAAATGGTCGGCCGATTTCAGGTGGGAAGAGGTAGAGAAGCAATTTTCTTGGTATGAGACTGGAAAAGTAAATATGGCTTACGAGGCGATTGATCGGCATGTTGCGAACGGTCGCGGAGAAAAGGTGGCGCTCTATTACAGTGATGCTGTTCGTGATGAAGCGTATACCTATGCTGAGTTGAGCCGCAAGACGAATCAGTTCGCGAACGTGCTGCGCAACCTCGGAATTCAAAAGGGAGAACGCATCTTCATTTTCATGCCGCGCACACCTGAACTGTATGTCAGCTTACTTGGCTCGCTGAAGATTGGGGCTGTTGTCGGTCCACTATTCGAAGCGTTTATGGAGACTGCGGTTAAGGATCGGTTAGAAGACAGCGCGGCAGTAGCGATTGTGACAACTCCAGCGCTCGTTCATCGTGTGCCCCGTTCTGAGCTGCCTGCCTTGAAGCATGTGATTCTTGTAGGTGACGAAATAGAGGTTGAGGATGGAATTGTTGATTTCCACGCGGAAATGTCTACCGCCTCCGAAGAAGCCGAAGTGGAATGGCTGCAGCGGGAAGACGGGCTCATTATTCACTATACATCCGGCTCGACAGGCAAGCCTAAGGGCGTATATCACGTACAAAACGCAATGATTCAGCATTATCATACCGGAAATGTTGTATTGGATTTAAAGGAAGACGACATTTATTGGTGTACAGCAGATCCAGGTTGGGTTACTGGAACGTCATACGGGATATTCGCACCGTGGCTGAACGGAGCGACGAACGTGGTTCGTGGTGGACGGTTCAGTCCGCAGGACTGGTACTCAACCATTGAGAAATATAAAGTATCCGTATGGTACAGTGCTCCGACCGCATTCCGTATGCTGATGGGTGCCGGGGATGATGTAATTTCGAGCTTTAACTTATCAAGCTTACGTCATATCCTGTCTGTAGGCGAACCGCTTAATCCTGAGGTTGTTCGTTGGGGAATGAAAGTTTACAATCATCGGATTCATGATACATGGTGGATGACGGAAACGGGTGGACAGTTGATTTGCAACTATCCGGCAATGGCCATCAAGCCTGGCTCCATGGGACGTCCTGTCCCAGGTATTGAAGCCGCGATTATTGATGATCAAGGCAATGAGCTTCCTCCATTTCGAATGGGGAACCTGGCCATTCGTACACCATGGCCGTCGATGATGCGAAAGGTATGGAACAATCCGGCTAAGTATGAAGAATACTTCCGCCTTACAGGATGGTATGTATCGGGTGATTCTGCCTACATGGATGATGAGGGCTACTTCTGGTTCCAAGGCCGAATTGACGATGTTATTAATACATCGGGCGAACGAGTTGGCCCCTTCGAGGTAGAGAGCAAGCTTGTCGAGCATCCGGCAGTCGCGGAAGCAGGCGTAATCGGGAAGCCTGATCCAATGCGTGGCGAAATTATTAAGGCATTTATTTCTTTGCGCGAAGGCTATACGCCGTCCGAAGAGTTAAAAGCGGATATTGCGAAGTTCGTCAAGGAAGGGCTGTCCGCACATGCATCGCCTAGGGAGATTGAGTTCAAGGACAAATTGCCGAAAACTCGCTCAGGCAAAATTATGCGCCGTGTGCTCAAGGCATGGGAATTGAGCCTGCCGACAGGCGATTTATCAACGATTGAGGATTAACTGCTGAAGTCATTATTGACAAATCCATAATAGTGGGATATTATCCCAATAGCGAAGCGAATATGCAACGCGAAACGACAAGTACAATAGAATGGACATAACATGTTACCGCAAGGGCATTCGTTATGGAAGTTCAGTCGCTATGTGACTGCCTTCTTAACGTGTGCCTTTTTTGTCGTTGCACCGTTTTCGCGAAATCAATCCATTGTGACGGAGAGGGGTATATCCATGAACGGAATACATTACAAGTGGGGCAGATCCTTATTGCTGCTTATCATTACCGCACTTGTCTTAATGACGGCAACAGGTTGCAGCTCAAGCAGTCAGACGAATGGAGCGTCGAATAACGGAGGCAGCGGAAAGACATCAGAACAAGCACAAAACAATAGCGATTCAGGCAAGACAGAGTCGACAGGCGGCGACGTGTCGGGTGATTTTGAAATCCAGTATTTTGTCGGCGGATATGGCGATCAGGGCTGGAAGAAGATTATCGCGGAGTTTCAGAAAAAGTACCCGAATGTAAAAGTCAAAGAGTCAGCAGGCCCGAAAATCAATGATCAGATGAAGCCGCGCTGGATTCAAGGAAACCCTCCTGACTTTGTCTACATTGACGGTGCTGGCTCGAATGCAACCCAAATGGTACAAGATGATCAATTGATGGACTTGACAGATTACTTTAAAGAGGCCAAGAATGCGGATGGCAACAAGATTTCTGACGAACTGCTGCTGAAGCCGATCGACTACGGCGGCAAAATTTATACGATTCCATTCGTATTTGGCTCCTGGGGAGTTTTCTACGACAAGAAATTTTTTGCAGACAATGGCTGGACTGAACCGAAAGATTTTGAAAGTTTTATAAGCGAAGCGAAGAAAATCAAGGAATCCGGCAAGGTCAATGCGCCATTTATTTTTACAGGAAAGTACCCGTACTACTTCCAAAATGGTGTAATGGATTCCGCATTTGTCGTGAACAACAACAACGATACTTCTATTTTGCTTGATATGTTCGCCTTGAAGGAAGGCGTGTTCAAGAGCGAGCCAGTGAAGAAGACATTGGGGCAAATGGTGCAAATGCGGGATGCAGGCCTTATTGACCCAGCCTCAGCTCCAATTAACCATATTGACTCGCAAATGCTGTTCCTGCAGCATAAGGATGCCTTTATTCCGAATGGACTCTGGCTCGAAAATGAAATGAAGAAAGATGTTCCGCAAGGTTTTGAATTCGGTTTCATTCCATCAATCACACAAAAGCCGGGCGGCAAATATGTAGCGATACCATTTACTGCTACGGTAGGAATTGCGCAGAAAGCGAAAAATCCAGCTGCCGCAAAAGCATTCCTTGAGTTCTTATTCACGAAGCAATCTGCCATTACATGGGCGGAGGAGACAGGTGCACTTGGCAACTTGAAAGCGGATTTGGAGAAATCAAATGCGAGTGAGCTGTCCAAGACAGCTATGAAATTTTACAGCTCAGACAACACCATTGTTGCTCCTTACATTGAATTGAATGCGGATGTAGACAAGGTGAGATCAGACTCAACCCTTGCACTTATGATGGGCAGCATTACTCCAGATGAATGGATGGATCGGATGGAGAAGGCGGCTGCGAAGGCAAGAAAATAAAGCAGAACAGTGATTATTTGGGGATGCATGTGTGAAGTCGTAGCGCATGCATCCTGATCTATAACACGACGGCTTTGAACAAATGAGAGATAAGGAGGGGACTACTTGAAAAAGATGGTGCCCGCACAGGGAACTCCCGCAAAGGGGAATGCAAGCGGAAGAGTCGGCCTCTCATGGAAGAGAAAGCGTCAGCTCTTTGTGTTCGTATTTACGGTACCAACATTGTTGTTTTTCTGCTTGTTTATGATCTACCCCATTTTTCACGGATTGTATTACAGTTTTACAGACTGGTCGGGTGGATCGGAGACGAAGAACTTGATCGGCATCCAGAACTATCGCGACTTGGCAAATGACCCTATAATCATCAAGGCGATCATGAATGATTATTTCTTTGTGTTTTGGAAGGTAGTTGGCATTGTCGGATTAGGGGTATTGTTCGCCGTACTGATGACCCGTTTTCGGGTACGTGGAAGCGGATTTTTCCGTTCAGTATTTTTTATCCCCAACATCCTGTCGGTCGTAGTCATTGGCGTGCTTTGGAATTATATTTACAATCCTAGTATTGGATTTTTAAATTCGTTTCTATCTTTGTTCTCGTCAGAAAAGGTTCAGACACCATGGTTAGGAGATCCGAAACTGGCGATGTGGATGCTGCTGCCTCCGGCAATATGGGCAGGTGTAGGCTTTGTCATGATCCTCGTTATTGCGGGCATTTTGAATATTCCGAAGGACTTATATGAGGCAGCGAGTATTGATGGTGCTAAGGAGTGGCAGCAATTTTGGCGTGTCACGATGCCGCTTACGTGGGAGCAAATCAAAGTATCCATTCTATGGGTGGTTATGACAACCTTGAATGGCTCGTTCGTCATCGTGTGGATGATGACAGAAGGCGGACCGGATAATGCAACACAGGTCATGGGCTCATATTTGTATCAAATGGGATTTCGACAATTCCATTTCGGCTATGCTTCCGCGATTGGTGTACTGATCCTTGTCCTGTCGCTCATAACAACCCTGGCGCTTCAGCGGCTAATGCATAGAGATGCAATTGAGATGGCTTGATTATTTGGACTGGAAAAGGAGAGGACAGTCTATGAATTCCATAGAGCAATATCCTCGTAAGCGTTCTCAAAAGGTTGTTAGAGCCTTATTGTATGCGTTGCTCGGGATTTGGACGATATTCGTCATTTATCCGCTGCTGTGGACGATCCTTGGTTCGTTCAAGACGAATCAGCAGTTCCTGTTACATGCGCCGTGGAGCTTGCCGGAGTGGCCGCTTGAATGGGCTAATTTCACAGCAGTTTGGAGCAACTACCATTTAGGGATGTACTTTACCAACTCATTGCTTGTTACAGTGGCAAGCACCGTGCTGGCATTGCTTCTATCTTCAACTACATCCTATGTTATCGCTAGATTTCCGTTTCGCGGAAGCATGGCGCTCTATAATTTATATTTGTCCAGCATGATGATTCCCCTTATCCTTGGCTTAATCCCGTTATTTTTCCTTCTTTCCAACCTGCATCTGGATAATTCGCTTCTGGGACTGATTCTGGTGTATACGGCAATTAATTTGCCATTTGGCGTATTTGTGCTTGTTGGATTTTTTAGGTCGATGCCGAAGGAACTGGATGAGGCGGCTTCCATCGACGGCAGCTCGCATTATGGTGTTTTTTTCCGTATTATGCTTCCGCTTGTTAAGCCTGGACTTATATCTGTTGGCATGATGAACGTATTGAATATTTGGAATGAATATATTATTGGTACGGTGCTGGTAAATGATCCCGATAAGTATACGATCCCTGTCGGCATCGCGATTATGCAGGCCGAGATGCAGTATCGTACAGAGTGGGGGCCACTTTTTGCGGGATTACTGCTTTCGATCATCCCTGTACTAATTTTATATATAATCTTCCAGAAGCAAATTACAAGCGGCATGATGGCTGGTGCGATTAAATAACACATATCCGAGTAGGGTAAGGGGATAGTGTTGCGAATGAAAATGATGACTTATATGCAGCAAGTCGGCCGATCACTGATGATCCCCATTGCAGTGCTCCCCGCAGCTTCGATATTAGTGCGTATCGGAGATATTCATTCCAATATCCCATGGATGGCAGCAGCAGCAAGTGTATGCAAGTTAGGTGGAAACGCCATTTTCGATCATATGCCGCTCTTTTTTGCTGTGGGGGTAGCGATTGGATTGACATCAGGCCAAGGGGTTGCAGCTTTGGCCGCTGCTGTTGGTTACTTTGTATTTACGAATGTCATGAAGCATTTTGAGCATGGAATTGTCTTGGATACGGGTGTTCTGGGAGGAATGCTATGCGGAGGGATCGTAGCTGCCTTGTATAACCGTTACCATAGAATAAGGCTCCCGGCAGCGATCGGATTTTTCGGAGGCAAGCGTTTTATCCCGATCATATCTTCCGTTGCGATGGTTGGTGTAGGGGTAGTAGCTGGCCTGATTTGGCCGACAATCCAGGAGGCCATTCGTGATACAGGTTCCAGTATACTGACGGCAAAAGGCTGGGGGGCTGGCATATTTGGCTTGTTGAATCGATTGCTCATACCTACTGGACTGCATCATATACTGAACAATATTGCATGGTTTCAAATTGGGGAATACGTAACAGATACCGGGGCGATTGTGCGAGGCGATTTGTGGCGGTTCCATGCAGGCGATCCGACAGCTGGAACCTTTATGGCAGGATTTTTCCCTGTTATGATGTTTGGACTGCCGGCTTATGCACTTGCCATAGTCCGTTCCTCCCAATTGCATGAACGCAAGCGTGTTGCGTCGATTATGTTGACAGCCTCATTGACAAGCTTCCTGACAGGGATAACAGAGCCGCTTGAATTTACACTTATGCTGACTGCCCCAGTTCTTTATGGTCTGCATGCCATTTATACGGGATTAGCACTCATGCTAGCAGATCTCATGAGCATTCGAGCAGGATTTGGATTCTCAGCAGGCTTCATCGATATGTTCATATCGTGGACGAGCGTTAGAAATGCTCTGCTCTTGCTATTACTCGGAATTCTTTATTTTGGACTGTATTATGCGACCGCAACAATTGCAATCCGTGTATTTCATGTTCACGCACCAGGACGTGAGGAGCAGGCAACGATGGAGGCCGTAATCCCCTCAATTGGAACGCGAGATGATACAGCTGCCCTATTGGAACGATTGCTAGGCTATATAGGAGGAATGGGAAATATTCGAGCTGTCGATGCGTGTATTACTAGACTTCGGCTGCGGCTTGAGGATGACTCCAAGGTAGATGAGGGAGGGATTATGTCTCTTGGCGCGTATGGTTTGATGCGTGTTGGCAAAGGTCACATCCATATTGTGATGGGAACGGATTCGGAGCTTCTGCGGGAGAAGATTGAGCGAAGATTAAGCGTGTCAGCATTTATTAACGGTTAGCACGCATATCTCGGTTATCCATTAGCAGGGCAGTTCGATTCTTGGAAGGGGAGAGCGGATGATTGAACGGAAAATTGTGCATGTCCTGTCGCATAATGTGGTGATGACCAAACTATCCAATGGGAAAAACTCTATCGCTTTTGGCAAAGGGATTGGCTTTCAAAAAAAGCTGGGTATGGAGGTGAATGAAAATGATATAAAACAGGAATTTTTACTGCATACGACGGAAGTGCTGGAGCATTACGAGCAAATTTTGTATGCGGTGGATTTCAAAATTATTGGTGTAGTCGAGGAAGTGATTGCATTTGCACAGAGTCATTTGGAAGGGGATTTCTCAGAAACGATTCATTCTGCACTCGTTGATCATATTAATTTAGCCATTGAGCGCTGCAAGCGCGGCTTAGTGATCAGCAATCCCTTCATGTTCGAAATTCAGCATTTGTATCGAGATGAATATCGCGTAGCAGAGCGGGCGATAGATTACCTAAATGATCAGTTGGATGTGAACTTGCCTCAAGATGAGGTTGCGTTCTTGGCAATGCATTTTCACGGAGCAAGAAGTGGCGGCAAGGGCAATAAGTCTGTTGCTGAATTGAAAATGATATCGAGAGTGCTGGAGAATGGCAAGCATGTTGGCATTGACTTTGATGAGTCGCTCTCCACAGTACTCTTTATTGGTCACTTAAAGGGACTCATTGATCGAGTAAGAGCAGGGAAGACACTTAACAATCCGCTGCTCGTTCAAATTCGTGAAGAATATGAAGAAGCCTATGAAAAGGCAATTATATTGGCAGGCTGGATTGCTGAAGGGCTGGAAAAAGCGGTACCCCCAGAAGAAATCGGATTTCTAACGATGCATTTGGAACGGCTTGTTCAGCGGAAAAATGTTAGCATATGAGGGAAGAAGCAATGGATGATAACATGAAAAAAAAGAGGACAGAATGTCTATCGCATTCTGTCCTCTTTTGTGTAAATTTAATTATTGACCTGAGCAGAAGAGGAGGCAGATGATTCGCCTGCACTGTTTGCAGCTGTTACATGATACCATCCGCCTGGTGTTAATGTAATCAGCTCAAAGTCAGTTGAGGCAGAAGATCCGATTCGCTCATAAGGGCCGTTGCGGCTCGCGCTGTAGTAGATGTAATATTCGCTTGGATTGTTGGCTGAAGCCTTCCAAGTAAGTTTTACACCCATATCCGTTAACGATGCCTTCAGTCCGCTAGGAGAGTCAGGAGCCTGAGCTGCTGACTGTTGCGGCTCATGAGCATTGCCATTATCGGCTTCATGGCTACCGGCTTGGCCGCCTGAATTGCTCCTGCTCGATTCACTTGGATCATTGGTACCCGGTGGTTGAGGTACCTCTGTTTTTGTTCCTGAGCCTAGAGCTCCCCACTGGACAATTTCAGAAGGTATCGATTCATGTCCACCGACATCGACAGCTGTCACATAGAAGCTGTATTGTTGGCTGCTTGATGCATAGCTGCTGAATCTCGTATCATCACCGGTCAATACGGTTCCACTTTGCTGCTGGTATGTTCCGCCGTTCAATGATCGATATAGACGGTATCCGACTACATCGGATTCTGGATTGCGAGAGAAGGTGATGTGAACGGCATCGCTCTTCGATGCTGCAATCCGAACGTCGCGTGGTGCAGAAGGCGCTTTGCCATCGTCTTGACGTGGATCGACCTTCGCTGGTGCGTCACTATTGGCGTCCTCCGGCAAATAGGCAGATAAAGATCGGCGATTGCTGCTGGATGATAAATGACCCAGCGCCTTCTTCAATTCTTCAACAAGCTCCTGGATTGGCTTCTCACGCTTCAGTACAACCTTCTCTGCAACCATATCAGCAGGAGTGCTGTCCTGTGGTATATAGTTGACGCCGTCATAGGTAATGTACTTCATGTGAACAAGCGCATCTTCTTCGGTCTTTGGAACATACTTGCGGTTGAAAATATCTGTAACGAATTTGCCGCCAAGTCTTGTTAATTCATTTGGAAGCTTACCGCTGTACCCAGACACTGTCATGCTTACAATGCCGTCAGGACGAGTAAATTCCTTCGTTTGCAGCAGGTCAGGCTTGGCCTTGTTCACCTCGTTCATGACCTTCGACCATATCTCTGTCGAGCGTGAGCGGGCATCGCGATTCAATACATGAATCGGCTTGTCGTAGCCTACCCATACGCCCATCGTGACATCAGGAGTTGAGCCGATGAACCAAGTATCCGCATAGTTCTGGGTCGAGCCAGTTTTCGCGGCAACCTCAACTTTTCCATATAGGTCAAATTCGCCTCTCACGCGGCGTCCTGTACCTCTCGAATCCGTAATGACCGATTTCATCATGTCTGTCATCAGAAAGGCGCTTTGCTTGGAAACGACCGCTTGCGGTTCTTCCTTGTGCTGATAGACGATATTTCCTTTGGAATCTACAATTTTGCTAATCAAGTACGCATCATTGAATACACCCTGATTCGCAATTGCACCGAATGCATTGGTAATTTCCTCAACCGTAACGCCATAGCGCAAGCCGCCTATAACGCCAGTTTGTGCGTAGTAATCTTCAGGCTGAATGGTTGTGATACCGAGCTTCTGCACGAAATCCAGCGCTTTTTTCACACCCAGCTTCTCGATGTAGATTTTGAGAGCCGGCAGGTTAAGTGATTGGCTTAATGCGCTTCGTGCGGTAACGAGCCCTTGATAGCGACCGTTGGCGTTGCCTGGAATATGATAACCCTTAGAGCCGTCCTTGAGCACCATCGGAGCATCGTCCAATATGGAAGCTGGTTGAATCAACCCCTGGTCAAGCGCAGGCAAATACGCAGCCAGCGGCTTCATCGTCGAGCCAGGCTGCTTCAGCATTTGCGTGGCGAAGTTCATCTGCTCGATCTTGAAGTCTCTTCCTTCGATCATGCCTAGAATAGCACCAGATTTATGATCGACCATCAACGACGCAACCTGTTCAACACCTTTTGTTTTACTGTCCGGTGAGAAATTATTGGGATTGGAAGATACTCGCTTCATCGCATCATATATCTTTTTGTCGATGGTGGTATATACGAGATACCCGCCGCGCAACAACTGTTCGCGTGCCGACTGCAGCATATCGTTGTTCTCGCGCTTGCGCAAGTCTGCCTTCGTAAGTCCTGGGTTTTTCTGAAGCACGAGCACTTCTGCGGCTGCGCGTTCCGCTTCCATCATCAGATACGGATATGTAGCGTATGCCTTCTCCCGAGGCTGGGCAATCGATTTGCGAATATCAAACGCCAGCGCTTCATTATATTGCTGCATCGAAATTTTATTTTCTTCAAGCATTCGTTTGAGAACAAGCTTCTGCCGCTCTATCGCACGTGCAATACCTTTTTCATTGATTTCACCTTTACCGTTAAAGGCCGAATAGGCAGAAGGCAACTGTGGAAGACCCGCTAAATATGCAGACTGGGCAATATTCAGCTTGCTCAAATTATCAATATTAAAAATACCTTTAGCTGCTGCTTTAATTCCGTATAAATTATAGCCTGTTGAACCGTTGCCGAAAGGAACCTTATTTAAATATGCAACAATAATTTCTTCTTTGGACAACACGCGCTCCATACGCAGAGAGAGCAATATTTCCTTTGCCTTGCGGCTGTCGGTACGATCCAAATTCAAAAATACTCGTCTTGCCAATTGTTGTGTAAGCGTACTGCCGCCTGTTTGCACAGATTGATTCAATACTTTCTGTACTACAGCCCGAGACAGTCCGCGAATATCAACGCCCATATGTTCATAGAATCGATTGTCTTCAATCGCGATAAGGGCATCTATGACGGATTGGGGGATATCTTTTAATGAGACGGGACGACGATCTTCTTCGGTTCGAAGCTGTCCGATTTGATTGCCGTCATTGAAAAAGACGAATCCCGTTATGGCATTCTCCTGAATCTTCTGCTGAATCATTTCCCGTGGGCGAACTGGTTCGTCCTTAATTAAGGACGTTACATAACCGAGACCAGCCCCACCAGCAAATAAGCCGCATAGCAGGCCGAACAGCATGAGCCATTTGATAACGGACCATATCGTGCGGCCAATCGACCTCTTGCGCGTCGGTTTTTTGCCGCTTTCCGTCACTTTCTCCTCAACCATGCATTTTTTCCTCCTTAGTAAGTGCAGCGCTTTCCATTATACCATAAAAGTGAGGGGAAAAAGAGCGTCGTAAATCGCATTTCCTGATGATAATATAGCGGGTAAACATAAAAAAATCGCCTCCCGCTAGGGGAGGCGATTGTGGTGTCGCTTCTATGCGATAGAGCGAATCTTATCGGCTGTAGAACTCGACGATTTGCTTTTCATCGATGTCTTGGGATAACTCGCCGCGCTCAGGCAAACGTACGAATTTACCTTCCATAGCAGCTTCGTTGAATTCCAAGTATCCTGCCAAGTGATGACGGCCTTCAAGAGCCTCTTTGATCACTTTCAAGCCACGGCTTCTTTCACGTAAGCCGATAACATCACCAGGAGTTACGATGTAAGACGGGATGTCTACTTTTTTACCGTTCACAGTCACGTGACCGTGTGCTACCAATTGGCGAGCACCTGCACGGGAGTTGGAAAGGCCAAGACGGAATACCAAGTTGTCCAAGCGGCTTTCGAGCAAGAACATGAAGTTCTCACCAGCGATGCCTGGCAATTTGGATGCGCGGTTGAACAATGTGCGGAATTGCTTCTCGCCCAAACCGTACATGTGGCGCAATTTTTGTTTTTCTTGCAATTGAACGCCGTAGCCGCTCAATTTTTTGCGTTGTCCTGGACCATGTTGTCCTGGAGGATACGCGCGCTTCAATTCTTTACCAGTACCGCTCAAGGAAATTCCAAGACGACGGCTCAATTTAAATTTAGGACCTGTGTAACGTGCCATGTTATATTGACTCCTTCTCAATCAAAATTATCGTTAGATTGTGGGGTGTCATTGCGTCGAAATCATCCTATGCCGTTCGATCAATTCGTTCAGCTCCGACTCAGGTTTTCAGCCGCTGCCTAGTCGGTGATGATTGTCGTGAGGGTGACACAACAGTTTCGCCCATATACATCACATAATATTATAAGATAGGACACTCTTCTGTCAAGCTATCAATTCCAATTGTGCTGGAAAACGTCTAGTCATTAGATCTTTAGGCATGGTTCTAATGGACCAAAATTTTAGAATTGGTTTTCGGGATATAGTACATTTTCATTGAAAAATCATGTATGATAGGAAATGAACAACCTTTCGAATATGAAGGAGAAGAGGATGACGGAACGTCAACTTCCACATTATACAATTGAATTAGAACCGAAAAAGATAGAGACAAAGGATTACCAAGAATCCGCTCCTGTCGATGATGAATTGGCAATAGAAGGATGGTTGTTGCAACGTGATGTGACACCTCATGACTTTCCGTATATTGCCTCACTGCTGCAATCCGCCTACCGCGCGTGGCTGAAGGATATGCCAAATGAAGCGCTGTCCATCATTGGAAGCAGCGCTATTTATGATTATTCCGGTGGATGGCTCGCAGGAGATAAGTCACTGCTGGATACGGACAGCAGAGCCAGCGAGGCGATGAATGAATGTTTGCAAGAGCGAACCAAGACGATAGCAGCTATTGGAGACGGGGTATTGGTTATGTGCCCGCTGCACACACGAGAAGGGCGTGATGTGTTCGCAGTCGCTGTGTATAAACTGCTGATGCCGAATGAGGCTATGACAGCACTCGAAGCGTGGACACACGCGCTTCGCGCTCAGTTCTATCTTGCATTTGAATATACATTTATTAAAGAACTTATGTACACACAGCGCGTTGTTGAAAGAGAATATAAGCGCAGAGATGTTCTATATAATGTTGTGCGTCACATGCATGATCGAATTGATGTAGATGCAGTATTGACACAAATTATGGAAAGTGTCGAACGGCTTGTGCCGGAATCGAGCATTGAGGTGTATTTATCGCAAGATCATCATAGTGTGAATCCGAAGGTGAAGACGCTCGTATTCAAGTCATGGGGAGACCCAATTGTAATGCAGGCCTTTATGAAGGGCGAACTATGTTACGGACGAACGCAGGAGGGACATATTGAAGTTGCCTTTGCACTTTGCGGCAAGCAAGGCTCATACGGCGTGTTGAAGGTATGCTTCCTTGGCGAGGATCCTGATCCTTCGGATGTGCAGCTCATTCAACTCGTCGTAGAGACAGCAGGGACGGCTTTTGAGAATGCACGACTTCATGAGCAAGCCAATGAAGTGATACAAGAGCTCCGTTTTATCAATGATTTGACGAAGCGAATTAATCAGAGCCTGCGGCTGCGGGATGTATTCCGAGACGCTACGCATGAACTGCTGCGGGTGTTCGGTGCTGAATTTTGCCTATTGCTGCAGCTCCATACTGAGAAGAATCGCTTCGAGGTCGTATCCTGTAATTTAGAAGAGTTTGATGGGGCTCATATGCCGGCAGATGAAGGATTGTTCGGCTATATGATCTCACTGCGTGAACCGATAATTGTGTCTGACTGTACGGAGCAGACTCCTGCTTCGATGCAATTCTTCGAGAAGCTCGGCTTGCGTTCCGTTATTGCAGCTCCGTTATTCGGCGGAGGCGAGCTGGTTGGGATTGTCTTGCTTGCAGACAAGCGGCCGCAATTCTTTACGTATGAGAACTTGAAGCTGCTGCAAATGCTTGCTACTCATATTGGTCTTGCTATTGCAAACGCCACCTTGCATGCAAGAGTGAAACATCTTGCGAATAAAGACCAGCTTACAGGGCTTTTTGCAAGGCATTATTTGGACAAGCAAATCGATCGGCTGCAAAAGAATGATTTCTGTGGGTCATTGATTGTGGCGGATATTGATTATTTTAAGCATATTAACGACTCCTATGGTCATCAAATTGGCGACAAGATTCTGAATCAAGTCAGCCGAATCATACGCTCATCGATTCGAGAAACAGATATTGCGGCCCGTTGGGGCGGTGAGGAGCTTGCAATATACTTGCCACAGCTTACCTTGTCCCAAACACTTGGTGTGGCGGAACGGATACGGACTCGAGTGGCCAATGAAACAGATCCGCGTGTAACGGTTTCATGTGGAATTGCAGACTGGAATTGGCAGGATGAGAAGATTAGTGTGGAATCTTTGTTCTACCGGGCAGATGTCGCCTTGTATGAGGCGAAGAACGGTGGACGGAACCGGATTCAAGTGAGCAAGAAGGAGTGGTAAGCGCATTGCGATACCGTCGAATAATTCCAAAACAGACGTGAAACGCTAAAAGAGGCGGGAATAACATTTCCCACCTCTTTTTTTCGTTCATGAATATAGTGGAGGTGATTGACATGATAACCACGACAAGAGCAAAAGTACGAGTAAAGTGGAACAGGATAACGCGGACAGTAGTACTGCTGCTTGGTGCTATTTTGATCCATGGATGTTCGATTGCGGATCATACACCTCCTGAAGCATTGCTTGACAGAGCACTAAATGGCATGGCAGGTAAAGATCAGTTTCGCTTTCAGGGGATGGCTGAAATTCGAACAGGTAGAGATAAGCTGCTGGCGAAGCAGCTGCGATATGAGGGAGAAATTCAACAGCATAAGGGGATCTATATGCGGTTAAGCCCTCAGGCTGAGCAGACAACGACAGAGAACAGATGGAATCCGCTTAAACAATTGGAAGAGCTTAGAATCGATGGGGCCAAGCGTGTGAAGGCGCTGACAAGTTATGATCCCGTTGTACAAACACATGCAGGCTCAACAAGCAAGATGCATATTATGAGCATGGACGAGAAGCAGCGAGCGGATTTGATTCCATTGCAAGTTGATGTAGACGCAGAACAAGCTAAGCACATGTATTCGAAACAATTGATTGATGATTATGATCGGTTGATTACACCAAATGTACAACTGCAGCAAATGAAGGGCAGCATGTCTCAAGCTGACGAGCAAAAGCTGCAAAAGAAACTATCAGTCCTTGCTGCTCAAGGCCGTAAGGATCTCTATGCGAAGCTGAAGAATGCAGCGGTACAAGCGAAGTATGTGGTATGGGTAAATAAGCGTGATTCGCTTCCTGCCTACGTAGAAGGTTGGATCACTTCATCTTATGATGAGCAAGGAGAGCCGAAGGAAGAGCTGGTTCACATGCAGTCCCGATTTTTGTATGAGTAGAGTATCACTTGTACAGCGGTAGGAACCGCTGACGTCATGCGATCATCGTGATACAATGATAATCGTAAGATCATGCAAACCGACCGAGGAGGAACCATAGGATGAAAGACCCAAGAATAGAAGAGCTTGCGAAAAACTTGGTTGGATACTCTGTGGATGTACAGCCAGGGGAAAATATTCTTGTAGAGATGATTGGATCTGAGCGTGAACTGGTTACATGTATTGTGAACGAGATTGCTAAGCGTGGCGGCCGTCCGTTTGTGCAGCTAACCGATCGTTCTGTGCTGCGTTCGCTTCTCTTGAATGCAACCAAAGAGCAAATGGAGACATGGAAAGAGTACGATTTGCTTCGTATGCAGAATATGCAGGGGTATATCGGTATTCGTGCAGGGGAGAATGCGAATGAATTGGCAGATGTGCCAAAAGATAAGATGGCATTGTATGAGTCAATTTACTCCCATCCTGTACATATGGAAGAGCGTGTAAAACGCACGAAATGGGTTGTGCTTCGTTACCCGAACGCTTCAATGGCCCAGTTGGCGAACACATCGACAGAGGCGTTTGAAGATTTCTACTTCAATGTATGCAACCTGGACTATTCCAAAATGGATACAGCGATGGATGCTTTGAAAAACTTGATGGATCGTACTGACAAGGTACGCCTGGTCGGACCAGGAACAGATCTTAGCTTCTCCATCAAGAACATTGGTTCTGTCAAATGCTCCGGACAACGGAACATTCCAGACGGAGAAGTGTATACGGCTCCAGTGCGTGATTCGGTGAATGGCACCTTGTCCTACAATACACCGTCCATCTACAACGGGTTCACATTCGAGAACGTGAAATTCCGTTTTGAGAACGGTAAAATTGTGGAGGCAACAAGCAACGATACGGATCGCTTGAATGAAATCTTGGATTCGGATGAAGGGGCTCGCCACATCGGGGAATTTGCAATTGGCGTCAATCCGTACATCTTGCACCCGATGAAGGATATTTTGTTCGATGAAAAGATCGCGGGCAGCATTCATTTCACACCGGGCCAAGCCTATGACACAGCGGATAACGGCAATCGCTCGTCCATCCACTGGGACTTGGTTCTGATCCAACGTCCAGAGTACGGCGGCGGTGAGATGTACTTTGATGATGTGCTCGTACGCAAAGACGGCCGATTTGTCATTCCAGAGCTGGAATGCTTGAATCCTGAACATTTGAAGTAGTCTATATTTGCCTGCTTCTAATGAAGGATTTCACCTTGCGCCAAGACTCTTATTCACGGTATGATGGAAGCGTATAAATTTAGATGTGATTTACTGAGACGGAGGGATTTCAATGTCTAATAACACGGCAATTGTGGAAATCTCGCAAACAGCGAACAAATTCAGATCCTCGATTGTGTTACAAGCCGACAACAAATACATTGACGTAAAAAGTATTCTTGGCTTGTTCACAACGCTCGTTGGTAATCAAGCCTACGAACTGCATGTCCATGGTCCAGATGTGGACGAGGCAAAAGCAGCAATGGCTGAGGTATTTGCAAAGCACGGTTTGAATGTAACTGTTGTAGCCGAATAATTCGAAACGAGAAGAATAGGGGGCCGGGACGATTTGTCTCGGCTCTTCTTTCATATTGGAATGAGACTGCGACGTTCATGTTGACGGTTCATTATATTTTTTGTCGCCATGCAACATCTGTGATACAGTAAATATGCGCGCGGTGCAAGGCATTCAGTCCTTTATGAACGTTTGCCATGGCGCTGGAAATGTGCGGTTTATCACATAGAAGTTCACCGTGCATCTTGTGTTACAGGGCGTGATCGTCTAATATTAGAAATAGAACAAACGTGACTTCGGGTCATAGGGGGGAAATCAGGCATGTCTTCGTCGGATGTGGTACAAAAGATCAATGATAAGGCGCTCGCTCTGCTTGAAGATGATGCGCATCAAATAGAGAAACTCATTCAAGTTCAAATGGAGAACTTGGCGACGCGTTACTGCCCTCTCTATGAGGAAGTGCTAGATACGCAGATGTATGGTTTTTCTAGACAGGTGGACTTTGCGGTAAGAGCTGGATTGGTAGAAGAGGATGTCGGACGTATGCTGGTCAGCAGATTAGAGCGGAATCTTGCCGTATTGTATGAAGCATTGAACAAAGCAGAGAAATAAATAGAGAAGAAAATATGTAGAGCGTATAGCGTAACGGCTGAATACAAAGAAAGCTTGGGACAAGTCCCAAGCTTTTTGTGTTCATTATGTATAAAAAAGTTGATGACAAGCTGTCCCCACGCTTAATAGCTGAGCTAGATCGCATAGACCGGATCACTTAGACGAGATAGAAGGAGACGCCAAGAATCACATACACAGCTAACAGCAGCAGGCCTTCGTACCAGTTCGTACGACCATCTTGGGAAATGGATTTGGCTATAAATACAGAGACGCCAATTGCCACCATCTCAATGGTTGTAAATACGATATCCATCGTTTGTCCAAACAGTGTACTGACGAAGACCAGCACCGGTGCTACGAACAGTGCAATTTGCAAGCTGCTGCCAATTGCAATTTCGACGGCAGCGCCAATCTTGTTCTTCATGGCCATCATAACTGCCGCGCTATGTTCTGCAGCATTGCCCACGATCGCAATCACGAATGCCCCTACGAACAGTTCGGATAAGCCGAATTGTGCGGTGAATGAATCCAGGGTACCAACAAGCCATTCACTGACGAATGCGACCATGACCGTAGATAGAAGCAGATAAAAGATAGATCTGGATTTGGACCAAGCAGGCTCTTCTTCGGCTTGCTCTTCACCAACCGCCGATTCGTCTACGAGCATGTCCTTATGCGTAATCATAGAGAACACGAGCCAGAGTAAATAGGCAGCGATCAATACACCTGCTACGATTAAGCTGAGTGTCTTCGTTCCTTCTGCACTGATGGAATGGGTCGTAAAAAATGCGGCGGGCACAAATAATGCAATGACAGCAAGCAGCATGAGGGAGCCATTCATTCCGGCAAGCTCAATGTTGAATCGCTGCACTTTAAACTTCAATCCGCCCACGAATAAGCTAAGGCCCAATACAAGCAGCAAGTTGCCGATAATTGCTCCTGTTAAACTGGCCTTGACCATGTCGAATAGTCCTTCCCGCACAAGGAAGATCGCGATGATAAGCTCAGCTGCATTACCGAAGGTTGCATTTAGGAATCCTCCAAGCCGCTGGCCTGCATAATGGGATACACTTTCTGTAGATCGTCCAAGGAAGCCCGCCACGAAGATAATCGCGATTGCGGAAATAACGAATTGCACTGTCATATTCCAATGGAGGTAATGACCTACTCCGCTTAGGACGAATGTGATGCACAATAGCGCGAAAAACAATCGGTTGCGCAAACCGACCACTCCTATCGTTTAAATTGTTTGGGCCAAAATATCTGATATTTAATATAGCGAACTGATTTTCGTTTGTAAACTATGGCCAATTGATCCATTTTATCGTGCAACATCTGAATTTGGGGCGAGTTGAATACTCTGTTTGCTTTCATGTTCAATAATCGTCTACAATATAGGTGAGACAGAAAGGAGGATGACGATGGCTGAGGAACAATTGAACACACAGGAAGGTAACATTCGGATATCCGACGATGTCGTCGCCACAATCGCTGGTCTTGCTGCGCTTGAAACTCCAGGTATTGCTGCTATGTCAGGCGGACTGTCCGAAGGTTGGGCGAAGCGATTGAGCGGCAAGAACGTGCAAAAGGGTGTATCTGTAGAGGTAGGTCAAGTGGAAACCGCTATAGATCTGCGAGTGATTGTCATGTATGGCATGCCAATTCAGGAAGTGTGCCGCCAGTTGCAATTAAACGTCCGCGAAGCGGTTCAGAATATGACCGGACTAGACGTCGTTGAAATTAATATTAAGGTAGAGGGCGTCGCATTTAAAGACGAGGAGCTGGAGGAGATTCAGCGAATCACCAAATAGGCACTTATGCTTGCATGCACAACACACAAAAAAAGACTACACGGACCTGAGCGGTCGGTAGTCTTTTTTTGTTGTTCGTTCGCGAGAATTCGGCAAGCTGCCAACTGGCTTTTTATCATGACTTATCCGATTGGCCTCGCGGGAGACGCTCAGTAATATGCCGATACTCGCCATCGTAATAAGCAGCGAGGAACCGCCATAACTAATGAGCGGCAGCGTAACACCGGTAATCGGTATCGTTCTCGTTACGCCTCCAATGTTGATGAAGGCTTGAACGGCAATAATACCGATAATGCCGACGCTCACAAGCGTTCCGTACGTATCCGGGCATCGGAGGGCGATTATAATACCACGCCAAATGAACATCAAATAGACGATCAGGAAAATGCTTGTTCCAATAAAGCCCCATTCCTCGGCGATGATGGCGAAGATGAAGTCATTATACGGATAAGGCAGATACAACAGCTTCTGGATGCTCTGACCGAACCCGGCTCCTGTCCATCCGCCATGAGCGACCGCCTTCAACGATTGAAGCAAATTATAACTGGTTCCTTGTGCATCTTGAAAAGGATCGAGCCAAGACTGGATGCGGGCGAATTGATATCCGTCCGCCAGCTTCCCGGGCGATAGCAAAGAATGTAATCCTAAAACGACAATCACACCTGTTAGTCCTACCAACAGGCAATTCATGATGTGCTTCAGGTTGGCTCCGCCTGCAATGACGATTACACCGGCGCAGGCGGCCAAAATCATCGCAGATCCAAAGTCGGGCTGCAGCATGATCAGGCCGACAACGAAGCCGACGATAATCATGACAGGGAAAAGCCCTTTTTTGAAATCTCGAAATTTCTCGCCCTTCTTGGTTATTAAGGCGGCCAGGTACAGAACAATTGAAATCTTAGCCAATTCCGCCGGCTGTACCCCAATGGTGCCGCCGATACCGAACCAGCTTCTTGCCCCGTTTCGCTCTTGTCCTATATAAGGAACGAGAGCCAGCATTATAATCGTAACAATAAATAAAGGGATAAATAACTTTTTATACATTTTGTACGGGATATTCATTGCAATCAGCATTGCAATCAATCCTAATCCAGCCCACATGAGCTGACGTTTGCCGAAGTAAAGTGCATCGTGGTTGTATAAAGCAGAAACGGCAGCTAGACTAGAACTCGCACTATACACCATGACGACACCGAATCCTACGAGCAATAAAGTAAGCACGAGCAAGGTGAAATCCGGCGTGCCTTTGGCTGGTGGAGACGGGGTATCTCGTTTCATGGGTTTGTATGTTCTACTCAAGTGAGAACCACTACGCGCTGAGCGCTTCCTTCAATTGATGCAGGCGTTGAGTAGCGGTATTGAGCTGTGCTTGCGGGATCGGGGTTTCATAGTCCAACCCATGGGGGAAAGACGCACGTCCCATGTAGACCGCTTCAATAGCCAAAACGGCATCGGGCTTCTCGAGCTTGCCTTCTTTCACTCGTGTATTAATACGCAAGTAATAGTCTTCGCTGCCTGCTTCCATCTTCAAGTCGTATGTAGCACGGTAATACTCCCATTGGCCTCGTACGAAACCGAGCTTTTCCATTGCTTCGTCAAGATAAGCAAGGTCGGATTCAAGCCCAATCAGGCCAGAATTTTCGATTATCATGTACCACTTTCCTCCTTCGAGTTCTCGTCTACCTTATAAGTACAACCATCTTTACTCATTTCCATGATAGTATGTTTCCTACGCTTGCGCAAGAGATCCCTAGCGTGGTTACCGCATGATCCGGCGCATCGGTCAAAATCATGCAAAGATATCTACGGTAGATTACGGGGGTATGGTACAATATTGGAAATGTGAAGGTAGGGGGAGAGAAGGATGAGTGTGTCTCAAGCATCGTCCTTATGGAAGGAAGCTTTGTCAACACAGTTTGAGCAGACGATCGCATGGCGGCGTTATTTGCATCAGAATCCGGAACTGTCCTATGAAGAGTCGAAAACAGCCACATTTGTAGCGAATCAGTTGCGTTCCTTCGGAATTGAGGTTGAAACCGGCATTGGCGGAAATGGTCTGATAGGCCGGATTCGCAACGGCGATGGTGCTGTCGTTGCTCTGCGCGCAGACATGGATGCGCTTCCGATTCAAGATGAGAAGCAGTGCGATTATCGCTCACAGGTTCCTGGCGTCATGCATGCATGTGGTCATGATGGGCACACAGCTACGCTGCTGTCGGTAGCCAAAGTGTTGTCAGAGCAGCGCAGCCTATGGACGGGAGAAATTCGATTGCTGTTCCAGCCTGCGGAAGAGGTTAGTCCTGGCGGGGCCCAGGCGTTGATTCGTGATGGAGCGCTCGAAGGTGTGAATCGGATCTATGGCGTTCATCTGTGGACGCCGATTCCTACAGGCATTGTAGCTACACGCGAAGGATCGATGATGGCAGCTGTAGATGATTTCCGCTTGACGATTGCAGGGAAGGGCGGTCATGGGGGGATGCCGCATTTATGTACGGATGCCGTCCTTATTGGGGCATCGCTTGTACAGCAGCTGCAGTCGATTGTGAGCCGCAATGTATCTCCGCTTCAGCCGGCTGTTATATCTGTGGGCTCTCTTCAGGCAGGCACGACACAGAATATTATTGCTGATCGAGCTGAACTGAAGGGGACGATTCGTTCCTTCGATCCAGAAGTTCGACAGCTGCTACGGCAGCGCTTCGAACGTATTGTAGAGCTGACGTGTGCGATGCATGAAGCCGAATATGAGATGGAATTCCGTGTTGGCTATCCAGCACTTGTTAATGATGGCAGCGAGGCTGAACGCGTATTCCGCATTGCAGATGAAGTGGTCGGTCAAGATTGCGTTCGGGAAGCAGAAATGATGATGCCTGCTGAAGATTTTGCCTATTATGTAAAGCAGATACCGGGATGCTTCGTACTTGTAGGAGCGGGAAATGAGGATTATGCTCGTTATCCACACCACCATCCGAAGTTCGATTTTGAGGAGTCTGCCATGTTGATTGCGGGGCAAATGTTAATCGGATTAGCAATGGATGCATTAGCCGAGCAAAAGTAACCATTGGCTGCATGTGATATAGTAGTATAGAATACGTAACGGGATTAATCTGTAGTAAAAACATGTAAATGGCTGATATTTAAAATGAATGAGCATTAGATCGCACTATGCCGAAGAAGTGATTGGCTCGCTTGGATATGTTTCGCCAATTGGGGCATCCTATGCCTGAATAGGAGGATGCTGATGTCAACGGTACAAGAGGTAATGACGACAACCTGTGCCACATGCACAGTATTGGACAACATTTATGAGGCAGCCGTCAAGATGAAGCAATATGATACGGGATTTATTCCGATTGTAGATGGTGAACGGCTCGTTGGGGCAGTAACGGATCGGGATTTGGTGCTGCGCGGGATTGCGAGCAAGCACCCAGGCTCGACGCGCATTTCGCATATTATGACAGAAGAACTGGTTAGTATATCGCCGGATGCGACGATTGATGAAGCAGCAGCGTTAATGGCTGAGCAGCAGGTTCGCCGACTGCCTGTAGTGAAGAACGGCAAGCTCGTAGGAATCGTATCGATCGGTGATCTAGCGAAGCGGACACCGTTCGCCGATGAAGCAGGTCAGGCGCTCAGCGAGATATCTGAATCGCCTTATACACATTAGGGCTAGTTAAGGACACAGAAACAGTTCATCTCGTCTTCTGCTATAGGGGAGAGATGAACTTTTTTGCATTCTGCGGCCTCATAAGAAGGGCGTTGGAATACAGCTTTACACTAGGTGAAATAGTTTGACTTGATTGATGAAGAAAACGAGGGGAGGTGCAACAAATGGCAAGAGAGACGTTTGCACTTGTTGTGCAGCAGGATATGACGATATTGGTTAATGCGCAGTCTACCAGTTATTCAGACATTCGCCGTGCCCTACTGGGATTTGCAGAGTTAATGAAGCATCCGCAAGGACTCCATACCTTTCGTATGACCCCAATCACGCTGTGGAATGCTGCGGCGAGCGGGAAGACTGCGGAGATGGTATGCGCGGTGCTGGATACATATGCGACATACCCTGTTCCTGTAAAGGTCAAGCAAGAGATCGCGATGTGGATGGGGCGGTATGGCTTATTCGTTCTGCATGGAGAAGAGCGAGATGCGAGCATCACCCTGCACGCCAAGGATCCTAAAGTGTTGGATCGGATGCTATCGGATCGGGAGGTAGGCAGACTTTTTACAGGGAAGCCGCAGGATGGAATTGTAGCGATATTAGCGAAGCACCGTGGCCGCTTGAAGCGAGCGCTTGCCAATGCTGGGTATCCGATCGTGGACAGGGTTGGTTACAGAGATGGAGAGCCGCTTGATTTTCAATTGAAAGAGCAGGGGGGCTTTCAAGTACGGAATTACCAGTGCGAAGCTGTGCAGGCATTTATCGGCAGCGCGAAGCGTGCAGCTGGAGATGGCGTCATTGTGCTGCCGTGTGGGGCGGGCAAAACGATCGTTGGAATAACCGCCATGACAGAATTACAAAGCGAGACCTTAATTCTAACCTCGAACACGACTTCCGTGAAGCAGTGGAAGCGGGAGATTTTAACCCGGACGACATTGTTGGATGAACAAGTTGGTGAATATACCGGTAAATCCAAGCAAGTAAGACCTGTTACAATATCTACCTATCAGATGATGACCTACCGTCAGGATAAAGACCGTGAGTGCCAGCATATGCACCTGTTCCATGAGCGGGATTGGGGGTTGATCATCTATGATGAAGTACATTTGCTTCCGGCTCCGGTATTTCGCACGACGGCTGATTTGCAGGCCACACGGCGGCTTGGCTTGACTGCTACGCTCGTCCGTGAAGATGGCTGCGAACGGGATGTATTTTCCCTAATTGGCCCAAAGCGGTACGAACTGCCCTGGAAGGAGCTGGAGCAGGACGGGTGGATCGCAGAGGTCGATTGCGTGGAAGTGCGAGTGCCTTTGTCAGAGGAAGGCAGGAAGTATTATCTTCAAGCGGGAGAGCGAGATAAGGCAAGGATCGCTGGAGAGAATGAATTGAAGATAGAAGCGGTAAAGCGGATCTTGAAGCGCCATCCGAAGCTTCCAACGTTGATTATCGGACAATACTTGCAGCAGTTGGATCGGTTGTCACAATCTTTGTCAGCACCTGTACTGACAGGAAAAACACCGCAAGAAGAACGTGAGCAGCTGTATGCTCAGTTCAAGCAAGGCTCGATAGAGGTGCTTATTGTCTCCAAGGTTGCTAATTTTGCTGTAGATTTGCCGGATGCAACGGTAGCTATTCAAGTGTCAGGAAGCTTCGGTTCGAGACAAGAAGAGGCCCAGCGGCTTGGGCGGCTGCTTCGTCCCAAGGCAGATGGCAGACAAGCCAGTTTCTATTCGGTCGTAAGCGAGGATACAAAGGAACGGGATTATGCGATGAAGCGGCAGCGGTTTCTAGTAGAGCAAGGGTATCAATATGCAATTGAGCAGCAGGAGGACTGTCATGAATACGTATCAACTATGGAAGCGAATGGAACAAAATAAGGAGCATTCATTCAGCCAGCAATGGCAAAAATTCAGCGACAATCCTGTTCAGATTGTCGAGGCTTATGCAGCGCTGCCGGAGGAGCATAGAGCCTCGTATGATGTCATGTTCAATCGAACGGCTACGCTTCCTTTCGCATTAGACGCATTGCGCAAATGGCACGGTCCTATGGCAACAGGTGCAATGCTGCGTGCCGCTTGCGGCCCATTATTGAAATCAGGTTTATTGGCGAGTGTGCGGACAACCTGGGGAGAACGGCTCTTTTTTATTCCTAAGGATGTTTATGAGCGCCTGCTTGCATTTCGATTAGATAGAATGGACTTGGAAAATGTCCCTCAGTCCAAGGGGACGAAGTCAGGAGATGAATGGCTGTACTCACTTCAACCCCTTGATGGAAGCAATGTCATATCGGTAGAATCCTCCAAGGGAATGTTGAGGGACTTGTTCCAACTCCTTGTGTATGCGCTGAATGAAGGACTGCCTCTTACGGCCAAGGGAGTACTGCATAAAAGGGCGATCTCAAGGCTCGATTCCTTGCTTTGTCTGCATGGACAGGTATTTGCTGGCTGGAACGTCAAAATACCTTTCGCTGAGTCGATGCCGATACATGTAGCCATTGTGCTTGATACGGCACTTCGACTTGGGCTGCTGCGCAAAGATGCAACAAGCTATACAGTGGAGAACGACCAATTGAAAAAGTGGCTCAACTTGCCTTCACAGGAAGCGCTGCGGGCAATTGCCGAGGTTGTCATTGAGCACTATTTACCAAATGAGGCATTGATAAGACATGTTGCATATGCGGTGCTCCATTTCGGAAGGATGGGTAAGTGGAGCTCGGATGAAATTGTCGGACATGCCTGTCGTGATCTCGGATGGCTCGATATTGGGAATGTCACATTTGACACAGTGCGGCAGCAAATAAAGGAGTGGCTGCGTACATCCCATGCATTAGGGCTGTGCGATGTCGGGGAAGCTGATGACTGCTGGATGTTCCGCACTGTGTATCAAGAAGAGGATGAACAGGAACGGGTTCTATTTGTACAACCGGATTTCGAGATTATGGTGCCTCCTCATGCTTCGTTTCTCATCCGCTTCGAATTGGAGGTATTTGCCCAGCTATGGAATTCCGACCAGATGGATACCTATCGTCTTACCCGCGAATCGTTCGAAAACGGATTGGAGCACGGTCGGTCGGTTCAATCCGTTCTCTCCTTCCTAGAGAGGTGTTCGTTGACTGGGGTGCCGGATCCAGTACGTGACGCTATCGAAATGTGGGGGCGACAATACGGAAGAATTCAGTTCTCGGAAGTGGTTCTTCTTCGTTGTGCAGACTCGGATACGGCCCAAGCTGTGCAATCAGCGATGGAAAGTTCAGAGGTGCTCAGGAACTGGCTTGTTCCAATAAGCTCTGAAGATTACATTGTAGATCGAGATCATGTGGATGAGGTTGAGAGTCAACTGATTCGTTTCGAATTGCCGCCCTTAAAGCGCTGGGGCGGTGAGGAACGAAGACGTATGCCGAAGCTGTGGCAGGATGGGAATCATGGGCAAGTGGCGGAGGAAGCGGATCTTAAAGGGCCAGTTTACAGTCCATCCTCATTGCAGTATTATGAAATGGATACCGGTTTACTCGCACAAGATGCAGAAGAGGCTAGTTATAATGATATTTCCGGCCAGTGGACGAAGGCTTTGCGATCCTATCATACCTCGACGAAGCGGGATATGGTGATGGCTGCTATCCGGCATCAGACACAGCTTGAAGTTGAGGAAGAGGGAAGATTACAGGTAATCGTTCCGTTGACCTCAACAAGTTCTGATGACCTGGGCTGGGCGATAACGGCTTACGTGCTGCCTTGCTTGTCAAGTGACAAGCCGGTTCAATTGTCTCCTGAGAAGTGGGACAGGGTACGCTTGATCGTACCCGAGGGGCTGCTGTAGGGTTGGACTGCTCTGTCCCTCATCGTACTACTCTACAAAGAATTGAGCGTGATAACGTGCCAATAGAAGAAAAACAAGATGTTGCCGATATGGCCGTTCTGCTCACCAATGCATATGAATTAGGCGACATGATCAACCAGTCGATAGAGGTTGCCGATTATGTGATGTGGAAAGAACGCATGGAAGGCAATGAGCAGGTAAAGCAGCTCGTACGCGAATTTGCCCGCAAGAAGGAACGCTTCGAAGAGGCGGAGCGGTTCGGCCACTTCCATCCCGATTATCATAAGGCAAAGGATGAAGTGCTCGCTGTACAACAAGAGCTGGAGTCTATAGAAGCAGTATATCAATTCAAGCAAGCCGAGGAAGCAGTTGATAAGCTGCTGCATCACTTGTCAGAAACAATTGCTCTTGCCGTGTCTGAAACGATCAAGGTGCCGAGCAATGATCCACAGCCGAAGGGTGGATGTGGTAGCGGCGGATGCAGCGGTGGTTGCAGCAGCTGTTCCTAGTAGAACGGCAGGGGGAGGGCAAGTGTTATGGTTCCTGAACGGACGGGGTATATCGTATGGGTAAGCGATGTGAAGGCTGCTCGTAACTTGGATAAATATGGGACGCTTCATTATGTGTCAAAGAAAATGCAATATGCCGTCTTATACGTGAACGCGGAAAAGGCGGAAGATACAGTTAAAAATATGAAGCGCCTAAATTATGTAAAGAAAATCGAGCGCTCGTATCGCAACGAGATTAAAACGGAATACAGCAAGGATGTTCCAGATAAAACTCGTTTTTACGGAATGTAATGGTAGTAACGGATATGCAGACCACTCC
Source organism: Paenibacillus sp. S-12 (assembly GCF_030363895.1). NCBI lineage: Bacteria > Bacillati > Bacillota > Bacilli > Caryophanales > Paenibacillaceae > Paenibacillus > Paenibacillus sp. S-12. The sequence continues at coordinate 447,659 of NZ_JASIUF010000005.1, forward strand.
GTGTGTTGGAGGGGTCTGCTATTTTTTTGCAAAATCCGATTTTGATGTTAAAGTTTTCCTAAAATGAGTGAAAAAGTTCATTCCTGAACTTGAGAACAGTTGACACATCATGTAATATAATGGGTATATATACATAGATAAAAAGACCTAACATGGTGGAGAGTGGTGAAGCCAATGAGAGATAAAGTAATGAATCGATGGAGCACCTATGAACCTTTCTATGTGTTGTTAGGCGATAAGAAAGTAGCCAATGTTGTCATAACGAATCATGCGCGATCCCGCTGGATTGACCGTATCGCGAAGGAAGAGGCGGATGTTGAATCAATAGCGGCGTTTATATGGGACAGCTTGAAGCAGAATCGGATCATTTCTTACTATCGCAATGAGCAGGACGTGTTCTTAATTGATGATGATTTGGTCGTGGTAGCAGAGTTCGTGGAATCTGACACGGAGTTTGATTTGGCGGGCGATCCGTTATCCAAGATGATCATCGTTACGTTTCTCGGCAAAATGTCGGAAACGATGGAACTGCGTGATTTAAAGACTTATTATTCATGGCTGCGGCACTCGCGGCGCATGACGTTGGTGAAGAACAGCCGCAAGCATAGATGAATGCTTCGATGGATCACACATACACACTAGGCCAATCAGATCATCTGATTGGCTTTTTTGATATGTTTATGACAATAGCCCCGGACAGCTGGATCTGCAATGCCTGCAGATGGAGCATCGGATGAGATACATGTTTTATGGAATCGCGCAATTTTACGCTATAATAGAGGCTAGGAAGCAGGAAAGAGGGGAAAGGCGTATGGGGTTGAATTTTCATCAGCTGCATATATTCTACAACGTCGCAACAAGAGGAAGCTTTTCGGCTGCGGCACAAGCGCTGCATATGACGCAGCCGGCAGTAACGATGCAGATTCAGGCATTGGAAGAGTATTTCGGCACAAAGCTGCTGCACCGTTCTACGAAGAAGCTGCAATTGTCTGAGGCGGGCCATAAGCTGTTCCCTTATGCACATCGTTGTACGGAGCTTGTTCGTGAAACAGAGGAAATGATGTCGAATTACACACTCGACTTGCATGGCAAACTTGTGCTTGCGGCGAGTTTGACCATTGGTGAATATATTTTGCCGCCGATCCTCGGTCAATTTGCCAAGCTGCACCCGCAATTGGATATTCAATTACGGGTGATGAACAGCTCGCAAATTGTAGATGGTATTCGCAGTCAACAATTACATCTTGGACTTGTGGAGGCCCCAGTGGCGGATCACGACATACACGTTGAACCAATCATGGAAGACGAGTTGATGCTCGTCGTACCTCGGGATCATGTTTTGGCCGCAGCAAATGAAGTAAAGCTTGAGGATGTCCTGTCCTATCCATTTGTGCTGCGGGAAATCGGATCCGGTACACGAATTGTTATGGAGGAAGCGCTTCGGCGTCTCGGAATTGAACCGGAAAGACTTCATGTAGTCATGGAACTGGGGAGTACGGGAGCTGTGAAATCGGCTGTTGAGGCAGGAATTGGGGTAACGATGCTGTCACCATCTGTTGTGCGGCATGAGGAGGCGTTAGGGTTGGTGAAGACTGTTCGTATCCGACAGGTGAGTGTGAAACGGCAATTTTATGCGGTACATGCTCAAGCTGATCTTTTGTCACTGCCTGCGACAGCGCTGCTGACGATGCTTCGCAATCGACATGATAAGGGGCTGATAAGATGAATAAGAGATCTGACGACATTCAAGTAGAGGAGACCATGTTATACGCTCCACAAGGAGCGGGAGGTTCAAGTGAGGAGCACGGTGGCGCGGATCTGCATACCCATACAATTGCATCAGACGGGATGACAACGCCTGCTTATAATGTGAAGCTTGCCTATTTGGCCGGTCTGCATGCTGTAGCGATTACCGATCATGATACCGTGCTGGGTGTGCCGGAGGCGGTTGCTGCTGGAGAGCAATATGGTGTTCAAGTCGTGCCTGGTGTTGAGATTAGTACGGTTGAAGACGGTATCGATATTCATGTGCTCGGTTATTTCCTGGATATTTCGAATACAAAGCTGCTGGAGCGGCTGGCTGAGCTTAGAGCAGTTCGGGATCGTCGCAATGAAATGCTCGTTGCGAAGCTGACGGAGCTGGGAATCCCGCTCACGATGGAAGAAGTGGTGTCGGAACTGGGACGGCCGCTGTCTCCTGGAGAGACAGTAGGGCGTCCTCATATTGCAGATGCCTTAGTTCGCCGAGGAATTGTTCAAAATATGAAGGAGGCTTTCGACGAGTATCTGGGTGCTGGAGGAAAGGCGTATGTGAACCCTCCTCGCATTCGTCCGCAGGAGGCAGTTGCATGGATTCACGATGCCGGCGGCGCTGCGGTTATGGCCCATCCTGGGATTTATCATCGGGATGATCTTGTCGTTCGCTTGTTGGATGCAGCCCCATGGGACGGCATTGAGGTATGGCACTCGGATCATTCTGCAAAAGATGCTAAGCGCTATAAAGAAATGGCATGTGCGAGGGGCTTACTGCAGACTGCAGGCTCTGACTTCCACGGAGCTCGCAAGGGAGATGTATTCCACGGAGCATTGGGCGGCCGCCGTGTGAAGACGGATGTGGTTCGCGAGCTGCAAGAGCGGGCACAGCGTGTTCGGGCGGAGCGCAGTAGCTGAATGCTCGTACTGTTGAAAATAAACGGGCTGATTGTATACCCCAAACTATTTTCGTATCGTCGTATAGAGAAGAAGACCTGCTGACTTAGCAGGTCTTTTTTTGTATTTCAAGGCCGCTATGGCGCAAAGGAGTGATTAGCCGCCTTGCTTGACTGTCAGGCTCATGCTTTCAATGCGCTTGGCGTCAGGCGTGATGAAGAGCGTCTTCTGCCGCTCATAGATGACGAATCCAGGCTTGGCTCCGTTCGGCTTGCGCACATGGCGGATAAGCGTATAGTCGACAGGCACCTGGCTGGAGTGCTTCGCTTGGCTGAAATAGGCCGCGAGTTGGGCAGCCTCTTCCAGAGTCACATCTCCGAATTGTTCGCTGCGGATGACGACGTGTGACCCTGGTATATCTTTCGTATGCAGCCAAGTATCATTCGGTTTGCCGAGACGATTGGTTACGTACTCGTTTTGCAAATTATTTTTTCCCACATAGATTGGGATATTTTCAGATGAAGTATAGCAGTATACCGTTGGGCGACTATCCTTCTTCTTCCGCTTATCCTTGCGGCCGCGATCACGTAAATAGCCCTGCCCTACAAGTTCCTCTCGCATTTCCTGTGCATCTTGCACAGTTGCATCCTCAAGCTGCTGCATCAGCGTCTCGAAATAGCGATTTTCCTCCCGCGCGGCTGTCATTTGCTCTTGTACCACGGCAATACTGTTTTTAGCTTTATTGTATTTCTTGAAATAACGCTGCGCATTGTCTGAAGGGGCAAGCAGCGGGTCAAGCGGGATCGTGATGGATGCACCGTTCTCATCGTAATAGTTAATAAGCGTAATTTCGTTGTCGCCTCGGGAGATCATATGCAGGGAAGCAAACAGCAGCTCTCCCATGATGCGGAATCGATCAGCATCTTGCGCATCTTGCAGCGTCTCCTCCAGCTTGTCTAATTTTTTCGTGTTCTTCGCATGCTCCTGCTGCAGGAACCGGAACAAATCCCCGACGCGCTGCTTAATCATATCGCGTTCGGCCTTGTCTCCATAGAAATGCTCCATACATTCACTCATCGTATCAAAAGACTGAGTCTCGCCGTTGATATGGGTAATTTCCAGCGCAGAAAAATAAGTTTTGCCTCGCTGATCTACAAGCAAAGTAGGCTTGTACCGTTGTTGAGAGACATCGTCCATTGCCTGTAAAAATACTTCATGCAAGCGGAGAACCACCGTATGAGGCGTACGCGGTTCTTGCTCTGCTGTAGCTTCCGTCAGTTCTTGGCCATCTAGTGCAGTAAACAGGCCTGTACGCCAGACGATCTCATCAGCCAGTCGTGGACTTACACCGGAGAAGTGCTGCACAAGCCATTTGGATAAAAATTTGAAATCGATAATTTGTTCAGGTGAAGCTTCGATTTGTTCCAAAAATAAAGATTCAAAGACGGATGGCTCTACAGACAGCGGATCCAGCTTGTGCTGCTCTGGCGGTGCCGTGTAGGCGAACCCAGGCATGACAATGCGGAAGCTGCTAATAGCAGGTGTTACATGGTGAATACCATCAATAATCGTAGAAGATGCTGGATCGACGATAATGATGTTGCTGTGTCTGCCAGTCAGCTCAATAATAATCTTCTTCTGTGATTCATCTCCCAACTCGTCCCTAGAACGAACGGTAATATGCAAAATGCGTTCTCGTCCAATCTGCTCGATTTTCTCGATAACGCCTCCTTCACAATGTTTGCGCATAAGCATGCAGAACATTGGCGGCTCCGGCGGGTTCATATAAGAATGCTCCGTAAAGTGAACGCGCGGATACGTCGGGTTGGCAGAGAGCAGCAATTTACGATTTTTCCCGCCAGTTCGGATATGCAGGATCAGGTCGTGTTCGGTAGGTTGATATAGTTTATGAATGCGGGCGCCTATCGTCTGCTGCAGCTCATCGACAAGGGCACGGGTTACAATTCCATCTAATGACATCGTATTAAAGCTCCTATCTTATTTATATTCAATTTCTCAGCAAGGCCGCCGCAGCAAGATTTGCTGCATGAGGATACGGGCAAATGGCACCCTCGCTACTAAGGGAATCGATCATCCTTCGTGTTAAAACAAAAGCTCGTATGACTGAGCCAATGTGTGTTGTTTGTAACTCCTATCATGCCATATTTTCGATCAAAACTTAAGTGTCTATTGGATCGTTGGGATATTTTCGGACTCGTCCGAATACCTTTAGCGTAGAGGGTATCAGCTTGGACACTTTCGCAAGGCTTCCCTATGGAACAATAACGGTAATGGAAAGGGGTAAGAACCATGGATCAAATGAAGTGGCACCAGTCATCCTCGGAGCAACTGCTTCAAACGCTGGGAGTCCACCGGGAAGAAGGGCTCTCTGACGAAGAAGCGGCAGCGCGCCATACACGATTTGGATCGAATGAACTGGCAGAGGGAGAGCGTGTCTCGCCGATCACGTTATTTTTGAACCAGTTTAAGGATTTCATGGTGCTGGTGCTTGCTGGCGCAACGCTCGTATCTGGGATACTTGGAGAGTATCTTGATGCTATAACAATTATTGCAATCATTACGCTGAATGGCGTGCTTGGTTTCATTCAAGAATTCCGAGCAGAGCGATCGTTGCACGCGTTGAAGCAGCTGTCTGCACCTACCGCTAACATTCTTCGCAATAAGCAGTTATGCAATGTGCCTGCGAGTGAACTTGTGCCCGGAGATATCGTGTTTTTGGAGAGTGGAGATCGTATACCTGCCGATATTCGCTGGATTGAGACACATAGCTGCTATGTTGAGGAATCAGCGTTAACAGGTGAATCCGTACCGGTCGGCAAGCATGCTAGGCCGATAGACAAGGAAGAACTTCCGCTAGGGGATATGAAAAATATTGGCTTTATGGGCACGATGGTTACGCGGGGCTCTGGCAAGGGCATTGTTATTCGTACGGGTATGGACACTGAGATGGGGAAAATCGCCGATCTAATTGAGAATACGGAGTCGATGGATACCCCTCTTCAGCACCGGCTCGAGCAGCTAGGCAAAATTTTGATTGTCGTAGCCTTGCTGGTAACGGTACTGGTTGTGGTAGCTGGGATTTTGCATGGACAACCGACAATGACGATGTTCTTGGCAGGTGTCAGCTTGGCTGTTGCTGCGATTCCTGAAGGTTTGCCGGCTATAGTCACGATTGCGCTTGCACTAGGCGTACAGCGAATGATAAAGCGAAAGGCTATTGTGCGCAAGCTTCCATCTGTGGAAACGCTTGGATGCGCTTCTGTAATATGTTCAGACAAAACCGGGACACTTACTCAAAACAAGATGACCGTTACCCGCATTTGGACAGGCGGTCGTTCACTTGAGGTTAGCGGCGAAGGTTATGAGCCGATGGGACAAATTACGGAGCAGGGCAAACAGCTTGATTTGAAGCATGATCAGTCACTGCGCCGCGTGCTGCAAATTAGTGCCCTGTGCAATAATGCAACCATTATTGAATCTTATCCAACCGAGCATCAAGCTTCTGTACTGTCTGATCGCAAGAAAGGCAAGGGCGGCAAGCAAGCATCAGACAAAGAGAAAGAAGAGCTTAAGCCGATATGGGATATTAAAGGGGATCCGACCGAGGGAGCGCTGCTCGTGCTGGCAGCGAAGCTTGGAATGACACCGCAATCGCTATCAACTGCGTATGAGCGCATTGGAGAAATTTCGTTCGATTCGGATCGGAAGCGTATGTCTGTCATTGTGAAACACCAGGGCGGCCGCCTCGTGTTGGTTAAGGGCGCGCCTGACGTGTTGCTGGAGCGCTGCAGTTATGCGCTTTGGGACGGCAAGGTCGTTCCGTTTACGGCTACGCTGAAGCAAAAGGCATTAGCTGCTAACGAGGCGATGGCGAAGCAGGCACTGCGTGTGCTCGGGCTTGCCTATCGCGAAATGAAGCCAAGAGAGAATGAAGAAAACGAAAACGCAGTAGAAGCTCAACTCGTGTTCACAGGCTTAGCCGGCATGATTGATCCGCCGCGCCGAGAGGCAAGAGAAGCTATCGCTGTTTGCAGACGTGCTGGAATTAAGACGGTGATGATTACCGGAGACCATCAGATGACCGCTGAAGCGATTGCCAACCAGCTTGGAATCATTCCTCGCGGCGGGTTGACGATGAGCGGGGTACAACTGGCAATGATGGATGACGATGCGTTGGATAAGGTTGTGGACAATGCTTATGTATATGCGAGGGTATCGCCTGAGCATAAGCTGAGGATAGTTAAGGCTTTGCAGCGCAACGGGCATGTAGTTGCGATGACGGGTGATGGCGTCAATGATGCGCCGGCGATTAAGGCAGCGGATATTGGAATTGCAATGGGTAAAACAGGTACCGATGTAACGAAAGAGGCCTCATCGCTTATTTTAAGTGATGATAACTTTGCTACGATTGTAGCTGCTATTGAAGAGGGCCGCGGCATTTATGAAAATATTCGAAAATTTATTCGTTACTTGCTGGCATCGAACGTTGGGGAAATTTTGGTGATGTTCCTTGCGATGATATTAGGGCTACCTCTACCGCTGGTACCGATTCAGATTCTGTGGGTGAATCTGGTGACCGATGGTCTGCCGGCAATGGCGCTTGGCGTTGATCAGCCGGAGAAGGATTTGATGGAGCATCGGCCGCGTTCCGCAAAGGAAAGCATTTTTTCACGCAGATTGGGCTGGAAAATTATTAGCCGCGGTATTTTGATCGGGGTGTGCACACTGATTGCATTTTGGCTCACATGGAGTGTGAATCCAGACAGTGCTGCGCAGCTTACAAAGGCTCAATCGGTCGCGTTCGCGACTCTCGTGCTTGCTCAGCTCATTCACGTATTCGATTGCCGGAGTTCTCGTTCAATCTTCCATCGGAATTTTTTCCAAAATCGTTATTTGGTGCTGGCAGTGGCCTCATCGCTTCTTCTTCTGCTTGGCGTGCTTTACATTGAGCCTTTGCAGCCAATATTCAAAACGGTACCACTTAACTTTAGAGACTGGGCGATTACATTCGTCATGGCCGGCATACCAACTTTCTTGATGGGCATCGGATCTGTGCTGACCGGCACGAAGCCGGGACGTCCAAGCGGTGCTAAACCTGCATATACGTCTAACCGTAGAGCAGCGTGATGTTGCTGCTACTTGTGCCATTACTTCCGTAATGTAATGTCGGTATAAATGTGAATCATGCGAATAGTACAAATATTTTTCCACTAGGTTTATAGATTGAACAGCCTTTATACGGTAAACTTTGTGTTGTTATAAATAGGATCAATGCGGTTAATAATGCAAACTGAGTTTGCCGTAAGAAAGGTTGATTATAATGAAATTTACGAAGATGCACGGATTGGGCAATGATTTTGTAATTGTCCATGGAGAGCAGGAGCTCCCAGCTAACGTATCGGAGTTGGCGATTGCAGTCTGTGATCGCCACTTCGGAATTGGTGCAGACGGTCTTGTATATATATTGCCTTCCCAATCTGCTGATGTGATGATGCGAATTATCAATTCAGATGGAACAGAAGCTGAACAGTGCGGCAATGCGATACGCTGCGTGTCGACTTATGTTGTAGCGCATGGATTCGTTAATCGGGATGAGTTGACGATTGAAACTCGGGCAGGTATCCAGCGTGTACAAATCATTCGCCAGGATGGAAGCGTCCATGCTGTGCGCGTAGATATGGGTGAGCCTGTGCTGGATGGGCTACGGGTACCGACCATATTTGATGAAGCGACAATCGTTGACAAGCCGATTGAAGCAGGCGGCCATGCATTTTCATTTACGGCGGTATCGATGGGCAATCCGCACTGTGTCATCTTTGTGGATGATGCGGCAACATTTGATATACACGCTTGGGGTCCATTGTTGGAAAGTCATTCTTATTTTCCGCGGAACATCAATGTTGAGTTTGCTTCCATCGATACTCGCGATCATGTCACGATGCGGGTGTGGGAACGTGGGGCTGGGCCAACGCTTGCTTGCGGAACAGGAGCTTGCGCTACGCTTGTGTCGAGTGTGCTGAATGGACTGACAGACCGGGCGGCAACCGTATCCCTTGCTGGAGGGGACTTATTTATAGAATGGAATCCAGCGGATAACCATGTCTATATGACAGGTCCGGCGACGTTTGTATTTGAAGGAGAATGGAAGTAAGGAACGAGTAACAAGCGAATCCAAAATCGGTTATGCGTAGGCAAGGGCTGGCTGCAAAAATGATGCGGCTGGCCCTTTTACATAGGCAGAATGGGCAATCATTTCTTAGTATTTTGGTGGAATTTCTGAGTTTTTTCAAAAAAGGCGGAATAAAATAGGCGATTTTACTTGATGAACCGCGGTTTCTTGATAGAATGTTTACTAAGCGAGTTACCACTATACACAGAGGATTCACCAACGATGGGAGATTGGGGTGCGAGACAGGATGAAGAACTTTCGGGAAGCACTGCGCGAGCAGATCATAATTGGCGATGGTGCAATGGGGACGTATTTGTATCAACTTGGGTATCCTGTAGGCATCTCATATGAAATACTGAATGTTAGTGATCCGGATGTTGTCCGCAATATCCATAAGCAGTATGTGGATGCAGGTGCGCAATTGCTTGAGACGAATACATTTACTGCGAATCGTGAGAAGCTGTATAGACATGGCAAAGAGCATCTTGTAAAGGATATTAATAGAGCGGCTGTCCGTCTTGCTCGCGAAGCGGCAGAGGATCGTGCTTATGTCATAGGTGCGCTGGGCTCTATTCGAGCAGGGAAACGCGAGAATGTCCATACGAATCAAGTCATTCGGGATTATCATGAACAGTTGTCCGCCATGCTGGAAGAAGGCGTTGACGGGATTATGTTCGAGACATTTTATGATCTGGAGGAGATGCGTCTCGCCCTGCAAGTTGTGCGCGAGCTGGATCATGATGTTCCTGTTATATGCCAGTTTGCCGTGGAAGAATCTCGGAGAACGAAGGACGGGAAAAGCTTGCTTGAGGCCTTCCGCGTCCTGCGAGATGATGGCGCCGATGTAGTTGGCCTGAACTGCCACATGGGTCCAAATGGCGTGCTGCGCGCACTGGAAGGTGTCCAAGGACGTATTGACCTGCCGCTGTCCGCATTTCCGAATGCGGGTCTCCCTGATTATGTCGATGGCCGCTACAATTTCGTGGCTACTGCAGAATATATGGCGCAGAGCGCGGTTCAGTTCGTACAGATGGGTGCCCGGATTATCGGCGGCTGCTGCGGAACAACGCCTGAGCATGTAGCAGCCATTGTAGAAGCGCTGCATGACGTGGAGGTTCCGGAGCTTCCTGTACAACCCGCGGAAAGCATTGGCATCGAAGAGGAAGCGGAATCCTTGCACTGGCCTGACGGTGCTGCTTGCTTCGACGGCTGCGGGCATGGGCATGATGCAGAAGAATCGATAGTCGACATGGTACGATCCCGCCATACGGTCATTGTAGAGCTGGATCCGCCTCGCGATCTGGATATATCGAAGTTCATGAAGGGTGCGCAAATATTGAAAGAGGCGGGGGTTGATGCTCTTACTTTGGCGGACAATTCGCTTGCCGTTACAAGAATGAGCAATATGGCACTCGGCTATATGGCACTTGATAAAATCGGAATTCGCCCGCTTGTCCATATTGCATGTCGAGATCGCAATCTCATCGGAACCCAATCTCACATGATGGGGCTGCATGCCTTAGGTATTGACCATGTGCTCGCCGTAACCGGAGATCCTGCCCGATTCGGAGATCTTCCCGATTCGAGCTCGGTGTACGACATGACTTCCTTCGAGATCATACGGATGATCAAACAATTAAATAGCGGTTTGGCATTCTCGGGCAAGCCGTTGAAGCAGAAGGCAAACTTTGTCGTTGGGGGCGCCTTCAATCCGAATGTGAAGCATCTGGATAAGGCAATTGCTCGATTAGAACGGAAAGTCGAGGCAGGCGCGGATTATATTATGACGCAGCCCGTGTATGATGTTGGTTTGATCGAACGGATAGCAGAGGGAACGAAACATCTCGATGTTCCTGTATTTATCGGAATTATGCCGCTGGCTAGCGGACGGAATGCAGAGTATCTTCACAATGAGGTTCCTGGCATTCAATTGTCTGATGATGTACGCACAAGAATGAACGGATTAGAAGGGGAAGCAGGACGGAAGGAAGGCGTTGCTATCGCGAAGGAGCTGTTGGATGTCGCGCTTACCCATTTTAAGGGCATCTACTTCATGACGCCGTTCATGTTCTATGAAATGACGGCTGAATTGACCCAGTATGTATGGGAAAAAGCGGAACGCCAAGCAGACCCCTTGTATCGTCTGACATAATCAATTAAAATAGGGTAATGGATGTGGTGCCCGTGGTCTATAGTATGACTGGTTACGGTCAATCTAACCGCGAGATTGGCGGTTATAAGATAACGTTTGAAGCGAAATCTGTCAACCATCGATACTGCGAAGCTGTGCTTCGCTTGCCGAAGGAGTGGACATGCTATGAGGATCGCCTTCGGCGCATCGTTCAGCAGAAGGTTAGCCGCGGCCGAATCGATGTGTATATCAATAAGGAGCAGAATGGTGAAGTCAAGTCGGTAGTAGAATTGAACCGGCATACGCTCGAGGCGTATCTTCAGGCTTCTGCAATAGTTCAAAGTGAGTATGGTGTAGCGGGAGATTTGTCGGTTACCGACATGCTCTCGCTTCCTGATTTGTTTACGGTTAGAGAGTTAACCTCTTGGTCGGAGGAGGAGCTTGCTGCTTCTCTGGAATCAGGATTGCTGGAAGCAATGGACGGATTGTGCAAGATGCGCGCCATGGAAGGCAGCCACCTCAACCGAGATTTGGCGGAACGACTGAGCCGGTTGGAATTGCTTCATATGGAACTCACAGAATGGGCTCCGGTCGTTGTGACCGATTATCGAGCGAAACTGAAACAACGTATCGAACAACTGTTGGATGCCAGCTTTCCATTTGATGAACATAAGTTCGCAATGGAAGTGGCGCTGTTTGCGGAACGCTCTAACATTGATGAAGAATTGACGCGGCTGAAGAGCCATTTCGAACAGTTTAGACGACTGCTCGGAAGTAATGAAGCGATAGGACGCAAGCTTGATTTTCTTGTACAAGAAATGAACCGCGAAACGAACACCATCGGCTCCAAGGCAAATCATTTGGAAATAACGAACCGCGTCGTGGAAATGAAAGCGGAGCTGGAGAAAATTCGCGAACAAGCAGCGAATATTGAATAATTTTAGGAGCGCTCGAAAGTAGAGGGAGGACCTGTAATGGCGATTAAGCTAATTAATATCGGTTTTGGTAATATCGTATCTGCCAACCGTATCATTTCGATTGTGAGTCCGGAATCGGCTCCAATTAAACGAATCATTCAAGAGGCTCGAGACCGTCATATGCTTATAGACGCTACATATGGTCGGCGTACGCGTGCTGTAATTATCACGGACAGCGATCATGTCATATTGTCCGCAGTACAGCCTGAAACGGTAGCTCACCGTCTATCTACAAAGGATGACGACAACGACGAATAAGATGGAGACGAAGATGAAGAAGGGGTTATTAATCGTGCTATCCGGCCCGTCTGGCGTCGGCAAAGGCACAGTATGCAAAGCTTTATTGAAGAAGACCAACGATCTTACCTACTCCGTGTCTGCAACGACACGCAAGCCGCGTGCTGGCGAAGTAGACGGGGTTAACTATTTCTTTAAATCACGCGAGGAATTCATGCAGATGATTGAGGAAGATCGCCTGCTTGAATATGCGGAATACGTGGGCAATTATTACGGAACGCCTTGCGACTTCGTGGAACAGAAGTTGGCCGAAGGCCGGGATGTAATTTTGGAAATCGAAGTGCAGGGCGCAATGAAGGTGAAGGAGAAGTTCCCGAATGGAATATTCATCTTCTTGCTTCCTCCGTCGCTCGACGAGCTGAAGGATCGCATTCGCGGACGCGGCACAGAGCAGGAGCATGTTATCGATTCCCGCATGAACGTAGCTGTTGAAGAGATTGCGTTAATGGAGAACTACGATTATGCAGTCGTGAATGATGAGATTGATCTTGCATGCAAGCGTATAGAGAGCATCATCATTGCCGAACATTGTAAGATTAAGACTAATGAATAAACTGCAGCAAGGCGCACTTTCAATAGGAAGTGTGCCTTGTCACGGTTGCTAGAAGAGAGCAGCTTCTAAAGCGCAGATAGACGGCATATATTGTCTGCTGGATGTTTGTCAGAAGCGAGGATATGAAAAAAAGGAGTGCTGAACCATGCTTTATCCTTCCATTGATGAATTGATGAAAAAGGTTGACAGTAAATATTCTTTAGTAGTTGCCGCTTCTCGTCGCGCACGCCAGTTGCGTGAGGGCGGACGTACAGAGTTGAAAAACCCGAAATCCCATAAACAAGTGGGCGTAGCCTTGGAAGAAATTTATGGCGATTATATTCACACAGAGCAAGACCATAGCCAACTTCAGCCAGGTGAATAAGCACTGTAGTGCAATGAGCTGAACGCTAGATAATAAACTAAGTTAGATAACTGGCGGTGCACGCAGCACGGAAATTCATACATGTATGAAAATGGATAACAACCGCAAGGTTGTTATTTTTTTCAACGTGAGGGAACGAGGTGCTGCTGTGTGAGCAATCATTCCTAAAAGAAATTTAACGTTCAGAGACTATGTTGACCGGATGAATTGTGTGGCGGTCACGAACGATCAGCGACGAAAGCCGCATCGGCTGAACGGAAAGGCGGGTTACAATGTTGCAAGGGAAAACGATAGTGCTCGGAGTTACTGGAGGCATTGCCGCTTATAAAGCTGCTGCCTTATGCAGCAAGCTTAAGCAAGAAGGCGCAGAGGTTCACGTCATTATGACGAAATCTGCTACGGAGTTTATAACGGAATTAACTTTCCAAACCTTATCTCGTCAGCTTGTATATACAGATACATTTGATGAGAGGGATGCCTCGGTTGTATCGCATATTGACTTGGCGGATCGGGCGGATTTGGTTCTGGTTGCGCCGGCAACGGCAAATGTAATTGGAAAGATGGCACATGGACTTGCTGATGATATGCTGACAACAACGCTGCTTGCTACAACAGCGCCTGTCATTGTTGCGCCAGCGATGAACGTACATATGTATACCCATCCTGCTGTTCAGAACAATATGTCGATTTTGCGCGAACGCGGGGTACAGTTCATCGAACCGGAAGAGGGCCTTCTTGCTTGCGGCTATACGGGCAAGGGAAGAATGGCGGAGCCTGAGCATATCATTGAACAGCTCAAGCAGTGGATGGCTTCTAATGCGCTTTCCGTTGAATCTAGCTTGAATAGCTCGACAGTAAGCGCAGCCTTGAATCGTTTAGGTGGAACGCCAGAAGCTGCAGCACAAGAAGAACAACTGCTGTATGGCAAAAAGGTACTCGTTACAGCTGGTGGAACGGTTGAACGCATTGATCCTGTTCGCTATATTACGAATGATTCATCCGGCAAAATGGGATTTTCGATTGCGGAGGCAGCTCGAAATATGGGAGCTCAGGTTATCGTGGTTGCAGGCCAAACACAGGTATGCCCGCCTGATGGAGTAACGCTTGTCCGTGTGGAATCTGCACAGGATATGTACGAGGCAGTGATGAGCCGCTACCCCGAAATCGATCTTGTCGTAAAAACGGCTGCGGTAGCAGATTATCGCCCTGTTAATCGGGCGCCACAGAAGTTGAAAAAGACAGGGGAGCGCCTTGTTATTGAATTGGAACGGAATCCAGATATTTTAGAAGAGCTTGGGCGTCAAAAATCGAAACAATTCCTCGTTGGGTTCGCTGCCGAAACGGAGCATGTTGATCAGCATGCTGCAGACAAGCTTCGCCGCAAACGGCTTGATCTCATTGTAGCAAACGATGTATCTCGCTCTGAAGGTGGATTTGGATCTGATAATAATGAGGTATCGATCTATGACGCGGAAGGTCTCGTAGAACGGGTTCCGCTCATGGCGAAGAGCGGGGTTGCCAAGCGGATATTGCAGCTTGCTGCGTCAAGAATGAATGATCCGGTAAGAGCACAGGCACGCACTGAAGAGGTGCATCCGATTGAGTAGCGGACATGACTGGATGTCTGAACATCAACCATTGTTCCAAACGGTGGGAGATACGATCTTGGGTGAAGGATCTCACAGCTCTGTGGCTCAGGTCATTGTTGATGTGCCCAGCAAGGCAACGAATCGTCCATTTGATTATGCAATTCCTCAGGAGATGAAGGCTTGGCTGGAAATCGGCAGCAGGGTCGGAGTTCCCTTTGGCGGACGAACTGTGCAGGGATTTGTCATCGGGCTCTCAGATATGACGGACGTGCCGATTTCAAGACTGAAGCCAATCCAGCAGCTGCTTGACATTGTTCCTCCGCTGCTTCCTGATTTGGTCCAGCTCGCACAGTGGATGAGTGATCGCTATGTATGCACCCTAACGGCAGCGCTGCAGGTTATGATCCCAGGAGCAATGAAGGGCAAGCGGGAGAAAGCCGTACAGCTTGGTGAGGATGCGGTGCTGTACATGCATCATGCACGGCTGCATGAAGATCATTCAAACGTAGACATGCAGCTTCCTGATCAGCTTGCGCTGATGCCGCATAAGCTGCTGGCCGACAGCTTAACCCCTAAATTGCTTGCCTATGTGGAGCGGCATGAGCCGATTGCGGCTGATAAGCTGCTGCAAGCTTTTCCAGATGCTGCTGCTCTGATCAAAGAGGCGCTGCAGCATGGTTGGCTAGTGGAGACAGAGCGCATTAAAGATCGAATCGGTGTGAAGAAGCTGAAGCGAGTGAGTCTGGCTGTCGATCCGGAACAGGCTGAACAAGCGGCTGTGGAAATTGGCTCTCGTGCCCGCCGCCAGCAGGAATTGCTTTACCAGCTTCTTGAATTCGGCGGAGAACTTCCGCTTCGCTCGCTCAATGCTTCTGCGGTTAAAGCTCTGGAAGGCAAAGGCCTGGTAGTCGTCGATGAGGTTGAGGTTCTGCGTGATCCATATGCAGACCGGCGCTTCAAGCCTACGCAGCCCCTGGCTCTAACAGAAGAGCAGCAGGGCGTTCTGAGCCGAATTACGGAAGTGCTGGATAAGGAGTATGCACAGACATTTCTTCTGCACGGCGTTACGGGGAGCGGCAAGACAGAAGTTTATTTGCAGGCGATCGATCGTTGTCTGCGTTCTGGAAGACAAGCTATCGTATTAGTACCGGAAATATCTCTGACGCCCCAGATGGTGGAGCGCTTTAAGGGCCGATTTGGCTCGAAGGTGGCTGTCATGCACAGTCGCCTATCTCAAGGGGAGCGTTATGATGAATGGAGGAAAATTCGAGAACGGCGCGTACAGGTTGCGATTGGCGCCCGTTCGGCGGTATTTGCCCCATTTGAGCATATCGGTCTCATCATTATGGACGAAGAGCATGAAACCTCTTATAAGCAAGAAGAAACACCGAAGTATCATGCCCGTGACGTTGCCATAGAGCGGGCGCGGCTGCATGGGGCTGTTGTTGTGCTCGGTTCGGCGACGCCCTCCATGGAGACGTATTATGCGGCCAAGCTTCATGGGTATGAAGTCCCGCCGTCAGGACTTGAGCCGCCTGCTTGGGATTTGGCTCCGCTGGCCATGCCGACGCGCGTCGGCGGAAGAGAGCTTCCTCCCGTGACAATCGTTGATATGCGCGAGCAATTGAAGATTGGCAATCGTTCTATGTTCAGCGCTCCGCTGGAAAAGGCGCTGGAGGAGCGGATAGAGCGGGGGGAACAGACTGTTCTGCTGTTGAATCGCCGTGGTTACTCCACGTTTGTCATGTGTCGAACATGCGGATATGTTGCTCAATGTCCAGAATGCGATATTTCATTAACTTATCATATGAAGTCAGGGCATATGCGCTGTCATTACTGCGGTTACGCGGAACGAGCGCCGGTTATCTGCCCCTCTTGTGAAAGCGAGCATATACGTTATTTCGGAACCGGAACGCAGCGCGTGGAAGAGCAGCTTGCCAAGCGCTTTCCAGGCATCCGTGTCATTCGGATGGATGTCGACACGACGACGGAGAAGGGCTCGCATGAACGTCTGCTTGCCCAGTTCGGCGAACGAAAAGCAGACGTACTGCTTGGGACGCAAATGGTCGCGAAAGGACTTGATTTTCCATATGTGACATTGGTAGGCGTTATCGCTGCGGATTCTGCACTGCATATGCCGGACTTCCGCGCTGCAGAGAAGACGTTCCAGCTTCTTACGCAAGTTGCAGGTCGTGCAGGGAGACATCAACTTCCAGGTGAAGTGGTTGTACAGACTTATGCTCCGGAGCATTACTCGATTATCCATGCTGCGCAGCATGATTACGCTGCGTTCGCTTCGGAAGAGCTTAGGCATCGGCGGCAGCAAATGGTTCCCCCATTTTGCCGATTAGCCCTTCTCTCTATGACCCATGAACAGCTGCCGCTGCTGGTGCGCGTCGCAGAAAATGCTGCACACAGGCTGAAGGAGTTGGCTGAGCAGCGGGGATGGCTCCATGCACAAAATGGATCGGGTAACGCGATTGAGATTTTGGGGCCCGTTGCTTCTCCGATCCCGCGTATTAAAAATCGCTATCGATTCCAATGCATTATCAAGAGCAAGGGGGAGGCGGATTTGTCCTCCTTGATGGCGGAAGCGATGAAGGAGTTCGACACGGTATCTAAAGAACAAGATGTATGGTTCAATGTGGATATCGATCCGCAAATGATGATGTAGGGATTCATATAAAGAATGGGTTATTACCATATGCGGTGAATAAATTACAAAATAACGATAAAAAGGATGGTGTGCCCTATGGCATTGCGTATTATTGTACATGAACCGGATGAGGTTCTACATCAAGTAGCAAAGGAAGTCCCTAAAATTACTCCAAACATTCAGAAGCTGCTGACAGACATGGCAGACACGATGTACCACGCGGAGGGAGTTGGGCTTGCAGCACCTCAGATCGGTATCTTGAAGCGTGTCATTGTTGTAGATGTCGGCGATGAACATGGCTTGATCGGGATGGTTAACCCTGTTATCCTGTCTGCTGAAGGAGAGCAGCTTGGGCCGGAGGGCTGTTTAAGCATCCCGGGAATTAATGGTGATGTGCGCCGCCATCAAAAAATCACGGTAAAAGGGCTTGATCGCAATGGGCGCGAAATTACTATCGAAGCTGAAGATTTCTTGGCGCGTGCATTCCAGCATGAGATTGACCATTTGAACGGTGTATTGTTTACCGAAATTGCAGAACGGGTATATGAGGTGCCCCGCGAAGGCAGGGAATAAGCGATGACAAAGATAGTATTTATGGGGACGCCTGAGTTCGCTGTTCCTTGCTTGGAGAATTTGCTGAAGGAAGGGTATGAAGTTGCAGCAGTAGTAACTCAGCCGGATCGTCCGGTAGGTCGCAAGCGTATACTGACGCCTACGCCGGTCAAGGCTGCTGCGCTGGAACATGGGATTACCGTATGGCAGCCAGAGAAACTTCGTACCTCCACCACGATTGAGGATATTCGCGCATTGGAACCAGATTTGATTGTAACCGCGGCTTACGGTCAGATTCTGCCAAAGTCGGTGCTTGAAATTCCTCGTCTTGGCTGTATTAATGTTCACGGCTCTCTACTCCCGAAGTATCGGGGGGGAGCGCCGATTCAGCGTTCGATTATGAACGGCGAGTCGGTGACTGGCGTAACGATTATGTATATGGCAGAAGGCATGGACACGGGCGATATGATTCGGCCGATCGAGGTTCCGATTACGGATGAGGATAATGCGGGCACGATGTTCCAGAAGCTAAGTGCTGCCGGAGCCCAGCTTCTTATTGATACATTGCCGGATTTGATTGCAGGCCGAATCCAGGCAGTTCCGCAGCCTCATGAGGAAGCAACTTATGCACCTAACTTGAAACGCGAGGATGAGAAGATCGATTGGTCGCGTTCTGCGCGTGATATTTTCAATCAGGTTCGCGGCCTTGTGCCATTCTCTGGCGGATTTACGTTGTGGAACGATGAGGTGTTCAAGGTGTGGGCATGTGAGGCGCCGAGTATGTCTGAAGCTGCTGTGTCCAAAGGAGTGCATGAACCTGGGACAGTGCTAACATTGAGTCCGCGAGGCATAGAGGTTCAGGCAGGTGCAGGCACACTGTGGCTGACAGAGGTGCAGCCTGCCGGCAAGAAGGCAATGGCTGCTAGTGAATTCGTTCGTGGCGGCAAGA
Source organism: Paenibacillus sp. S-12 (assembly GCF_030363895.1). NCBI lineage: Bacteria > Bacillati > Bacillota > Bacilli > Caryophanales > Paenibacillaceae > Paenibacillus > Paenibacillus sp. S-12. The sequence goes on from NZ_JASIUF010000005.1 coordinate 466,566, forward strand.
TGGTGCAAGGGACGGTGCTGAAGTGAGCGAGCAGCATTCAGGGGGCGCGAAGAAGCGTAAGACAGCGCGCGATGTTGCGCTAGAGGTACTCGTTCAAGTCGAGAAGGAGCATTCTTACAGCAATTTGCAATTGAATCAAGCACTCCAGGAAGCGAACCTTGCGCGTGTTGATGCAGGTCTTGCAACTGAGCTTGTATATGGAACGATACAACGTTTGAACACGATAGATGGTGTTTTGGAGCAGAAGGTGCAGCGCGGCTTAGCCAAGCTGAAGCCGTGGATGCGCAATCTGCTCCGAATGACGGCCTATCAATTGCATTATCTGGATCGCATCCCTGCCCATGCCGCGATTAATGAGGCGGTTACGATTGCAAAGCGCCGAGGCGGCCAGTCGATGGGCGGCTTCGCCAATGGTGTCTTGCGGGCGATCATGCGCGAGCCGCAATTATGGGAAACTCCTGCTGGCTCAGATCCAGTCTCTCGTATCGTATGGGAACATTCGCATCCGGCTTGGCTAGTCTCTAACTGGGTTAAGGCTTACGGGGAAGAAGAGACAGCTGCGATGTGCGAGTCGAACAATCGTCCGCCGCACGGAAGTGCACGCGTGAATGCACTGCGAACGAATCGAGAGAAGCTGCTTGTCGACATGAGAGCGGAAGGCTTAAATGTAATGCCTTCCTCACTCTCCAAGGACGGCATTGTGGCTGAGGGCGCCGGTAATCTGGCGTTAAGCCAATGGTATCGCAATGGTGAGTTGTCTGTTCAGGATGAGAGCTCGATGCTTGTCGTTGAGGCGCTTCGGCCAGAGGCTGGCATGCGAGTGCTGGACTGCTGTGCTGCACCTGGAGGCAAGACGACACATATTGCGGAGCGAATGGGCAATAAAGGGGAAGTTGTGGCTAATGATGTCCATGCCCATAAGGTGGCGCTTATCGCGGATCAGGCTGAACGCTTGGGTTTGACATCCGTAGCTACGATGAATGTAGATGCATCCATTCTAGGCCGTGAGCTGCCTGTTGGCAGCTTCGATGCAGTTCTGCTCGATGCGCCCTGCACAGGCTTTGGCGTCATTAGACGCAAGCCGGATATTAAGTGGGCCAAGCGTCCTGAGGACGTAGCATCTATCGCATCCCTTCAAGCTGAGCTGCTTGATCAGGCAGCTCAATTGGTTCGTCCAGGCGGCCGCCTTGTATATTCAACTTGTACGGTTGAACGAGCGGAAAATGAGGATGTGGTTCGCCGCTTCCTGGCATACGCTGCCGAAGAAGGATGGGAACTGGATGATACGTGGAAGCAGGCTCTCCCTGCGGAGCCTCTCGCTGCGGCGCTGAAGCGCAGCCCGGCAGGTATGCTGCAGGTGCTGCCGCATGATGCGGAATCGGATGGATTCTTCATCGCATGCCTGAAGAAGCGAAAGTAAGCGGGGATCGTGTGAATCGCATTAAGACGATAATACCTGCACAGGGTGTGAAGCATAAGCCGCAACGCTCAAGACAAGGCTTCTTGAACGTTGCGGCTTTCTTTTTCAAATTCGATAGATCTGGTGCTTGCAACACTGCGCTTTTAGCATTTCGCCCATTTGTGGTAAAATAAATCGAACTGCATGATTGAGGAAAGGTAGAGGTTGAACGAACAAATGAAACCATTTATATACGATCTTACATTTGAACAGCTTCAAGAATGGTTGAAGGAGCAAGGAGAGCCGATATTTCGCGCCGGACAAATTTTTGACTGGCTGTATGTGAAGCGCGTAGACGACTTCCAAGAGATGTCGAACTTGTCCAAGTCGCTTCGTCAGAAGCTTGAGGATAGCTTCCAATTTGTAACACTGAAAGAAATAACGCACATGAAATCGCAGGATGGTACGTATAAATTCCTATTCGGTTTGCACGATGACCATGCGATTGAGACTGTCATTATGAAGCACAGTTACGGGAACAGCATTTGTGTTACGACCCAGGTTGGATGCCGTGTAGGCTGTACCTTTTGTGCCTCTACGCTTGGCGGGTTGAAACGGAACCTAACAGCGGGAGAGATTGTAGCCCAGGTCGTGGCTGCTCAGAAAATTTTGGACGAATCAGAAGAGCGCGTAAGCAGCATCGTTATTATGGGAACGGGGGAACCGTTTGAAAATTATGATGCTACGATGGCATTTCTGCGCATCATGATTCATGAGAAGGGGCTTAACATCGGACAACGTCATATTACGGTGTCTACGAGTGGGATTGTGCCAAGTATTTATCGTTTTGCCGACGAGAATACACAAATCAACTTGGCTATCTCGATCCATGCGCCGAATGATGCACTGCGTTCGAAATTAATGCCAGTTAACCGTAGATTTCCATTCGAGGAAGTGATGAAGGCGCTCAAGCATTATCAAGTGAAGACGGGACGCCGCATTACCTTTGAATATGCGCTTATTGGTGGTGTAAACGACAAGGTGGAGCATGCGGAAGAGCTTGCGGATGTATTGAAACGTATGGAAATGCTCGCACATGTCAACTTGATTCCGGTCAACTATGTGCCAGAGCGGAACTATGTGCGTACCCCGCGCAACGATATTTTTGCATTCCACCGTACGCTTCTGGATCGTGGTATTAATTCGACGATACGTCGGGAGCAGGGGCATGACATTGCCGCAGCATGTGGGCAACTGCGAGCGAAACATATGGAGTCTAATGCGAGGTGATCGAAAATGAGGGCTGTTCAACGTTCTGATGTAGGACGCGTACGAGCGGTAAATGAAGACCGCGCCTTCGTATCCGAGCTGTCGAACGGCTATTACGCAGCGATCGTAGCCGATGGAATGGGCGGACATCAAGCGGGAGATATTGCAAGCCGTCTTGCTGTCGAAACCGTCATATCTGAATTGTCAGCATTGCCGAGTGATTTGGACACTGCCATGCTGGGCAAAGCGCTTGAACAGGCGATTATTCGAGCGAATCACACGATTTTTCATATTGCTTCTCAAGATGAGAAATATCATCATATGGGAACGACGATTGTGGCTGCGCTGTTCGATAAAACGGAATGGAAAGGGTTTATTGGGTATATCGGAGACAGTCGGGCCTATGTGCTTAATCGCAGCGGAATTAAACAGTTGACGGATGATCATACACTCGTTAATGAACTGGTGAAGCGAGGCCAAATTGAGCCACAGGAGGCAGAGCATCATCCACGGCGCAATGTGCTTATTCGTGCGCTTGGGACGGACGAGCAGGTTGAAGTGGATTTGCTGTCCATTGAGCTTCGGGCTGATGAAGTGCTGCTTTTGTGCAGTGACGGGCTGACAAATATGCTGAATGCTGAACAAATATGGGGAGTTGTCATTGATCCTTCGCTTCCTTTGCCGGTGAAGGCGGATCGCCTGCTTGGACAGGCGCTTGATGCCGGAGGAGATGATAATATCACGATAGTTCTTCTGGATCGTATGGAGAACAGCGTCATGGAAGAGGGGGGGAGCTCATGATTGGTACTATACTGTCTGGCCGCTATGAGATCATTACGCGGATTGGCGGCGGTGGAATGGCGCTTGTATACAAGGCACTGGATAATCTGCTGAACCGTTATGTTGCAGTCAAAGTATTGCGCCAGCAGTTCGTTCATGATGAAGAGTTTATTCGCCGCTTCCGCCGGGAGGCGCAGTCAGCAGCTTCCTTATCTCATCCGAATGTGGTCAGCATCTATGATGTTGGGCAGGAGGAGGATACACACTTTATCGTTATGGAGTATGTGGAAGGGCACAATCTGAATGAGATTATTTTGGAACGGGCCCCGCTGCAGGTGGACGAATCGATACGCATTTCTACTCAAATATGTGATGCGCTTGATCACGCTCATCAAAATCATATTATTCACCGTGACATTAAGCCCCATAATATCCTGATCGGCCGGAACGGACGCGTTAAGGTGACGGACTTCGGGATTGCGCGTGCAGTTACTTCATCGACGATTACACAGACCGGCTCTGTGGTTGGTTCTGTTCATTACTTTTCGCCGGAGCATGCAAAGGGCGTGTCAACGGGAGAAAAGTCTGACTTATACTCGCTGGGGATCGTGCTGTATCAGATGCTTACGGGCCAGCTTCCATTCCTCGGGGAGAGTCCGATTAGCGTGGCGCTGAAGCATTTGCAGGAGCCATTCGATGAGCCAAGAGCGGTTAATCCGCATATTCCTCAAAGTGTAGAGAACGTCATTCTGAAATCGATGCGCAAAAATCCTGCTGAACGGTATCAATCCGCAGCGGAAATGATGCGTGATCTGGAAACATGCCTGTTGCCGGAGCGTCTGAATGAGCCTAAAATTACATTCAAGCCGCGGCCCATGTATGATGACGATCAAGAAACCAGGGTTATGCCAGCAATTCGTTCCACTGGGGAGGCGAATAAAAAAGTTCCCCAAGGAAAAAAGGAAACCCTCCCTGAACGCTCGTCTTCTTCTGCTGCAGGAGCAGGCAAGCGCAAATCCTGGGTGAAGCCGGCGATTTGGGCCAGTGTGACTATTGTATTCCTTGCGATTTTAATTGGTGTTGTGTATTACGTGAAAAGTGTGCTTGTGGTCAATGATGTTGCGGTTCCGGATCTTAAGAACAAGACAATAAGTGAAGCGCAGAAAGAGCTAGGAGCTCTTAAGATTGAGATTGAAGATCCGGTTGTTGAGGAATATAAGGAAGGCTTCGAGGCCGGAAAGATTTTTGACCAGAGCAAGCCTCCAGGGGCAATGGTGAAGGAAGGATCCGCCATTCGCTTGTACGTCAGCAAAGGAACCCCGCTTGTTAAGCTTGAAGATTACAAGGGGAAGCCAGTTGACAGTGTTGTGAATCAACTGCATAGTCTTGGCTTCGAGGATTCGCGGATCGAGAAGGATTTGGTGTATGACGACGAGATACAGGAAGGTATGGTCGTCAGCATGTCGCCAAGTCCGGATACAGAGGTCGATCCGAAAACGGCCACAATCAAGCTTGTCGTCAGCAAGGGCAAGGAGCCGTTTGGCATGCCGAACTTGAAAGGTATGACCAAGGAAGCTGCAATTGCCGCAATTGAGGCGAGTGGACTGAAGCTTGCCAAGGACGGTGTGGTGGAAGAGCCTAGCTATGAAGAACAGGGCAAGGTCATCAAGCAGCAGCCGTATGAGCCAAATGATCCGGTGACGAAGGGTGCGGAGGTTCGTATTTATGTCAGCTCTGGCTATCCGCCTGAGGCACTGCAATATACATTCCCATTGACCGTGTATCCTGAGGTGGAAGGCAAGTCGAGTAAAATTCGAATTTACTATACGGATGCCCGCGGCGAGAAAAGGGAATGGGGAACAGAAACGATTACGTCAGCCAAAACGTTCAACGTGGAGCTTATTCTTGCTCCAAATAAGGATGGGGCGGTGTCCTTTGAGCGTAACGGCAAATTTGTTGATGCATATCCTGTGTCTTACACCGATGCGAAGCAGGGAACTGTGCACATTCCGCCACCGCCTGATATTCCGGTTAATACACCGTCTGGAGGAAATCCCGATTCAGGCGGCAGCCAAGGTAATGGCGAGGGGGGCATTGCGCCCCCCGAGAATGGCGGACAGAATGGAGAGGTTGGCGGTGAAGGATCTGGCAACTAACGGTTTATCCTTATACCGTGCAATGAACAGCAGGAACGAGAAGAGCTTGGAGGAACATGTATGCCAAAAGGTTTAATTGTAAAGGCGCTGAGCGGCTTCTATTATGTTCGGCCCGATGAGTCTGCAGACGAAGAGGTCGTTCAGTGCCGTGCCCGCGGCATTTTCAAGAAAAAAGGCGTATCTCCGCTAGTAGGAGATCGCGTTACCTTCTCTATGACGGATAATGGAGAAGGAACGGTGGATCAAATTGAAAAAAGGAAGACGGAGCTTATTCGTCCGCCAATTGCGAATGTAGGACTGGCAGCGCTCGTATTTTCTGTAGCGGAGCCGATATTGAACAGGCAACTGCTGGACAAGTTCCTTGTACATATCGAGCATGCGGGTCTTGATGCAGTTATTGTCCTGACGAAGTGCGATATTATCGATGGGCTGCCGGAGACGGTGCAGCAAGCTGCGCGTCAAGAGATGGAAGAGACGATTCAGCTGTATTCGAATATCGGGTACGACGTTATCTCTACCAGCGCCCGGGGCGGATATGGCTATGGTGAAGTTGAGAGCAAGCTGAATCAAGATATCAGCGTATTTGCAGGCCAGTCTGGTGTCGGCAAGTCATCGCTGCTCAATGCGATGCTGCCTGGCATATCATTGGAAACGAACCAGATCAGTCACCGTCTCGGTCGAGGCAAGCATACGACGCGGCATGTTGAATTGCTTGCGCTGCCTCGCGGCGGATATATTGCGGATACTCCGGGATTTAGCCAGCTCGATTTTTTGGAGCTTGGCGTTGATCAGCTTGGAGATTGCTTCCGTGAGTTCAGAGCGTATGCGGACGGCTGCAAATTCCGCGGCTGCACGCATATTCATGAGCCTGGCTGTCAGGTAAAGACGGCTTTGGAGCAAGGTGATATTGCAAAATCCCGCTATGAGCACTATGTGCTATTTTTCGAGGAAATGAAAGAGAAGAAACGGAGGTACTAACATGACACAGCAGAACGACATCCGAATTGCCCCTTCCATTTTGTCTGCCGACTTTGCGAAGCTCTCGCAGGATATCCGTGACGTAGAGCAAGGCGGCGCCGACTGGATTCACATCGATGCGATGGACGGCCGCTTTGTTCCAAACTTAACGTTCGGTCCGCTCATTGTAGATGCTATCCGTCCGCATACGAAGTTGACATTGGATGCTCACCTCATGATTGTGGAGCCTGAGAAGTATGTTCCCGACTTTGCCAAGGCCGGCGCCGATGTCATTACCGTACATGCGGAAGCTTGCCCGCATCTGCATCGTGTGGTGCATCAAATTAAGGAATGCGGAGCCAAGGCCGGCATTGCTCTGAATCCAGGAACTTCGTTGTCAGCCGTTGAAGAACTGCTCAGCGATGTGGATTTGTTCCTTATTATGACGGTGAATCCAGGGTTCGGTGGACAGAAGTTTATTTCTTCGATGACCGATAAAATCAAGCGTTTGCGTATGAAGCTGAACGAACTCGGCAGACAGGATGTGCATATTGAAGTGGATGGAGGCATATCAACGGCTACAGCCGGTCTGGTTGCGGCAGCAGGAGCAGATGTGCTTGTGGCAGGAAGCGCTGTGTACGGAGCGGAGGATCGCGCTGAAGCGATACGTCTCATTCGTGAAGCAGCCCAGAGAGGTTGACACGGCAACTAGATTGTGAGGAAACATCGCGAGAGGTTTGTCTGGGAGAGCGTGATGCTTCTGAGCGACAAAGGGGAGAAAAGCATGTGGGTAACGGCGCTAATGCTGACGCTGTACAGTTTTGTATGCGGATCGCTGGTAGGACTGTATGCGTTTTTGACATTTCCGGTTAACTTGGTATGCTCGGTAGGAGCGTTGTATCTCGGGTACAGGTTCTTCAAGCGGTACGAAACCAAAGGAGTACGGATTTGGTTTGTATCCTTGTCCGTATTGTTTTACTTCATCTTTTTATTCATGATGTCAGTTGTCACATATATGAAGCAAATGCCTGCGCCTGCTGTTTGAATCCTTCCGAATCGGGCTTGCTCTCCATGCATAGAGCGTATAGGGTCGGCATATAGTGGTTACATGAGCACAGATCTCATGTAACCTTTTTTTCTTATCATGACTGGTCTTTCGGACAGGTCGGCGAATGGAACTGTAGGGTAGATGAGATGACGAGGAGGGTGGAGTATGAAGTTCTATACGTTTAAGCTGCCTAAGTTCTTGGGAGGTTTCGTCAAGGCCATCTTAAATACGTTTCAAAAAAACTGACGTTCCCGGCGGCCATAATGCTGAATCCGTATTTATCATCCACCACCCGAGCGTAATCGCATTAGAGATACAGCGGGAACGGGACAACAGGCTCAGCACAAATATGAACTACGGCGGGTTCTGGCATGAAGCAGAAACGGTTGTTCCGTCCCGTTCGGAGGGCCGACCGTTCTCTGCAAGATGGCATCAATCCGTGTCATCTCATGTAATCATTGCATATATAAAAAAGGGCTCTTCATTGAACGAATAATCAATGAGGAGCCTCCATTGAGATATGAAAAAAAGCACCTGATCGCGTCGAGGTGCTTTTTGTATATCTTTCATGGGATTAGACGCGAGTCACTTTACCTGCTTTCAAAGCGCGTGTGCTCACGTAGACGCGTTTTGGTTTGCCATCTACCAAGATGCGAACCTTTTGAACGTTAACGCCCCAAGTGCGGCGGTTTTTGTTATTCGCGTGCGATACGTGATTACCGGAACCAGGTTTTTTCCCCGTTACATAACATTTGCGAGCCATGCCTTACACCTCCTTATCCCAAAACAACCCTGATACAATTAAATACTCAAATATGATATCATATTCGAAAAAGCCTCGTCAACTGAATCAAAAACTTTGTTTATTTCTGTTTTCTATTATAGTACAATGTTGATTAGTCCATAATACTCACAAAAAGGGGTGGAACAACCATGACCATTCAATTGGATACTGATCTCGGATCTGTGAATATTTCCGAAGGGGTCGTAGCAGTCATCGCCGGATCTGCGGCAATGGAATGTTATGGACTTGTGGGCATGGCCTCGCGCAAGCAGTTGAAGGACGGCATTGCAGAGCTGCTTGGTCGCGAAAATCTGACGCGTGGTGTCGAAGTGCGCCGAGAGCAAGATGCGCTACATATCGATTTATATATTATTGTAAGCTACGGAACGAAAATATCCGAAGTGGCGCACAACATTCAACAGAAAGTGAAATATGTATTGAATGATGTAGCTGGCCTGTCAGTAGAGCAAGTCAACATCTTTGTCCAAGACGTACGCGTATTAAGCTAGGAAGGGGAATATTCGTTGAATATACGTTCTTTAAATGGAACACAATTTGCCAATATGGTGCTAAGTGGTGCAGACAGTTTGAATCGCCACGCAGAGCACGTCAATTCATTAAATGTCTTTCCAGTTCCTGATGGGGACACGGGGACGAACATGAATTTGACGATGACAGCAGGCGTAACTGAGTTGAAAGCGAAGATGTCTGCATCAATTGCCAAATCGGCAGAAGTTTTGTCCAAAGGATTGCTAATGGGTGCCCGGGGTAACTCGGGTGTTATTTTGTCTCAATTGTTCCGTGGCTTTGGCCGTGGAGTCGCTGGTCTGGATGAGGTAAACTCCGTTCAGTTCGCTCATGCGATGCAAAGCGGTGTTGATACTGCTTATAAGGCTGTCGTCAAGCCGGTTGAAGGAACGATATTGACAGTTGCGAAGGAAACGGCTAAGCACGCTGTTCAAATCGCTCGCCGTACTCCAGATTTGACGGAGTTTATGCGGGAGGTAGTAGCGAAGTCCAAGGAAGCACTGGCGAAGACACCGGATATGCTGCCTGTACTGAAGCAGGTAGGCGTTGTTGACTCTGGTGGACAAGGCCTTGTATATATTTATGAAGGATTCCTGAGTGTTCTGGAGTCGGCTGACGGCACGTTCCATGAGACGGCTGCACCTACGACAGTTCATACACCATCCGCAGTGCCAGCACCGAATTTGCATACTTCTGCTCAAGCGAAGCTGCATACGGAAGATATTGAATTCTTGTACGATATGGAGTTCTTCATTGATCGTACGCGCGGTGCATCAAAGCCGTTCGACGAAGACAATTTCAGGAAAGCGCTTGCCAAAAATGGGGATTCGATCATTTTGATTCCAGATGATGAAATCATTAAGGTTCATGTCCATTCCCGCAAGCCAGGCGAAGTATTTGATCTCGCGATGGAATATGGCGAGCTGACACAAATGCACATTTTGAATATGCGTGAGCAGCACCGTGAAATCATACATGGAGAACACGGAGATGTATCCGCTATGCCAGAGATATTCGCGGAAATTCCTGTGCAGGAAATGACAATTGAGGCAACTCCAATTGAACCTCCAGCTGAAGAACTCGCTCCTTATGGCTTCATCGCAGTAGCGATGGGCGATGGGATTCGTGACATTTTCAGCAGCCTTGGCGTAGATGTTGTGTTGTCTGGCGGACAGACAATGAATCCGAGCACACAGGATTTCATTGATGCCATTGAATCGATTTCGGCGCAGCACATTTTCATTCTGCCGAACAATTCCAACATCGTTATGGCTGCGAAGCAGGCTGCGGAGATTGTGGAGCGTGATGTGACGGTTCTCATCAGCAAGACGATTCCGCAAGGAATTGCAGCTGCATTTGCTTTCCAAGAGGACGAAAGCTTAGAAGTGAACCGTTCAGCTATGGAGGATGCTATTGCTCATATTACATCCGGTCAAGTTACGTACGCGGTGCGTGATACGACATTGGACGGTCTGGAGATTAAGGCTGGACACTACATGGGTATTGTCAATGGCAAAATCGTAACAACGACTGAATCGGTTACAGATACCTTGCAGCAGTTGGTAACGAAGATGATGGAGAACAACGGGGAAGTCGTTACGCTTCTTACTGGGGAGGAAGCAAAGGACGAGGATACGGAAGCGCTTGTGGCATGGCTTGGCGAACATTATCCAAATGCTGAGGTAGAAGTGCATCAAGGCGGACAGCCGATCTATTCCTATATCATTTCCGTAGAGTAGGACAATGTGGAGGGGGATTCTGTATGAGTCATATTCGTATCGTAACGGACAGTACAGCGGATATTCCGCAGGATGTGCGTGAACGCTACGGGATCGAGATGGTACCGCTCAAGGTGCATTTTGGCCAAGAGATGTTCAAGGATGCTGTAACGATCAATGCAGAACAGTTCTATAAGAAGCTGGTGCAGGCTGATAAGCTTCCTACAACATCTCAGCCTTCGCCTGTCGAGTTTTTGGATGTATACAAACGATTGAATACAGAATCGGACACCCAAGTTATTTCAATACATTTGTCCTCAGCGCTTAGCGGAACGTATCAATCCGCAGTCCTTGCCAAGAGCATGCTTGAGGAAGAGGCGGATATTACGATTGTCGATTCGAAGTCAGCTTCCTATGGGTTTGGACTGATTGTAGTTGAGGCGGCACGCATGGCTGAAGCAGGGCATTCCAAGGAAGAGATTTTGGCTATGATCGAGCGTTATCAAACAGAGCGCTCTTTATACTTTTTAGTAGATTCATTGGAATTTTTGCATAAGGGAGGGCGTATCGGCAAAGCTGCTGCTATGTTCGGGACGCTGCTTAACATTAAGCCTATCCTATCTGTGGATGGTGCGGGTGAAGTGTATGCGTTGGACAAGGTTCGCGGGCATAAGCGGGCTGTTGCGCGCATTGTTGAACTGCTGGAGCGGGATCATGCAGATCATCCGGTCCATGTCGTGATGGGATATACAAGTGACCAATCCGCAACAGATGACTTGACGGAAGCGATTAAGCAGCGCTTCGATATCCGCTCTTTTTCATACACGGCTATCGGCGCTGTCATCGGAACCCATGTTGGTACGGGCGTAGGCGCTGTATTCATGTGGCCAGCAGATACGGATTCCGTCGAATCTGTGCAATAGGGTAAGTGTGGTGCAATTATGATTGAACTTAAACAATGTCCGGTAACGATGATTAAAGGCGTGAGCGCTTCGAAACAACAAGAGCTTCACGCCTTTGGCATCTCTACCGTTGCTGATTTACTTGATTATTTTCCATACCGTTACGATGATTTTCATTTGCGCTCGCTTAGCGAACTAAAGGATGGAGAGAAAGTAACCGTCGAAGGACGGGTAATGAGCGCTCCCGTTCTGCAGCGCTTCGGACGCAAGTCTCGCTTGTCCTGCAAAGTGATGGTAGAGGATTGGCTAATTACAGCAACATGGTTCAACCGCCATTATTTGCGCGAACAGCTTACGCAAGGGCGGGAGATTGTATTGACTGGGAAATGGGATCAGCGCCGGCTGCAGATGACGGTGTCGACATCTGAATTCTCGGATCGTGGAGAAGGTCGGAAAAACACCTTGCAGCCCGTGTACTCAGTCGGTGGCAAGATTACGCAGGCATGGATGCGCAAAACGATTACGCAAGCGCTTCAACAGTTCGGCGAAGCAATTCCTGAGCTGATGCCGCCGGAATTGATGCGGCGCTATCGACTGATGCCGCGCAAGCAGGCTGTGAGGGCGATGCATATGCCGCAGGATGCAGAGGAAGGTAAGCAGGCGCGAAGACGAATGGTCTACGAGGAATTGCTGCTGTTCCAGCTGAAACTGCACGTATTTCGTGCGGTTACCCGCGAGCGTGCTGACGGGGTTGTTCATGAGGTTGGCAATGCGACGATTCGTGAATTCGTCCGCAGTCTTCCCTTCGAGCTGACAGATGGTCAGAAGAAGGCTGTAACTGATATTTTGCACGATATGAGGGCTCCTACCTGTATGAATCGACTGCTGCAGGGAGATGTCGGTTCCGGTAAGACGGTTGTGGCCGCTGTTGCCTTGTATGCTACTGTACGTGCAGGCTACCAAGGGGCTCTTATGGTGCCTACGGAAATATTGGCAGAGCAGCATATGCGATCCTTGACGAAGCTGTTCGAGCCGCACGGCATTGAGGTCGGGCTGCTGACAGGAAGCTTGTCCGGACGGAAGCGCAAAGATTTGCTCGCATCGCTGCAGATGGGCATGGTCGACATTATGGTCGGGACACATGCGCTCATTCAGGATGACGTGCATTACCGGAAACTTGGTCTTGTTGTTACGGATGAACAGCATCGGTTCGGTGTCAACCAGCGCAGCATATTGCGCCGCAAGGGGATGAACCCAGACGTGCTGCTCATGACCGCGACGCCAATCCCTCGTACGCTGGCGATTACCGCTTTTGGCGATATGGATGTGTCCTCTATTCGTGAGCGGCCTGCTGGGCGCAAGGCGATTAAGTCGTACTGGGTGAAGCATGATATGCTCGACCGTGTCCTTGGCTTTATCCGCCGCGAGGTGGATGCTGGACGACAGGCTTATATCATCTGCCCGCTCATTGAGGAATCGGACAAGCTGGATGTACAGAATGCAATCGATGTACATGTACAGATGCAACAGGCGTTTCCAGATTTGAAGGTTGGGCTGCTGCATGGACGCATGACGCCTTCAGAAAAGGATGAGGTCATGCGCACGTTCAGTACGGGAGACACCCATGTACTCGTCTCGACGACGGTGATTGAGGTTGGTGTTGACGTACCGAATGCAACGCTTATGATCGTCATGGATGCGGAGCGCTTCGGCTTGTCGCAGCTCCACCAGTTGCGTGGACGTGTTGGACGAGGCGAGCATCAGTCCTACTGCGTGCTGATCGCGGATCCAAAGTCGGAGATTGGCCAAGAGCGTATGCGCATTATGACGGAAACGGATGACGGCTTCGAGCTGTCCGAACGTGATTTGGAGCTCCGTGGTCCTGGTGACTTTTTCGGAACGAAGCAGAGCGGTATGCCTGACTTTAAGGTGGCAGATATGTCAAGTGACTTTGCCGTACTGGAGCAGGCGCGAGATGATGCAGCGGAGCTTATCCGCTCTGAGGCGTATTGGACATCACTAGAATATGCGTCGCTCCGGGATGCTGCCCAGCAGGAGCAGTTGTTCCAAGGGGAACTTCTGGACTAACGTTGACTGCTTTCAGCAGTATTCAGGCAGTTCGGATGAAATCGGGCGGATAGTAGACAAGCGGGTAAGCATATATTGGAACAGGTTCCCATGTTTTCTACGGGATATGTTCTGGAGGTGCTGTCCGTATGAGTTATGTGAAATATGGTATTAGTCCACAGCTCGTGGAGCGAATAAAGCTGAAGTTGAAAAATCCAGCAACGAAAGATCGCGTAAAAAAGGCTGTCGAGGGCCTTACCAAGGCGGATCTTCAAAATCGCGCCACGATCAAGCGTCTCATGAAACAAATTGCGAAAGCGCTGAATGAGCCGCTCACGAGCCAGCAGGAGGAGCAGTTCACCGATTTCATTCTTGCGCAAAAAATCGATCCGAACAATACGTTCCATTTATTGAAGCTGTGGGGGATGTTCCGCTAATATTAGCTATGCCTTAGGATGCCTAGGTATGCTAAATACACGAGGAAGTCCAGTTCTCTTGGGAGAGCTGGGCTTTTTGCGTGTTCGCGCGGGAAATAGGGCGGCTCGTATGGTTTTAGTTCGATTCCCGACATTATAGGCCTAGATATACCTTCTTATTTCCTGCTTTTTTCAACAATATGGATCACGATTGAGGTCGCATTGTTGACGAATTCGGAACAATTTTCAATTTTTACGATCCAAGTACTCAAAATATGCTTAGATAGTAATAAAGGTTAGCATTCATTCTTTCATTATCTAATACATGGAGGCGAATCAACATGAAGAAGATTAAAATAGGTACAGCGTTATTGGCTGCCATGCTGCTGGCTGTATCACTCGCTGGCTGCGGTTCAGGCAAGGGAACTGGTGCAGAATCAGGGACAGCTGCGTCCTCGGATGGGGCAAGCACGGTAACGATTAATGCAACGAATTATAAATTTGAGCCTGGAACGATCAAGGTTAAGAAAGGCGACAAGGTAAAGCTGACACTCAATAATAAGCAGGGCCTACACGGCTTAAAGCTGGATGGTTACAATGTAGAATTGCAGCAGGATGGCGCAAGCGCGGAATTCACCGCAGATAAGGCTGGTACATTTGAATTTCAATGCTCGATTATGTGCGGTTCAGGCCATGATGGTATGAAGGGCGAACTCGTTGTAGAAGAGTAGCGTCAGCGATGAATAAGACGGATCGGATGATGGCGATTGTGCTGGAACTGCAGCGCAGAGGGACAATGCGAGCAGAGGATCTGGCGTCTGTTTTTGAAACGAGTGTGCGTACGATTTATCGTGATATTCAGGCGCTTAGTGAGGCAGGAGTTGCAATCATCGGAGCGCCTGGCCAGGGCTATTCGCTGATGGAAGGCTACTTCCTGCCGCCTGTTCATTTTACGCCGGAAGAGGCGGAGTCGCTTCTGCTTGGGGTAGATTACATCGAGCGGCAGTTCGGCAGAACCCATGATGCCACGATTCAGTCCATTCGGCGCAAGCTTATTTCTGTTATGCCAGCGTCCGTGCAGCAGGATGCGGATCGGATGCGCTCCTCCTTGAAAATGATTGCTGATGAAGCGCATACAGAAGGGCTGGCCGTGCTTCGTCGTGCTGTTCTGGAGGAGCGGAGGGTATGCTTCCGATATGTGAAGCCAGTTCGCGGGGAAGACGGCGAGAGAGAGCATGTTCGAAAGGTCGATCCTTATGGCATTGTGCATGTCAAAGGAAACTGGGCGATGGTTGCATATTGCCATCTCAGGCAAGAGCTGAGGCATTTTAGACTTAGCCGCATCAAGGAGTTGGAACTACTGGACGAACCATTTGTCCGTCCTTCAGACTTTTGCTTGCAATCCTATACGCCTTCCGATGATCGTTCGATGATCGTTCGTGTTCTTCTGCGCGCTGCGGCAGCCGACAAGGTCAAGGAGCAGGGCTATTATTACGTGGAAGTTATGGAGGATCACCCGGAAGGGGCACTTGTGACGCTGCGGGTACGACGACCTGAGGAGGTGCTTGGCTGGATTATGGGCTGGGGCACATTAGCGGAGGTACTGGAGCCGGAATCGCTGGCAGAGCTCGTTTATCTCGAGGCAAAAAAAATAGTGCAGCAATATAAACGCTACTGACATACTGTTGTCAGTAGCGTTTGCGTATAGTTGGGATATATTCGTTTGAAGGGAGTTTTACTTATGACCAATATGAACCCACGTCAATCGCTGCTGCGTGTAGAGGAATCCGTAAAGCAGATTGTGCAAGAGCTCGAACGCTACAGCATGGAGCAGATTACACATAAGCCTAGCGAAGAGGAATGGTCGCTTGGGCAAGTATATATGCATTTGATCCGTTCCGCTCTCTACATGCAGCTTCGTCAGATCGAGGTATGCCGTGACATGATTGTAGATGGCGGCAGCCAGCAGGAGAAGTCTGAACAAGGGGAGCTTGTCTTTGCTGCGGGAAGCATTCCTCCCATTCGGATAAAGGTGCCGGCATCGCCGGAATATACGCCGCCACAGCCTGCAAGCAAGGAAGAAATCGTGAAAGGGATGCAGGCCGTATTGCAGCGAATGGAGGAGCTTGCGTCAGCTGTTGCATCGATTCCGGAACAGAACAAGACGATGCATCCGGGATTCGGCTACTTGAGTGCGAAGGAATGGTATATGCTCGTGGATATGCATTTCCGTCATCATATGCTGCAGCGTGAGCGTCTAGCGGAATTTCTTCAGGAGACCGAGTCAGCCATGTAATTGTTTAGGACGCCTAGCGTTCGCTTCGCAGCTGTATTAAATAATCTTGGGTGCGAGATATGGCGAACCGTGATAGGTTGTCATCGTTCAAATCATGTAGGGGAGACGCTGTCGTGCGTCTCTCCTTTTTGCTCCTGTAAGCTTGCACGTTCAATGCAGGATGGGTCATCCACTCGTGTGTTCCCTACCTTGGCACTGACAGGGTAAGCTTCCATCAGCTCCGACGGATATGGAAGGAGTACAGACTGGAGCTTCCCCGTGTCAGTCATGCGGCGATCCAGCCAGAATGACAGCTGCTCCTCAGGCAAAATAACAGGCATTCGATCATGGATTGGCTCCATCAGTTCATTCGGTGTCGTGGTAATGATCGTACATGTACTAACCTTGTCTCCATTGGCATTCACCCACGTGTCATACAAGCCTGCCATATTGAATATGCCGCCGTCTGTCCGTCTAATGCGCATTGGCTGCTTGGTTCCGTCCGGATTGCGCTTCCACTCGTAGAAGCTGTCTGCGGGTATGATGCACCGTTTTCGCTGGAAGGGGAGCCGAAAGGCAGGTTTGTCCCGTAATGTTTCAGCACGCGCATTAATCGTGCGCCCAGCGAATTTCTCATCCTTTGCCCAAGAAGGAATGAGCCCCCACTTGAGCGGTCCAAGCCGAAGCTTCGCACCATCATGAATAAGCGCCGGAACCTGCTGGCTTGGCGCGATATTATAGCGTGGCTCATGAAAGGGCACGAGAGCACCTGGGTCGAGCAAGTAATGTGCCATTAGCTGTTCAATGGTAACGGTTAATGTATATCGGCCACACATATTCCTGTACTCCTTCCTTTTCAGGTCTATCCTATAGTGAGTTTATCATATCACAATCGCCTGCCTTCCGCGTGAAGTGGAGAGGCATACCATTCTATATTGGCCCGCATTCGACGCTGTTAGAATGGAATTTTCAAAATATCCCTGCGGCCTGTCCAATAGTGAAAAAGCATGGTATCACAACAGCGGAGCGGCTGGGCGAGGCGATAGGAAAATGCCTGGATCTCATTGTTGTTCAGCCCCACATGGAGGGGTACATTCGCGTATCGCTGCAAATTACGGAAATATTTCAGCGATATACGGATTTGGTGAGCCGTACAGTATTGTGATGAACAGCATCTGGATGTGACGGGGAGTTGGTAACTCTTCGGTAAACCGCTGAAGCTTGCGCATCTGCAGCGAAACAACAATGTCCGATGACCGATGATAGAGGGAAGTTCTAGGTGTCATATTGGAAGTTACTGTAGATTCTCTCGTTTTCATCAACAAGTTTGACAAAAGGTAACTAGTTACATATAATATATGTAACTAGTTACCTTTATTTTGAAAGATCGGAGGTATTTAATATTGAATGACATAGAGAAAAAGGCTTACATCTTTGGTGGTATTCTTACATTAGCCAACCGATTACAAGCTCTTGGTGACAAATTGGATGAGAATGTAACGCTTAAGCAGTGGTTGTTGATAGCTGTCATTTTAAAGTCGGGACGATCATCTCCGACAATAAGTGAGGTGGCTAAATTGGTTGGGAATTCTAGGCAAAACGTCAAGAAAATGGCCGGTTTACTTGAGAAACAGGGCTTTGTTTCCCTTATAAAAGATGATCAAGACGCTAGAATCTTTAGAATTCACCTTACACCCGAATGTTTCACTTATTTCCAGGCTCGAAGCGAAAAAGAGATGCAGTTTCTGAATGCTCTGTTTGACGAACTTGATGAAAATTTGACCAATGGGTTGTATGAAGGAGTCATTCATTTAGCTAACAATGTAAACAGAATGGAGAATGCTCATGAAGTCGAGGAAAAGGGGTAAAAAAACAATGTGGATAATCGTTTCGATCCTTGGCATTATTATAATCGGTATCATTGTATTTTTTAATGTGCCTTATTCCAAAACCAATACAGAGTTTATTCAATCCGCAACAGAACAAATCAATATTTCTAATGTCATTAATGATATCTTTACATTCGATGATATTAAAGAATTGCCGTATCCGGTAAGGAAATATTTTGAATATAGTGGATACATTGGCATTCCTAAAATGTCTTATATGAAGGTAGCCTTTAAAGAAGTTAATTTTATTATGTCACCCGACAAGCCACCATTAAAAATCGACTACACTCAATATAACTTTGTACGCGAGCCTATAAGATTTGCCTATATTGACACGTCAATGTATGGAATACCATTTCAAGGGTTCGATTCTTATATTGATGGTGAAGGTAGTATGAAAGGAGTTCTAGCTAAAGTCATTACGCTGTTTAATCACAAAGGTAAAGAAATGAATAAAGCTTGTCTAGTAACCTTTCTTTCAGAATCTCTTATCATGCCTAATGCTGCTTTACAGCATTATATGACCTGGGAGACAGTTGATGATACCCATGCAAAAGCGACGATATCGTACAATGATATATCAGCAAGCGGGATATTTACTTTCAGTGAGAAGGGGGAGCTTCTTTCTTTTACAACAGAAGATAGATACGTTATATCTACCGATGGAACAATTCAGCAAGTAAGATGGTCGGCCATATTTAAGGACTACAAGACAATTGGCGGTATCAAACAACCAACCCAACTTCAGGCTGTTTGGAATTACGATCATGGAGATCTTATTTATTTTGACGGTGCTTGTTTTACTGTTGAATATGAATAGAAATAGGTGTTTCTTTATTCATCCTTATATTGATGGGATTTAATGACTTTGACCCGTTACGTCTCCTATCGTTCCGAGACGCTTGTTTTTTGCAAAGCTGGTAATTAACTCTCCTAATGAGAGGAATGCGGCCTCTTTTGGCATTAGTCCGCAAGCTTGCTAAAGAAGGGCTGGTATAATTGGATACCAAAGGTATTTTGGTGGAGCATTAACTCGACGTCGGCTACGCTTCACAAAAAAACTGCCCCGCTGAATTTACTGACGATCCCAAATAACATGGCTAAAGCACCCACATATGTGAGTGCTTTTTATTACTCACAGTCATACTAAAAATGAGATATCAGATTAGTTCTTTCGCCTGAAGTTTAGCTAATTGTTCATGAGTTATATAACGTGGAAGATCGTTACTTGGATCGAAATTTTCCTCGTCAATAAACACAACAAAATGATCAGTAACAGGTAAGACTTTATCCCACTTCCTTCTATTTAGTCTATAGGCAACTTCCTGCCATATAGCTAATCCTTCTCCCCACCAATTATGATGTTGCAATGTAGAATAGGTAGGTTCATCAGAAACATTAGAATGTAGCTCCCAATAGTTCATTAACAGAGAAAATTTCCGAATTAGATCCTCATTTTCAAGCCCTTCGTCATAGTCTGAATGGTATCCTATATACCAAAGTGTTTCTAGATCTTCTCCATCAGCTAGTTGTTCTTCACGAATATAGTCCATCCCAGCAATAAACGTTGGATTAACTACAGCTTGAGTTTCTTGATGTAGCCAAATTGCTAAAAAACAAAGCTTACTTTCACCTATACACTTACCTAAACGTTGTAAAGCCGCTTCACATTCACTATATAGTTCTTCAATGACAGTACTACGTAATGAGGTTACTTCCTCTACCGACATTTCCAGGTAAATGATTTCTTCGTCATCTAATTTTGTGATTTTCTTAAGCTCACCTGTCTCTTTATATTCCAAGCTATATGTAGTAATATTTTTAGGTTCATATTTTTCTAATTCAATGGTAGTTAATTGGTTTCCTGAGTAGCGATAGTATTCTTTAAAAGACCATATATGCCATAAGTCAATACCATTTCGTACAACGAATTCCGTGTACTCGATAGGACGTCCTTCTTCAAGTATAATCACCTCAATGGAATTCACCCTACCATCCAAAAATGTTCGGTTTATGATACGCTCACCACTCCTTTCAATACACTCTTCCCAATATCCTACTTTCATATAAATCAACTGATTATTGCAATCAAATCCGTAATTAAACCCATCGCTATTACTAGTAGGTATCCCTTTTGGTTCAATGTTACGCTCAAACCAATATGGTGCTAAATGATAATATGAGGAACCTTCATAATACTCCCAACGTGTAACCCGCGATCTTGCCTCTTGCAAATAAGTATCTTTATTCCTTAAAGCATCATCACAAAGATCGCTAAATACCTGTTTGTTCATATGTGTCTCTCCCAAAAGTTGATAATATTATTAGTCTTTACAAACAGAGTAGCTCCAAGATGTTCGAACCCGCAAATAAAGTGAAGCATTTCTCTTCTTGCTCACCTTTAGACCAATATCCTTAACGTAGTCTTAATGCTTAAGGTTTAGATTGGCTGTATTCTTTTATGAAGTTTGCATCAACTACTTCATTCATTATACGGGACATAATATTACTATGAAATAATTACGCCCACATTGCCATATGCTCCTGCTCTTCCTGTCGCTCTGCTCTTCAATGCTTGCAAACAGCACCTTTACCTTTATCTTGTAAATTGGCTTTGTGTTTTGCCTTGCATTCTGTAGTTGACCATATGCATCGTCATCATCGATTCAAAAGCCACAATGTATTCGATAACTAAGGGTGAGGTTTCATAGATCCAAAAAATTCATTTGTATAGGGAATGTATGTTCGGTATATAATGAGAATATACGTTCTTGTTTTGTGATTGTGTATGTAACATGATTTATAAATATTGGAGGGCTTTATGTGAGTCAAAGAAGGGAAAGGGTAGTATTTTTAGCCGATTGCGAAAGCTTTTATGCAAGTGTAGAAAAAGCAGATCATCCAGAATATAAAAATAAAGCAGTAGCAGTAGCTGGTGACCCTACACGTCGTTCAGGGATTATTCTGGCCGCGTGCCCGATTGCGAAAAGTTTTGGCGTGACGACAGCCGAACGGTTAGGTGAAGCCCTTAAGAAATGCCCGGATCTCGTCATTATGCGTCCTCGTATGCAGCATTACATCGATGTTTCTTTGATGATTACTCAGATTTATGAGGAGTTTACGGATTTAGTTGAAGTGTTTAGTATTGACGAACAATTTTTAGATGTGACGGCGAGCCAATCAATTTTCGGGGATCCGATTACCATTGCAAAGGAAATCCAAAAACGAGTAATGCTCCAGACAGGAGTGCGGATTCGAATAGGAATCAGCACCAATAAAATATTAGCTAAAACTGCAACAGACATCTGGGCAAAAAAAAATAAAAGCGGTATTTTTACCTTGCATCCATCTGATGTTCCCGTCGTGCTGTGGAAAGAACCTGTTCATAAAATGTTCGGTGTTGGATCCCGGATGTGCAGGCATTTTGCGAAATTAGGGATAGTTACGATTGGGGACATTGCGAGAACTCCATTGCCACAGCTTAAGGATAAATTTCGAGCTCGTTTCGGCAAGCAGTCGGATATTCATGCCGAGGTGATGTGGCGAACGGCGAACGGGTTGGATGATAGTCTGGTGACACCAGGGACATTTCAAACTCCTCCAAAATCTATTGGTCATATGATGACTTTGCCCCGAGATTATACGGATTCTGCAGAGATCGATACAATATTGTTAGAGTTGACGGAGGAAGTCTGCCGAGATTGTCGGACGAAAGGGTATATGGGCTGGGTTACAACCGTAAGCTGTATGTGCAGTCCGTACGATGCTCCTACAGGATTCTCACGCCAGATGAAAATGCCGGACCCGACGAATAATACAAATAAAGTATTTGAGATGGTAAAGAGAATTTTTTATCAATATTGGGATCGGATGCCCGTACGTCGTGTGGGTGTTATGTTAAGCACATTGGAAGATGACCAGCATTATCAACTAACGCTTTTTGAAGATCAAGAGAGAGCTAGGGCGCTGGATAAGGTGACTGATACGATTAAGGATCGATATGGAAATGCGGCAATTATCAGAGCTTCTTCCCTTACCCACGCAGGTCAAGCACTAGAGAGATCCCTGAAAATCGGGGGGCATTATAAATGAGTAAAAAACTCGAGAAGAATGGTCTTTGGGAGTCCAGCCGGATGATGTTGCCGCAACATCGGGAAGCTTTGTTGAGTAGGCATCGTGACGCGCCAAGTGGGACATCAAACCAGCCAAAGAGAGAAGATATTGAATTAATGCGCGATTATATTCTACTTTCGGTAATGTATACAATGGTAACTAAAAAAATTCACGAAATGGGGGTATCCTCTGAGACGTTAAAATCCCTTTATACCAAGGCAGCTCAAATCCTCGCGAATAATATTTCTGCCGACCTGTCCAAAAGAAGACAAGAGATGTTGAAAAAAGAAATTCGTATTGTAGATGAAGAGAAGCACGATAGTACAATGATATTACACTATGCTTACCGTAACTCTGAGGATAGTTTTATTATAACAAAAGAGTACATGAGGATGGAAATAAGCAGAAGGTTAGCTCGATACACGGACAGACTTATCACAAAATTAAGTAACTTATCAAGGTCAAAATAGTAAGTCATTAATAAGTCTAAGCCTGCTGTTTGGTAGACAGAATTAAAAAGACATCTGCGCTGCAACCGTTTCCCGGTACTCTATGGGGAACGGTTGTTTAGTTTTTTCTGAAAGCGTTCATGGTTGTAAAACGAAACGTAATCTCGGATAACCTGTAGCAATTCCAATAACGTTTGCGGATTTGTTAGATAGATCTTTTCTGTTTTCAGATACGAAAGGAACGACTCTATACAAGCATTGTCGAAAATAAAAAGAAAATCGGAAACAGAATAAGAAATAAGAAATTGGACGGGGCAATAAGAGAGAAGATATGAAATCCCCCTTGGCAAGCATCAGAGGAGCAGAACGCTCTGGTGCTGGCTAAGGGGTGTTTTTGTAAGAGAGGGATAAGATGATGAAATGAAGCTTATATACCTAACTGTGGGCTTGTAGAAGCACTGTTGTTGCTGCTTATACTTGCTGCCTTTGTGCTCAAATTCGAGGTTTGGGCGGCAGCAATGTGCAAGTAAGCCTGCATCCGTTTCTTTACCTCAGCCCGAATCAAGCCGCGCAGCATGTAGAATGAATGCTGATAGCCTCTACATACATAATGGACACGAATTCCGTGCTTTAGCCGTTCTTCCTCATACACTTTAATGCCGCGGCTGCGAAATTGCTTGCGAAGGTGGAACAAATCGCGAGAAGCGTTGTCTTGCGCTTGTCGCAGAAATTGAGCATAGATGTCGGCCATTTTCAGATTAGAGGCCCCTATGCGTCCAATGTCCCGCTCCAGCACATCCAAAATGAGTGTTTGAATAATATATTTCTTGACAGTAAGGGCATCCTCTCCGCTGTGCGGTGGAGCGCCGTTCGATGCGAATGGTGTACCCATGCACGCTCTTCCTCCTTGTATGCCATACATTTTGTGTACGCCAAATGCATTGACCTCATGCCATAAGAAGCATGGATATATATATAAGGGAACCTACGTTCGTATTATATTCATAATACCGAACAAATATTCGTATATCAAGGGGCATACGTAGTCAAAAGTATGGAAAATCGGTACAATAAGGACGACATCCCAACGAATACAGCAGCATTCGTAGACAGAGCGGGAAATAAGATAAGGAGGTAGTCGGGGATGAGAATGACACTGCATCGGGGAGAGGTATTGTTCAGACAAGGAGATCCCGGAACATATTTGTATCGCATCATAAGCGGGCTATGTAAAGTAACACGCCTGCATGAGAATGGCAATATTATTTTATTCAACCTCATATATACGGGCGAAATTGTCCCTCATCATTCGTTGATTTCACCGAAGGAATGCCATGGCACAGCAACCGCGATGGTGAAGACAGAAGTAGAACGAATTCCTGCTGAGGAGTGGTATGAAGGATTACGGCGGCAACCAGACAAGGCGCTGGACATCGCGAGGCTGCTTCAGGATAAGCTGCGCTTCATGCAGCAGCGCATTGATCATTTAACCATTGGAACCCCAAGTGAACGATTGCAGCTGCTGACAGCTTGGTTACGCAGTTATACAGAGCAAATGCCTATTACCGAATTATTGACGCAAGAGGAAATCGGTCAATTTATCGGTGTTAGGCGGGAAACGGTGAATCGGCTTCTGCGTCAAGGTCACGGCGGAGAAGATGGCTGATGAGCGTGGAAGAATAAGAGAATAGGTTCTCTGGCATGAAGCGGGTTGGCATGAGGGACTACGTATAAATTGCGAATTCGATATGGAGGTTTTGTTTGGAGGTGAAATATCCTTTAATAGGATAATCATTCGTATTTTACATT
This sequence comes from Paenibacillus sp. S-12, assembly GCF_030363895.1. Taxonomy (NCBI): domain Bacteria; kingdom Bacillati; phylum Bacillota; class Bacilli; order Caryophanales; family Paenibacillaceae; genus Paenibacillus; species Paenibacillus sp. S-12. The sequence goes on from NZ_JASIUF010000005.1 coordinate 491,125, forward strand.
CATAATGGAGGATAACGTTTTGCTTGAAACGAACCGCTGTATACTTAGCACATTGCACACTGGAGATTATGAAGATGTCAGAAAATTGTATGTCAATGAAGAGGTGCGGAAATATCTTGGAGGGGCATGGAAAGAGGAGGAGGCGATCAAAGGCAGCTTCAACCGAATGCTTGCTCCGCAGGAAGGAACATCGTTCTGGATGATTCGAGAAAAGCAAACGAATGCATGTATCGGGTTAATTTCTCTGGATTTTCATCATGACGGTGAAAGTACGGAGGTTTCTTATGAACTGCTGCCTGAATGGTGGGGCTCTGGATACGCGACAGAAACTGTTACAGCCGTGATTGAGCATGCCTTCCACGTGTTGGGGCTGCCCGAGGTAGTAGCCGAAACACAGGCAGCGAACAAGGCTTCCCGCAGGCTGCTTGAACGAGTCGGCATGAGCTTTCGGAGCACTGTGCAGCGCTTTGGGGAACCGCAAACAATATACGGGATCACAAATCCGATAGGAGCAATCACTGAGAATGCAAGCCGATAGAATCCGAACTTCTTTTTTCTTTGTATAAAAATAAGACTTAGACACATATCCCGCAGCTCCTCAAGCCAAGGTGCACAGAAAATCAAATCTGTCACACCTTGGCTTTAATTATGTACATGGGACATTCCTATTCTTTCATACAAGTAAGAGATCGAGAAATGCGAACATGAAAGCAAGGAGGCGCAAAGAGTGTCATGGAACACGAATTACAGCGAAATTTAGCTTCAAGAGAGTTGCCGCCGGTTGAACAGCAAGCGAGGAACAGTTGTTGTCCAACGGAACAGGCAATCCCGCAAGATCGTGTATACGTCCCGTTCCGAAGTCCATGTGATCCTTGTCCACCACTGCCTTATTCGGTATATGTCGTTCCCATTAACCAATTTATTACGTTTCAGCCGCCCAACCTTCCGCAGTTCCCGCCAGAACAGGCGTTGCGCTGTGGAACCTTATGGCCTGCTCTATACAGTCCATATCATTCCCGCAGAACGCAGCGAGGGGAGGGGGAAGCTTGACGATGAGTGTACATCCCTTTCAAACCGAAGAATATCGCAGAAGCTTGGAGCAGCTGCAAGTAATTGATTTTGTACTGTTGGAATTAAATTTGTACTTGGACACTCATCCAGGAGATTTACAGGCTATTCAGCAATTCAATTATTACGTAACGGAACGGATGAAGGTCGCCCATCATTTTCAGGAGCAATACGGGCCATTAATGAACTATGGACATTCTTATTCTGGTTGTCCGTGGACATGGGCTACAACACCATGGCCTTGGCAAATTTAGCTGTAGGCAAGAGACTGCTGAGAAACTTGGTGAATGGGAGGGGACGCAGAGTTGTGGATCTATGAGAAAAAGCTGCAATATCCAGTGCGCGTTAGCAAGTGTGATCCTCGTATGGGGAAGTTGTTAATGGAGCAGTACGGGGGGGCGGATGGAGAGTTGGCGGCAGCGCTGCGCTATTTAAATCAGCGTTATACGATTCCTGATAAAGTGATCGGGCTGTTGACAGACATCGGCACGGAGGAATTCGCCCATCTCGAAATGATTGCCACAATGGTGCATAAGCTGACGAAGGATGCGACGCCGCAGCAGTTGGAGGAGGCAGGGCTAGGACCTCATTTTGTAGCGCATGAAAAGGCGTTGTTCTATAGCAATGCTGCGGGGGATCCATGGACGGCGACCTACATACAGGCCAAGGGAGATCCGATCGCAGATTTGTACGAGGATATTGCAGCGGAAGAGAAGGCGCGCGCCACATACCAATGGCTGATCGACATGACGGACGATGTTGATTTGCAGGATGGACTGAAGTTTTTGCGCGAGCGTGAAGTCGTGCATTCTTTGCGTTTCAGGGAAGCTGTTGAAATACTAAAGGAAGAGCGGAGTATGAAAAAAGTGTTTTGATGACCAGGTCGGAAAAGACGATAACATGCGAAAGGGACACCCTTGCAGAGTGCAAGAAGTGTCCCTTCTGTTATGGAGGCGGTCAAGCCTCCAAGGATCCTGCCGGTCCAAAGTATTCATAGTGGATGTGGTCAGGCGAAGCTCCAAGCTGTTTTATTGCGCGATATACCGCCTTCATGAAAGGCTCAGGGCCGCAGAAGTAAACGTCGGCTTTCTTCCAGACGGAGGACGGTATGATGGAGCTAAGCCACTGCGCATCGACGAAGCCGATGTGATCACAGGACTCTGTGGACTCTGTCCCGCTGCTTTTCTCATAGCATAGGAAGGTGTGAAGATGGCTGTGCTGAGCAGCCAATTCATTCACTTCCTGGCTGAAGGCGTGTGCTGCGTGATTGCGTGAGGCATGAATGTAATAAACATCTCGCTTGGAGTCCTCGCCCGCTAGCGAATGCAGCATGCTTAGAAGCGGTGTTTGCCCGACGCCGCCGCCAATCAGCACCACCGGTGCAGCGCTTGGCTTTAAGGTAAAGTCGCCTGCAGGTGCTGTCGCTTCGATAACATCCCCTTCTTGCACCATATCGTGCATGTAGCAGGAGACAACACCAGCAGGAGAGTTCGCATCGCCGCCTTCGCGCTTCACACTGATGCGGTATACATCGGGATGAGGAGCCTGGGATAGGCTATAATGGCGATAATGCGTATTGACTTGGCCTTCCGGCTGAACCCGAATCGTAATATATTGACCGGGCAGGAAGGAGGCAATCGGCTGATCGTTTTCTGGCTTCAAGTAGAAGGAGGTGATCACGTCGCTTTCTTTTACTTTACGGGCAATGATGAAGCGGCGCACATCTGACCAGCCGCCGTCCTGCTGCTCGGCTTCTTTGTACATATCCGCCTCAACCTGAATGAATACATCAGCAATAACGCCATAGGCTTCTGCCCAAGCTTGAATGATGTCATCGGTAGCGGCGTCGCCGAGTACATCCTTGATTGCGAGCAGCAGATGCTCGCCGACAATCGGATAATGTTCAGGCTTAACATTGAGTGCCCGGTGCTTCTGGGCAATTTGCTGTACGACAGGCAAGATGGTCTCTAATCGATCAATGTTCGCTGCAGCCGCGTAGACCGCGTTTGCAAGGGCCATGGACTGTTTGCCTTGACGCTGATTGGCGTGGTTGAATACATTGAGCAGCTCGGGATGATTGCTGAACATGAGCTGGTAGAATCGTGCTGTAATTTGTGGGCCGTGCTCTGCCAGCACAGGAACTGTAGATTTCACAATTTCAATCGTACGAGGTTGTAACATAAGGGATTCCTCCTTTAGCGTAACGATCATATAAGGATGCGCAGCAGAGAAAGAGCGAGAGTAATCACGTGCGGCATCCGAATGCTTCTGCTGCTATTGTATAGTTGTGATATTAGTCACAATGTGATCCTGCGCACAACAAATATGATAGCTTTATGAACATCAACTGAAGAAAGCAAATGAAAAGCTAACTGTACAACGAAAGATGGATCTGAAATTCAAACATAAATGTAAAAGTGTCCAAATTGTGAGGATTTCAGAGGAAAATAGGGAGGATATCGACTTTATCTGGGGCTGTACCAAGCTTGGAGCGATTCATTGCAGATAAATCCGAACGACAGCGTTATTTACAGAATGAGACGTGTTTAGAGGGCATATACATTGTGGTATAATACAATTACTAAAGGCAATACAAAAGACAAAACAAGAAAGGATCAGGATACCAATGCGTCCCCGAAGGATGAAACCCCAAAGGACAGTCTGGAAACGTTATGATCTTTCTTACATCTAGCTTCTTCTCGTAGATTTGTCAATGGTCGCTAAGACGGAGACTAATACGAGAAGGATGAGTGAATTATGATGGTTCGAAGGATAAGGATCCCTATCCGTCTCCTCTCGGTTAGTCGAAGGGCTACATTACGAAACGAGAGGTTACGAAGATGGGGAACGAACAATTACGTAAGATTTTTTGGATGATGGTAGGATCGATGTTGTTGGCTTTCAGTTATTATCACATTAATTTTCAGAATCATTTGGCTGAAGGCGGATTTGTTGGTTTAGCGCTGATTGGTAAGTACACGTTTAATTGGTCGCCAGCGCTGACCGTGTTGTGCATGGATGTTCCCGTATTTATCGCTGCTTGGTTTTTCAAAGGGCGGACATTCATTATGAATACGGCAATTGCAACAGGAGTGTTCTCGTTAACGTACGAGATGTGCGAGCGCTTTTCGCCATGGAATATGAATCTTGGCGGCAATATGGTGCTTGCGGCTGTTCTATCAGGATTGTTGACAGGGCTTGGAGCCGGCCTCGTGCTGCGCCATGGAGGCGCATCAGGCGGTGATGACATTCTGGCATTATTTTTAAGCCGTATTACGAAATTAAGCATAGGTACAGTATTTATTATATTTGATATAGTGGTATTGCTGCTGTCCTTGTTTTTCCTGCCGCTTGTCGACACGCTGTACACGATACTGGCGGTCAGCATAGCAGGTAAGGTCATTACATGGACGGTACAGGTTGGCACGACACGCGATCGTTCCATTCCAGTACGGCCTGCAGTTCAGCATCAACACGGATAATTGAAGATACGACAATAAGAAGAACCGTTCAATTGCTTCTCGATGGGAAGCATTGAACGGTTCTTTGTCATTTGCAGAGCATGCTTCTTGTTATGGCTGACCAAGCAACTGGACTCCAAAGAGGATATAATTCCATAGCTCCGGGTACTGTTCCCCGTCTAGAGGCACTTCGATCGCGCAAACGTGTTCCAGCGGCCAATGACATTCAACGATGCCATAGTTAGGGGTATGATTCACAAGAAGAATATGAAATTGATGTTTCACAATTGCCCGTAGCTCGGTCTGGAGTTCAAGAGCTTCCTCGTATGTTCCACCTAAGCGTAGAAAGAAGATGCGCTGACTGGTCTCCATTTTTTCGAAAAAGCGTTTGATGCGTCGGTTAAGCGTCTCCTTAAAAGCAGGGTAGCTTGGCCAATTATCGATATGGTTGCTCGCAACGGGGAAATCGTGAGCCGACATAATGTCGTACTCGTTATCTCGGATAAGCCAGTTGAGTCCGCCTGCGTGAGTGCCTACGACGGACATGTTGGAAAGTTCCATGAATCCGGCGCCTCGGTTGCGAATCAACTTGTTGACGCTAGACAACGAAGGAGATACCATCCAATCCATGATTCCGCTATAATGCCTTAGCTGATAAGTAGCAAGTTTAAAGGTAGAATAGCAGGAGTTTCCAAGACTGAATGCAGCATCGTAAGTAACTCGAATGTGTGAAAGTTCCATTTTCTCCCTCTCCCTTTTTTTAAAAAGTGAACTTATAATATCGTATGCTTGTTCGACGAGGAGAACTGGTTTAAAAACACCTGAAATACATGCATTTTTTATATGAAAAAGAAAAATAAAAGAAATGCAGAATGCATGTTCGCTCGTTCTCAATCATATTCTTGTTCCAAGGACAAGTGAGAGGAGGAAGAGCGATATGGAATCTCTAATGAAAGCGATGCTCGACAAGCTGCCGCCATGGTCGTACCAGCTGTTTGCCGTCGTCATTGCGGCAGGGTTGGTATTCTACTTTATCAAGACATTGTATATCAACAAAAAATTTACCGAAGTCGTGCATGAGGTGCTTCACCGGGAAGATCGCCTGCAGAGGCTGCAGGAAAAGGTGGATAGCCTACAGCAAACGGGAAGTCATACCGAGCATGCATCTCAGCAAATGTTATCAGCGCTGCGCAATATGAAGCCTTTTGCGGACGCGTTGAACGGGCTGCGCGGAATGGGGGATCCGTACGCTGTTCTGCACGAATCGAACTTCCTGCTGCAGCGGATGCTGGATATGCTGGCCGTGGATATGAAATGCGCCCCAGGCGGGCATCACCGCTGCGGCATTTGGAAGTATGAGGAGCCGATACTAACGCTACAGCTTGCCTCGGTAGGCTTCCCGAACCATTATGTTGGGCAGCGCTATCTTCATATCGATCGTTCGGTAGCAGGTCGTTCCTTCCGGAAGCAGGTAACGATTCAGTGCGCCGATGTGCTGAAGGACGAGGATTGGGAACGCAATCAAGAATCGAAGAGCCCCTACCGCTCGCTGATTTGCATTTCACTTGGCTCTTACGGTGTATTAACGATGGATGGCTTAGAGCCATTTAATGAATCGAGCGCTGTGATTGGGGAGTTGTATGCAGCGATTATGACCGGAATTCTTGCAGAGCAGCGTGCAGTGTTAGAGCTGGGTGAACCGGTTCAGCTCGCGGCAGATGAGGCAGGAATATAAGGCACACTAGAGCTAAAGACTAAGGAGTTGCTCCCCTTGTCGGGATGAGGCAACTACAGGCCTATGGTATAATTGGAGAAATAGCTAAAAGCAAGTCGGATACACGCTTCAAGTCAGTCAGAAAGGGGATATGCGCATGAAAAAATGGATGTGGATCACCATAACCGTACTCGTACTTGTTTTCGGAACCGCTGCATTTTCGATCGGCTTCGTGAATTCCACGATGGTGAATCCGGGCAGGGCAGCTGTAGTAGAACGGGAATATGAAGGCAGCGTCAAGCAGTTGGAGGCAGAGCGGATCGTTATTCAGACAGGTGATGGCATGGAGGAGGCCTTCCGATTGACAGGCTCTACCGATCTTCAAGGCGAGGAATTTCGAAATGTGAAGACGGGAGTAACTGTGCGCGTCGGAGTAAATGCAGACCGGAACATTGTATGGCTGCGAATCGTGCGGTAAGGCGGAATCAGGAAAACGGAAAAAATAACGCGCGAAAAAGGAAGCGTTCGTACAGGACTTCCTAAGACCGAAATTCCCAATGGGACGCATTGGGACGCCAGAGGATGCAACTCGTTTAGTGTACCTGGCGAGTGAAGAAGCGGAATGGATTACAGGACAAATTATTCACTCAGATGGCGGTTTCCGCAATTAGTGAAGTGAATAAAAATGGGAAAAAGTGAAACGTTTCCATGGAAGCTGCGTAGTACCTAGTAACCGTCAATTATGCATTTGAGGAGGATGCCATGCTTTTTTTCGCCGTCATGATCGGCATGTTTAGTCTATTTCTGATGATGATCGTGGGAATAATAAGGATGGCGACAATCATCCGATGCGATCGTGTCTGCAACGTGAAGATTAACGGCCGAGCATAGCGGGATCGCAAGCATCCAGAGAATGGATGTTCGTTTTTTCTTGATTGATGCGGATCTGCATGATAATCTTATTTTTAAATTTAAGAAAATTTACAATTAACTAATAAACTACAGGAGGTGCGATATGACAAGATTAGGTGTGCCATGCAAGAGAAACAGCATACTTGGTGTTGTATGTATTGCCTTCCTGCTTTTATGTACGGTATTTTCCCCGTTTATCGTTGAAGAAGAGCGCGTCATTTGGAACAATCCATCCAAGCTGACGAAGTCTTTTCATGAGCAGCAATTTACTGCCGTTTCACGGCATACCTCTACCATGAAGCATCTTCTCGTGAAGAAGATCATATTCATGTTTATTCTTTTTTTCCAGCATTTCATCTTTAGCATGCCACTTGTTATAAAGTATCTCCACAGTAGTTTCTTCGTAATGCGGAAACGTTTATTTCTGATGCCTATCAAATTCACCTCTACGTTCGTAGTGTAATTCTCTACATTCATTCACACGGTTGTGCTTGAAAAATGGAATAAGGAACAGCGGCGACGACGCATAATTGCTGATGGATATGTATTCTCTGATCGTGTAGGGAATCGTCCAATCATAGTAGATGTCTGCTTGCGTGCATAGTTTTGTCTATGGCATTTAACTGTAATCGACATAGATTGTTTGTGCTGCACGAAAAGTATGGTCGACACTCCTATAAAGTTCTTTATTTCACAATGTGAGAAAAATAAACCTATATGTACGGTTGGAGGGATTTCCATTGAATATAAAGGAAACAGAATTGCCAGGAATCGGTCGTAAGTATCAGCTGGAAGCGCGTAATGGTGATCAATTGGTCATCATTGTACATGATGATGGACGCCGTGAAATGTACCACTTTGATCAGCAAGATCAAGAAGAGAGCATTTCGATGGTTACATTGGATGATGATGAGGCGCGAGCGGTTGCTGCTATCGTTGGTGGGCTTATTTACAAGCCTAAGGCGCTGGAGACAGTCAATGTTGCCTTAGATGACCTCATGATTGAATGGTACAAAGTAGAGCCTCATGCGGCCTGCGTTGGCAAGAGCATCGGCGAGATTAAAGTGCGTGAGACGACAGGAGCAACAATTATAGCGATCCTTGAGAAGGATAAGAAAATAATTAATCCAGGACCTGATGTCGTGTTATCTGCTCATACAACGCTTGTCGTTGCAGGAGAAAGACAACATATTAAGCTGCTTAAGCCGTGGTTGTTAAGTGGAAGCGAATAAGCAGGAAACGGGGTGAACTATGGATACAATTATTTTTGAGGTTGGTTTGGCTATTGCGTTGATTGGTCTAGTGGGCGTCATTGCAACGAAGCTTCGCTTCTCTGTCATACCATTTTATATTCTTGTAGGGATGGCAGTAGGGCCGCATGCGCCGCACTTTTGGATATTTGATTTCCGCTTTATTGAAAGTTCTGTATTTATTGATTTTATGGGCCGTATTGGGGTACTGTTCCTATTGTTCTACTTAGGACTGGAGTTTTCCGTCGGTCGCTTGCTTAAATCAGGGAAATCCATCGTTGTGGGGGGGATTTCCTATATTGCGATTAACTTTGTCTCCGGCCTGCTAATCGGTTGGCTGATGGGATTGCCTGTTGCGGAGACACTCGTTATTTGCGGTATTATGACAAGTTCATCTACTGCGATTGTAGCTAAGGTGTTAGTTGATTTAAAGCGGACGGCAAATCCGGAAACCGAAGTGATTATGGGCATGATTATGTTTGACGATTTGTTCATCGCCATTCATATGTCCATTCTGTCAGGACTTGTACTTAGTGGAGGCGCATCTCTCGGGGCTGTATTGCTGACGACAGGATCTGCGCTTGCTTTCATCTTGTTATTCATTATTTTGGGCCGCAAGGCGATGCCGTTCATTGACCGGGTCTTGAACGGAAAATCCTCGGAGCTGTTCCTCATACTTGTGATGGCAACCTTATTCCTCGTAGCAGGATTTTCGGAAACACTGCACGTGGCGGAAGCGATTGGGGCTCTATTGGTGGGACTTGTACTTGCAGACTCCCAACATGTAAAGCGGATTGAACACTATGTGATAAACTTTCGGGATTTCTTTGGAGCCGTGTTCTTCTTCAGCTTCGGCTTAACGATTGATCCGATGACATTAGGCGGGGCAGTTGGAATGGCGCTTGCAGCTGTCGTGTTGACCATTATCGGCAATGTCGTCGCAGGGATGTTGGCAGGACGCGCAGCAGGCTTATCGAACCGCTCTTCTATCAATATCGGCTTCACCTTGGCCTCGAGAGGAGAGTTCTCCATAATTATGGCGAATATCGGCAAGGCTGGAGGTCTGCTTCCGGTTGTCCAATCCTTTGCTGTATTATATGTATTGCTGCTTGCCATATTAGGACCGCTCTTAACGAAGGAGTCGAAGCGAATATACAACCTGATCGATAAAGGAATTCTAGCGAGTAGAGCGCTTTTTGGAAAGAAACGGATTGGCAGCAAGGAGCAAAATGCGAATTCGGAGTAAGTTTAATAGTGGCAGAAAAAAGGCAATTTTTAGAAAAAGCGTACGTTTTGAAAAAAATAGGTTATATTATATATTGTAAGGCATACCCATTCAAGGGAGGGATAGCGTAATGAATATCACTATCGATCTCGCGCAGATTGGGAGCGCTTATGAGCACAAGGATTGGAAAAGGGTGGATTCTATTTATAGACACGCAAGGGAACGCATGATGGCGGGGGATACCGTAATCTTGCAGCGAGACGTGCCCAATCGGGCTCCAATTGCGATACGAACCTTCGAACAGCTGGATGAGCTGGAGGAATGGATTCGCAACATGGAGGACGAGTATTGTCTAGCTGAACCCTATGCGTAATGGAGCATTCATCCAGTGATGGTTACGAATTTGAGCCGCTGAGGATTCAGCGGCTTTTTTGTTGCTCCTGTGCAGGGAAACATGTGAATCCTTGGGGGGCCGCTTTTTGTGTTGTAATGGTCAGCCAATAGAAAGGAACGAGCACGAATAGCGCCATTCTTGTATTCTAGCAATTGATTTTTATTATTTCCATCTATCATCTAAGGCAAAAGAAGCAGCAGGGAGGCTTGCCTTTGTCGGGCTGAGTGCAAGCTGCATAAAATATATCAAGCTTCTGAGAGTGCTTCGTCCACATTCTAGCAGAAGCGAGGCAGAGTAATAGATAACTTGACCGAAATGTATGCGACAGCAGAGGAGGGCGAACATGGAGCGATTCGATCTTCTACTCAAAACGGGAGTTGCAGCTATTGGAGGGACGTTTTCGTTTGTATTTGGAGGATGGCCTGCGCTAGTGCAGGTGCTGCTGACGATGGTCATAATAGATTATGTAACAGGTGTAATCGCTTCGGGTGCGGAAGGCAAATTGTTGAGTCGTGTAGGACTTGTGGGGATCGCACGCAAAGTGTTTATTTTTCTAATTATTGCGCTTGCCCATCAGATCGATATCGCCTTTGAAAGTAAAAATCTAATAAGAGACGCGACAACTTATTTTTATATGGCGAATGAGGTATTGTCGATTGTAGAAAATGGAGGCCGACTCGGTGTGCCAGTCCCGAATGTGCTCAGAAAAGCAATTATGGTGCTGAAGGATAAAGGTAGCGATGGAGATGACAGTCAGAAGAGGGATAAGCGAGACAATCAGCAAGAGAAAGACGACAATTCCCCTCAGAACTAAGCCGTTGTTCGAAGAGGACGAGCCTTGACATGATGTCACGGTGGAAGGAAGGAGTGGCCCGGATAGCTAGTATGCTTGATACTGGGATGATAGGCACTCCTTTTTCTGTCCGTGAACGGGAGCAATCTTGAAGGAAGGCCGTCTTTATAGAAAACATGTTGTTTATACATAAAATTTCAGGCAAGGCCAGTCAACGACCGATGATGTTTATAAAGTTGCTTGATTTCCGGCCATATATTGCGAGGGATACGATGGTAAAGGACTATTCCTTAAGCGTGTCAGCCGAATTTGATTATTGAATGTACGTATGCCCTGAACAGATTAGAAGTACATGAATATCATAAAAATTATGAATAGGAGCACAATATTTTTGGTTAAGGGGCAGGTGGTTATGATGAACGGAGATAATATGTTTCGCATAACGTCCAAACCGTGGAGTAATAAGCAGAAATTCGAATATGCCCAGGGGAGTGGGTTAATGTCCAGAAGCATATGTCCTCCCCCCGGATGCGCGCTTATATTTCCTGCTCCGCCGATACCGCCAACTCCTCCGGAGACGGGCAAGGTGCTAAAGGTTGAAACATTCCAATTCATTACAAGAAGCGACGGGATGAAATCAACATATACGAACGAGGATGCGCTGCCGCAATACGGAAGTTCGAACATATTGGATCCGGCAAATGTATCCTACACCAACTTGTTCATCAACGGCATTCTTCAGCCGCTTATTGCATACAAGGTGTCGGCTGGGGCATTAACTATTGATGAAGTACCAGCAGATGGCGTTCCTATTACACTTCAGTTCATTCGAATATTTCATGCGGAAATTGGGTGACTCGGAGGCGGAGCTAATAGGATACATAGATTGTGCCCTTGAGTCGGAAAAGCTCCTTAACCAAAGAAGGCACCCTTTCTTCAAGATTGTTAGCAGGAGGGGGGCTTTTTGCTATTTCATTTCGCCACAGTACGTTCTCTATATGACCTGTACAAAAAAACAGGAATTTTGCGCTGATTAGATGCAGCGTGACATTTGCACAATCAGTTCTGGGGAAGGTTAGCATTAAATAAAGCATCCTAAAATTGGGAGTGACATGAATGGCCATTATTAAACCGTTTCTGGCAGGCAGGAAATTTAGTTCAACTATTGGGGCAGGCACGGGAACCGGTGCCGCGTTTACGATTGCAGTAACCTCATTTACAAATGATACTGGTGCTGCAGCTACGTCATTTCCAGCCTCATTCGCCTACTATGACCTTCATATCAATGGGGTTCTCCAAATGGGAGATACGTCTACAGTTACCACAACAGCAATAACGATTCCTGGCGGTGATGCTCTTGATCCTGCCACGCCGCTTGTGATTGAGTTTGTTGTGACTTAATTAAGACATATGCTCATAATGGACTGTTCTGGTTATATTCCAGAACAGTCTTTTTAATGGGCTTTTTAAAATGTATCTTTTCTTTATGTCAATTGTAGGGTTCATTACTTGTCCAACTTGCATCTAATAAAGTATTCCTTAAGAAAAGGAGGAGAAAAATGCCTATTTCTCAACCATTTATAGCAAGTCGGAAATTTGCAGCTACGACTGGCGCCGGGACTGGTACAGGCGCTACATTTGCGGTTGCTGCAACAGCCTTTACTAATGACGCTGGTGCTGCAGCAACAGCATTCCCAAGTTTATTCGCTTATTATGTTCTCTATATTAATGGCGTCATCCAAACGGCAGATACGTCGACAGTAACGACAACAACAATAACGATCCCTGGAGGAGATGCTCTCGATCCTGCTACTCCAATCGTTGTCGAATTTGTTGTAACGTAATGACAATATATAGATAATATATTTAAAAAGTTGATCCAAGGCGCCTTGGATCAACTTTTTTATTTTCCCGGACGTATAATGATTTTGGTTTTAAGGGGGGCAAATTAAAACGGGCGCCCTATTGCTAGGACGCCCTCATGGGAGAGGAGAAACCGGACGAAGAGCTTATGGGGAAACGTAAGTCTTCTCCGCGGTTGTCTACGACATTCGATGATGTCGATACTTTAATGATTGCCCGATTGGTCAGAAATATACATGCCATAAAAATATTTGTGGAGCTCGATAAATGATGCCGCTTTCTCACATCCTATATTAAAACAGATTTGTCCAGTTGTGTTAGCGCAACTTTGGTGAACAAGTAGGAGGAGATCTAAATGAGGCATCTGATTATATACGCGCATCCCAATCCGAACAGCTTCAATCATGCGATTATGGAAATCGTCCAAGCTGAGCTTGAAGATCAAGGGCATGCGGCATTAGTTCGCAATTTGTATGAAATGGAGTTCAATCCAGTGCTGTCTGCCAAGGATTTCGAACTGTTCGGGCAGCATAAGCTGCCTTCAGATATTGAGGAGGAGCAGGGACATGTTGCGTGGGCGGATCATATGATCATGGTTTACCCAATCTGGTGGGCAAGCATGCCTGCCATTATGAAGGGGTACATTGACCGTGTATTTTCTTATGGATTCGCTTATCGATATGGCGCGGACGGCATCGAGAAGCTGTTGAAAGGAAAGTCTGCACTGCTGCTGTCCACGCATGGAAATTCGCATGAGCAGTATGAGCAGAGCGGGATGTATGAGTCGATGCAGCAAACGACGGATAATGGAATATTTGAATTTGTGGGAATGAAGGTGCTCGCTCATCGTTTTTTTGCCTCAGTAACGACTATTGATGAAGAAGCTCGCAGGCAAATGCTAATAAGCGTGAGGGAGCTGCTGCAAAAGCTGCACAAATAAGGGAAGCTGCAAATAAGGACGGAGAGTTCTGCTCATTTGAGTGAAAGAATTTAGAAAGAAAAGAAACAGAAAGACATAATTAGGAAGAAGACACTCCTTATCGGACGCGGCCCCCCTGGTAAGGAGTTTTTACATTCGATGCTTTTTCTTGAAAAAGTGAGACCGGATGACTGATGTTAGGACACGTTTTCCTTTTTCAAATTATATAGAAATGTGGTACGATAAACGTCGAAATACAATAAGTTATTTGTTACATACCATCATGATCATACGTGATAAGCTGCGCTGCGGCGCAAAAGAATGGGTGGAGTGCATTGAGAGTTATATCAGGAACAGCAAGAGGTCGCTCACTAAAGCCGGTTCCCGGCATGGGGACGCGACCGACCACAGATAAAGTCAAGGAAGCATTGTTCAGCATGATCGGGCCGTATTTTGACGGCGGCTATGTGCTGGATTTATTCGCTGGCACAGGCGGCCTAGGGATTGAGGCGTTAAGCCGTGGCGCGGGACAAGGAATATTCGTAGACAAGGATCCCAAGGCTGTTGAAGTCGTCAAGCATAATGTTCAAACGGCTGGGGTTGCGAATCGAAGTGAAGTATATCGCAATGATGCGAAACGGGCGTTAAAGGCGCTGGCGAAGCGTGACATTGCGTTTGAGCTTATTTTTCTTGATCCGCCATATCGGCTGAAGGATGCGGACGAACTGCTGGAAGGCATGTGGAATGATGGGTTAATCTCAGAGAGCGCAATCATTGTTGTAGAACATGATTCGAAACATGTTTACCGGAATGAGATTGGCCCCCTTTATGTGTGGAAGAAGGCGGAGTATGGAGAGATCGGTGTAACCGTATACCGAGTCTACGGACAGACAGAGAAGGAAGCGGCGCAAGAACAAGACGCATAAGCTTCAAACCATATGAGGAAATGAAACGGCAGATCTATCTGCTGCAGGGAATAAGGAGGATTTATTTCATGACGGAACATACAGAACGAGTGCATGAGCCGCGCATTGCGGTGTATCCGGGAAGCTTCGATCCGGTTACGCTTGGACATCTTGATATCATACAGCGGGCTGCCAAACAGTTCGACAAGCTTATCGTTGCAGTGCTGAACAATTTGTCCAAGCAGCCTACGTTCAGTGTAGAAGAGCGAAAGGAGCTTCTGCGGCAAATTACTAGACATATCCCGAATGTGGAAATCGACAGCTTTCGCGATTTGCTGGTCAATTATATGGAGCAGAAGCAGGGCCATGTGATCGTACGCGGCATTCGCTCTGTAACAGACTTTGAATATGAGCTGCAAATGGCGTCAACGAACCAAAAGCTCAATCCAAGGGTAGAGACCATCTTTATGATGACGAATCCGAAATATTCCTATTTAAGCTCCAGTATGGTGAAGGAAATTGCGAAATTTAATGGTGACGTTAGTGAATTAGTTGCACCAGAAGTTGAATTGGCACTGCGTGATAAATTCAAAGATACGAACTAAGCAGCAGGTCCATGTCGCCAGTAGGATGATCCGGTCGATATGGACTTTTTTGTTTAGCGATGGGTAAAAAGTCTGCCTATCGTTTGTGCCAGAACGAATAATGCGAACAGAAATAGACAGGCTACGGGAATGAGTATAGATGCTTGGGCCCAAATCGGCAGCTGACTCATATAGGTTATAAAGGGCAGTGACCCGCTGGAGTCAAGAATGGAAGATACATGTTCGACATCGGTATGGCTGGCTGCAAACGGACTTAATGTTGACATTGCCGAATTCGGAGTGGAAAGCCAAGCGTGTAATGGCGACCACAGCACATAGGTAAGCAGAAATGCACATAATGCATGAAGCAGGCGCGAAATCAGAAAATGGCTGAAACGCAGATCGGTTTCCTTAATGATGCTATGAACCTGAAGAAGGGCACTAATCCCGCTCCAGGCAATAACAGCACTGAGCAAAGCTGCCTGAAAAACGGGGGAAGAAAAAGCTGTAGAACCAAGTGTGTAGGCTGCCAGGTTTACTTCGAATAATCCGTTCAGGATATGCTTGCCGAACTCCTGTGGGATTGCGATGCGCAGAACTTGAATGATGACGGAAAAAATCATCATATATCCGCCGACCATCATTAAGGTTTGAACAGCAGAGCTGACCGACTCGCCGAGCATTCTCCCGAAGGGACGGCCATCTTGTCGATGGGCGTCCTCCATTTCGCTAATCAATCGGCGATAGAAATTGCGGTGCGCTTTAGTGATGTTATGGTTGGGACGTACAGCTTGCAGCTCAGGATGCATACGATGTAACGTTCGCCAAATCAGTGTCGTAAGGATAGCGGACAGCCAGTGGACGATCGCGATGACAAGCCCAAGATGGGGCTGCTGCATGAACCCTACTCCAACAACAGCAATCATGAATATGGGACTGTTCGCATGGGAAAGACAGAGAAGACGCTCGGCTTCCTGACGTGATAAAGTCTGCTGCTTGCGCAGTTGAGCAACAGCCTTTGCACCTGCTGGATAGCCGGCTGTCCAGCCAACTGACCATGCCCAGCCGCCAACCCCGGGAAGGCGGAACAGCAAACGCATAATTGGATCCAGCATGACGCCTAGGCCATGTACGAATCCGTAAGCATACAGCATTTCGGACAATACTAAGAACGGAAGCAACGCCGGGAATATAATGGTCCACCATATTTTCAGGCCTTGAAGCGAGGCTTGGAAAGCTTGATCGGGATAGGATACAATGCAAATAACGAAAAGAACCGCCGTGCTTCCCATTAGCAATGTCATGAACGGATGCTGGGATAGTGGCGTTCGAAAAGAAAACATAGATGTTCACCTCTTGCATTAAAATGGAAGTTCGTACTTCCACATATGTACGTCCCAAAGACAGGCTTTAGACCAGTTTGTACATGGATGCAAAGGCGAGTGAATGTAGCAGGAGGGATGCAGCAATGAAAGAAGACGAATTACTAGGCACCCAGAAGACGAAGCGTTGGCGATTAGGCAACTGGAAGTGGTTCTTTGCAGCACTTCTGTTTTTGTACATCATGGTATATATGCCAACGCCCTATGTAATATATACACCGGGAAGTGCTGAGCAGGTCAAGCCGATGGTAAGCGTGCAAGCAGGTGATGAGACGGAAGACGGAACTTTTATGCTCACCACGGTACGTCGTACTTATGCCAATCTGGCCTTACTTATATGGAAATCATTCGATCCGCATGCCGAGTTCGGGAAAAAGGCGGATTCATTGCAAGGTAGAAGCGAACAGGAGTATGTTACGGAGCAATTGTTCAATATGAGCGACTCCCAGCTTGGAGCTGTACTCGCTGCCTATAATCAATTACATATTCCATACCAATTAAAATCTGAAGGCGTGTTTGTAATTTATAATTATCCGAACCTTGCGCATAATGAATTTGAGACAAATGATCGAATTGTGGAAGTGGACGGACAGCCCGTTGTCGATTTCGATTCCTTGCAGGCTGTTATGAAGGGGCGCAAGGCAGGGGAGACGGTTCAAGTTAAAGTTGAGCGGAATAAGCAACAGAAGGTCGTTAAGGCAACGCTAGTTGAGCTTAGTGATCCGAACAAGAAAGAAGAGAAGCGCGTTGGCTTCGGCCTTCGATACGGTCAACGCAAGGAAGCGGCTCCTGATGATAAAGGCAAAACTGTAACATTCAAGGACAGTGAAATTGGCGGACCATCTGCAGGTCTGATGTTCACATTGGAGCTTATTAATCGGCTGACACCAGGAGACTTGACGCAAGGGCATCGAATAGCAGGTACGGGAACAATTGATCCTGACGGTAAAGTAGGCATCATTGGCGGAGTACAGTTCAAGGTGGTTGCTGCGGATCGTGAGCAGGCAGAGCTATTCCTTGTCCCCGAAGGCAATTATGCGGAAGCGAAAGCGAAGCTTGAGTCGATGGATACCAAGATGAAGCTGGTTCCAGTTCGAACCGTGGGAGAAGCGCTTCAAGCGATCAAGCAATTCAGTAGTAAGCAGAATGCTGGGAAGTAATCGTTAGGTGCAACGTAATAAAGATCGAGCCTAGAGGGAAGACTTCTAAGCTCGATCTTTATTTTCGATCCATGACTTGCTGTATACTAGGGGTTCCGGCGGGGTGGCTCATAGTAATCCCGGAGGGCATCCCGCGCGTTCCATTGTTGAAAGGCATTCGCATATAGCGATGTTGCCCGAATATCTGCCTCCAGGCCGCAGACGCCGCCAAGGCCGATATTGTTACGGTTTGCTGTTAATACAATCGGCAGCTCTGCGCTTTTCTTCATGCGTTTGAGCAGTGCTCTCCCTTTATCTGTAAAACCAAGAACTCGTATGTACCAGGGTCCTTTTTCCAGACTGTCAGGTCCGAAATGGAACTTATCATGATGAAGTATAATATGTGTGAGCATACGCTGCAGTTTCGTTCGCGTATAGCGCTTGGTCTTAAGCTGCTCAAGCAGCGATTCTACCCGATAATCCGCCATCCTGCCAAGTGCTTGCTTGATACGATGCTCGAGGCCTTCTGTAACCTCAAGGTGTCGCGCTAGAGATTTAACAGACAGCTGATGAAGACGGTATATCAACTCGCGAGTGTAGGAATCCCAACTGATTGGCGCCCTGCCAAGACGATGCTCTCGCTCAAGGATTTGGAGCGTACTTGTCGGCAAATATTGTGCGCATGCGCCAAGGCTCCCATTTTTATTTTCCACCCACAGCTTTCTGACGGCAGTTGCACTTGCGATTGAGCCTTCCGGAGCGTTTGTATCATGGTAACCCGCTTGCGTGCGTGCGATTGTGTAGGCCTCGATTGTGCTATTTAAGCGCTGCAGTGCCATCACATAGTGCAAGCCGAGCGAATTGTTCGGCTGAATCATCCAACCATCGGCCTGGCCCGTTGAAGGGAGAGTGGCGCTGTTTTTTATCGCATGTCCCGCCGCCGCTGCATAAGCAGCAGGGTAGGTTAAGCCAGCTTTTAAATGCTCCTGCAGTTGATCTGTGAAACCGGAAGGTTCGTTGACAAGTACATCTGCAGCTTGTTTGAACGGTTCTGCATCTCCCAGCTCGCTGCCGAAGCAGAGGGCGTCAATAACTCCTGTGGCCTGTAATGTAGCGACAGCACCGTAGGCAAACCATTCGGCAGGCTGCACAGCGTAGGCGACGGGCAGTTCAAGCACTAGGTCGACACCGTTCGCCAATGCCATATCCGTCCGCGACCATTTATCAGAAAGTGCGGGCTCGCCGCGCTGTAGAAAGTGGCCACTCATAACAGCAACAACTGCGTCGCAATTTGAAATTTTTTTCGATTGCTGGAGATGATATACATGACCGTTATGCATCGGATTGTATTCAACGACGATTCCGAGCGTTCTCATTCGCATCTCTTCCTTTCAGGCGCCGAATGCGGTAATATTGTATCTCAATGGTATCTTTTTATAGTACATTGGATGCTTGTTAACGGATCTCTTTCCCAGACAATCCGCGGGCAATGATAATCAAATCATACCATGAAAGAGTGGTTTTCCATAGGAAGGGGAATCGTGCTCCGGCTCTGGCAAACTGTCAAACGAATTTGGTTGACAAAGCATGACGTTAATCGCTATAATTAATTTTGTTTGTTTGGAGTGATAGTATGGAATTTCGATTTCGAGACATAGTTGCTGGTAGAGGGGAAACGCAGATTGATACGGCATTTCGTGCCGATGAGGTAGCGCGTGAGCGCTCTGATGTTACCATTTCTGAACCGGTTCATGTCGAACTGTCGGTAAAGGCGGAAAGTGATGGACTCGCACGAGCACATGGCAAGCTGACCGCTAAGATGGAACTGCAATGCTCGCGTTGTTTGACATCGTTTACCGAAACGTACGTTATTCCGTTTGAAGAGCAGTTCAAGCTGAAGGACTCTACTGATCTTCCCGCAGAAGAAGAGGAGGAGGACGTCATTTTGGTGGCGGACGACCTTGTCGACTTGAAGCCTTATGTGGAAGAGACGCTCTTGATGAACTTGCCGTATGCGCCGCTTTGCGACGAGGCGTGCAAGGGGTTGTGCCCGACTTGCGGCACGAACCGCAACGAACATCCATGCGGATGCTCGAATGAGCGAATCGACCCGAGACTGGCGGGGTTACAAGATTTCTTTAAGAAATAGAAAGCTGACAGTAGAAATAACACGTAACTTGGGTAAGGAGGTGTAAACATGGCAGTACCTCAAAGAAGAACGTCGAAAACACGTCGTGACAAGCGCCGTACGCACTTCAAATTGTCCGTACCCGGCATGGTAAAGTGCGAACAATGCGGTGAGTTGAAATTGGCGCACCATGTATGCAAAGTGTGCGGAACATACAAAGCTAGAGAGATTATCAAACAATAATCGTATACCAATACGAGGAAAAGTAGTACTTCGCGATCTCGCGGAGTGCTACTTTTTTTGTTTAGACTATTTGGATAAAATTAGGAAAGTTAGAAAAGGTATAAAACTGGTGCTTTTCTTTGAGGAGATTTTTATATATACTACTCTTAGTACCAGGTTCTAAATGAGTTTTCCAAAACGGTTCAAAATGATCTATGATATACATAAAGGCCAGCACGATTCGCAGTTAAGCAGCGTGCCAAGCCTCTAGCATATGGGCAACGAGCAAAGGTGGTGCGGGACATCGAGCGTTTACCTAAAAGACAGCGTCAGCAGAAGCTAGCTGCAATCATTGAAGAGAATCCATTCGTGACCGATCAGGAATTGACCCGCAAGCTAAAGGTGAGCATCCAGACGATCCGGCTTGACCGGATGGAGCTTGGGATTCCTGAACTAAGGGAACGACTGAAGTTGATGGCAGAGCTCTCCTATGATCAAGTAAAATCCTTGCCACTGCATGAAGTCATTGGTGATATTGTAGATTTGCAGCTGGATCGCAGCGGGATATCGATATTTGAAATCCGTGAAGAGCATGTATTCTCCAGAACGCATATTGCACGCGGACATCATCTGTTCGCTCAGGCGAACTCGCTAGCAGTTGCGGTCATTAATGATGAGATTGCATTAACGGCATCAGCAGATATTCGCTTCCTTCGTTCCGTGAAACTGGGCGAGAAGTGCATCGCGAAGGCGTATGTGCGATCCATCTCAGGTGAACGAAGCAAGGCGAAGGTAGAAGTATTCAGTTATGTGGGAGAAGAAATGGTGTTCCAAGGGAACTTTGTCATCTATCGTTCGGCAGGAACGGTGATTAGCAGCGAAGGAGGAGAACTGCATGAGAATCGCCATTGATGCAATGGGAGGAGATAATGCGCCGCAAAGCAATGTAGAGGGTGCATTGGCCGCAGCTAAGGAATGGTCAGACGTTGAGCTGCTGCTAATAGGAGATGAAGCGAAGCTTGCTCCGTACATGACCTCTTCCACGTCTAATGTGCGCATCGTTCATGCACCAGATACGATTGAGGCTGATGATGAGCCAGTTAAAGCGGTTCGTCGTAAGAAAGAAGCCTCAATGGTTGTTGCGGGCCGCATGGTTCGTGAAGGTGATGCGGACTGTATGATATCTGCAGGCAATACAGGGGCGTTGATGACAACAGGTCTGCTGATCGTAGGACGAATGAATGGGGTTGAGCGACCTGCATTGGCCCCTATGATCCCGACGATGGACGGAAGAGGCGTGCTAGCACTGGACTTGGGCGCCAATATGGATGCGAAGCCGGAGCATCTTGCTCAATATGCCTTAATGGGCAGCATCTATCGGGAAAAGGTGCACGGCATGTCGAGACCTCGCGTCGGTCTGCTGAACGTGGGGACGGAAGCAATGAAGGGGAATGAATTGACGAAGCAGGTATATCCGCTCCTCGCGGAACTGCCGATTCAATTCGTAGGCAATGTCGAAGCCAGAGACGTATTGGAAAGCGCCTGTGACGTACTCGTGTGCGACGGATTCGCAGGCAATGTCATGCTGAAATCGTTAGAAGGAACGGCCAGCTCATTATTTGGTGTGCTGAAGCGGGAATTCACGCGTACATGGTATACGAAGCTGGCGGCGGCCATGTTGATGCCAGCACTTAAGGGTCTGCGCAAGACGATGGACTACAAGGAACATGGCGGAGCTCCGCTGCTAGGATTGAATGGACTTGTAATTAAGGCCCATGGCTCTTCGGATGCGCGGGCTGTTCATAATGCGGTTCGACAAGCACGTATAGCGCTGCAAAATGATCTGATCGAGACGATTTCTATAGGAGTCGGCGGAACTAACAGTGGGAAGTGAGTGATGCGTGATGAGTTTGCGTTCAGTAGGCATTATCGGTACAGGCAAATATGTGCCTGAACGTGTGTTGACCAATGCCGATTTGGAGAAAATGGTCGATACGAGTGATGAATGGATTGTAACACGTACTGGAATTAAGGAGCGCCGGATTGCGGCGGAGCATGAGGCTACTTCAGACTTGGCATTTCATGCGGCAGAGAAGGCGTTGCAAGCGGCGGGCATTACAGCAGAAGAACTGGATTTGATTGTCGTAACGACGGTTACACCTGACATGGCATTCCCATCCACTGCTTGTCTGGTGCAGAAGCGTCTCGGGGCAACGAAGGCGGCGGCATTTGATTTGTCGGCAGCTTGCTCAGGATTTATATATGGACTTGCCAATGCCAGAAACTTTATCGCGATGGGAATCTACAAATACGCACTTGTAATTGGTGCGGAGTGCCTGTCGCGCATTACGGACTACACGGATCGCAACACATGCATCTTGTTCGGCGACGGAGCAGGTGCAGCGGTACTTGGTCCAGTACCGGAAGGCCGTGGATTCCAATCTTTCGTGCTTGGCGCAGACGGCAACGGAGGAGAGCTGCTGAAAATCGAAGCTGGAGGCTCAAGAATGCCGGCGTCGATCGAGACGGTTGAAGGCAAGCGTCATTTTCTCTATATGAATGGCCGTGAAGTATTCAAGTTCGCTGTGCGCATTATGGGGAATGCGGCTGAGGAAGCGCTTGAGAAGGCTGGAAAGAAGAAGGAAGATATCAGCTTGATGATTCCGCATCAGGCGAATACGCGGATTATACATGCAGCTTTGGAACGGTTGAACTTGTCGGAGGACAAATGCATTATTAATTTGCCATACTATGCAAACACATCGGCAGCCTCCATTCCGCTTGCACTTGCAGAGGCAGCAGAGCAAGGGCGCATTCGAGAGGGAGACACGATTCTGCTCGTTGGATTTGGCGGCGGTTTAACATGGGGAGCTTCGGTTATCGTTTGGTAATGAATGATCTCTTCGTGAAAATATGAGACAGTTCTGATTCGCACTCATATACGGATATGATTAAGGAGTGGACAAACTTGGGTAAAATTGCATTCGTCTTTCCTGGACAAGGTGCACAAGCGGTCGGGATGGGCAAGGATGTCTATGAAGCGGTTCCTGCTGCGCGCGAAGCGTTCGATACAGCAGAACAAGTGCTTGGATTTCCGCTGAAGGAGCTCATTTTTAATGGGCCGGATGAAGAATTGAAGCAGACAGCAAATACACAGCCTGCACTTCTAACGACAAGCTGTGCGCTGTATCGCGCATTTGAAGCGTCCGGAATTCGTCCAGATTATGTAGCAGGACACAGCTTAGGCGAATATAGCGCGCTTGTCGTTGCGGGCGTACTTTCTTTTGAGGATGCAGTCGCCATCGTTCGCCAGCGCGGGCAATTCATGGAGCAGGCTGTTCCGAATGGACAAGGCGCCATGGCTGCTGTGCTTGGAGCAGAGCGTGAACAGTTAGGCGCATTATGTGATGATATTAGCCGCACAACGGGCTCTGTTGAGATGGCTAATATCAACTGCCCTGGACAAATCGTTGTGTCAGGAACAGTGGAAGGCGTTGCAGCTGTCATTGAGCGAGGGAAGGAAGCTGGCGCGAAGCGCGTGAAGCAATTAGAGGTTAGCGGTCCATTCCATTCCTTGCTAATGAAGCCAGCCGCTGAAAGACTGGGAGAAGCGCTTCAAAAGATAGACTTCCATGATGCAGCAGTGCCCGTCGTTGCCAATGTATCTGCCCGTCCTGAGCAAGGAGGAGAGCGCATTCGTGAACTGCTCGTTGAGCAGGTGTTCTCGCCAGTATTATGGGAGGACAGTGTACGCTACATGATCGAGCAAGGTGTAGGCACTTTTATTGAGCTGGGTTCCGGATCCGTGCTTGCTGGATTGATTAAGAAGATCGACCGTTCGGTTAAAGTAGTATCGCTCAACAGCCTTGAGGCAATTGAAGCGTTCCATGCAGCTGAATAGCGGTTTTTTATAGAAAAGAGTTTTTTAATTAACTAGCACTTGTACTGATAAATCTAATGAAGCTGGGCGCAACCCGCTGCGGTATGCGCCCGGAAAATATAAGGGAGGAACATGACCATGTCGAGCTTTGAAGGCAAAGTGGCGGTTGTCACAGGCGCTTCTCGCGGCATAGGCCGAGCGATTGCGTTATGCTTGGCAGAGGCTGGTGCTGATGTAGTTGTGAACTATGCAGGCAGTGAGGCTGCTGCGAAGGACACAGCTGCAGCCATTGAGGCGCTGGGACGCAAAGCCATCACCGTTCAAGCAAATGTGGGCAAGACAGAAGAGGCTGAGCTTCTTATGAAAGCAGCGCTGGATCAATTTGGCCGTATTGACATATTGGTGAATAATGCCGGAATTACAAGAGATAATTTAATTATGCGGATGAAAGAGGAAGAATTTGATCAAGTCATCGAAACGAATTTGAAAGGCGTATTCAACTGCGTTAAGGCAGTAACACGTCCGATGATGAAGCAGCGTTCCGGCCGCATTATTAATATCTCGTCCGTTGTCGGCGTACTCGGCAATCCAGGCCAAGCCAACTACGTCGCTGCTAAGGCAGGCGTTATTGGCCTCACGAAGGCATCTGCCCGCGAGCTTGCATCGCGCGGCATTACGGTGAACTGCGTTGCGCCAGGCTTTATTGAGACAGATATGACGGATGCGTTGTCCGATGAGATGAAGGCGCAGCTTCTCAGTCAGATTCCGCTTAACAGACTTGGTCAGCCAGAGCATATTGCGAAGGCGGTTCGCTTCCTGGCATCTGATGATGCGGAATATATGACAGGCCAAACCATTCATGTAGATGGCGGCATGTACATGTAAGAGGCTTCTTCTAGGCTTCTCCGTTCATGGCAGCATGGACGTTAAGCGATATATAGGGTGGAAGTGCAAAATTGCTGATAGATTGGCAATTAGCAACTTTGCCCTAATAATTGGAAATGGCCGTGAGAGATCAGGTCGTTTCTACCAGCAAGCCGTTTTGATATGGCAATTTACAATGTTTTTTCGTATAATACCAAAGAGGAGGTGAACCGGATGTCAGCAGAAGTGTTGGAGCGTGTAAAGCGCATCATCGTTGAACGCCTTGGCGTTGATGAAGCAGAAGTTACGCTTGAAGCATCTTTCAAAGAGGATCTTGGCGCTGATTCCCTCGATGTTGTGGAATTGGTGATGGAATTGGAAGATGAGTTTGATATGGAAATCTCTGATGAAGACGCGGAGAAAATTACTTCGGTTGGAGAAGTAGTGAATTACATACAATCTCATACCTAAGTTACCGAGTCCCGTTCTTCGTTAACGGGACTTCTCCTCATTATCGCAATATCTGAGTGCGGCGGGGCCGCATTCTCCATCATATAGAAGCTTGAACTGCAGAAGTAGAGGTGATTCTGATTGAAGCACAGGGTTGTAGTGACCGGCATGGGTGTCGTAACCGCTCTCGGCTCGGAAATTGAGACATTCTGGAACAACTTGTTGGAAGGGAAATCCGGAGTATCTCGTATTGAGGCGTTCGATGTTACAGATTATCCGACGCAAATTGCCGCTTCCGTGAAGGATTTCAATCCGGAAGATTTCATGGATAAAAAAGAAACAAGACGAATGGATCGATTCGTTCAATTCGCGGTAGCAGCGAGTAAGAATGCTTTGGAAGATGCGAAGCTGGATGTCAGAGAACAGACGAATCCAGATCGTGTCGGCGTCATTGTCGGTTCCGGTATTGGCGGTCTTGGTACTTGGGAAGATCAACATACGGTACTGATGGAAAAAGGCGTTAAGCGTGTTAGTCCATTCTTCATTCCGATGATGATTGCGAACATGGCGTCTGGACAGGTATCCATCACAGTCGGAGCCCGTGGACCGAATACAGCGGCTGTATCTGCTTGTGCAACAGGTACACATTCCATCGGTGACGCTTACAAGATTATTCAGCGCGGCGATGCGGATGTAATGATCTGCGGCGGGGCAGAGGCGACGATTCGTCCGATCGGTATGGCAGGTTTCTGTGCGATGCGTGCGATGTCAACGCGCAACGATGAGCCGGAACGCGCAAGCCGTCCGTTCGATGTAGACCGTGACGGATTCGTTATGGGCGAGGGCGCAGGCGTGCTTGTTCTGGAATCGCTGGAGCATGCGCTGGCTCGTGGTGCTCATATCTATGCAGAAGTAGCTGGTTATGGCATGAGCGGAGACGCTCATCATATGACAGAGCCAGATCCGACAGGCGCTGCATTGTGCATGACACGTGCGCTGGCTGATGGCGAATTGTCACCGGAACAAATTGATTACATCAACGCGCATGGCACCTCGACTCCTGTCGGAGACCGTTCGGAAACGAAAGCGATCAAGTCCGCGTTAGGTGAACATGCATATAAGACAGCAGTGAGTTCTACAAAATCCATGACAGGGCACTTGCTCGGTGCAGCAGGCGGCGTGGAGGCGGTTATTTGCAGCTTGGTGCTGCAGAACGGCATGATTCCGCCAACGATCAACCTGGACAATCAGGATCCGGAATGTGATCTCGATTATGTTCCGAATGTAGCTCGCAAAGCCGATGTTCAAGTAGCAATGTCCAATTCATTTGGCTTCGGCGGACATAATGCTACCATTGTCTTGAAGAAATACGAAGCATAAGGAGTCAGACAGTTGAGTGTAGAATTGAAGCAGTTACAACAGAAACTGAACATTCATTTTCGGAACAGACAGCTGTTGAAACAGGCGTTCACCCATGCTTCCTATGTGAACGAACATCGCTTCGGCCAGCACCAAGACAACGAACGCCTTGAATTTTTGGGCGATGCTGTGTTGGAGCTGACAGTGTCAGAATTTTTGTATCACCGATGTCCGACACGGCCCGAAGGGGAGTTGACCAAGATGCGTGCTTCCATCGTATGTGAGCCATCTCTCGTGAAATTTGCCAATCAGCTTAATTTTGGCAAATACGTTCTGCTAGGCAAGGGAGAAGAGCTAACGGGAGGACGCACTCGTCCCGCTTTATTGGCGGATGTTTTTGAGTCGTTCATCGGCGCGCTCTATTTGGATCAAGGCTTAGAGGTGGTGCGGGATTTTCTGCGCGAGCATATATTCCCGCAAATCTCGCTTGACGGTAAGCTGCAGACGAATGATTACAAGACACAGCTGCAGGAGTTAACGCAGCATCACAATTTGGGTTCGCTTGAATATCGAATTATCGAGGAACGCGGCCCGGCACATGAACGTGAATTCGTATCTGAAGTATGTATGGGTGACGAATGCTTAGGCCGCGGAGTTGGCCGTTCGAAAAAGGAAGCGGAGCAGCAGGCAGCGGCACAGGCACTCGAGCAATTAGTCATTCCGAAATCATAACGTACTGTAAGGCCGGCGCGCGTCGTCGGCCAGTTTCGCAGAAAGAGCAAAGAACAGCGCGCGAAGCGAGCGGAATTGGAGCTGCTTACAGGCTGGTTTTTGCTCTTTCTTTGTCCGAAGCTACGTTACCGCGCGGAAAATTGACAGGATGTCCATGCGACGATTCGGATTCGCGATATGGTACAATAATCGTTGAGGTGATCGAAGAACGATGTTCTTAAAAAGGTTGGAACTGGCGGGCTTCAAATCGTTCGCGGATCGGACGGAATTAGAGTTCGTCCAGGGGATTACCGGCGTTGTCGGCCCAAACGGCAGCGGGAAGAGCAACATCTCTGACGCAATCCGTTGGGTGCTCGGAGAACAGAGCGCCAAGTCACTTCGCGGCGGGAAAATGGAAGATATTATCTTCGCGGGCAGTGATGCGCGCAAGGCTGTGAACTACGGAGAAGTGTCATTAACGCTGGAAAATAGCGATAATACGCTTCCACTTGATTTCAATGAAGTGACAGTGACGCGCCGTGTACATCGAAGCGGCGATAGTGAGTATTTTATTAATAAGCAGGCTTGCCGATTGAAGGATATTACCGAGCTGTTTATGGATACAGGAATCGGTAAAGAAGCATACTCCATAATTGGACAAGGCCGAATTGAAGAAATTTTAAGTACTCGTTCTGAAGATCGACGCGGTATATTCGAAGAAGCGTCTGGAATTGTTAAGTACAAATCCCGCAAACGAGACGCGAAAAAGAAGCTGGACGAAACCGAGCAGAACTTGCTGCGCATTCATGATCTGGTCGTAGAACTGGAGGATCAGATTGGACCGCTCAAGGAGCAGTCTGAAAAGGCACGGCATTATAAGCAGCTACGGGAATGGCTGAAAAACAAAGAAATAGCAGTCTATGTTCATCAAATAGAAGAACTTCATGTCTCTTGGCAGCAGGCGAATGAGAAGCTTGCTCAGTTGAAGGAACGTGAATTGTCCTTATCAACTGTAGTAAGTGAGCATGATGCAAAGCTGGAAGTGCATCGGATTGAGTTGCGGAAGCTGGAAGAAGAGCTTGAGAAGCTGCAGGCTACTCTTCTTCACTACAGTGAAGAGTATGAGAAGTGTGAGGGACAAGGCGAGGTTCTGAGAGAGCGCAAGCGGAATCTGACGTCGAATGAACAGCAGATGAAGGCAACCTTGACGACGACATCGGAGCGGATGCGTGCGAAGCAGTTGGAAGTACAGTCTGTACGTGAGAAGCTGCTGGCATTGCAGACCGAAATGGCTGAGATTCGTGGCTTAATCGTGGCGGAAGAAACACGGCTAGCTGGTGTAGCTGGAGGGACAAGCTCGGATGCGGAAGAGAGTCTGAAGGGGCAACTGCTCGAGGTTATGAACCAGATGGCCCAGCAGCGCAACGATATTCGGTACTATGACCAGCAAAAAGAAGCGCTGCAAAAACGTCTCGATAAAATGAATACAGCTCGAAACAAGCGCGAGCAGGAGAAAAAGGATCTTCAAAAGAAGGTAGAAGATGCGAAACGCCGCAGTGAAACCCTCATGGAAGACCTTGCTTATATTCGAAACCGTTATATGACTGAGAGTGAACAGCTGAAGCAGGATGAGGCGCTTCTCGGCGAAACGGAGCAGGCCGTTCGCAAATGGCAGCAAAAAGCGGATGCAATGGTGTCCCGTCGTGATACGATGCAGGAGCTTCAAAATGATTTTGACGGCTTCATGCTCGGTGTAAGGGAAGTGCTTAAGGCCTCCCGCCGTCCAAACGGACTGCAGGGCGTGCACGGCGCTGTTGCCGAACTGATTCGCGTACCGGAACAGCTGGAGACGGCGATTGAGACGGCACTCGGTGCAGCCTTGCAGCACATCGTTATGGAGAATGAGGCAGTATCTCGGAACGCGATCATGTTCCTAAAGCAGCGCCAATTAGGCCGAGCGACTTTCCTGCCACTGGATGTTATCCGTCCGCGTTCGCTGCATGATACAGATCGCCGAATCGTGAATGGAGCGGAAGGGTTCGTGGGTGTAGCAGCAGATCTGGTTAAGTCAGACGCTGCCTATGCCAGCATTGTTGGGAGCTTGCTCGGGAATGTCGTGATCGCGGAATCGCTGGAGGACGCAAACCGAATTGCAGCGAAGCTCCAATATCGCTATCGTGTTGTGACGCTAGAAGGCGATGTCGTCAATGCCGGCGGCTCTATGACAGGCGGAAGCTTGAATAAGAAGAGTGCGAACCTGCTCGGACGTCAGCGTCAATTGGATCAGCTGGAAGCAGATATTAAGGAAGCTGAAAAGCAGCTGGCCAAGTTGACGGAAACCTATACGGAGCTGAAGCAGCGCACAACGACTGGTTTGAAGCGGCTGGATGATCTTCGAGAGCAAGGAGAAACGAAGCGCATTAATGAACAGCAACTGACAAGCGAGATTGCGCAGCTGGAGAAGGAAGAACGCCAGCTGTCAGAAACGCTTGAGATGGAGCAGCAAGAGCTGGCGCACGCGGCAGAGGAGATGTCCACGCTGGATGCTGGCCGTCGTACTGCGGAGGCGCGGCTTGCCGAGCTGAAAATTGATGAAGATCGGCTGCATGTCTCGATTGAGACAGCGGAATCCGCACGCAAAGCGAACGAGTCAGAGAAGGAAGTGCTGCAATCGCAGCTTACGGATTTGAAGGTTCGTCAAGGCAAGCTGGATCAGGAATCGTTCTCCCTGCAGGAGCAACTGACGCGATCCGAGCAGGAAGCGAAGGCGTATGAACAAGAGTATACGCAGTTAACACAAGGGTTGATACAGGTTCAGATTGATCTGGAAACGGCAGAGCGCGAGACGATGAAGCAGACGGAAGACTTAAATCATTTCAGCGTGAAGAAGCAGGAAACGGGCAAACAGATCGAGTTCAAGCGTGCGGATCGTGCGCAATGTGTTGCTCGATTGGAGCTTGCCGAGAGTGATACAAAGGAACAGCGCACAGAGTTGAAACAGGTGGAAGAGTCCATGCGCCAAACCGAAATTCAAGCGAATCGGCTTGATGTTGAGCTGGATAACCTGCTGCGCAAGCTGAGTGAAGAGTATGAAATTAGCTTTGAACTCGCAAAGCATCGGTACGTTATGCCGGAAAATATTGAGGAAGCAAAGCAGGAAGTGCGTGATTTGAAGAAGCAGATCGCTGCGCTTGGAGAAGTGAACCTTGGTGCAATCGACGAATTTGAACGAGTAAATGAGCGCTATCAGTTCCTCAGTGAGCAAAAAAATGATCTAATCGAAGCGAAGACGACATTATATCAGGTCATTCGAGAGATGGATGATGAAATGTCAAAGCGGTTCAAGTCTACATTTGATGCGATTCGCAAGCAGTTCGTCGTCGTGTTCTCGAAGTTGTTCGGCGGAGGGCGGGCCGATCTCGTATTGATTGATCCGGATCATATTTTGGAAACGGGAATTGACATTGTGGCACAGCCACCAGGCAAAAAGCTGCAGAACCTGCAACTGCTGTCCGGTGGGGAGCGCGCACTAACAGCAATGGCGCTTCTGTTCGCGATTCTGCATGTTAAGCCGGTTCCATTCTGTGTACTTGATGAAGTAGAAGCAGCGCTTGACGAAGCGAACGTTACGCGATTTGCTCAATATTTGCGTGAATTTTCCGAGCAGACTCAGTTCATTGTTGTCACTCATCGCAAAGGGACGATGGAAGAGGCTGATGTGCTGTATGGAGTTACGATGGAAGAGGGCGGCGTATCGAAGCTCGTATCCGTAAAGTTGGAAGATGATGAAGCAATCATTGCATAAGGGGCGGAGAGGACATGAGTTTTTTTAAGAAGCTAAAGGATAGCATCGCAGCGAAGACGGAGTCCGTAACGAATATATTCAAGGAAGGCTTGGAGAAAACTCGCAAAGGGCTCGTGGAGAAGGTAACGGAGCTCATTACGCGACGCAAGAAAATCGATGAAGCATTCTATGAAGAATTGGAAGAAATCTTAATTGGTGCCGATGTCGGCGTGACGACCGTTATGAACTTGATTGACGATCTTCGCGATGAGGTGAAGAAGCGAAAAATCGAGGACGCTGCTGATCTGCAGCCGGTATTGTCCGAGAAGCTTATCGGGCTTCTGCGTGGCGATGATTCTAACAAACTGAACATAAATCCGAATGGAATGACCGTCATTCTGTTCGTCGGTGTTAATGGCGTCGGGAAGACGACTACGATCGGAAAGTTGGCGCATCGTTTCAAGCAAGAAGGCAAATCCGTTTTACTTGCGGCGGGAGACACGTTCCGCGCTGGTGCAATTGAACAGCTGGAGGTATGGGGACAACGTGCTGGGGTTGACGTCATTAAGCAGCAGGCAGGCTCTGACCCAGCGGCAGTGATGTACGATGCAGTGCAGGCAGCGAAACAGCGCAATGTAGATGTGTTATTGTGCGATACAGCAGGACGCTTGCAGAACAAAACAAATCTGATGGAAGAGTTGAATAAGATCTTCCGCGTCATTCAGCGTGAAGTGCCAGATGCTCCACATGAAGTATTGATGGTGTTGGATGCAACAACGGGTCAAAATGCACTGAATCAAGCGAAGCTGTTTGGTGAGAAAAGCGGCGTTACCGGTTTAGTGCTCACGAAGCTGGACGGTACGGCGAAGGGCGGCATAGTCATTGCGATCCGTCAAGAACTGAACCTGCCAGTAAAGCTGGTTGGTCTCGGCGAGAAAATGGGAGATTTGCAGGAATTCGATTCCGAGCAGTTCGTTCATGCTTTGTTCGCAGGACTGATTGCAGAAGCGGAGCAGGAAGAAGAACAGCAAGCATAAGACCATTCAGGTAGAAAAAGGCGTCCCAGTCAGGGACGCCTTTTTATGAAATGATATTGGTTAGAATATCGTGCAGCTCATCAAATTTGCAAAGTACTTCGCTGTGATAACGGCTGTTTGGATAGCTCCGGCAGTGACTGAGCACAGCATAATTGCTTGCACTCCCGAAAGGCAAAATGTGTACAGCCTTGGCATTGGGATAGCGCAATCCGAGATAGAGCGTAATCAATGGCTGTGCCTGTTCTTCTGAAAAAATGCTCTGTCCCGATTAAGGCTTGCAGTCCCGTTTTGTGCATCATTTGCGCTGGCTGAGGAGCAATCCCAGTAATAAGCACGATCCCGCCTTGCTGCTGGATACGGCTCACGAATGCGGATAGATGCGCAGCTGCTGTTGTGTCCAAATACGGTACACGCCCCAGCCGTAAAATTAGCACATGCGGTGTATCCTCGCATTGTGAGGATAGTGCTTGCTCCAACGTGTGGGCAGCGCCAAAAAACAGCGTCCCCTCAACACTGACCATACTAATTTGAGGACATTTCCGTCCGTCCTTTACGACGCTTGCAGATACTTTGGCTTTCTGATCCTGCGGATCAGGCAGAACCTTATCGACCTTTACTTCTTCACTCATTCGCTTGATAAACAATATGATGGCGATCGCAAGCCCAGCCTGAACGGCGACCGTCAGATTCATGAACACAGTCAGCAAAAAGGTAACAACTAAAATAAGCGAGTCTGCTGTTTTCGTTCGTGCAATCTTGGCAAATGTTTTTCGCTCGCTCATATTCCAGGCTACCAGCATCAATATCGGGGCCATTGCAGCCAAGGGAATAGCTGAAGCAAAGGGAGCAAGGAACAGCAGCACGAGCAGTACGACGATGGCATGTACCATACCGGATATAGGAGAAGCAGCTCCACTGCGAATATTGGTAGCTGTGCGTGCAATCGCCCCGGTTGCCGGTATTCCCCCGAACAACGGTGCGATCATATTTGCAATGCCTTGCCCGATCAACTCTCGATTGCTGTTATGTTTTTCACCAGTCATACTGTCGGCAACAAGTGCAGACAACAGAGACTCTACTCCGCCGAGCAGTGCAATGACAAAAGCAGGCTGGAGCAGTAAAAGGATACGATCCCAACTTAATGCTGGCCAATGGAAGTCAGGAATACCGCTAGGTATCGCGCCGAATGTCGTACCAATCGTAGCAACCTGGTTCGGATACAGCCAAGCAGCAATAAGGCTTGATAAAAGAAGTCCTACCAGGGAAGCTGGAACCTTGGGCATGTACTTGGGTACGAGAAGAAGGGCAACAAGACAAATACAGGATGTCAGTACACTGTACAAGTTGGCCGCTGGGATATGAATGATCAGCTCACGCATATTGGCAATGAAGCTGTCCTGCTTCTCAAGGTGAAGCCCTAAAAAGTCAGCAATTTGACCTGTAAAAATAATGACGGCAATCCCTGAAGTAAAACCGATGGTTACAGGCCGCGGGATGAAGCGGATGACTGCCCCTAAGCGCAGCAGTCCCATTAAGACAAGCATTACTCCCGCAAGAAAGCCAGCGATCAGCAGGTTTTCAAACCCATATTGCATGACAATTGCGAATAATATCGGAATAAATGCACCGGTAGGGCCTCCGATTTGAAACTTGGATCCACCAAGCAGCGAAATAATAAATCCGGCGATTATGGTTGTATATAAGCCGTATTCAGGCTTAACGCCGGAGGCTATGGCGAATGCCATGCCTAACGGGATGGCAACGACACCGACGATCATGCCTGCAATCATATCTTTTCTAAAAGATTGCCAGCTGTATTCGGCATAGCGACCGCGCCACAACGGTTTCATGTATGACTCCCCACCATTTCTAAATATTTGATTATTTGAATATTTAAAATGATAACGGTGATTCGCATACCTGTCAAAGCGTATAGGAAGGGATGTGGTGTGCTTTTATACAAGAAAGAGAGGAAACAGGAGTCGGGGACTCATATTCCTCTCTTTTTTAGGACGATTCTTGGTTTTTCATGTTTTTCAACATAGATATGGAATTGACTAAGTGGTTATTGAAAATTTGCTTCGCGACTTGAAGTAAATCCTTGATCATCGGGTCACGCAAGGAATAAATAACAGAGGTTCCATCCTTAACGCCATACACTACGTTTTTGCCGCGCAGAACGGCCAACTGCTGAGAAACAGAAGATCCTTCCGTTCCGAGTATGGATTGAATTTCGTTAACTGTTTTATCTCCTTCGCATAGGATCTCCAGAATCTTTATCCGCAAAGGATGCGCTAATGCTTTGAAAAACTCCGCCTTAAAATGCTGAATATCCGGATACATGTTGGCTTTCTCCCTTATTCACAATAAAAGAATCCAATACAGGTTAGTGTTAGTTTACCACAAAACGAATGCTAGCGAAAAAGGGATTGCAAAATCAAGTTCAAATCAGTCTTCTCATAGAAAGAAATGTAAACAAAATTTATAATACCATAAAATACTATAATTTATATTTAAAGATTACATTGACAGTTAGATCAAATCACAATATGATGAACAAGTGATAATGATTCTCAATGTTGATGTAAAGTGTATACGGCATCATGTTGGACACCAGGGGGTAGTAACTTTGAAAAAGAAATATCAAGCGGTACTGGCGATATTATTCACAGTGCTTCTCGTCGTGGGATGCGGCTCTCAAGCAAATGGGGGCAGCCAAGCCGACGATAGTCAACCAGCCGCTAAGAAAACAGAAGCCGCGCGAGAAATTAAGCACGAGCTCGGTACGACAGAGGTGAAAGGATCGCCGAAGCGGGTCGTAGTGCTCGAATTTTCCTTTGTCGATGCGCTTGCATCACTTGATTTGAAGCCTGTCGGCATTGCCGATGACGGAAATAAAGATCGAATTTTGAAGACGCTAGCAGATAAGATTGGAGATTATACGTCAGTTGGAACGCGCAAGCAGCCAAGCTTGGAGGTAATAAGCTCCCTGCAGCCGGATTTGATTATCGCGGATTGGAAACGTCATAAAGCGATTTATGAAGACTTGAAACAAATTGCTCCTACAATCGTGCTGAAGAGTCTGGAAGCAAGTTATGAAGACAATTTGGCGTCCTTCCAGACGATAGCAGACGCCCTGAACATGAGTGAGGAAGGAAAGCAGCGGTTGGAACAGCATAAGGATAAAATCAATGCTTTGAAGGCTCAAGTGCCGCCATCAGACGAGAAACAGACCGTCATGTCGGCTGCTTTGCGCAAAGAAAGCTTCAAAGCGCATACATCATCCTCCTATGACGGCGCCGTATTGGAAAAGGTCAGTCTGATGAATGCGATACAGGATCCGAAGGAACCCTATGCGGAGCTAACATTGGAGCAATTGCTGAATATCAATCCCGATATTTTGTTCCTGATGAAGACAGACGGAGAGCAAACGATCGTGGACGAGTGGTCCGTCAATCCGTTGTGGCAGGAGCTGAAGGCCGTGAAGAATAAAAAGGTCATTGAAGTGGATCGCAATTTATGGACACGCTGGCGCGGCATTGTTGCCGGGGAATTAATGATGGAAGAGGCAATTTCGAAACTGTACGGAAGCGGGAAAGTGGAGAAATAATTTGTAAGACAGGAAACGGGCGAGGTAGGCGTTACTTGTTAACGTCTACTTTTTGTCTGCCCAGGAACGAAAAAAGAAAGGGGCATTGTAACGCATGACGGGATTACGTCACGGCGGTAGGCGCAAGGCGTTCGGCCTGTCGCTGCTGCTTGGCTTCGCATTATTATCGGCAGGGGTCATGATCAATGTGTCGCTGGGCTCCTCCTCGATTTCATTTCCTACTTTGCTGAAGGCTCTGTTCTTCGCGGACAGAACGAAGGAGATGCTTATCGTTCAGGAGATCCGATTGCCCCGTGCGTTAATCGCAATTCTGATCGGTGCCAGCTTGGCGGTCGCAGGTACGATCATGCAGGCGATGACGCGCAACCCGCTAGCTAATCCGCAGGTGTTCGGCGTCAATGCTGGCGCTTCGCTCATAGTGGTAACGTCAACGGTGTTCCTGCCGGAGTTGACGCAGCAGCAGCTTGTTTATTCCGCATTTGCGGGAGCGGCTTTGGGCGGCTTTATCGTGTATTTTATCAGCGCAGGGGGAGATTTAAAGCCGGCCCGACTCGCCATTGCCGGAATGACCGTCCATTTTTTTCTTTCGTCCATCACACAAGGATTGATCTTGTTTCATGAGAACACAACGGACAGCATTCTCTATTGGCTGGTCGGCGCGATAGGCAATCGGAATTGGCATCATGTTGGTGTGCTTCTTCCATGGGCAAGCATTGGCTTGTTGGGCGCTTTGGCTCTGTCGAAGCCGTTAACGATGCTGAGCATGGGGGATGATGTGGCGAGGGGGCTCGGAGCAAGAATCGAGGCAACGCGATTCGCCGGCGGTCTGCTCGTCATTATTTTGGCGGGAGGCTCGGTGTCCGTTGCCGGCCCGATTGGCTTCGTAGGTTTGCTGGTACCGCACATCGTCCGGCTGATGGTCGGCGTGGATCTGCGTTATGTGCTGCCTTGCTCCGCCCTGTATGGATCGGTGCTGCTGGTGTATGCGGATATTGCTTCACGCTATATCTCGTATCCGTATGAGGCGCCAATTGGGATTGTCACCGCCATGCTGGGAACACCATTCTTCTTGTACTTGGCATATGCAGGAGGGAAGCACAATGAATAGATCTGTAAATATGGCGCGCCGTCATCGGCTCGTCGTGCTCGCGTTAGTTGCGCTGCTTCTCATCATGGGCCTGATCAGCCTTGGAGTGGGGGCGGTCTATATAACGCCGAACCAAGTGATCGAGACGATGTTGGGGCAAAGCACAGACCATGCGTTCATCCTTGGCAAATACCGTTCGCCTCGAATCGTCTTGTCCGTTCTTGTGGGCGCCGGGCTTGCTATATCGGGAACTGTGCTGCAGGGCGTACTGCGGAACCCGCTTGCTTCTCCGGACGTTATCGGAATTACGAAAGGGGCAGGCTTAGCGGCTTGTGCAACCATTATTTTATTTCCTGGGTCATCGGCAATCGCACTGCCTTTATCCGCATTTGCCGGAGCGGCTCTGGTAGCCCTACTTCTATTTGCATTCGTATATAGGCGCGGAGCTCGTCCCACGACGCTGGCACTGACGGGCATAGCGCTTGGCGCGATGTGCGATGCAGGAATCCAGTACTTCATGTTCAAATACCCGGTCAGCGTCAATGCAGCACTGATTTGGCTTACCGGAAGCATATGGGGCAGAGGCTGGGATGAAGTGATGGGCGTACTGCCGTGGATGCTGGCACTCATCCCGCTTGCGCTGCTGCTGTCTTCGAGGCTGGATGTGCTGAGCTTGGGCGATGATGTAGCGACAGGCCTGGGGGAACGGGTGAAGCGGCAGCGTCTTGCGCTGGTAGCTGTTTCAGTAGCCTTGGCAGGCGCATCGGTGGCCGTTGTCGGCGCAATTGGCTTCGTGGGCTTGATCGCTCCGCATATGGCGCGCCGGCTTGTGGGCGCCAAACATGGCATTCTTCTGCCCGTATCGGGCTTGTTAGGCGCCATCTTGGTGTTGACGGCCGATACGCTTGGACGCGCCATCGTTCCGCCAATCGAGTTCCCGGCAGGGTTAGTGACTGCCGTAATCGGGGCTCCTTATTTCCTTTACTTATTGCGCAGAGAACGCAAGATTCGCTCCTAGCCCTCGCCGGCTTTCATAGGTGAAATATGGAGCCGTATGTCAGAGGGTACACTGTTCTATCACGGTGATCATACGATTTGGTTAGCTGACTATATTTCTTCCCAATATATAAATAAGACGAAGAAAGACGGAGAGACCAAACTGGCTACTCCGTCTTGTTACTTGTTAGAAGGCACAAACCAATGCCAGGTCAGGTAGAATAAGGTGCATGGTTTTCCGAATGTGCTACTTCCTGCTTGCGGCGAAGCAAAAATCCTCCTGCGGAGGACAATAGATACATCGTGCCGCCAATAACATAGACGGCTTGGGGTCCCCAAATATCAGAGATTGTTCCAGCGAACAGTACGGATACTCCGAACAATATGTATGAGATGGTGCTTTGCGCGGCAAAAACATGCGGCTGTTCTTCAATTGGGGTGACCTGCTGTACATATGTACGCTGAGCAATATCACGAAGCTGATAGAATGGCCCCATTAGAACCACTATAGCTAATGCGACAAATGCTTGCGTGTTCCAAGCATACCCGTATACGAGCAAACTGACACCAAACGATCCGATCAGGATCGTGCCGACCAAATGGTTATGAATGCGTGCAGACAGCTTCAATGTAATGAGTCCGCCAATAATTGTTCCCGCATAATAGGCTGCATTAATATATCCCCACCACGCTTCATCTTTATGGAGCACCTCCTGTGCAAAGACGAGCGTAACACCGCCAATCCATATTCCACCGGCTACTCCTTCAAGAATGTCCATCCATGTAATGACGCGCAGCTTAGGATGCGTGAACAGGTATGTCCAGCCTGCCAGGATAGAGTGCGATTTCTTATTTGATTTCACACTCTCTTCTTGATGGTAAGATAATTTGAAAATGCAGAGGCAGCCAAGAAAAAGAAGACCTGCGGACAATTGCAAAACCAGGGAATGTCCAAGCTTGGCAACCAGTATTCCGCCCATGATCCATCCAAGTAAAGATAGCATTTGCATACTGGTTGATACCAGACTGTTCGCGTGAACCCGCTTCTCTTCCTCCACCAAGCGCGGATAGAGGGCATTTGCCGCTGCAGAAGCACAGCCCTCTGCGTACCCAATGCCAATAATGGAAGAAAATGAATAGGCGAGAAATAGAGTTGTCGATAACATCGATGCGAGCGGCGATATAGAGAAGGCGACAATCGCCGACAGCGCAAACTGTAATATCAAAAATAAACGTGTAACGTACGCGAGGCTCATGCGGCGATACCAGATCGGTAGCATGAAGCTGCTCGCCAATATCGCCATCGATCGTATAAAGGAGACTGCTCCGGCAAAAGCAGCCGAATCCGTCATTTGATAAACAGCTGCTATCAACGTCATCATATATAACGATCCGGCAAGATTGGCGAAGGATCTGCTGGATAGAAGCGAGTAGAAAGAGCGATTCAAAACCTATCACATCCTCATGTTGTTTCTAATTTTACACATTATAGCATGGATGATTTTGGTTTTTAAGAACTATTTTAAATAAATAATAATAATAAACTGATGTTGGGAATGGAGCAGCTACGAAATTTTTATACCGCCTTCAAGCAGGGCTTCAATTTTGCTCAAATGCTCCAGCATGAGAGTTGTTCATTCTGAGCTGCAATCGCGTTATAGATTTCCCGGTGCTCCTCCAGCAACTGAGCCGTGGATGAGCGTCCTCTGACAACCAAAATGCGCCGAGTCTCCCCCATATGCTCAGCACATTTTTGATGGTCATGTGCAGCATTGGGATAAGAACTTCATTGTGGCTCGCTTCAGCCAGCCCATCGCTTTAAGCATACTAAACGCTTCTCGTATAGTAGAACGGCCTACCGCATATGTTGAGAAAAATACTTCGACAGAAGGCAGTTTGTCGCCAGGGGTATAAATTCCACCGCGAAGCTGTTCAAACAGATGCTCTTGAATAAGCTTAGAGCCTTTTTTAATTTAATTTTCCGCCATGTAACGATATCTTCTTTTTACTGAAATATAAAATCAAAAAATATAAATATTATAAAATTAATTTTTAAAATTGAGTGACATTGGTTTCAATCATACGTTATAATATGCCAAAGTCATCAGATGACCTGAACAATTCAGCAGGTGGAAGATTAGGTTGAATCGTTCACTTCAGATGTTGACTTGGAACCAAGACATCAAGGAGGAGTTCATTCATGATAGCCAATGAAGCACGTGAGCGGCTGCTTAAACTGCTCGGGCCTGAGCGGTATCGCGATGATAAGGAAAGCCTGGTCACACACTCGTATGATGCTACGCCAATGATGCAGTCTTTGCCCGATGCTGTTGTATATCCGGAATCGACAGCGGATGTTCAGGAAATATTGCGCACAGCGAATGAATACCGTATTCCCATTGTGCCGAGAGGCGCTGCAAGCAATTTGTGCGGCGGTACTGTTCCTGTAGCAGGGGGAATTGTCGTAGCGATGACACGAATGAATAAGCTTATTGAAATGGATACGGAGAATCTTACAGCAACGTTCCAGCCAGGATTGAACACGAAGACATTCCATCGTGAGGTCGAGAAGCGGGGATTGTTCTATCCGCCAGACCCAAGCAGCATGTCCATATCGACATTGGGCGGCAACATTATGGAGGGCGCCGGGGGACTGCGCGGCTTGAAATATGGAACGACGAAGGATTATGTGATTGCGCTTGAGGCGGTGCTGCCGTCCGGTGAAGTGATTCGTACGGGAGGGAAATTGTACAAGGACGTTGCCGGCTATGATTTAACGAAGCTGCTGGTCGGCTCGGAGGGAACTTTGGCACTTATTACGGAAGCTACGGTCAAGCTGCTGCCAGCGCCGGGCATCCGCAAGACGATGCTCGTATCCTATAAGGATATTTATGCAGCTGCACGCAGTGTATCTCGGATCGTGGGCGCGGGCATTATTCCAGCTACACTTGAATTTATGGATCAGCCAACGATTCGCGTAGTTGAGGAGTACAATCACATCGGCCTTCCAACGGATATGCAGGCTGTGCTGCTTATTGAGCAGGACGGACAAGACGAGAACGTTGTCATGCGCGATATGGAAGCGATTGCAAAGATATGCAACGAGGACGGTGCAGACAGCGTCCAGACTGCGAAGGATGAAATGGAGGCAGAGCAACTGATGAAGGCTCGTCGCAGTGCATTGTCTACATTGGCGCGTATTCGTCCAACGACGATTTTGGAGGATGCAACCGTTCCTCGTTCGAAGATCGCTGAAATGGTGCTTGCGATTAATCGCATCGCCGAACAATATGGAGTGAACATCTGTACTTTCGGTCACGCCGGAGACGGAAATCTTCACCCAACCTGTCCAACGGATGCTCGCAACGAAGATGAAATTCATCGTGTTGAGCAAGCATTTGCGGA
Organism: Paenibacillus sp. S-12; assembly: GCF_030363895.1. NCBI lineage: Bacteria > Bacillati > Bacillota > Bacilli > Caryophanales > Paenibacillaceae > Paenibacillus > Paenibacillus sp. S-12. The sequence continues at coordinate 532,267 of NZ_JASIUF010000005.1, forward strand.
TATTTTCGAGGAAGCGATTCGTCTAGGCGGCACCATTACAGGCGAGCATGGTGTAGGAACGGTAAAGGCTCCGTATCTGGAATGGAAGGTGGGATCTGCAGGCATCGATATCATGAAAGGGATCAAGCAAGTTTTCGATCCGAATGGCATTATGAATCCAGGCAAAATATTTGCCAAAGCTGCTCGTAAAAGGCTGGTGGTCTCCCGATGAGTCAACAACAATCAGAGGCGAACAATCTACTGCAGAAGGAGCTCGTTAAGACGCTCGACTACGAGCAGATGATGAACTGCATGCGATGTGGATTTTGTCAGCCGACCTGTCCGACTTATCAAGAGACTGGCTTGGAGGCAGCATCTCCACGCGGACGCATTGCCCTCATGAAAGCAGTAGCCGATGGCATTATGGAGCCGGATGAATCGTTCCAGAAGCAGATGAACTTGTGCTTGGGATGCAGAGCTTGTGAGCCGGTATGTCCTTCAGACGTCAAGTACGGACAGCTGCTTGAGCAGACGAAAGAGGCGATGCATGCGCATCATAATCCGCCGACGGCGGTCAAGGGACTGAAACGCATTGCACGCCCCGTATTTATGAAACACAATCGTCTGCTGCGAATAAGCAAGCTGTTGCAAACCTATCAGCGTTCTGGCTTGCAAAGCTTTGCTCGCAAGAAGAACCTGCTTCGGTGGCTTCCTCCGCAAATGCAAATGATGGAGCGCATTTTGCCGGAAGCGGACAGTCAAGGTGTTGTGAAGCGGGCGGGTGGACGGCATTTCTTGGCGAAGGGCGAGAAGCTGGGTACAGTAGGGCTGTTCCGCGGTTGTATTATGGACGTTTTGTTCACCGAAACGAACGTGAATACGATCCGCTTGCTGACGGAATCCGGCTATGACGTCATTATTCCAGAAGCACAGGGCTGCTGTGGCGCGTTGTTTGCTCATGGCGGAGGCGATACGGCTACGGCTAGGGATTTAGCTAAGCAAAATATTGCGGCATTCCGAGATGCTGGCGTTGATTACATTGCTTCCAATGCTGGCGGATGTGGAGCGTTGCTCGTTGAGTACGATCACTTGCTGAAGAATGAGTCGGAGTGGGTGGAGCCGGCCCAAAAATTTGCGAAGCAAGTGAAGGATATCAGTGATCTCATTATGCGTTCACAGCGTTGGAGCAATCTCCCGGTTATGCCGTTAGGCAATAGTGGAACGAGAGCAGAAGAAGCTGCTGAAACCGTTACTTATCAAGATTCCTGCCATTTGCGAAATGTAATGCGATCATCCAATGGCCCTCGTCAATTGATCCGCCGTATTTCGGGCATACAGTACAAGGAATTGGAAGGCGCAGATGTATGCTGCGGATCCGCAGGTATTTATAACATTGTACAGCCAGACATGGCGAATTCAATCGTAGATCGGAAGATGGATGCCGTTCGCGATACGCAGGCCTCGATTATCTTGACGAGCAATCCCGGATGCCTGATGCAGATGAAGGTTGGCGTAGAACGGGACGGTGTAGCTGAAAAAGTGAAGGTCATGCACGTCGTAGATTATTTTGCGGAAAAAATGTTGAAGTAATATTTCACATTACCTATAATTATATTGTAATAATATTTCATAAAATAGTAACAGACATCAATGCAGTCAATTTGCGGGGAAGATTGACTTCATCGTAGGAGGGGTTGAATGTGAACGTCATTCCACTTAATGAAGCATGGGCGGATCCAATGTGCGAGCTGTGGAACCGTGAACTGGGCGATCTGTTCCCAATGAGACAACAGCTGTTTTTGCAAAATAGCTTTCGAGATGTAAACGTTTACTTTCCTGGCTCCTGGATCGTCCAAAATTCAGACGGCTCCATTCTTGGTTTCATCATTGCAAAGAAATGGCAGGAAACAGAACGTGAGATGAAGCTTGGAGAAGGAGGAGGCTGGATTCAAGCTCTTGTCGTTCGTTCCGAAGCAAGGGGGCAGGGGATAGGCTCCGAATTGCTCGCACGGGCCGAACAGGCATTGCGTGAAGCGGGCGCTTCTCAAGTGTTTATTGGACGCGATCCGTGGCATTATGTACCGGGACTGCCGAAGGCGCTGTCCATGCATCGCCCATGGCTGGAGAAGAGAGGATTTAAGCAGCTCTACGAGGTTAGCGATATGCTGTCTTCCGAAAAGACAGAGCTGTTGGCAACCCCTGACTTTGCAGATGGAGGGATTATTAAGCTGCTCGAACCAGAGGACAAGGAAGAAATGCTGAAATTTTTCCGCCGCTGCTTCCCGGGAAGATGGCTGTATGAAGCACAATGCTATTGGGAGCGCGGAGGACAGGGAAGAGAGTTCATTGGATTGTTTCAGGGCAGTGAAATGATAGGCTTCTGTCGCGTCAATGATGAGCACTCTCCGCTTATTGCACAAAATACGTATTGGGCACCGCTTTTCGAAGAACCGTTAGGCGGCATTGGGCCGCTCGGCGTAGATGATCAGTACCGCGGCAAAGGATACGGTCTCGGCTTAGTTAAGGCGGGCATTGCAGAATTACAGCAACGCGGCATGCGCCAGTTAGTTATTGACTGGACAGAACTGGTTGACTTTTATGCGAAGCTTGGATTCCATACGTGGAAGAGCTACGACCTAATGAGCAAGGCCCTGTAAGCAAATTGAAAAGGAGAGTTCAAAAAGGCCGTGCTGATATTGCCTTCATATATCATCGTGATCATAAGCGTGCTTTTTGAACATTTCCTAAAGTATAGAAACGATGCTGGAAATATGGAGTTAACTGCGGCAAAGTCTAGTTGCGACTATCGGGCAGAACGGGAATCTCTACCTATTTTGACTAAGCTGATAGGTAGATGGCAACATCTGATTCGATTTCTCGTTGGGAGGGATATTTCCATCGTTTTCGGCACAGCTATAACAGCTATAAGAAGCCCTGGCAGATCCATACGTGCTGGGGTTTTATCTATAATGGGGGAATAAATATAATTGCACGTTATTGACGTATTGTTTAAGTGTTTGCGTCCTATTAATAGGATGCGGCTGTGCAGTCTTTGGATGATGCAAGAGAAAGCCATCCTATTTATGAAGAGCCTGTACAAGTTAAACAACGAACCGACTCGTCTCCCTGTTCTCACCGACGATGTCTGCTCCGCATATAATGTGATCCGTCGTGAATATGGGCGTATGCACAGCAGGCAGCTAGAGTGCCGCGGGGAGGAGCGACTTATGAAGTGGGGACGCAATATATCTGGGGAGGAACGGGCGAACGTGATTACCCATGCTGCCGGATTATTGTTCAGTCTATGGGCGCTTGGAGTATTGATTGGCGCTGCATGGGAGCGTGGAACGATAGCGCATGTCATCGGGGCTTCTGTGTATGGAATTACCTTGACTATTATGTTTACAACCTCGACGATGATGCACAGTATGCCGGAGGGCAGGACTAAGTTCCGATTTACCATCCTCGATCATATGGCGATCTATTTGTTTATTGCTGGAACCTACACGCCTTTTATGTTGATTGTATTACAGGATGAGTTCAGCCAGCAGTTGTTTGGCCTAATATGGGGAACTGCGATTGTCGGCATGATTTATAAAGCTTTTTATACAGGCCGCCATATGTGGTTTTCGACAATTGGTTACGCAGTAATGGGATGGCTCATGGTAACGGTATGGGACAGCTTAATGCAGGCGATACCGTTTGAAGGGGTTATGCTGCTAGTCATGGGAGGGGGATGTTATACAGCGGGCATTCCGTTCTTTGTATGGCGCCGCTTGCCCTATCATCACGCCATTTGGCATTTGTTCGTTTTGGCTGGTTCAATCTTGCATTTTATATGTATTTACCGTTATGTGATATAGGAGTAATAGTCGTCTCCGATCACCGAATGAAAGGCTTCAAAAATATTTTTCTCCTTGTTAAGGTTCAACCCTTGACATGATGCTGTGATTTCGGTATGATAAGAAACGTCGATGGGCTGTAAAGTGTTTTTCCTTTACGAAAGGGGTGGCCCGTATGAACGAGGAACAGATACTTGCTAAGACGAACCGCATTAATATGCTGTTCGACTTCTATGAACCACTGCTTACTGAGAAGCAGCAGACGTTCCTAAAATGTTACTTTCAAGATGACTTTTCATTAGGCGAGATTGCAGCCGACTTCGGCATTAGCCGCCAAGCGGTATATGAACATATTAAGCGGGCGGAGCAGACGCTTGAATCTTATGAAAGCAAGCTCGGCTTATTGTCGAAGTTCGAGCGTCGGACAGAGATCGTGATGACGCTGCAACATACATTGAACGATATGGATACCATACCCGACCCGCAGCGCGCGGAACTGCAGACGATTGTCCGTGAACTGCAGGCGTTGGATTAAGGGAACGGGGTGAGATAATATGGCATTTGAAGGATTAACGAGCCGATTACAGAATGTATTCAGCAAGTTAAGAGGCAAAGGTAAAGTTAGTGAGGACGACGTCAACGAAGCCATGCGCGAGGTGCGCCTCGCGCTGCTTGAAGCCGACGTTAACTTTAAAGTCGTCAAGGAATTCATTGGCAAGGTGAAAGAGAAGGCCGTAGGTCAGGAAGTGATGCAGAGCTTCACACCGGGCATGGTCATTATCGACATCGTTAATAAGGAATTGACGGAATTGATGGGTGGCACAGCTGCGAAGCTGGCTAAGGCCAACAAGCCGCCAACTGTCATTATGATGGTAGGTCTCCAAGGTGCTGGTAAGACGACGACATCTGGTAAGCTGGCTAAGATGCTGCAGAAGCAGAATCATAAGCCGCTTCTTGTCGCTGCCGATATTTATCGACCAGCTGCGATTAAGCAGCTTCAGGTTGTAGGCGAGCAGATTAAGGTTCCGGTATTTGCACTTGGTGATCAAGTAAGTCCGGTTGAGATCGCTCGTCGTGGATTGGAGCATGCCAAGGAGAACCATCTTGACTATGTCATTATCGATACCGCAGGCCGCCTGCACATCGATGAAGCATTGATGGAGGAGCTGAAGCAGGTTCATGCTACAGCGAAGCCGGATGAAGTGCTGCTCGTCGTCGACGCGATGACAGGTCAAGACGCGGTGAACGTAGCGGATAGCTTCAACCAACAGCTAGAGCTTACGGGTGTCGTGCTGACGAAGCTCGATGGCGATACGCGCGGTGGTGCAGCCTTGTCTGTCAAGGCAGTAACTGGCTGTCCAATCAAATTCGCTACACTTGGCGAGAAAATGGATGCGCTGGAGCCGTTCCATCCAGAGCGGATGGCATCGCGGATTCTCGGCATGGGGGACATGCTCTCCTTGATCGAGAAGGCACAAGCGAATATCGATACAGAGAAAGCCAAGGAAATGGAAATGAAGATGCGCAATGCAGCCTTCACATTCGATGATTTCCTTGAGCAGATGCAGCAAGTGAAGAAGCTCGGTCCAATCGATCAGATCCTGGATATGATTCCAGGGATGAATAAGATGAAGCAAAATGCAAATCTAAAGGTGGATGAGCGTCAAATGGGTCGAATCGAAGCGATTGTCCGTTCAATGACGAACGAAGAACGCCAAGATCCAGACTTAATCAATCACAGTCGTCGCAAACGGATTGCAGCAGGCAGCGGAACTGCGCTGGCTGATGTGAATCGTCTTATCAAGCAATTTGATGAGATGCGACGGATGATGAAGCAGTTCTCCGACATGATGGGCCCGAAAGGGCCGAAGATGATGAAGAACTTGAAGAGCAAAGCAGGCAAGGCTGGCAAAGGAATGAGATTTCCTTTCCGTTAAGAAATAAAGAAGTGGAGCTGCAACAAGCTCGCTTGTTGATTCGAATTCTGTTTAGGAGGTGAATTTCGTGGCAGTACGTATCCGTTTGAAACGCATGGGTGCTCATAAAGCACCATTCTATCGTGTCGTTGTATCCGATTCCCGTTCCCCGCGTGACGGTCGTTTTATCGAGGAAATCGGTCATTACAATCCGGTAGCTCAACCAGCAGTCGTTAACATCGACGAGGAAAAGGCGCTGAAATGGTTGCAAACTGGTGCTCAAGCATCTGACACGGTTCGCAACTTGCTTAGCCAAGCTGGCGTAATGAAGAAGTTCCATGAGCTGAAAAACCAGAAATAATCTAGCCGTTCGGAGGGTCGCGAATGGAAGAGTTAGTGTCAGTAATTGCACGCGCTTTGGTCGATCATCCGGAGGAGGTCCGTGTGGACGTCGTGGAGAAAGACCATGTCATCGTGTATGAGCTTCACGTTCATCCCGACGATGTCGGTATGGTTATCGGCAAGCAAGGTCGTATCGCTAAGGCGCTTCGTACGGTCGTCACATCGGCAGCAGTCAAAGTTCCAAAACGAGTTGCCGTGGACATTATTTCATAACAGTACGCAAGAGGGTTAGGATGAAGTCCTAGCCCTTTTTCGTATGCATAGGGCAGTTTGTGTTACACTAGAGAGAAGGCTGTTCGGAAGCTTCTGCTTCCGGGCACTAACGATAGATAGATATAAATGGTAAATACATGGCAGGAGGATACGATATGTCTCAAAGAATGTTCAATGTCGGCAAGCTAGTCAATACGCACGGCATTCGTGGAGAAGTAAAAATTATCCCGACAACTGATTTTCCGGAGACGCGCTTTGCACAAAAGAGCGAGCTAATTTTGCAGCAGCCTGATTCGAACATTAACGTACCGGTTACGATTGAACGGTCGCGTTTACATAAAAATATGTACATCGTGAAATTCACACAGTTCGACAACATTAATGATGTCGAGAAGTATAAAGGCTGGGTGCTGAAAGTAAGTGAAGAACAGCTGGACGAGCTCGATGATGACGAATATTACTATCATGAGATCATCGGATGTAAAGTCGTCACAGATGAAGGAGAAGAGCTTGGGGTTATTGAGGAGATATTGTCCCCAGGTGCGAATGATGTCTGGGTTGTTAAGCCGGCAAAAGGGAAATCCATTCTGCTGCCGGTAATTGACGATGTTGTACTAGAGGTTAATGTGCAGGAGAAGATTGTGAAGGTTCATATTATGGAAGGACTAATATAGGATGCGTATCGATGTGTTGACCCTTTTTCCGGAAATGTGTGAAGGGGTATTTGGTTCCAGTATATTAGGCAAAGCGCGCGAGAATGGTCATGTTACGATTAACACGGTCAATTTCCGCGACTATTCTGATAATAAGCACCAAACCGTTGACGATTATCCGTATGGCGGTGGAGGCGGTATGGTGCTTAAGCCGCAGCCGATTTTTGCGGCGGTTGAGGATCTGGTCGCAAAAGCGGCAGCAGAGCGGTTGGCCGATAAGAAGGATCAGAGCGAAGAAAGCTTACAGGAGGCTGTCAAACCAAGAGTTATTTTAATGTGTCCACAAGGGGAACGCTTCTCACAGAAGAAAGCGGAGGAACTGGCACAGGAGTCGCATTTAATCTTCGTGTGTGGTCATTATGAAGGGTATGATGAGCGCATTCGCGAGCATTTAGTAACAGATGAATTGTCCATTGGGGACTATGTGCTGACAGGTGGGGAACTTCCTGCAATGACGGTAGTCGACTCGGTAGTTCGTTTGTTGCCAGGCGTTCTAGGCAATGAGATGTCGGCAGTAACCGATTCATTTAGTACAGGTTTGCTGGAGTATCCGCATTATACCCGTCCGGCGCAGTTCCGTGACTGGAAGGTGCCCGATGTGCTCATTAGCGGTCATCATGCGAATATCGAGGTGTGGCGGCGAGAACAAGCGTTGAAGCGGACGCTTGAACGACGTCCTGACCTACTTGAGCATGTGGAACTAAGCAAGGAAGATAAAAAAATGATAGAACGATTGAAAAATGAAACCAATGGGACTCATGCATAATGCTGTGGTCTGCCGGTTAAATGATCAGGGTGAATAGTTGCACGCATGGTCAACAATAGAAGGCTGTGAATCTATGTAGTTAAGTCATAGATTCGCAGCCTTTTTGGAATTTTTTTTTGATAGAAACCGCAAAGAATTTTGTTATTTTGACCATAATAACCGTATTTGGAGGACAATGTTGATCTAAGGTGGTATTACATCGTGTTGAATCTGGAGGAAATGAGGAGACGTTATGAGTAAAAGTGAGAACCGTCAATTGCGATTGTTTATTGCAATGCCGCTGCCTGAGTCAGCTGTTCATGTGCTTGATGCATGGTGCAAAACAGGACAACGCCATTGGCATTTTGCCAAATGGGTACATCCGCAGGATTTACATATAACCTTGCAATTCCTTGGTGCAGCAGACGAGGAGGCTACTCCTCGGATTGTTCAGGCTTTGGAGCAGGTATCGAGAAAAACAGATCTTTTTGAGCTTCAATTCGAGGGCATAGGGAGCTTTGGGACAAAAGAAGCGCCTCGTGTGCTGTGGGTTGGTCTCGGAGGTGCAATCGACAGGCTGCGACAATTGAACCATAGTGTAGGTGCTGCGGTATCACCGCTAGGATTCGAGCCAGAGGATCGTCCTTATCGTCCCCATATTACGCTAGCGCGCAAGTATCGAGGTGGAGAGGTGCATCCATTCTCTATGATCAGCGAACCACTCCCTTCGCATCAATGGATGGGGGAAGAGATAGTGCTCTTCCGGACTCATATGAATCAAAGTCCTATGTACGAACGATTGCATACCTTCACGTTAGGTCAACGATAGTCTATTGTACATGCAATAAAATAGTTGGATGCGCATTACACGGGTTGTCTAAAACAGGTCCATCTTCACGTATATTTTCCAATCTTGCACATTTATAATGAAATAACCATTTTAAGAATGTCGAAAATGGTAGAAATAAATCGTGAATGGAGGGATATCGTGGAGAGAAATGCTTCGCGTATCGGATTGCTTCTGCTTGTGATGACCGCACTGTTTATGGTCGGTTTTTCAAAGCCGGGCGATACGCGAAAGGCGACTTGGATATGGCAGGCGGAGAGGATAGAGGACGAACCGGAAAAACTGATTGATTTTGCAAAAAAGAATCACATTAACGTTATGTATTTGCATGTGGATAGGAGGGTTCCAGAAGCGGCATACCGTCGGTTTTTGAGGCAGGCGGGACAAGCTGGAATTGAAGTACACGGATTAGCAGGACACCCCTTATGGGCTTTGCGTGAGTATCGGGATCGGATAATGAAGCTAGTGGATTGGGTAAGTGCTTATAATCAAAGCTCTGCTGCTGCGGAGCGATTTAAGGGCATTCATTTGGATGTGGAGCCTTATGTTCTCCCTGAATGGGAAGTTGATCCACAGCCGGTATTGCGCTCTTGGACGGAAAATATGGAGCATGTGATCGATGCTGTCAAAGGCCGCGGCAGCCTCGAAATCAGTGTTGATATGCCGGTGTGGTTCGATAACATAATGGTGCCGAATACACAAAGTACCTCCCTGTCGGAGTGGATTATTAGCCGATTTGATCATGTGACGTTAATGGCCTATCGCCAACAGCTTGATGGCGGTAATGGGATTATCGAGCTTGTGCAGAATGAGATGGAAATCGCAGATCGCTTCGGGAAGTCTATCTTCATCGGGGTTAACACAAAGCCTATGACTGAAACGCACACTACGTTTTATGATGCAGGTATACAGGCAATGGATGCAGCGCTTAAGCAGGTGTCAGAGCGTTTAGAGCATCATGCCTCCTTCACAGGTGTTGCCATTCATGATTATCAGTATTGGAACCGTATGCTGGAGCGGGATGGAGATGCAGGCGGACTTCCTGATCCGAAGCCAGATCCCGAACCGCTGCCAAAGCCTGACCCCGATCCAGGTCAGATTTCGGTGCCTATGCCGCCACTGATGGAGCGTAATAGCACGGTTGTTGGTACCTATGTATGGCAGGCGGAGTTAGCGATAAACCAGCCTGATGACATTATTGCGTTTGCGAAGGAAAAGGGGATTAACTATTTATATGTTCGATTGGATCTGCAACAGCCGTTCGACGCATATCGCTCATTCGTGAAGAAGGCGCACGATGCCGGCATTGAGATGCATGCTATGGGAGGGCATCCGGCTTGGGCGCTAACAGAGAACAGACAGCGAATTATGAAGCTTGTCGATTATGTGAAGCGTTACAATCAGGCTGTTGCACCAGAAGAACGCTTTTATGGTATACATCTGGACGTGGAACCGTATGTTTTACCGGAATGGAGCAGCAGCAGGGACGATGTGGTTGCGCAATGGAGAGAAAATATGAACGTTTTCGCCCAGTCAGTCAAGGCGGATTCTAAATTAGAGATAAGCGTGGATCTTGCTGTATGGCTGGATCGAACCTTCCTGCCGGATAAGCCGGAATTGTCGATAAGTGAATGGATGATAGGACATATGGATCATGTAACGCTAATGGCGTTTCGCAATATGGCAGAAGGAAGTAATGGCATCGTCGCTGTGGTGAAGCAGGAGATGCAAATGGCAGATCGTTTAGGCAAGCGGATTGTTGTTGCTGTCGAGATGAAGGAGAGTTTTGAGGGCGAGCATATTTCCTTTTACGATAAAGGGGCAGAAGAGATGATCAAGCAGCTTGACAAGCTTCCTGAAATGCTTGCGGAACACTCTTCTTATACAGGATTTATGATTCACGCCTATGATTATTGGAAAGAGGCCAAGCCCTAAAAATGCGCTTGTGTTCTATTCATTCGTATGCTACAATTAATTTCGTTGTTTGGAATACGGTGGTCCTCTGCATACGATGAGGCGAACGTGCAATGCGTGCTGAGATGTAAGAACACCTGTGTGGAAGGAGGGAGTCCTAGATGAATATCGTACAAGCGATTACGCAAGAACAGCTTCGCAAGGATATTCCAAGCTTTCGTCCCGGTGATACTTTGAAGGTTTATGTTAAAGTTATCGAGGGATCTCGCGAGCGTATCCAGTTGTTCGAAGGTGTTGTTATTAAGCGTCGTGGTGGCGGAATCAGTGAAACGTTTACTGTTCGTAAAATTTCCTACGGTGTAGGTGTTGAGCGTACGTTCCCGCTTCACACTCCGAAAATCGATAAAATCGAAGTGGCTCGCCGTGGTAAAGTGCGTCGTGCGAAGCTGTACTATCTTCGCAACCTTCGCGGTAAAGCAGCGAGAATCAAAGAAATCCGTTAAGGAACAACCGGGGGGCTTGCTTGACTGCAAGCTCCCTTTTGCTATTTGTATGGATTGGACTGCGCATTGCGCATGACGTGAACTTCAAATACGCATCCTAGGAGAAAGCGGGGCACAGCGAATGGATCAAAACGACCAATTGATGCAACCGAATACGGAAGAAACGGCTGAAAAGCCAGCTAGCCCGAAGAAAAACGAATTGTTGGAATGGATAAAAGCGATTGCGATAGCCGTTGTCCTTGTCGTTGTCGTACGATGGTTGCTGTTCGCTCCGTTTATAGTTGATGGTCCTTCTATGGAACCTAACTTCTGGACGGGTGAAAGGCTTATCGTAAACAAGATCTTGTATGAGTTCAGACAACCTAAGACAGGAGAAGTCGTTGTATTCCATGTTCCACAGGAGAACCGCGATTTAATTAAGCGTGTTATCGGCGTTGCAGGCGATACGATTGATTATCGTGGTGACGATTTGTACGTGAACGGCAAAAAGGTAGAAGAGCCGTACATACAGGAAGCAATAGATAAAGCTCATAAGAACGATATGTTATATAATGACCGTAATTTCCCAAGTGATTCGACTCAGCCGAACAAAGTTCCAGAAGGACATATCTTCGTCATGGGTGACCATCGGAGCAACAGTACCGATAGCCGCATGCTTGGATTCATTCCGTTAACAGACGTCATTGGACGTGCGGATGTTATTTTCTGGCCGATCTCGCATGTTAAGTTGATTCAGCATCATTAATTGAGTTACGGCTGCTAAGGAGGTGGATAGCGATGTCAATCCAATGGTTTCCGGGTCATATGACGCGAGCGCGACGTCAGATCCAGGAGAAGTTAAAACTGATAGATGTAGCGATCGAACTGTTGGATGCGCGCCTGCCTATGTCAAGCCGCAATCCGATGATTAACGATATACTCGGCAATAAGCCGCGTCTGATTATTATGAACAAATGCGATCTAGCAGATCCAGACGTGACGGCGAAATGGATGAAATACTTTCGCAATGAAGGCCACGCTGTAATTGCCGTCGATGCGTCAACAGGCATTAATGTATCGCAGATTCCTGGGGAAGCGCGCAAACTACTCGAAGAGAAGTTCCAGAAGCAAATAGCAAAAGGAATGAAACCGCGTCCAGTACGTGCGTTGATTGTTGGGATTCCTAACGTGGGGAAATCTACACTCATTAACAAACTGGCTGGAAGAACGGTAGCTGCAACTGGGGATCGCCCTGGCGTTACCAAGGGGCAGCAGTGGATTCGTGTAGGTTCTGAAATGGAACTGCTCGATACTCCGGGGATTTTGTGGCCTAAGTTTGAGGATCAGGAAGTAGGTTACCGGTTGGCGACAACCGGAGCAATTCGCGAAGAAATATTAAATGTGGAAGATATCGCGTTCTACGCGCTGAAATATGTTGCATCCCATTATTGGGGGCGGTTGTCTGAACGATTCGGCATTACTGGCGATGCCATTGATGTGGAGGATTCAGATGAAGTGGTACGTGTGATGGAAGACATTGGACGTAAGCGCGGATGCTTGATGGGCGGCGGGAGAGTCGACCTAGAGAAGGCATCCGGCATTATTTTGCGAGAGCTGCGTTCCGGCAAGCTGGGACGTCTTACATTCGAAGAGCCATACTCTTTTATGGTGAATTAGCTGTTCGATAGACGCAGTGAGTAAGAGCATGGGATAGCGCCGTTAACGCCGAAGGGTGTACGGCGCTATTTCTTTAGGCAGGGCAGTGTTGCTTGGACAGGCAGGAGAGGAGCTTATTCAAATGGGGAAAAAAAAGCAGGAAACGGCGGCGGAGCCGATTGACTTATTAGCTTGGGAACGGCAGTATTGGGCACGCAGCATTCGACATATCGCAGGGATTGATGAGGTCGGTCGTGGCTGTCTGTTCGGTGATGTCGTCGCAGCAGCCGTCATTTTGCCTGAGGGTCTTATTATAGAGGGCATAAATGACTCGAAGAAGCTGTCAGAGAAGAAACGTGATGAACTGTATGATATCATCATCGCGGAAGCAGTTGCGTGGTCAGTCGCCCATGTGGATGCTGCAACCATCGATCAGATTAATATTAAGCAGGCAGCCCGCCGTGCCATGAAAGAGGCGGTTGAAACTTTGGACATACAGCCTGAGGTACTGCTTGTGGATGCAGAGAAGATCGATTTACCTTTTACGCAGGAGGCTATTATTAAAGGAGATGCCAACAGCCAATCGATAGCAGCCGCATCAATCATAGCTAAAGTAACGCGTGATCGTCTATGCAGTGGGGAATGGAATGACCGATATCCAGAGTATGGGATTGCTGTACATAAGGGATATGGAACAAAAATGCATCGTGAACAACTGCTCATCCATGGCCCTACCCCCATGCATCGGAAGAGCTTTTTATCCTCTTTATTTCCTAAAGAGGAGCAGCTGACGTTATTCTAGTTGCTTGAGCGTATTACCTAATGCTTATTGGTTCATGTGAAAGGTATGAAGAGAGCTGCGGATAATGCTCATCATCCGCCCACTCTATGCCGATATATAAGTTAGCTATTTGCAGAGGACGGGGGATGAATATGAATATATCACAATTGGTACGAGGCTTGGCTGGGGAGGCGAGACCCGGCGAGCAGCGTTCATTGGAGTTAAAGACAGGTCAAGTCGTGCGCGCGACAGTAACAGAAGTATCCGAAAATGGCCGTGAGGCAGTCGTATCGGTGAATGGTGTTCCCGTGCGTGCTGCATTGGATGCGCCAATGCAGCCTGGTCAGACGACATGGATGCGAGTGCAGGGACAGCAGTCAGATGGATTGGTTATATTGAAGCCAACAGACGGGCCTTCTGTTGCTGCGCTGCCGTCCATGGAGGAAGCACTTAAGCAATCGGGTCTGCCAGATGAACCGTGGGCACGCCGCCTGCTGCAGGATTTGCAGAAGGCCGGCTTGCCGTTGACGAAGGAACTTGCCTCGAAGCTAAGCCAAGCGATGGCCGCGAAACCTCCAGGTGTTGCGGCATCGGAGTGGATGCAGGCAGCGGGACTTGCCCTGCGGCGTCAATTGCCGCTTACAGCGGATACGTTAAACGGGCTTCGACAGGCGCTTTTCGGTAAGCCGCTTACAGATATGCTTGCAGTATTTATGCGGGCAGGAGATGATTCACTTGCCTTAGAAAGCGGGTTAATGGGCAAGACGACGGACACTGGCTCGCAGTCAGGCAGTATGTGGACGCAGCCTCTGCGCGAGGCGCAAGCACTTGTAAGGGCGCTGCTCGCAGAGGGATTACAGACTGGAGGTCAGCAGCAAGGCAGTGGAAGCGGAATGAGCGCTGCTGTGAATGGGAATGGGCATAGTAATGCCGCAGGCAGTGCAGTAGGTCAGTTTGGCACTTCGCCTGTTAATGAGCAGCAGAACAAAAATACGAGCGGAGCCATGCTGAATGCGACACCGGCATCAGGCGGGGCAGCGAAGAGCGGGGAAGGAGCACATGCTGAACTCGCTCAAGGTGGCAGCGGAGCTGCAGGAACCGCTGGAGCTCCTTCGACTTCTCAGCCGTCTATTCAAGCTGGTGCATGGATTGGAAGAATGCTTCAATTGCTGGGCGTATCGCATGAACAGCAGGCTCATCGAGCTGCGGTGATGGAACTCACATCACAGCCTCAGCAGGCGGTGGGGGACAGCGCGCAGTCTACAACTGGCGGAGGCAATGCCGCAGCTTCTTCCGCTAATACGAGTGCCTCTGCAAATAGCGGGCTTACGGGTGGAGGACGGCCAGATCTGCATTCAGGTACTGCAGCACCATCTACGGCATCGGCTTCGAATGCTCCAACCGGAGCATCAAATACGAATGGTACTCCATCAGACAAGTCGGGAGCAGTGAACGGTGGAACAGGACGTAATATCGCGCCACAAGAAGCGGCTGCAGGAGCGGCCGCAGCAAAAACTGCCATTCATCCGCCTATTTCCGCGGCATCTACTGCTCCGGGTGCTGCTCAGTTGGACATCTCCCAATTGGCAACTGGGTCAACGCAGCAGGGAGTTGCAGTGGGCGAATCGCTGAAAAGCGCCCTGCTTCATTTGCTGCAAGCTGAAGGTGTCCCTCACGCACTTCGTGAGGCAGCACAGCAGCTTGTACAGCATGTTACAGGCCAGCAGTTGCTGCTTGCTTCTGATCGGCAAGCGCCATTTTCGCATATTACGTTGTTTGTTCCACTTGTTACACCAGATGGCAAGCAAACGGCAGCTGTTCATATTCAGTCCCGTCAGAGCAAGCGTGGAGAGCTTGATGCAGGAAATTGCCGTCTCTGGTTCGACTTGAACATGAAGACGCTAGGACGTACACTAGTTGACGTTCAGGTCGTGGACAATGCGGTTGCCCTGCATATCCATCATGATGATGAACGGGTTGGAGAATGGATAAAGGGATTACGAGGCGAGGCGGAAGAAGCATTGGAGCGTATCGGCTATCAGATGTCCGCCTTCCGAACACTGCCGCTTCCAGAACGAAGCTCCGATACGGTGCCGGCGCCAACATCGGAAATAAGCATGGATGATTATGCGGCTAAGCCATATAAAGGGGTGGATATGAAAATATGAAGAATAAATCATCTATCCCTCGGCCAGCTTCTGTTGAGCCCGTACAGCCATCACCGAACTCGGGAACGAGTTATTGGAATCAGCAGGAGGCGCGTCAAGGCGTTCGCGAGGCAATGAATGCGTCAGCGAATGAGAGCGCCGCTCCTCGTAAAAAGGCGGTTGCCCTTACCTATAATCCCGAGCAGGGGGATGCGCCTGTTGTTGTTGCGAAGGGACATGGCCAAATCGCTGAGCGGATTCTCGATAAAGCGAAGGAGAGCGGAGTGCCTATTCAAGAGGATGCTTCCTTAGTTGAGGTGTTGTCCAAGCTTGACATCGATCAACAAATTCCGCCTGCTCTGTATCAATTGGTTGCGGAAGTGCTCTCCTTCGTCTATAAAGCTGATCAACGTGCGGATAAGGGGGGGATCAATCGTAGATCGTAACCGTCTGATGAAGTTGCCGCATACTCATAGGACGAGTTCTTTGGCGTCTTCAATGGACATAGCGACTTCTTCCATCGTGGAGAATGCAAGGAGGAGAGAGCCATGTCGAAAAAGCTCAACCGCCGCGCTCGGGGAGCAGAGGCCGAGCAGCTTGCAATTGCCTACTTGGAACGGCTGAATTACCTTATTGTTGATGTGAATTGGCGCTGCAAATCAGGCGAAATTGACATCGTAGCTAAAGATGGCGATATCTGGGTGTTTGTAGAGGTAAGAAGCCGCACCGAGGGGCTGCGTTATGGCGGTGCGGCTGAGGCCATTGATTGGCGCAAGCAGCGCAAGGTGCGAGCAGTTGCTACCGCTTATATGCATCGATATCGTCTGGATGAGGTTCATGTGCGCTTCGATGCCGTGGCCGTTACCTATTCGTCTCAATCAGGGGCTATACCTAAGATAGAACTTTTTCAAGGGGCATTTTAAGCCGCATGAGTCAAAGATTGTGCCGTCTATCCAACGTACGGTATTGGATCGCTTCCGCCACGTGCGGAACTTCAATAACTTCACTGCCCTCGATGTCCGCAATCGTCCGAGACATCTTTAAAAGGCGATCATGAGCCCGTGCACTCATGCCAAGCTGATCATATGCCTGCTGCAGCATTCGCCTTGCGTTATCAGACATGCTGCAAAATTTCTTCAAATAAGACCCTGACAGCTCGCTGTTGAACTGGATACCTATGTCTTGATATCGCTTTGCTTGCACAAGCTGGGCATGCATAACCTGTCTACGCATTTCCTCCGAGCTAAGATTGTTGCTGCTCCAATCGGATATTGGTGATCGAGGCACATCCACCTGTACATCTATGCGATCGAGTAGCGGGCCTGACAATTTGCTTTTGTATTGCTCGAGCCTCCCTTGTGAGCATCTGCATTCGTCAGTGGTGGAGCCTGCATATCCACAAGGACAAGGGTTCATCGATGCCGCGAGCATCACATGGGCAGGGAAGCGGAAGACGGCGCGTGCTCTACCGATTGTGACGCTGCGTTCTTCGAGCGGCTGCCGCAGTACTTCAAGCACTTGACGCGGAAATTCGGGCAATTCATCTAGAAATAGAACACCACGATGAGCCAAACTGATTTCCCCAGGCTTAGGAATGGCGCCGCCGCCAATAAGCCCGGCAGCAGAAATGGAATGATGGGGCGAACGGAAGGGACGCTTCATTATCAGACCTGCACCATCATGATTCCATTTTCCTGACACACTATATATTTTCGACACCTCGAGTGCTTCTTCTTCATTCATAGGTGGTAGAATCGACGGCAGCCTCCGGATAAGCATGGTCTTGCCTGTTCCCGGCGGGCCGCTAAGCAGTATATTATGCATGCCTGCAGCTGCGATGGTTAATGCGCGCTTTACATGCAGTTGGCCGTTGACATCGGCGTAATCCTCGGTATTCGTTTCTAGTCCTTCTTCTTCCATGTCACTCGACACCATCCCCCATTTGTCACGGATCGCGATGGGCAGATCTCCCACATGTTGTACATCTTTCAATTCATTCAGGTGGCGAAGGGGGAATACTTGAATACCTTCTACAAGTGCTGCCTCAGCAGCATTGTCGGCTGGTACAATTACGCGGGTAAATCTTTTTCTTCGTGCCTCATCGACGAGAGACAGGACACCAGGGACGGCTCGGGTAGAACCATCTAACGCTAGCTCCCCAATGAGCAGCATATCTTGAAAGGGAGGAGTGGGAATTTGTCCGCTTGTGCATAACAGTCCTACCGCCATGGCGATGTCGAATGAAGTTCCTTCCTTGCGAAGATCGGCCGGCGCCAAATTAATCGTTATTCGCTCCAGAGGGAATTTCCAGCCGCAATTGCGGATTGCCGCTCTTACTCGTTCGATGGATTCACGAATTGCAGCATCGGGAAGACCTACAATACTGACCTGCGGCAAACCGGGAGAAATATCAATTTCCACATGGATGAGTCTGCCTTCTACACCATATACAGAGGCACCCCACAAATTTCCGTACATAAAAACACCTCTCTATCGTCATTCTCAGCACAATGCTGGAATACGAGGGAAAGGTGCTTCCTTATCAACGCTCGTTATTGAAATGCAGATAATCTAGCTAGTTTAATAGAATGCAATAGGCCTATTGTTTATGTGATCTGATAATTGAAACCATGTAGTAAGTCTATTAGAGCATGTACTGTGTATTATAGCTCTGCCCAATTACAACGTCAATTTTTCCCTTTAGGAAATGTCGAGATTCCCTATTAATCTCAAAATGAGATGATATCAATATCAAAAAAATGTACTTTCTTGACGAAAATGAGAGGAAAGCGTTTTAAATTCATGATACAATGTGTTCGGATTGTATATATTTTCCGTTATTGTGATTAACGGTGGCGAAGCGGCGGAAGCGGTTCCCCAAGTTCACGGACGCGCCGCGAGGTGTAGCTGCAGGAGCGGGCAAGGCATGCTGTTGTCCTACAACCTCGGCTTCAAGTCGGAAACAGCCCATGAGGCTAACGATCGGATAGGGGGATGCACGATGAATATTCATGAGTATCAAGGCAAGAGTGTATTGAAGCAATATGGCGTTGCTGTTCCAGAAGGGAAGGTTGCGTTCACGGTAGACGAAGCCGTACAGGCAGCTGAGGAATTGGGCACTCCAATCGTCGTCGTCAAGGCGCAAATTCATGCAGGTGGCCGCGGTAAGGCAGGCGGAGTGAAGGTAGCGAAGAGCTTGGATGACGTGCGTACATATGCGACGGAATTGCTTGGCAAAGTGCTCGTGACGCATCAAACAGGTCCGGAAGGCAAGGAAGTAAAGCGTCTGTTGATCGAACAGGGCTGTGACATTAAGAAAGAGTATTATGTTGGTGTAGTCGTTGATCGTGGAACAGGTCGCGTCGTTATGATGGCGTCTGAAGAAGGCGGTACGGAAATTGAAGAGGTTGCTGCAGCAACACCGGAGAAGATCGTGAAGGAAGTCATCGATCCAGCGGTTGGTCTGCAAGTCTTCCAAGCGCGCAAGCTCGCGTATGCAATCAATATTCCGGCCGAACTGGTCAACAAGGCTGTTAAATTTATGATTGCCCTGTACCAAGCATTTGTAGATAAGGATTGCTCGATTGCAGAGATCAACCCGCTCGTTGTAACTGGTGACGGAGAGGTCATGGCATTGGATGCGAAGCTGAACTTCGATTCCAATGCGCTGTATCGCCATAAGGACATTCAAGCGCTGCGCGATTTGGATGAAGAGGATGAGAAGGAAATTGAAGCTTCCAAATTCGATTTGAGCTATATCGCCCTCGACGGCAATATCGGCTGTATGGTTAACGGTGCCGGTCTTGCGATGTCCACGATGGATATTATTAAATATTACGGCGGCGAACCAGCTAACTTCCTTGATGTAGGTGGCGGCGCTACTACGGAGAAAGTAACGGAAGCATTCAAGATTATTTTGTCGGATGAAAATGTAAAAGGAATTTTCGTTAATATTTTCGGCGGTATTATGCGTTGTGATGTCATTGCTGACGGTGTTGTGGAAGCAGCGAAGCAAATTGGTCTTGATCGGCCGCTCGTCGTCCGTCTGGAAGGTACGAACGTGGAGATCGGCAAGCGCATTCTGAATGAATCTGGATTGAACATTGTTGCAGCCGATTCAATGGCAGACGGTGCGCAGAAAATTGTCGCATTGGTTCAATAATTCACGGACGAGAGGATGAGAGTCAATGAGTATCTTAATTGATAAGCATACCAAGATTATTACGCAAAATATGACGGGTGCTACAGGCATGTTCCACACGAAGGGCGGACTGGAGTATGGCTCCCAGATGGTGGCTGGCGCTGTCCCTGGCAAAGGTGGAACTAAGGTTGATATTACGCTTGATAACGGAGAAGTGGTCACACTTCCTGTTTACAACACGGTAGTAGAAGCCAAGGCAGCAACTAACGCAACAGCAAGTGTTATCTACGTACCGCCAGCATTTGCAGCAGATGCAATCATGGAAGCAGTAGACGCGGATCTCGATCTTGTAATTTGCATCACGGAAGGCATCCCTGTATTGGATATGGTTAAGGTTAAGCGATACATGGAGGGCAAGCGCACACGTCTTATCGGTCCGAACTGCCCTGGTGTCATCACACCTGGACAATGCAAGATCGGGATTATGCCAGGATATATTCACGCTCCAGGTCATGTAGGTGTCGTTTCTCGAAGCGGAACGCTCACTTATGAGGCGGTACATCAATTAACGACACGAGGTATCGGTCAATCAACAGCTGTTGGTATTGGAGGAGACCCAGTAAAAGGCTCCGAATTCATCGACATCCTGAACTTGTTCAATGAAGACCCGGACACACATGCTGTTATTATGATTGGTGAAATCGGCGGGACTGCTGAGGAAGAAGCAGCAGAATGGATCCGTGATAATATGAAGAAGCCAGTTGTCGGATTCATTGGTGGGGCAACAGCGCCCGCAGGCAAGCGTATGGGCCATGCAGGAGCCATTATTTCAGGAGGCAAAGGAACTGCCGCCGAGAAAATTGCAACGCTGGAGGCATGTGGTATTAAGGTAGCTCCAACACCTTCAGAAATGGGCAGTACACTTGTTGCTGTACTAGAAGAACGGGGACTGCTTGAATCCTGCAAGACTCATGTAGTCAACTCCTAATCTATTTACAAAGGTAGGCAACCTTTACGACACGGAAACGTGTATAAAGGTTGCTTTTTTATTTTGTTTTGCAAATTAAAGTTCTATGAATTTCAAAATGAATGGGTTGACACTTGCAATCTGTTACTATCTCAAGCAAAATAAGGGGAGCGGAATCGCGCTTCTTTTTTAATGAAGGGAAAGAATGCGATGAGCCAATGGACAATAAGTCAAATCATAATTGCACTTCATGAAGCGGAAGGAATTGGATGGCACACGATACGTGACTTGATGGATAGAATAGGGCCCAACGATCTGCAATATTGGCTGGATCGCCCTTCTTCTCAATGGCAAGAATTTGGTATGAAGCCGAATATAGCTGATAGGCTGGCAGCTCAGTTTCGTTCCGAGCATCTTGAACAGAGACTTGATATCATAGAGCGGCACGGTATTGAATGGAGGACGGCGATTGACGCCCAGTACCCCTTATTATTGAGGGAAACCGCTCAATATCCTTGGGTCATATATGGTAAAGGGGATTGGACATGCCTAGGGGAAGCTTCCGTCAGTATCGTCGGAACGCGAACACCTACATCATATGGCAAGAAGGTAGCAGCAACGCTGGGAGAGCAGTTGAGTCGAATGGGCCTTCACGTCGTTAGCGGATTAGCGAAAGGAATTGATGCGGCCAGTCATGAAGGCGCTCTCAAATATGGCAAGACAATCGCAGTGATGGGAACGTCATTCGATCAAGTGTACCCGCCGGAGAATCGGGGATTGGCAGGTCGAATTGCTGACAATGGGATTGTCATAACCGAGTACCCTCTCGGTATGAAGACACATCCGGGAATGTTCCCTCGCCGCAATCGAATTATTGCAGGATTGTCCTTGGGAACGGTCGTTGTGGAGGCTAATTTGCGCAGCGGCGCATTGATTACGGCAGATATGGCATTGGAGTCCAATCGGGAGATATTCGCGGTTCCTGGACCGATTACATCTCCGAAGTCGGCAGGGACACTGAAGCTGCTGTATGAAGGATCGGCTAAAATGATCCGTTCGACTAGTGATATTGTGGAAGAATTCAAAGGTTGGTTGACAACGATCCCCTCGTCGTACAATAATGAAACGGTCGACGCAATAGGGGAACAATCCCTAACAGAAGAAGAAAAGCGCATTTACGAGCTCATCTGTGAGCAGGACAGTACAATAGATGACTTAATGCAGCGCAGTTGTACTACATTTGCGCAACTCCATGAAGTTTTGTTATCCTTACAATTAAAAAAACGAATCCGAGAAGGCCTTGGAGCCGTATATAGCTCGGAATGAGAGTGCAGTATGCTGGAGAGGAGGATGCGCCTGTGGCGGATTCACTAGTAATTGTCGAGTCACCTGCGAAGGCCAAGACAATTGGGAAGTATTTAGGTAGCAAATATATAGTGAAAGCATCAATGGGGCATGTTCGCGATTTGCCGAAGAGTCAAATCGGCGTCGAGATTGAGGACAATTTTGCACCCAAGTATATAACGATTCGTGGTAAAGGCAGTGTCCTGAAAGAATTGAAGGATGCCCGGAAGAAAGTCAAAAAAGTGTATCTCGCAGCTGACCCCGATCGTGAAGGAGAAGCGATTGCATGGCATCTAGCACACGCTCTCGAGTTGGATCAGTCTGAAGCTTGCCGAGTCGTATTTAATGAAATTACGAAGCAAGCGGTGAAGGATGCGTTCAAAACCCCGCGTCAAATCAATATGGACCTCGTTCATGCACAGCAAGCGAGACGTATCCTTGACCGTTTGGTCGGTTATAAGATAAGTCCGCTTTTGTGGAAAAAGGTGAAGAAAGGGCTGTCCGCTGGACGTGTACAGTCTGTATCAGTCAAACTGATCATCGACCGGGAAAATGAGATCAGCGCGTTCATACCCGAAGAGTATTGGACAATTACAGCACGATTGAACATAGGCAAATCTTCATTCGATGCTAAGTTCTACAGCATGAATGGGGAGAAGAGAGAACTTTCGAACGAAGCTGAGGTTAATGAAGTTCTTCAAGCAATTAAGGGCAGTTCATTTGTCGTCCATGAAGTGAAGGAGAGAGAACGTCTCCGCCACCCTTCGCCACCGTTTACGACCAGCTCATTGCAGCAGGAGGCTGCTCGCAAACTGAATTTCCGTGCGGCGAAGACGATGTCGGTTGCCCAACAGCTGTATGAAGGGGTTGACCTTGGCAAAGAAGGAACGGTTGGTCTCATTACGTATATGCGTACTGATTCAACGCGCATTTCTCAGACTGCGCAGGAAGAGGCTGGCGAGTACATCAAAGACCAATATGGCAACGAGTTTTTGCCTGAGACGCCACGGCAATATGTGAAGAAATCTGCGAATGCACAGGACGCCCATGAAGCGATTCGACCGACTTCGATAATGCGTAGTCCTGATGAGATGAAATCTTACTTAAGCCGTGACCAGCTCCGCTTATACAAGCTCATATGGGAACGATTCGTAGCGAGTCAGATGACATCGGCCATCATGGATACGATGACGGTAGATATTAAGACTGGAGAAGCTACGTTCCGTGCGAATGGATCCAAGATCCGCTTCCCTGGCTTTATGAAGGTTTATGTAGAGGGCAACGATGATGGCACGGTTGAGGATGACAAGTTTCTTCCTCCGCTTGCAGTTGGAGACAGCATGAAGACCGAGCAAATTGAACCGAAGCAGCACTTTACACAGCCGCCTCCACGTTACACAGAAGCTAGATTGGTTAAGACACTTGAAGAGCTTGGCATTGGACGTCCGAGTACATACGCGCCTACGCTGGAAACAATCCAGAAGCGTGGATATGTAGCCATTGAAGAAAAGAAATTCGTTCCAACGGAATTGGGCGAGCTCATCATTCAGTTAATG
Source organism: Paenibacillus sp. S-12 (assembly GCF_030363895.1). Taxonomy (NCBI): domain Bacteria; kingdom Bacillati; phylum Bacillota; class Bacilli; order Caryophanales; family Paenibacillaceae; genus Paenibacillus; species Paenibacillus sp. S-12. The sequence continues at coordinate 555,912 of NZ_JASIUF010000005.1, forward strand.
GAAGAATTTTTCCCAGAAATACTGGATGTGGAATTTACCGCCCACATGGAAGAGGATCTGGATCATGTTGGCGAAGGGCAGCAGGATTGGGTGAAAGTGCTTGCTGATTTCTATGAATCGTTCGAGAAACGCCTGCTTGTTGCGGAAGAGGAAATGAAGGAAATCGAGATCGAGGATGAAGTATCCGACGAGATTTGTGAGAAGTGCGGACGTCATTTTGTATATAAAATGGGTCGCTTCGGGAAATTTCTTGCTTGCTCGGGCTTTCCGGAGTGCCGCAATACAAGACCTATCGTAAAGGATACCGGAGTTACTTGTCCGAAATGCCACGAGGGTAAGCTCGTAGAGCGCCGCAGCAAGAAGGGGCGCGTCTTCTACGGATGTGACCGTTATCCAGAATGCGATCATGTGATGTGGGATCGTCCGTCTGTGAAGCCGTGTCCTTCTTGCGGCAGCATGATGATTGAGAAGCGGAGCAAGCAAGGAACGAAACTGCTCTGTACAAGTTGCGATCATACAGAACAAGTGCAAGAAGATTCAGAGGATGAATAAGGAGCTGCTGGCATACACATAAAGTGGATATGACCATGCTGTGTAATATGCCGAGCTTCGCTGCAGTTATTCTGGCCGTTGTCTTCATACGAGACGGACAGAGTTATGATAATAATAGTTAGCTCTGCATCGCGGCTGCTTGTTCTAAGGGCCGCGATCAATGCTTTTGCATACAATTGAGGGGGATATCAATAAATGAATCAGCCTAGAGTAACCGTCATTGGAGCAGGATTGGCGGGAAGCGAGGCGGCATGGCAAATTGCGCAGCAAGGCGTGCCTGTCACACTATATGAAATGAGACCTGTCAAGCAGACGCCTGCGCATCACACGGGACGATTTGCAGAGTTGGTGTGCAGCAACTCGCTGCGGGCTAATGGTTTAAGCAACGCAGTAGGTGTGTTGAAGGAAGAAATGCGCTATATGAACTCACTTATTATGAGTGCAGCAGATAAGCATGCCGTGCCGGCCGGTGGTGCACTTGCGGTTGACCGTGAGGGCTTCTCGGATGAAATCACAAATACGTTAAAGGAGCACCCGCTTGTAGAGGTTCGCAACGAGGAAGTAAGTGATATCCCTGAAGATGGGATTACTGTTATTGCGACTGGGCCTTTGACATCCGAATCTTTATCCGCACGTATTAAAGAATTGATGGGTGAGGAGTACTTCTACTTCTACGATGCGGCAGCGCCCATCATTGATAAAGATACAATCGACATGGATAAAGTATACTTGGCTTCCCGCTATGATAAAGGAGAAGCTGCGTATCTGAATTGCCCAATGAATGAAGAAGAGTTCAATGCATTCTATGAAGCACTCATTACAGCGGAGAAGGCTGAACTAAAAACATTCGAGAAAGAAGTTTATTTTGAAGGGTGCATGCCGATTGAGGTCATGATGAGCCGCGGCAAGCAGACGGCACTGTTTGGACCGATGAAACCTGTCGGACTTATTGATCCGAAAACGGGCAAAACACCTTTCGCCGTTATTCAGCTCCGTCAGGATAATGCAGCAGGCACACTGTACAATATGGTTGGCTTCCAGACTCACTTGAAGTGGGGAGAGCAGAAGCGTGTATTCCGCATGATTCCAGGCTTAGAACAGGCCGAATTTGTACGCTATGGTGTAATGCATCGCAATACGTTCATTAATTCGCCGAAGCTGCTTGAGCCGACTTATCAATTTAAGAGCCGTCCATCTTTGTTCTTTGCTGGTCAAATGACAGGGGTAGAAGGATATGTAGAATCTGCTGCGTCGGGATTAATTGCGGGCATAAATGCAGCACGTTATGCTGCAGGGAAAGCTTGTCTTGTATTGCCGCACCAAACGACATTGGGAAGTATGGCGAACTACATTACAACTGCAGACTTTAAGCATTTCCAGCCAATGAATGCGAACTTTGGTTTGTTCCCGCCGCTGGAGACTCGTATTCGCAACAAAAAAGAAAAGAACGAAGCCATCGCACACCGTGCGCTTGATACGCTGCGTGCATTTCAGGAAGAGAATGGCATCCACATCAAATAATTGGTGAAGTGTAAGGAAGCAGCGGCCGTTTTGTGCATGTCTGGTTCCTTTGCGCTTTCATGAGGCAGGAGGCTGAGGAGAGTGGAATATTCATTTCATGCAACAACGATTTGTGCAGTAAGACATAATGGTGCTGCTGCGATTGCTGGCGATGGTCAGGTGACCTTTGGCAACAATATGGTAATGAAGCAGCATGCACGCAAGGTGCGACGCTTGTATCGCGGTCAGGTGGTTGCTGGATTTGCGGGATCTGTGGCGGATGCTATTACGTTGTTTGAGAAGTTCGAGGGCAAGCTGGAGGAGCATCACGGCAATTTGCAGCGTGCAGCAGTTGAACTTGCAAAGGATTGGCGCCAGGATCGCGTGCTTCGCAAATTAGAAGCATTAATGATTGTCATGGATGCGTCCCACATGCTGCTTATTTCGGGTGGGGGAGAAATCATTGAGCCCGATGATGATGTCATTTCAATTGGGTCTGGCGGATCATTTGCCCTTGCTGCTGGACGTGCATTAAAGCGTCACTCTCCGAATATGACAGCCAAAGAAATGGCAGAAGCTGCACTCAAGATTGCAAGCGAGATTTGCGTATATACGAATGATAATATTGTGATTGAACAAATTTAGTAGCCGTAAGGCAGCCGGAGCGGAGGGATAGTAATGAATCAACAAGCGTGGACACCGCGACAAATCGTTACTGAATTGGATAAGTATATTGTAGGTCAGAAGAACGCGAAGCGTGCCGTTGCGATTGCACTGCGCAACCGATATCGCCGCGGACTGCTTGACGAGAGTATCCAGGATGAGATTGTTCCAAAAAATATCTTAATGATCGGGCCTACGGGTGTAGGGAAGACGGAGATTGCCCGCCGCTTGGCTAAGCTTGTTCATGCACCATTTGTAAAGGTGGAGGCGACGAAATTCACAGAAGTAGGCTATGTCGGCCGTGATGTCGAATCGATGGTACGAGATTTGGTTGAAACCTCGATTCGAATGGTAAAGCTGGAGCGTACGGAGAAGGTGAAGGATAAAGCGGAAGAAATGGCTAATGAACGCATTGTCGAATTGCTCGTTCCCGCACCACAATCGAATAAAAGCGGACGCAATCCGTTCGAGATGCTGTTCGGTCAGCAAAATCAAGAACAGTCTGCCCCTGAGAAGGAGCCAGACCCAGGAATACAAGAAAAACGTCGCAAAGTTCGCTTTGAATTGCTGTCTGGTCAGCTTGAAAATGACATGATTGAAATTGATGTAGAGGAAAATGCCCCAAGCATGCTTGATTTTCTGTCTGGACAAGGCAATGAACAGATGGGGATGAACATGCAGGAGATGTTTGGCAATTTGCTGCCTAAGCGCATGAAAAAGCGTAAGTTGACGGTTAAAGAAGCGCGTAAGGTTTTAACACAAGAAGAAGCGGGTAAATTGATTGATATGGACGATGTTATTCAGGAATCCATTCGACGTGCGGAGCAATCTGGCATCATCTTCATTGATGAGATCGACAAGATTGCTTCCAGCGGGCGGGGAGGCTCTGGCCCGGATGTATCCAGAGAAGGGGTACAGCGTGACATTCTGCCGATTGTAGAAGGCTCTACTATCATGACCAAGTATGGGCCTGTAAAGACGGATTATGTGCTGTTTATTTCAGCAGGTGCGTTCCATATCGCTAAGCCGTCTGATCTTATTCCTGAATTGCAGGGACGATTCCCGATTCGTGTCGAATTGAACAATCTATCTCTGGATGACTTTGTTTCCATATTGACGGAGCCGAAAAATGCCCTGACGAAGCAATATGTCGAATTGCTGAAAACCGAGAACATTGAAATTCAGTTTTCAGATGAAGCCATCCGAGAAATTGCCCGAATTGCAGCAACGGTTAACCAAAACATGGAGAATATTGGTGCAAGAAGGCTTCATACCATTATGGAGAAGCTGCTTGAGGACTTATCCTTCGAGGCTCCGGAGCTGACATTGGAGCAATTCCAAATAACACCGGAGTATGTGCGTGAAAAGCTTGCAGATATTTCTCAGAACCGGGACTTGAGTCAATATATTCTCTAAATGATTACGACAAAGTGTGACAAATGTTACTGAAAAATAGACCTCTCAAAATGTTCGACAAACTATTCAGAAAAAGCCCTGACTTTCGGACGAAAGATAGGGCTTTTTTCTTATTGTGTTATAACCCAAAGTTTAAGATGATAGGTATGGCGTTAATTATCTTCTTCTGTCATAAATTTAACGATTTGAATGAATAAAGGCGAATTTTGCACATGCGTCCTTCGACTTATGCACAAAAACGAATATTTTGTCGAAAAAAGAAGGAGAAACGTCGAAAGAAGTGGTATAGTTATATAGTCAAAAATTTAAACAACTAAAGGAGGGATTATTGTGGACTTATTGAATGGCGTGCACATGACACGGCTAGAGGGTGCCATTCAAGCTTCCGTAGCAAGACAAAACGCAATTTCAAACAATATTGCGAATGTCGATACGCCATACTTTAAGCGCTCGGAAGTGCAATTTGAATCACTCCTGAGAGATCAGATGGAGGGCGGTACATTGATTGGTCGCCGGACGAATGAGAAACACTTCTATATTGGACCTTCTCAATCGACGCCGCCGATGCAGATGATTCGCGACGAGGCTACGGTGATGGGGAATAATCGAAATAACGTCGACATGGACCGTGAAATGACGATGCAGGCCGAGAACCAGTTGCGTTATAACACATTTATCCAACAGCTTAACCATCATATCAACATGATGCGAACATCTATGGATGTTAGGAGGTAACCGATAATATGAAGATCAGCAACAGTTTTCAAATTAGCTCGTCAGGATTAACTGCTCAAAGATTGCGGATGGATGTGATCTCCTCCAATATTGCGAATGCGGAAACGACGCGTGCACAGTATGTCAACGGAAAGTTCACGCCCTATCGTCGCAAGGTAGTGGTAATGTCTCCTACAGAACCAACTTTCCAGCAATCCTTTGAGGCTGCGATGAAGGGAGAACCGACAGCACGCGGGGTGAAGGTTTCTCAAATTAAATCAGATAACTCGGCTTTCAAGATCGCTTATAACCCTACTCATCCGGATGCCGATGAAAATGGTTATGTATCTATGCCTAACGTAGATATGGCGAAGGAGATGGTCGACATGATCTCGGCTACGCGGTCATACGAGGCTAATGTAACAGCGCTCAATGCCTCCAAGTCAATGGTTATGAAGGCGCTCGAAATCGGCAAAGGGTAATCTTCGCTATTATTCGACAAAAATCTGCCGACTCATTCGGATAAGGAGGAATAAGGGTGATTCAAAATACAATGCTCCCAATACATATGGCTCAGCCGGCCACGTCTACCACGGCCACTGCAGGACTGAAGCAGAATTCACCAGCAGAAGTAACAAAGTCTTTCGGTACTTTCTTTGCAGATGCACTCCAGCAGCTTGAAGGACAAGAACAGCAAGTCCAGACAATGAATGACAAATTTATACTGGGTGAAGTTGATGTCGATCAACTCATGATCGCCTCGGAGCGTGCGCTACTCGGCATGCAGCTGACTACTCAAGTGCGCAATAAGGTCGTTGAAGCATATCAGGATGTTATGCGCATGCAATTGTAACAGCGTGCTGTCTTACATAGTTTTGGTGGGGTGACGTGAAGTGAATGAAAAAGTGACCCAGTATCGTGAACAAGTATCTCGGTATTGGAATCAATTCAGCAAGAAGCAAAAAGCATTGCTTCTGTCGACAATAGGTCTTGTTCTAGTAGCTGCAGTCATTATGACTTATTTGTTTTCTAGAACCGAGTATGAACTCGCATTTCGCGACTTGAATGCGAATGATGCGGCTGGAATCATTGAGTATTTAAATTCGAACAACATTCCGTATCAATTAAGTTCCAATGGAAGCCAAATATCCGTCCCGAGCACCTCGGCTGCAAAAGTAAAGGTAGATGTCGGTGCGCAAGGGATTGTGAAGAATGGATCGATCGGCTTCGAATCATTCGGTGCAGACGGCTTGATGAGTGGAATGACCGACAATGTATTTGACGTTCGATACAAGAACGCATTGAACGGAGAAGTCGAACGGTTACTGCGTCAAATGCAAGGTGTCCAAGATGCAAAAGTAATCGTCAATCTTCCTAAAGAAACGGTATTTGCAACACCCGATCAGGAACAGGCATCGGCATCCATCGTGCTTAGCTTTAAAAGCGGTTATCAACCGAACCAAGCAGAAGTAGATGGATACTTTAATCTAGTAAAAACCGCTGTTCCACATTTACCAATTGATAATATTACGATTTCCAGCAATGAGAGCATGTTCTTCGCTTCGGGTTCTGTTGGCGGCAACGGGAAAAATGCGCTCGGTGAAGTCGATGAGCAGCTCAAAATTCAACGTAAGTACGAAAATGATATTCGCATGACGGTACAACAGTTCCTGAACGGGCAATTCCCTGCTGATCAGGTTCATATTCTTGTCTCTGCCAAATTGAATTTCGACAAAATCCACAAGAAAGAAGATCTTGTCGAGCCTGTAAATAAGGAAGAGATAAAAGGGATTGAAATCAGCGTACAGGAAATGCAGGAATCCCATACAGGCAAAGGTTCACCTGAAAGTGGTGTTGCTGGCGTGGGTGATGGAGAAGTGACGAATTATCCTTCTGCATCTAACGGCGGAGAGACGAACTCCGAGAAATCCCAACGTACGACCAATTACGATGTGAATCGAATATCGAACACGATTGAAGCAAGTCCGTATGCGGTTAAAGATTTAACCATTCATGCGGCAATTGACTCCGATCGAATGCAGCAAGATCGTGTGCAGCAGGTTGAGAAGGTGCTGCGCAGTATCGTTGCCACTCAATTAAGAGATTCAGGTGTTACTTATACAGACGCTGACTTGACGCAAAAAGTTTCAGTCATGACGCAAAATGGTTCTAAAGATGGAGCTGCGTCTGATAAACAATCGATTCCGACCTGGGTATGGTATGGTGCGGGTGCGCTCGGACTACTAGCTGTAGCAGGAGGAATTACCTATGCGGTCGTTCGCAAACGCAGACAAGAAGAGGAAGAAGAATATTACGAGTCCGAAATGTCCGGCGCGTCTCAAATCGAGCTTCCTTCGATTGATTTGGAGAATTTGACAGGCGAACATCAAGTACGTAAACAACTGGAATCGCTAGCGAAGAAGAAACCGGATGAATTTGTTAAATTGCTGCGCACATGGCTAGTAGAGGAATCGAGGTGAGCGGAATGGTCAAAGGTGGATTAACAGGCAGACAAAAAGCGGCAATTTTGCTCATCACTCTCGGACCGGAAGTGTCAGCCCAAATATTCAAGCACCTCAGGGATGAAGAGATTGAGCAGTTAACGCTCGAAATCGCTAATGTACGTAAAGTAGATGCAGCGGAAAAAGAAGCAGTGATGAGCGAATTCCATCAAATTTGCTTGGCACAGGAATATATATCGCAAGGCGGTATTACATACGCAAAAGAAATATTGGAAAAGGCGCTTGGACAGCAGAAGGCATTGGATATTATTAATCGTCTGACAGCTACGCTGCAGGTGAGACCGTTTGACTTTGCACGCAAAGCAGACGCTCAGCAGATTTTCAACTTTATCCAAAACGAAAATGTTCAAACGATTGCGCTGGTGCTCTCTTATTTGCAAACCGAGCAAGCATCGGTCATTCTCTCCTCACTTCCACCAGAGAAGCAGGCAGAGGTCGCAAGAAGAGTTGCGCTTATGGACAGCACTTCACCAGAAGTTATTAGCCAAGTGGAGCAAGTATTGGAACAAAAGCTGTCGTCTACAGTTACACAGGATTATACAAGTGCGGGCGGCATCGAATCGATCGTCAACATTTTGAATGGCGTCGATCGAGGCACGGAACGCACAATTCTGGACTCACTTGAAATTCAGGATCCGGAATTGGCTGAAGAAATCAAAAAGAGAATGTTCGTATTCGAGGATATCGTCAATATCGACAACCGTTCGATTCAACGCATTATCCGCGACATCGACAACAGCGACTTGCAGCTTGCGCTCAAGGTTGCCAGCGAAGAGGTTCGCGAATCGATATTCCGGAACATGTCCAAACGGATGGCGGATACGTTCAAGGAAGAAATGGAATTTATGGGTCCAGTGCGGCTGCGTGATGTGGAAGAAGCGCAGACCCGAATTGTGTCGACTATCCGTCGCTTAGAAGAAGCGGGTGAAGTGATCATCGCTCGCGGCGGAGGAGATGATATCGTTGTCTAATGTCATCAAATCAACACAGTATGTACCTGTCGAGCAGCTGAGAATGCTGGAGGCGGTTCGCCGCCATCTCGAACAGAACACGGAACCGAATGAAGAAGAAGCTGAGCTGGTAACAGCGGAGCATGTCCTGAATAAGGATGAGCAGCTTGCAAGCTTGCGGCAGTCCATTCTCGATGATGCAGAATCGTTCGCTGAAGAGCATGTGCGAAATGCAGCGGAAGAAGCTGAAACAATGTTAAGCGAAGCTCATGAACAGATCGATGCCTGGTGGACAGAGCGGAGAGAGCAAGATGAGCAACTTGTCGAGTCGTTAAAGCAGCAAGGATATGACGAAGGCTATCAGCAAGGGATGGCCCAAGCGGAGCAGGAAATTCAGCAGGCATATGAGCGTAAAATCGCTGAAGCCCAAGCTGTTTTGCAGCAAGCGTATCAGGCCAAAGAGCAAATCCTCCAGGAGGCTGAGCCTTTCGTCGTTACGCTTAGCTGTGCCGTTGCGGAGAAGGTCATTCAACAGCAGCTTACGGTCGATCCGGACATTATACTCGAAATTGCTCGCCGAACACTTGCCCGCAAGCGTGAGAGCGGAACAATTACGCTGTGTGTATCGCCAGAGCAGTTCTCCTTCGTACATGCGGCTAGAGAAGAACTTGGACTTGCCATAGATTCTCAAGCTGAACTGGAAATTATTCCGGATACAAGCGTGAACGATGGGGGCTGTGTTGTACGGTCATCCCTTGGAAGCATCGACGCCCGCATTGACACACAGTTGTCTGAAATCAAGAAGGCACTGCTGCAGGTGGCGATACAGCAAGAGGAGCGTATAGACGATGACGCTTAATTACAAATGGAATGCGAATAAATACATGGATTATTTACGGCAAGTAGATCCTGTCCGTGTGAATGGCAAGGTAACACAAGTAATCGGATTAATGGTTGAATCCGAGGGGCCGGATGCAAGCGTTGGGGAAGTATGTTATATCTACCCGTCGAAGGGCTGCGAGCCGTTAATGGCGGAGGTAGTAGGCTTCCGAGACAATAAGGTGCTTCTTATGCCTCTTGGTGAACTGCAATCCATAGGTCCTGGCTGTGATGTTGTAGGCACTGGCAAGCCATTAAGCGTATCAGTTGGATCAGAGCTTCTTGGCAAAGTGTTAGATGGACTTGGAAGACCGCTTGACGGTTCCTACTTGCCGACACGAATGTCACAGTATTCAACAACGAATACACCGGCCAATCCGTTGAAACGCCAACGAGTCAGCAGTCCAATAGGAGTCGGTGTACGAGCAATCGATGGATTACTGACGATAGGCAATGGTCAGCGCGTAGGTATATTTGCCGGATCAGGCGTCGGGAAGAGTACACTTCTTGGCATGATTGCACGCAATACCGATGCTGATGTAAACGTCATTGCTCTTATTGGTGAACGCGGACGTGAAGTGTTGGAGTTTATTGAGCGGGATTTGGGGCCTGAAGGTCTTGCTCGTTCAGTTGTTATTGTTGCAACCTCGGATCAGCCTGCGCTCGTTCGGATTAAGGGTGCGCTGATAGCAACGACGATTGCGGAGTATTTCCGAGATCGCGGCATGAATGTCATGCTCATGATGGATTCCGTTACCCGTTATGCGATGGCAATGCGTGAGGTTGGACTTGCAGTAGGAGAGCCTCCGGCGACACGCGGTTATACTCCTTCTGTGTTCGCAAGCTTGCCGAAGCTGCTGGAACGCTCGGGAACCGGAACTAGCGGCTCGATTACTGCTTTTTATACCGTGCTCGTTGACGGTGATGATATGAATGAACCAATTGCCGATGCGGTACGTGGGATACTTGATGGACACATTGTGTTGAACCGAAGCATCGCCAATAAGGGACATTTTCCGGCAATCGATATATTGGCCAGTGTCAGTCGGGTTATGAAGGATATTGTGCCAAGAGATCATCAATTAGCCGCAGAGCAATTGAAGCGGCTGCTAGCGGTCTACCGTGAATCCGAAGATTTAATTAACATCGGCGCTTATCAGCAGGGCAGTAACCCGGCGATCGATGAGGCTATCGCCTATATTGAACAAATCGAGTCGTTCACGAAGCAGCGTATTGAGGAGCAGGCTTCTTATGAGAACACAGTTGAGCAATTAATGATGCAATTTCCAGGGAGTTGAATGAGCAGTGCGAGCTTTTCATTATTCATTCCAGAAGGTACTGGATCTGAAGACGAATGAGAAGAAACAAGCAGAATGGATGCTGTCAGAGGCTGTTGGACATCTTCATGCAGAGGAGAATAGTCTACAGGAATGTCTTCGAGAATTCGAGACAGCGAGGCAGCAACTGCAGCAGAGCGTAGACAGCTGTGCGCCGGCTGCGCAAGTTCAAGCTTGGCAGCAGTACATCTCCCATGTGGAACAGCAAATCCAACATGCGAGGACACGGGTGCGCTCTGCCGAAATCCATGTTCAGGACAAGCAAGGTGAGCTTGCCGAACGGATGACAGATGAAAAGGTATGGACCAAAGCCCGTGAAAAAGCAGAAGAGGAGTTCAAGCGGCAAACGGCATTGTGGGAGCAAAGTGAGATGGACGAGCTCGCAACGGTCCGCTATCACATGGCCGCCCGCTAACATGGATACCGGTTCAGACCCGCCGCACAAGCAGGAGGGATAGCAGTGTCAGAGATAATGACAGAAGAAGAGAAAGAAAGTAATTATTCAGGTTTTGAGCGGTTTTTGTTCTTTGTAACTCCAATTATTTTCGCGATTATTCTTATCGGCGTGCTCTTGACGCTTTTTAATGCAAACTGGCGCAACCAGTTGGTGTCGATTGCGAGTGAAATTCCGATCGTGAATAAATGGGTCACTCCAGACGAGGCAACGAAGGAAAAAGCGAAGGAAGAGAAAAAAGAGAAAGCGAAACAGGATGACGCTAAGGCACAGTCTGATCAAATAACTGAATTGAAGGCATTGCTTACTTCGAAAGATCAGGATTTACGGGTTCTAGCGGACAAGCGTAAAACTTTGGAGGGTGAAGTTGCCGAGTTGAAGCATGAACTGCAAACGCTCAAGAGCAATCGCCAAGAAGAACAAACCAACCAAGAGCAGTCAGATCGACAAATTAAGGATTTGGCGAATATCTATGCGAAGATGATGCCAAGTAAGGCAGCGCCCATTTTAGAAAACATGGCGACGGAAGAAATTGTGCTTGTATTAAATGCGATGAAGCCGGATAACCGAGTCAAGGTTCTAGAGAAGATGAATCCGAAGGTGGCAGCTGAGGCATCCATGATGTTGAAGAATATCAAGCCGTCCGACAATCTCGAAGTACGCGCTCTGCAAGCAAGACTGAAGAAGAACGAAAGTACGAAAGAGGCTCAAACGGGGCTGGATCGCTCACAACTTAGCAAAACATTCTCAAGCATGACTCCGAAGAGTGGGGCAAGCTTCCTGCTTGAAACAGCAAAAATCAACCCGGACAAAGCATTGACGGTATTGAGCTCGGTCGATGATGCGACGCGCTCGAAATTAATCAATGCGATGACTGATTTGGACAAGACAAAGACTGCCAAATTAGTTGCAAAATTATTGCCGAACCAATAACCGTAAATTACGGAAGGAGGTGATAACATGTCAGGAACGGTTACGAACGTATCAGCTGGTAATGCAGCATCCTTTTTCAGCGGTGTTCAATCAAAAGGCGATACTGGCGCCAGTGGATTCTGGGCTACCCTTGCTCAGTGCATGGGCGGTGCTGGGGCTGAAGGAGAAGCGACGATGTCTTCTTCGCTTAGCTCGATGATGTCTTCAAATGAGCTTCTGTCTGCGCTGGGCTCCGAAGACGGGGAGGCGTTAACGGCGGTCATTGATCAATGGTTCGATGAGCCGCTTAAGCAACTGGATGAGCAGCTTGCAGCAAATCCCGACTCTGCACTAATGGCTGCATTGCAGCAGTGGCTTCTGCAGACGCACGAGTGGCTACAACAGCAGAATCCAGGACAGCAAGGAGACTCAGCACAGTTTCAGAATTTGATTGCACAGCCAGAGACGATTACAATAGCGGTTCGTGATGTATTGGCTCAATTGGCGGCGTATTTGGAAGCACCAAAGGGCAATGCTGAACCGCATCAATTCACTCATATGCTGCGTGCTGCGCTTTTTGCTAATGGTACTGGCTCAGAAGTTGATGGGAATCAGGATCTTTTGCGGTTCATTACTGGAAATGGAGCGAATCAAGCGGCTGCATCTAAGGCCGCTGGGCAAGAGGATGGCCAATTGCAGGGTGTCGTGAAAAGGATCGATGAATTAAATGCACTGCTTCGTCCATCTACAGCGAATCAAGCAGCATCAGGAGCTGTTGTGGAACCAACCACATTGGACAGCAACGAAGGACAGCCTGTTCAACAAGTCATGCTGGCGGGTCAATGGGCAATGAAACAGGACGGATTGAATACAGCGAAATCTACACCTGTTGTTCATGCTGATCGATTTGCAAATGAAATGTCTGGATTCATTGTGAAGCAGCTTCGCTTCAGCAAGCTAGGAAGTGTTTCCGAAGCGAAAATCTCGTTGTATCCGGAGCATTTGGGACAAGTTGATATTCGCTTAACGATGCATAATGGACAATTGACAGCTCGTTTTATGACGGAGCATGGACTAGCGAAGGAAATGCTGGAGCAACAGATGTCAATGCTGCGCGGAGCGCTGCAGACACAAGGCATACAAGTTGAGAAGATTGAAGTTGCGCAGCAGCCAGCTTCATCCTTGACTTCATCGATGTTCCAAGAACAAAGAGAGTCCAATGCTAACCGACAACAGTCGTCAGAACGTCAATCAAAGCAGCGATCAGCAGCAGCTTCCATTGAAGAAGCAGCAGCGCTAATACAAGATGAAGAGCAAGTGAAAGAGGCACTGCGTGCTCATGGTCAATCTACCTTCTCAGCATCGGTATAAATCGTACGCAATGTAGAACAGCAAGCATTGAGAAGGGAGGGGCGGAAGTGCCGGGAGAAATTAATGGTGTCACGAACAATCAGTTGCATAAAGTCGTAACGTTCCCGAACTATCACAAGGACAATATGGCTTTGGCAGGACGTGTGGAAGAGAAGAAGCTGGGCAAGGATGAATTTCTTAAAATTCTAATCACGCAATTGCAAAACCAGGATCCGATGCAGCCAATGCAGGATCGCGACTTTATCGCACAGATGGCGCAATTCAGTTCTGTTGAGCAGTTGATGAATATTTCGACGCAGATGAATACGATGCAGCAGACGCTTGGAATGTCCTCCAATATGATTGGTAAGCAAATTAATTGGATCGCTCAAAAAGATGCAGCGGACACGGATGGTAATGAAAGCACGACTCAAATCAAGTCAGGTATCGTGGATTCAATATTAGTCCGTGATAATAAAATGTATGCCAAAGTAGGCAAGGACGAAGTCGAAATGAAGTACATTACGGAAATTCGCATGCCATCGGGCGAACAAGAGGATGGAAATAAGACAAGCAAGCCGGAACAAGCCGTGGAGAAAAACTCATGAATATCCATGGGCCGCTAGGACACTTGCCGCCGATTCGTCCTGTACAGGCAAGTTCAACTTCGCGGACGGCTTTGAATGGAAAGACCAATGCTCTCCCTCCGTTCCAGCAGCTGCTGAGTCAGGAGCTTCATAAGCAAGAGGATGTTCGGTTCAGTCATCATGCGCAAGCTCGAATGAAGGAGCGCGGGATGTCCATGACGCCGGATCTCATGCAAAAAATGAAGCAGGCTATTTCACAAGCAGAATCCAAAGGGGCTAAGCAGTCGTTGGTTGTAGTCAATAAGCAGGCGTTTATTGTGAATGTTCAATCTCGAACGGTGATTACTGCTTTGGACGAGGCATCTCAACAGGATCACATCTTTACACAAATAGACAGTGCTGTTCTTATGAATTAATGTTCACTGGTTGTGAATAGGAAACAAAGATGAAAGATTATACACGCGGTAAGAACGCTGTATAACAAGGCTGGACCGTTAAGGAGGCCTTCGCTCATGGAACGACTGAAGTGAGCGGAATAATGAATAGTCGGAGGTAAAAAAATGATTCGATCCATGTACTCGGGTGTATCCGGGATGCGCGGCTTTCAAACCAAGCTGGACGTAATCGGCAATAACATTGCGAACGTGAACACAGCTGGCTTCAAGGCTGGACGTGTAACCTTTAAGGATATTATGAGCCAAACGGTATCAGGAACAACTGCACCAGGTGATGATGGTACAGGAGGCGTCAATGCCAAGCAGATCGGACTCGGCTCTGTTGTTGCTTCGATTGACAATATTCATACAGGCGGCAGTGCGATGACGACGAACCGTCCGCTAGACTTGCGTATTGATGGAGATGGATTCTTCGCGGTTCGCATGGGTGAAGATGGGGCTACCTTCTTTACACGGGCTGGTGACTTCCATCTGGATGCCAATCGCCAACTCGTTACTTCTGACGGCTTGCGGGTATTGGATGCAGGTGGTGAGCCAATTACGCTGGATGAAGAGATCGTTGCCTTCACTATCGGGCAAAATGGTGAAATCGTAGCAAAGAAGGATGACGGTACGACGGAAGCAACCGGTGTTAAAATCGGTATTGCAAAAATTCCGAATCCTGAAGGTCTGGAAAAGGTTGGGGGCAACTTGTACCGCTTGACACCGAATGCGATCGAGGGCGGCACTCTTGATGAGTTTTCGGAGGCGAACGATCCGGAAGCAGGTACAGGCGCTATCATTTCAGGTCAATTGGAAATGTCGAACGTCGATCTGACTTCTGAATTCACAGAAATGATCGTTGCACAACGCGGCTTCCAAGCGAACTCTCGCATCATCACCACTTCAGATGAAGTGTTGCAAGAGGTTGTTAATTTGAAGCGATAAGCATTAGCAGATAATGCTTCCTGAATCCCGCAGGTAGCCGTGTCTGTAATGGCCAAGCTTGCGGGATGACGGGCGGCGCTCGAAAGGAGGAATAGAATGATATCTGTTACGAGATTGAATGGATCGCCTATTTGGGTGAACGCCCTTCTTATCGAGTCCGTTGAAGAGACGCCAGATACGTACATCACCCTAACGACAGGTAAAAAGGTAATTGTGCTGGAGAAAGGGCAAGAAGTTATTACCCGTATTGAACAATACATACGTTCTGTAGGCATTATTGCAGGAACGAAGAAGACAGAATTATCGGAGGGTCAACCATGAAAAGAATGCTGCCGTGGATGATTACGGTGCTGCTAGCGCTCACGTTAATTGCAGTGGTAGTCATTATAATATGGAACACAACACCAGGGAAACAAGCAACCCCAACTGGGAACATTGCCGTACCTAGACTGTCTGCCGATGAAATTGTAGATATGACGTCCAGTATGAATGAAATCAAGACGAACCTGGCGGATCACGACTATATTGTGCTGACAGGATTCGCATTTCAATTGGACAGCAAGAAGACCAAGGAACAGTTCGACAAGATCAAAGACCTTCGCATTAAGCCTCTCATACTGCGCACGCTCGCTGATATGAAGCCAGAAGAGCTGCAAGGCATGAAGGGACAGGATCAATTATGTTCCAAGCTGCTTGAATTGATTAATAAGCAGTTGCCGGAAGGCAAGGTCGTCCAAGTCGACTTGACTGATTTCATTATGCAACGCCTCTAAGGGGCGCTTGCATCTGTTGTAGTTGATTCCTGTAAGGGGGTGAAACGATTGGTTGACGTGCTGTCACAGAATGAGATTGACGCCTTGCTCGCGGCGTTGTCCTCTGGAGAAATGGATGCCGAAGAGCTGAAAAAAGAGGAAACGCAGCGAAAAATTCGCTCTTATGATTTTAAGCGGGCTGTTCGATTTTCTAAGGATCATATTCGCAGCTTAACACGCATCCATGAGAATTTTGCCAGATATTTAACAACATATTTTTCTGCGCAACTCAGGACATTTGTACAAATCAATGTCGTACAGGTGGAGCAGCTGCCGTATGACGAATTTATTCGGTCTATTCCGAAAATGACCATTTTGAATATCTTTGAGGCTGAACCGTTCAAGGGACGGATGGTTCTTGAAGTGAACCCTAACGTAGCCTTTGCAATGCTGGATCGCATGCTGGGTGGTACTGGTATTTCTCCATCGAAGATCAATGCGTTGACAGAGATTGAAACGACGGTAATGGAGCGGATATTCAGCCGTGCGTTCGACAGTTTGCAAGAAGCTTGGAAAAATGTCCTTGATATTGAACCAAGACTTGAAGCACTGGAGACAAATCCACAATTTATGCAAATCGTATCGCCCAATGAAACAATTGCGCTCATCTCTTTGAGCACAAAAATTGGAGATACGACGGGGATGATTAATTTGTGTATTCCGCATGTCGTCATTGAGCCGATTATGCCGAAGCTCTCCGTACACCATTGGTTCGTGTCGGAGAAGAAGACAAGGGAACCGATTGAAGTCGAAAAATTGCGCCAGCGCGTAACAAAAGCAAAACTGCCTATATCGGTGGAGCTTGGGACATCCCAAATTACGGTACATGAGCTGATGCAGCTTGCCGTTGGCGATGTAATCGCGTTGAACAAGCCGGTTGACAGTGGATTATCGATCCGGGTCGGCGAACGCGAGAAATACATAGGAACACCTGGTGTATACAAGGATCGAATTTCAGTACAAATCGAGCAAGTTGTAGATGAAGGAGTGGAAGAGCATGACGAGTAAGGACTACTTGTCACAGGAGGAAATTGACGCGTTGCTGAAGAGATCATCGGATGAACCGTCTGCCGAAGAAGCCGGTACTCCTTCCATTGAAAAGTTTTTAGACCCGATTCAAATTGACGCGTTGGGTGAGATCGGCAATATTACATTCGGTAGTGCAGCGACAGCATTGTCCACACTGCTCGGTAAAAAGGTCGAGATCACAACGCCTCGCATTTCGCTGCTGCAGCGTGAAAACTTGGAAAATGAATTTCCTAAGCCGCATGTAGCTGTTCACGTGCGTTATGTGGAAGGCTTTGAGGGTGTAAATTCACTCGTTATTAAAACATCGGATGCGCAAGTAATTGCAGACTTGATGCTGGGTGGAGACGGCACAAACACAAGCCATGATTTAACAGAAATTCATATTAGTGCTGTACAAGAAGCGATGAACCAAATGATGGGATCATCTGCAACATCGATGTCTACGATATTTAACCGATTGGTAAATATCTCCCCTCCGGGGATCGGGATCTTGGACATGTCCAATGGAACTGGTGTAGACACATTGCCTGATGATAACGTGCTCGTTAAGGTTTCATTCCGCCTGACAATTAGTGACCTGATCGATTCCACGATCATGCAAATATTAACGGTTCCATTTGCACGTAATATGATCTCTCTGCTTCTTGACTCAGCTTCAGATGAACCTGCGGCTGCTGCAGAAGCTCCAGTTGCAGAAATGCAGCCAGAAGCAAAATCAGCTTATGAATCGCCAATGACTGCACCAACTATGGAATCTCACGTTCCGCCGATGCAGGGCCATTATGATCCAATGGGAGGAGGACACGCAATGCAGCAACCTTATACATCTGCTCCAATGCATACGCCGGGTATGGATATGCATAGAGATCAAGCTGCAGCATATGGGACAGCGCCTAATCGGAATGTGAATGTGCAGCCTGTGCAATTCGCAAATTTCCAGTCGGCTCCATACCAACAACCGGATGAATCAAATCTAAATTTATTGTTGGACATCCCACTCAAAGTCACAGTAGAATTAGGTAGGACACACAAACAGATCAAAGACATTTTGGAGCTTTCCCAGGGCTCCATTATCGAGCTGGACAAGCTGGCAGGCGAACCTGTCGACATTCTTGTCAACAACAAGCTGATCGCTAAAGGTGAAGTTGTGGTTATTGACGAGAATTTCGGCGTGCGTGTCACAGATATTATCAATCAGTGGGATCGAATTCAAAAACTACAATAAGATTTGGGGAGGATTCTCAACGATGGCAAACCGTATTTTGATCGTAGATGACGCAGCGTTTATGCGAATGATGATTCGCGACATTTTAACTAAAAATGGTTATGATGTTGTCGCGGAAGCATCGGACGGTGCGCAAGCGATCGAAAAGTACAAAGAACATAAACCTGACCTGATTACAATGGACATTACAATGCCGGAAATGGACGGAATTACAGCGCTTAAAGAAATTCGCAAATCCGATCCAAACGCCAAAGTCATTATGTGCTCCGCTATGGGGCAGCAAGCCATGGTAATCGATGCGATTCAAGCAGGCGCGAAGGACTTCATCGTGAAGCCGTTCCAAGCTGATCGCGTAATCGAAGCTATCAAGAAGACGCTAGGGTAATTGTATGAAAAATGACAGCGGTCAACTGATGCAATCATCTGGTGTCGATGGATATTTATCGAGCTTATTGACCGTGTTGTTGTCGCTTGCCGTCATTATCGTGCTTATCGTGCTGTTCATCAAGCTGTTGAGCCGCAAGAATCGAATGTGGCAATTGAACCAGAGTATCCGGACGTTGGGCGGCACCGGCCTCGGACCGAACAAGTCGATGCAAATCGTAGAAGTTGGCGATGTCGTCTATGTATTGGGCATCGGGGAAGATATTACACTCATTGATAAAATATCCGATCCGGCCCAAGCGGCACGCTTCATCGCGGCGCTTGAACGCGAGCAGCCGACAGCGACATGGCCAACCTCCTGGTCGGAGTGGAAGGAGCGTCTGCGGGTTGGACGCAATGGACGCAACGTTGACAGTAACACGAAGCTAGAAGAGACGGACACAGTCTCATTTCATGAAATGTTTCACGAGAAGCTTGAACGCATGCCGAAGCGCAGCGAGCAAGTGGAGCAACTATTAAAAGATGATATTAAAGAAGATCGGTAGATGGATTCATGAACAAAAAATTGTTACTATCTGTAACCGTCGCACTGTTTGTATCCAGCATGTCAGCTCATTGGGCAATGGCATCTCCCATCATTCCAGACATCGACATTAAAGTTGGTGGCGGAGGACAGCCGGGAGCATCATCGATATCGATATTGCTGCTTATTACAATATTGAGCTTAGCTCCAGCAATACTCGTACTGATGACATCCTTTACACGTATTGTGGTTGTTTTGGGATTTGTTCGAACGTCCCTAGGGACGCAGCAGATGCCGCCCAATCAGGTGTTGATTGGTCTGGCGCTCTTTCTTACTTTGTTTGTGATGTCCCCGACCATTGGTGAAGTGAACCAAACTGCCCTGCAGCCGTATTTAAAGGGTGAGTTGAATCAAAACCAAGCGCTCGAGAAGGCATCTGTTCCGATGAAGAAGTTTATGTTCTCACATACACGTGAGAAAGATTTGCTCTTATTTATGAAATACACCAAAACGGAAAAACCGAAAACATATGAAGATATTCCGTTAACCGTACTCGTGCCTGCATTTGCGATCAGCGAGTTGAAGACGGCGTTCCAAATGGGATTTATGATCTTTATCCCATTCTTGGTCATCGATATGATAGTGGCCAGTACGCTAATGGCCATGGGGATGATGATGCTGCCGCCAGTCATGATATCGCTGCCGTTCAAGATTTTATTGTTCGTGCTCGTCGATGGCTGGTATCTCGTAGTGAAATCATTGCTCATGAGCTTCAATACATGACGCGAGTGGGACATGGCGAACGGGAGGAATGAACATGAGTGCAGAATTTATAATGGGGCTGGCTGGACAGGCTGTGTTTACTGTTCTTAAGGTCGGCGCGCCCATGCTGGCAGTAGCCTTAGTCGTAGGATTGCTGATAAGCATATTTCAAGCGACGACACAAATTCAAGAGCAGACACTTGCATTCGTGCCGAAAATTGTGGCGGTTATGATCGTAATTCTGCTATTTGGACCCTGGATTTTAACGACACTCGTGGATTTTACGCACAATATTTTAAATAACTTGCATCATTATATCGGTTAGGCAGTGAAGCCATGGAAATGCTCGTACAAGCTTTCCCTGTTTTTTTGCTCTCGCTGTGTCGAATTGCGGCATTCTTTGTCGCCGTCCCTGTCTTTTCTTCCCGAGGCGTGCCGATTCGTTTCAAGATTGGGCTCGCATTCTTCGTCAGTGTTATCGCCTATTTGTTGTTTGGGCTTGGCAAGAGTGTACCAACAGATGGAACTTATATCGTATATATTGTCCGGGAAATATTAATAGGTTTGCTCATTGGATATTTGGCTCAACTGTTCTTCTCCATTGTGCAGACAGCAGGATCATTCATTGATATGCAGATTGGATTCGGCATAGCTAATGTCATTGATCCTTTGACCGGGACAAGTTCACCTGTGATGGGCAACTTTAAATACATATTTGTCGTGTTATTGTTTCTTGGAATGAACGGCCACCATTACTTTATCGACGGAATTATGCAAAGTTTTAAGTGGCTTCCGCTGGATGAAAATGCTTTTTTCGCACAAATTGCAAATGGGAATGTTACAGATTTCATTATGAAATCATTCACAGAAGCTTTCATCATTGCGTTTCAGGTCTCTGCGCCACTTATCGTTGCATTGTTTTTAACTGATGTAGCACTGGGATTTCTAGCGCGTACAGCGCCACAGTTTAATATTTTCGTCGTGGGCATCCCACTGAAGCTAATTGTTGGTCTTCTTATGTTGCTGCTAGTCGTACCAGGCCTTGTATACGTACTGCAGCAATTGTTCTCTACGCTGTTCGAAGCGCTCGATCAGTTGTTACGCATGATGGGGGCGAGAGGATGAAGCAGCTTCACGAGATACGTACAGATGAGTCGAATCGTCACGCGTATGCACTACGTTATGAGCTGAACTTGCAGCTTTTCTCGCAAGAGAAGACAGAGAAAGCTACGCCGAAGAAACGACAGGAGTCACGCAAGAAAGGGCAAGTTGCCAAAAGTATGGATCTCTCAGGAGCATTCATTCTCTTGGCAGGGTTCTCTTGCTTGTTCGCACTCGGCGGCTTTATGAAGGATCGGATTGTCGAATTATTCTCTGATGTATTGCAAAACCGGCTTACCATGGATGTAACAGCAAACAATGTGCTTAGTTACTTTAGCTCTATTTTTATGAAGCTAATGATCATAATGGCACCGTTGTTCATTGCAGCAATTGTCATTGCACTGGTCGTTAACTATATGCAGGTTGGCTTCCTGTTTACTGGCGAGCCGTTGAAGATGAAATTAGAGAAGATTGATCCGATTAAAGGGTTCAAAAACATTTTTTCCATGCGTTCCGTAGTTGAATTTCTGAAATCGATCTTGAAGCTTACGACGATCGGCGTGATCGTCTACACCTCATTGTGGGGAGAGAGAGATACGATTGTCATGCTGTCCCATGTTCCATTGAATGACATTATGTCATTTACGGGTCACTTGACGCTTATGCTCGGATTGAAGATTGGAGCAGCGTTATGCGTGCTTGCTGCTTTGGATTACATGTACCAACGGTACGAATACGAGAAAAGCTTACGGATGTCGAAACAGGACATTAAGGACGAATTCAAAAAGACCGAAGGCGACCCTCTCATTAAGGGTAAGATTCGTGAACGTCAGCGACGCATGGCGCTCATGCGCATGATGCAGGAGGTGCCAAAGGCGGATGTCGTCATTACGAACCCGACGCACTTTGCCATTGCATTGAAATATGATGGCGGCGCGATGGATGCGCCAGAGATTATCGCCAAGGGACAGGATTACGTCGCGCTCCGTATTAAGCAGATTGCCAAGGAACACGGCGTCATAACGATGGAAAACAAGCCGCTCGCCCGTGCTTTGTATCAAAGGGCCGATATTGGCGAAACCGTTCCGGCCGATTTGTTCCAAGCCGTGGCTGAGGTACTGGCATACGTATACAAATTAAAAGGCAAAGTCAATTGATTGATTTGTTCAAGGATGGAGGGTGCATTCCGTGAAAACGAGGGATTTATTCGTCTTGGTCGGTATTATCGGTATCGTACTCATGATGGTTTTGCCCATACCGACATGGTTGCTAGACATTTTACTCGTAATCAATATATCGATCGCGCTCATGATTTTGCTCATTGCCATGAATACGAGGGAAGCGTTGAACTTCTCGATTTTCCCGGCTATGCTGCTCATTACGACATTGTTCCGACTCGCGCTGAACATATCCACTACGAAGCAAATTCTTACGAATGGCGAAGCTGGTGACGTAGTTGCCACCTTTGGTGAGTGGATAACGCAAGGAAATATCGCAGTTGGTCTTGTCGTCTTCCTCATTCTTGTCATTGTACAGTTTATTGTTATTACGAAAGGCTCAGAGCGGGTCGCTGAAGTATCAGCACGCTTTACGCTCGATGCGATGCCCGGTAAGCAGATGGCAATTGACGCAGACTTGAATGCAGGACTTATCAACGAGCAGCAGGCCCGTGATCGCCGCGATAAGATTAGTCGAGAGGCGGATTTCTATGGCGCCATGGACGGTGCCAGCAAATTCGTAAAAGGGGATGCGATCGCAAGTATCATCATCCTACTTATTAACCTGATTGGCGGCTTCATTATCGGAATGGCGATGCATGGCAAATCTTTTGGCGATGCGGCATCCACGTATTCGATTTTATCGATCGGTGATGGTCTCGTCAGCCAAATTCCAGCGCTTCTCATTTCGACTGCAGCAGGTCTTATCGTAACAAGAGCAGCATCTGATGGTAATTTGGCAGAAGATTTGCGAATGCAGATGTTTGCCTATCCAAAGCTGCTTTACATTGTATCAGGAACGATCGCTTTGCTTGGTCTTCTTACCCCAATTGGAATTGGTTCTACGATTCCTTTTGCCGTTATTCTCGCGATTGCTGGGTATCGGATGCAGAAGAACATTGATGAACGGCAAATCGAAGAAGAACAGCTTGAAGAAGAGCTGCAAATTGAAGAAGTGCGCAGTCCAGAAAGTGTAGTCAATCTGTTGCAGGTTGATCCGATTGAATTTGAGTTCGGTTATGGACTCATTCCACTAGCGGATACACAGCAAGGCGGGGATTTGCTCGACCGCATTATTATGATTCGACGCCAATGTGCATTGGAGCTTGGATTAGTCGTTCCCGTCATCCGGATTCGGGACAATATCCAACTGAAGCCGAATGAATATGTTATCAAAATCAAGGGCAACGCGGTAGCCCACGGCGAGCTTCTGCTCAATCATTATCTGGCGATGAACCCTGGTTATGATGATGAATCGGTATCAGGAATCGAAACGGTAGAGCCGGCATTCGGACTGCCTGCGTTATGGGTGGATGATGCAATGAAGGAGCGTGCCGAATTGGCAGGATATACGGTTGTAGATCCGCCTTCCGTCGTGGCTACGCATCTGACCGAAATCATTAAGAAGCATGCACACGAGCTTATTGGTCGTCAGGAAACAAAATCGCTTGTTGAAACTGTTAAAGAACAATATCCTGCACTTGTGGATGAACTGATTCCAAATGTATTGACGATCGGTGATGTTCAAAAAGTTTTGGCTAAGTTGCTGCGAGAGAAAATATCGATTCGCGATCTCGTAACGATATTCGAAACACTGGCCGATTACGGTACATACACGAAGGATCCGGATGTGTTGACGGAATATGTACGTCAAGCGCTAGCACGACAAATTACACAGCAATATTCAACTCCAGGCGAGACGCTGCGTGTTATTACAATTGGGCCTAGCTTGGAAAAGAAAATTGCGGAGAATGTGCAGCAAAATGAGCATGGTTCTTACCTTGTTCTGGATCCGAATACGACACAGCAAGTATATCAGCGCATGAGCGAACAGATTCAGAAGCTCCTTCAATCCGGACATTCGCCGATTATGCTTGCATCTCCGAATATTCGCATGTATTTGCGCCAGTTGATGGAGCGTGCAATGCAGGATGTGCCGGTGCTGTCCTACAATGAGCTTGAACCAAATGTTGAAATTCAAAGCGTCGGAGTGGTGAATGTATGAGGGTGAAAAAGTACCTCGTCGAAACGATGCCGGAGGCCATGAGTCAAATCAGGCAAGAGCTGGGCAAGGATGCGGTCATTGTCAGCACTAAAGAGGTTAAGACAGGCGGTATTCTTGGCATGTTCCGCAAACGGGCCATTGAGGTAGTTGCAGCTGTCGACGAACAAACCAAGCCTGCTGTGAAGACTCCCACACAATCGAATCAGATTTCTGGCAATGGAGGGATGCAATCATATATCCCTTCATCGGTTGCCCGTTCAATGTACGGAGGAACTGGAGGAAGCGTTCTTACTAGGGATGCAGCGGAGCAAGGAATAGCACAGCGACATGCTGATGCAGCCAACCGTGTACAGCAATCTATAACCTCCAACGGAGCAGCTTATCCTCCGACATCCTTGCATTTGGCGGCGGTTGAGTCGGTAGAGGAAAATACGACTGAGCCCCCGGCACAGCTTCCTTTTGCACGTTCTGAGCGCTCCGTTGTTCCGATAACATCGGTTGAAGAAGAGCAGGCAGATCCGCATTTGCAAAAGGAATTGGCTGAAATGAAACGGATGATGCGTAAAGTTATGGAGCGTGTCAACTATGATTCATGGTCAGAAAGCGCGCAGGAAGTAGAGCGCCATCTTCGTTTGCAGGGACTGTCACAAGAGGCTGCTTACGGGTATGTTCAACAAGCTTGGGAGCAATGCAAATTAAACCGTGAAGAGGAACCTGACTCCGATGTGCTGAGAGGTTATGTGAAAGACATTGTGGAGGAAAAGCTGCAGTCGCATGTTGTTCATGGATTGACACCGGCTACCCGTATTTTGTACGTAGTAGGGCCAACAGGAGTAGGCAAGACGACAACGATTGCGAAGCTGGCGGCGGATCAAATGTTCCATCATCAGCGCAAGGTAGGGCTTATTGCTTCGGATACGTATCGAATTGCTGCGGTTGAACAGTTGCGAACGTATGCATCAATCCTGAACGTACCAATGGAGGTAGTGACCTCACCAAATGACACGGAGCGGGCGCTTCGCGCGCTGCAGGGCTGTGATCTCATCATTATGGATACAGCTGGGCGGAACTTCCGCAATGACATGTATGTAAATGAGTTGAATACGATGCTCAGACCGTATCCAGACAGCGAGACATTTCTCGTTTTGAGCTTAACCTCCAAGACGGAAGATATGATAGCTATATTGGAGCGTTTCTCGAGACAGCGTATCGACCGGATTATCTTCACGAAGGCGGATGAAACAGATACATTCGGTTCAGTATTGGAGCTTGCTGAGCGGACGACAATTCCGTTCAGCTATGTGACGACAGGGCAAAACGTACCTGATGATATCGAGCCATTTCAAGTGGATGATGCGGTAAGACGAATAGTAGGTGCATGACGAGATGAGCTATGATCAAGCAGAAGGGCTAAGACAACTGGTAGAGTCCCGTCATGAGAAAGCTCGAATGATGCCGGTAAGCAGAAAGCCGCAGGAACGCGCTCAGGTTTCAACGGCACGCATTATTGCGGTTACGAGCGGCAAAGGTGGAGTGGGGAAATCCAATTTCACGTTGAACTTTGCACTCTCCTTGCAGGAGGCGGGATATCGAACACTAGTATTCGATGCAGATATTGGCATGGGGAACATCGATGTACTGCTTGGTGCGACATCGGGGGTAAGCCTAATGCATGTGCTGCGTGACGGGCGTTCCTTGCAGGATATTATTCAGGTGGGCCCTCGCGGGATGCATTACATTCCTGGGGGCTCAGGGTTTCAAGAACTACTGGATATGCCTTCTGTTCATATTGAACACTTCATTCAGGAAATGGAAAAATGGTCAGAACAATATGATGTCATATTGTTCGATACGGGAGCGGGTTTAAGTAAGGAAACGATGCAATTTCTAACTGCAGCGGATGAAACACTTGTCGTAACCACACCAGAACCAACATCCACTGCGGACGCCTATGCACTGATTAAGGTTGTGACTGCAGCTAGACCTGATCATACGTTCCGTCTCGTAATTAATCGTGCATCTGACTGGAAAGAGGGAAGCCAAACTGCTGAGCGACTATCCTCAGTAGCGGAGCGATTCCTACATCGCCCGATTCCCACGCTTGGCATTTTGTATGATGATCCTCATGTCATGCAGGCTGTGAAGAAGCAAATCCCGTTTACCATTTTGTATCCACAATGTATAGTTGCCAAGCAACTGCGCGAACTAGCCAATGCCTATATGCACGGAGCAGGGCAGGCGGGCCAAACTGGTGGTGTTAAGCATTTCTTGCGCAAATGGCTGGGCAAATGGTCTTCCTAAATGAACGCATAATGGAATGAAGGACGCAGTATTCACAAATTGCTGCCAGGGAGCGTGATGAGAAATTGACAACTAAGAAAGTGCTTGTTGTGGACGACTCGGCCTTCATGCGAACGATTATTTCTGATTTAATCATCCAGGATCATTCCTTTGAAATTGTAGGGACAGCCTCAGACGGGGTGGATGCTGTACATAAAGTGATGGAACTGAAACCGGATGCTGTGACGCTTGATGTTGAAATGCCGATTCGAAATGGTTTAGAAGCACTTCAGAGCATCATGACAGAATGTCCTACTCCAGTAATTATGCTGTCAAGCTTGACAGAGGAAGGGCGTTCGGAAACATTATCCGCCCTTGAATATGGAGCATTTGACTTCGTATGCAAGCCAAGTCCAGCGGGCGGATCGAAAGATATACATAATGTAGGAGAAATGCTTCGAGAGAAGCTGCATACTGCTATCGCTTCTCAAGAAAGGAAGCGTCAGCTTGAGCGATTGCGGGAACAAGGGGAGCGTCTTAAAAGGGAGTATGCGGCGACAGCTTCTCAGACAGAAGAAAATCATGCTTTGCCGCCGAATCAATCTGCTTCGAAACCTCGTAAAGAGGAGGGGCATAAGCCAAAGGCTAAAAGTCCATTGGCATCTCGAGCCGCAGCAAGATTGGCAGCTAATGAAAAGCAGACACGTCGAACTCCGGACGAAAAGGCTGTTACTAGCCGTTCTCGAGAGGACAAGCCACCTGTTCCAATCTCAGATGCTGAAGTACAACCACGTTGTCGCGATGAGCAAATAGATGGGATGTCTTCCCGGGTCACAGGACAGCATGAAGCTGTAAGTGCGACCCAACTAGTCAAATTCGATCAAATCATTGCCATCGGGACATCAACAGGCGGACCGCGTGCATTGAAGCAACTGTTATCATCGCTCCCTAAGCAAATCCCTGCGCCGATATTGGTGGTTCAGCATATGCCGCCTAATTTTACGAAGTCATTAGCTGAACGATTGAACAATTATAGCGATATCGAAGTGAGAGAGGCGCAGCATGGCGAAGTGCTTCATACCGGAGTAGCCTATATAGCGCCAGGCGGCATGCATATGACGGCTGTGCGCAACCCGGAGGGGACATATTCAATTGCTCTTTCTAAAGGAGAGCCTCGCAACGGGCATCGTCCTTCGGTAGATACCCTTTTCGAGTCGCTTTTGCCGTTGAAGGAGCTAAAACGACATATTGTTCTGTTAACAGGGATGGGCAGTGATGGTGCAAAAATGATGAAACGGTTGGCCGACGAGGGCGTGACTTCTACCTTTGTCGAAAGTGAAGAAAGCTGCGTCGTCTTCGGCATGCCGCGCGCGGCAATCGAGTTGGGATGTGTATCGCAAGTCATTCCACTTCAGCAGATGGCTAAGTCCATCACACATGCGATGAAATGATCAGATACTGTTGTGCAAATCGTTAAAGGAGGTGTTCGAGCATGGATTTGAATCAATATTTGTCCATGTTTATTGACGAAGCGAACGACCATTTGCAAGCGTTGAACGAGCACATGCTAGAGTTGGAGAACCAGCCGGACGATGTTGGGATTGTGCAAGTTATTTTTCGGTCTGCCCACACACTCAAAGGGATGTCGGCAACGATGGGATTTGAGGACTTGGCCTCACTAACCCACCAGATGGAAAATGTATTGGATCTTGTGAGAAATAACCTACTTGCAATGGACTCCTTCATTTTTGATACGTTATTCCGAAGCTTGGATGCTTTGGAAGCAATGGTTTCCGATATCACCAATGGCGGTGAAGGGAAGGCGGATGTGACGGCAATCGTTGCATCTCTTCAGTCCATAGTCAAGGGCGACTACAAAAAAGAAGCAGCTTCTGAAGACGGCAGCTCTGCTTCTGGTGAAGAAGAGCAAAACGAACGGCTTGATGAATTCCAAAGAAGTATACTGGAGCAATCGCTGGAAGCAGGCATGCATGTATACCATATTCATATCCGATTGCGTGAAGATTGCGTGCTTAAGGCTGCTCGAGCTTATATGGTGTTCCAAGTATTAGGGCAGTACGGAGAAGTTGTGAAGTCGAACCCGCCAGCACAGGACATCGAGCAGGACAAGTTCGAAAATGGATTTTCTGTGTTCTATGTCAGTAGCGAACAGGAATCGCGTCTACAGCAAGAAATCGGACAGGTTTCAGAGCTGGACAGTGTGCAGGTGCAGCCATTCACGCTTGATGATGTTCGGAATTGGAACAGTCAGATTGATGAGATACAAGCTGGAAAGCAGGAAGCTGCGGCAACAGCAGCGCCATCCAAGCCCGACGTAAAGCAAGAGCAGTCTGCGGCTTCGGAATCGCCTTCTGCTCCAGCTCGAAAGGCAAATACAGCAGCCGCTGCTACGGGAAAACCAGTTGGAAATCGAACAATTCGAGTGGACATTGAGCGACTTGACGTATTAATGAATCTATTAAGCGAAATGCTTATCGACCGTGTTCGTCTTGAACAATTGTCCGGAGAACTGAAAAATCATGATTTGACAGACACTGTGGAGCATCTGTCACGTGTGAGTTCCGATCTGCAAAATATCGTACTCAAGCTGCGCATGGTGCCAGTTGATACAGTATTCAGCAGATTCCCGCGGATGATGCGGGACTTGGCTAAATCACTAGATAAAAAAGTAGATTTCATTATTACAGGTGCTGAGACTGAGCTTGATCGCACGGTAATTGATGAAATTGGTGATCCTCTTGTCCATTTGCTGCGTAATGCAGTTGACCATGGTATTGAATCCATCGAAGAACGTATCGCAGCGGGCAAATCAGAAACCGGAACTGTCCATCTTCGGGCGTTCCACAGCGGCAACCATGTCTTCATCGAAATTGAAGAAGACGGTCATGGAATTGACCGCGCGATGGTTCTGAAGAAAGCCATCAAGAATGGGGTAGTGACTGCAGAGAGAGCAGTTCAAATGAGCGATGAACAAGTTTATATGTTATTGTTCGCCTCCGGCTTTAGTACGGCGGAAAAAGTCTCTGATATTTCAGGCAGGGGCGTAGGACTTGATGTCGTAAGATCGAAGATTACTTCACTTGGCGGACATGTTATCGTAGAGTCCAAGTTGGGACAAGGAACGAAGTTCATTGTACAGCTTCCGCTTACGATGTCGATTTTATCAGCAATGCTCTTCCGTTTGGGCAGCGAGAAATATGCAATTCCGCTTAGCTCTATTGTGGAAACCAGCTTGGTTAAGAAAGAGAAAATACGCCGTGTTCACGGTGGAATTCGAATGGTCGATTACCGAGACAGCGTAATTCCTTTGCTGTCCCTCAGCACATTGTTCGATTGTCCGAATTATTCGGATATGGAAGAAGAAGAGATAGAAATCATCATTGTGCGTAAAGGCGAACGCTTGGCTGCACTCGCTATAGATGACTTTATCGGTCAAAGCGAGATTGTGCTGAAGCCGCTCGGAACCTATTTGAAAAACACGCCGGGCTTCTCTGGTGCAACGATACTTGGAGATGGGCAAGTGGCGTTGATCATAGACCCGAATGCCTTACTGAAGTAATCATCAATATCTATTCATGATAGCAATACAGCCATATTCAAATGAAGGAGGGCGCGACATGGCAGAGGAATTAAAGGTCGTTGTCTTTACGTTAGGAGAAGAAGAATACGGTATTGAAGTAGAAAAGGTAAAAACGATAGAGCGCATGCTTCCTATTACACGAGTTCCGAAAACATATGACTTCATTAAAGGTGTTATCAACTTGCGCGGTGTTGTCGTTCCTGTCATCGAGCTTCGTGGCAGATTCGGTTTGCCGTCAGCGGAAGTGACTGAACAATCCCGCATTATAATCGTAGCTTATGAAGATCTGGAAGTTGGTTTTATTGTCGATAGCGCCAATGATGTCATCGACATTATTGATGAGGATATCGAACCGGCACCAGAGGTTGTTGGCGGAATTCAAGCCAAATACTTGCGCGGCGTAGCTAAGATTGGGGATAACCGTTTGCTTATTATGCTCAATTTGGCCGAAGTGCTGAATAAGAGCGAAATTATTCGACTAGAGCAGCTTGAGGCGTAGCAGCGTGCATTTATTTGAACGTCTCGGAGAATTCAAGCTGGATGTTCTGAAGGAAGTCGGGAACATTGGTGCCGGCAACGCCGCAACGGCACTATCCCGTCTTCTCAACCGGCCAATTGACATGGCTGTGCCTAAGGTACGGCTTCTGCCGTTCGAAGAAATTGCGGACGAGGTCGGTGGAGCAGAGCATGTTGTAATTGCGATTTATTTTCGCGTCGAGGGAGATGCGCCAAGCCATTTATTCTTCATGTTTGATACCGATGCCGCTAAGCGCCTTCTGTCACATTTGGAAGCTCTTCCTTCAGACACTAACCAATGGTTCAATGACATGGAATTGTCCGCCTTGTCGGAGATTGGAAATATATTAGCGGGTTCGTACTTGTCTTCCTTGGCAGACTTCACACATCTGGCGATGTCTCCAACTGTTCCTCAGCTTGCCATCGATATGGCAGGTGCAGTGCTCAACTACGGAATATTGCAGTATGGGGAAATGGGAGACAGCGCTTTGTTAATCGATACGAAGTTTTTACAGGATTGCGATGAAGTGCAAGGGACCTTTTTCTTAATACCTGACCCGGACTCTTTTGACAAAATATTTGCTGCATTGGGAGTGCCATTCGAATGATAGAAGAGTCGACGGTTGTAAAAGTCGGAATGGCCGATTTGCAGGTGAGCCGTTTCGGTTCCTTACGTACGACCGGTCTCGGATCGTGCGTTGGATTGACATTATACGACCCCGTTGCCCAAGTCGCGGGGATGGCGCATGTCATGTTGCCCTCTTCCGATATAGCAAGAGAGGGAAATCGCAATATTGCCAAATATGCGGATACTGCTATTCCAGAGCTAATACGCCGCATGACAGAAGCCGGGGCCTCCATGTCCCGGATGCATGCGAAAATGGCCGGCGGCGCACAAATGTTCGCTTTTTCATCCAATAACGACATGATGCGCATCGGCCCACGTAATGTTGATTCCTGCAAAGTAATGTTGGAGCAATACAGTATCCCGCTTCACGCAGAAGATACAGGCGGCAATTATGGGAGAACGATTGAGCTGTACTGCGATGACGGGAGACTACACATTCGCAGTGTGCAGATGGGTGAAAAGGATATATAGCATGAGAGGAACAATACGTTGGAATTACATATTTGGTGCCGTCGGAGCATTCCTTGCAATGATGGTGTCCTGGAGCAATAATGTCTGGACGACGAGTATGCTCCGTGGAATCATTGCGTTTGCGATATGGTTTGGGCTTGCATATGGAGTCAGATATGCCTTAGGCATGCTGCATAAAGAAGCTGATGCCGTACTGGCTGGATCAGGCTCTTATCAGAACCCGAATGCAGGGTCACTGTTGGATATGACAACTCCGGATGAAGAGGATGCTATTCGAGACTTGCTGCGGCCGTCTGGCCCAGATTCGAAACAAACGAATCCGGAAGATGATAATGGCGGCTCGTTCCAACCGCTGCAACCACCCAAGCTCGTGACCAAGCCGCAACCAGATGCGGAGAAATTGGCACAGGCTGTTCGTCACTTCGTACAAAAGTAAGGAGGTTGACTGTCGGTGAGCGTACAGAAATTACAACCTGGCTCGCAAGAGGGGCTTTGGGAACGCTGGAAGGATCATGGTGATCAGGATGCGAAGCGGCAATTGATAGAGAACCACCTATCCATCGTCGACTTCGTATCGAATCGACTTGCTGCAGGGTTGCCTCGCAATGTTAGTAAGGACGATCTGGCTAGCCATGGTGTTATTGGATTAATAGATGCTGTTGAAAAATTCGATCACCGAAGAGGATTGCAATTTGAAACTTATGCCTCATGGCGTGTTCGGGGAGCAATCCTTGATGGACTTCGCTCTGGAGATTGGGTGCCTCGCTCGGTAAGAGAAAAGGCGAAAAAAATAGAAGAGGCTTATCAACAATTGGAGCAGCAATACTTGCGTACTGTGTCAGATGAAGAGGTAAGCGCCTATTTGCAAGTCAGCGAAAAGGAATTCCATGGAATGCTTCAAGATGTATCGATTATGTCGATTTGTTCATTGGAAGATCCGATTCGAGAGGATGACTCGGAGACTCGAATATCGCTATTGATTGATGAGACTGCGAAGAATCCAGAGTACAAGGTCAATGAGTATTATTTAAAGGAAGCCCTTGTTCAAGGAATTGATAAATTAACCGATAAAGAGAGAACGGTAATCTCCTTGTTCTATTACGAGGACTTGTCTTTAAGTGAAATCGCGGAAGTCATGTCTTTATCACCTTCCCGAATTTCGCAGCTGCACTCCAAGGCGATATTAAGATTGCGAACCGTATTGGAGAAGCAGAAACCTATGTTAATGGAAAATTAAAAAATAGATACGGAATAGTTGAGAGACTACGCTGAATGAAGAAAAAGAAAGGGGGGTTTTTCGTGAGTATGACATTGGCATTGGAAGAGTATATGGATGTCGCAATATCTGAAGATAAGATGCAGGCGCATCTCTATTTTAAGAAGTCTGCCGAAGATCTCAAGTGTACGGTGGAACAATTGAACGAATTTCTGCGCTCTTATGGCGTTCGATATGGAGTACAGCCTGAGGTTCTGAAGGATATCGCTGCAAATCCGATCAATTTTGCTCGTGGTGCAACGATGGTCGCTCATGGAAAAGCACCCGTACACGGTGTAGATGGTCGAATCGAATTAATGCTTCCGCAGAGCGGAAGCGAGTCAAGGCCAGCTGAGAGAGAAGACGGTACGATTGATTTTCGTGAAGTGAAGCAGTTAGACAACGTTAAGAAAGGTCAATTGATAGCCAAGCGGATTCCAAGCCAAGAAGGGATACCCGGCATGTCCGTTCTTGGTGAGGAACTGAAAGCAATCAATGGACGTGAGGCACGTTTCAAGCAAGGTAAGAATGTTGTTCTTGATGAGGATGAAAAAGCACTTTATTCAGCGATTGATGGACTAGTATCCCGAATTGAACCAGATCGAATTAGTGTATTTCCTGTATTTGAAGTCAATGGAGACGTGGATTATCGCTCAGGTAATATTGATTTTGTCGGCACAATCGTCATTCGTGGTAATGTACTGACTGGATTTACGGTTAAGGCGGCAGGGGATATCCGCGTCTATGGCGGAGTAGAAGGTGCTACGCTCACTGCGGCAGGCTGCATTGAGGTAAGCGGCGGAATTATTGCCAGCAATAAAGGACTCGTCAAAGCTGGAACTCATGTGAAATGTTCGTTCATTCAAGAGGCGAACGTTATTGCAGGCACAGAAGTCAATGTGTCGCAAAGCATTATGCATTCCAACATTCGAGCAGGCAAGCGTGTCGTTTGCCAAGGCACGAAGGGACTTATTGTAGGCGGAATTGTACAGGCAGGCGAGCGTGTAACCGCTCGTACGATCGGCAATACGATGTCTACTGCCACCATTATTGAAGTGGGAGTCCAACCGGATTTGCGTAATGAATTAACAGATTTGCGAACGAAGCTTAAATACAATGTTGAAAATGTAGAGAAGACCGAAAAAGCACTTCGTATTCTGGATCAACTAGCTGCAACTGGACAGTTGACAGGAGAAAAACTAGGAATGCGCATTAAATTGAATTCAACGAAAAAACAGCTTGTTGGAGAGCAGACCGAAATGCGTGAGCGTATGCTGGAAATCGAAAAAATGCTCGAGGACACTGCTGTATCTTCCATAGATGTAACTCATACGATATACGGCGGTGCCAAGCTGGTTATTGGCCGCAATGTACGGTTCATCAAGGATATGGCACAGCGAATTTCCTTCCGTATCGTTGAAGGCGACATCATGATGACGCCTTACCGATAATCGATCGTGTGGAGGGTTACTAGCCTAATCGGGGTGATTTGATGAATATGAAGCCTGTAGAAATGCAAATCGCGCTGCCGCGAACGCAGGAAACATCGACTGTGCAGCATCAACAGCAGCAGCGCCCATCAACGGAACAAGCAATATTAAATACGCAAGCGCAAAAGTTGATGGCAAAGTCACGAGAGCGAAATGAACAGGTCGAATCATCACAGGATGCTCGAATTCGCAATCAACAGCATGAAGGTGAGAACCATGCAGATCGAGATGGAAGCGATAACAATCAATCGGAGCACAATCAAGAT
Source organism: Paenibacillus sp. S-12 (assembly GCF_030363895.1). Taxonomy (NCBI): domain Bacteria; kingdom Bacillati; phylum Bacillota; class Bacilli; order Caryophanales; family Paenibacillaceae; genus Paenibacillus; species Paenibacillus sp. S-12. The sequence continues at coordinate 590,695 of NZ_JASIUF010000005.1, forward strand.
GAAGCTGGGCAAGCATCGGTTCCGGCCCAACATCCCTTCAAAGGTAAACATATTGATTTCATGTGTTAAATGGTGGCGCCGGGTTCCCGCATTATGTGTGGATCGCGGCGCTTGCATTTAGGATGCGTGACGACATAAGGAGGTGCTCATATGGAGCCCTGGATTTATATTGTACTATTAGGTGGTGTCATTGTTGCCATTGGCATGCTCCGTCCTCGAACACAGCAGATAACGGATAGCACAGAGATGCGCCGTAATATGGAAGAGACACTTGAACATTATATGACTGAGCTGGAAACAGAAAATGATAAGCTCCTGACGGTAATCGAGCGAATGAAGCAAGAGGGAGAATATCGAGATGAAGCGCTGCGCAAGCGATTGGACAAGCTTGAGCAGGAGTCGAACACCAGGTGGAACAACTTTCAGCACGCTGCGGACTTATCTATACGAGCATCCTCAGTTGCAAAGAGCAGCGGTATTGTTCTGGTGGATGATAACAGCAAGCAGCAACCGGTTGAAGGTATTCATGCGGAAGATGAGACTGAACAATCAGCTATTGATTCAAATTGGATATCTGCTGCTGCCCCAGATTTACTTGAAGCTAATAAAATAGAAGAGAGTCATGCAGTTGATGAAATAGAGCCTGCAACGCAAACTAATCCTCAAATTCAGAAGCGGTATGCAGAAATATTCAAGCTTATCCAAAACGGTTGGTCAGAGCAGGCTATAGCGGAGAAAGTGGGAATGCCTATCGGCGAACTTCAGCTTATTATCCGATTGGGTCAGCAGGAGGGATCTCATGATTAAGGATCGACGCTTTCTTATCGGACTTGGAGCTGGGATTGTTCTCGGAGGACTTCTGCTTCAGTTGTGTATGATCGGTCAGCGGACAATGGAGCCGATATCCGATACGGAGCTGCAGCGTGCTGCAGAGCAAGCAGGATATAAGCTTGTTCCTCTTCAATCTACGAACCCAAAAACGAAGTAGATGCGCATAGGCAGAACAATGGATAAAGTGGTTGCAACTGGGTAGGCGTTATGGTATATTAAATGACGGTGTTAAGAACACACGTCAGTGTATTTCAGTGAGGGTGCTTTTTGTCGGGACAACTGCGGGAAGTCTCATCGAAAGAGGATACTGGCGGAGGATAAATAACCATATTAGGAGGTGTAGTGAAGATGGCAGTTATCTCCATGAAACAGCTTTTGGAAGCTGGGGTACACTTCGGTCACCAAACACGTCGTTGGAATCCGAAGATGGACAGATATATCTTCACAGAACGTAACGGTATTTACATCATTGACTTGCAAAAGACAGTGAAAAAGGTCGAGGAAGCTTACAACTTTGTAAAATCCGTCGGCGAAGAAAATGGAACAATCTTGTTCGTAGGTACGAAAAAGCAAGCTCAAGATTCCGTTAAGGAAGAAGCTGAGCGTTGCGGCATGTACTACATCAACCAACGTTGGTTGGGTGGTACGCTTACAAACTTCGAAACGATCCAAAAACGTATCGATCGCTTGAAGCAACTCGAAACGATGGAAGAAGACGGAACATTCGAAGTTCTTCCTAAAAAAGAAGTTATCATACTTCGCAAGGAAAAAGATCGTCTCGAGAAGTTCTTGGGCGGTATTAAAAATATGAAAGGTTTGCCTAGCGCGTTGTTCGTTATCGATCCACGCAAAGAGCGCATCGCTGTTGCGGAAGCTCGTAAACTGGGTATCCCAATCGTAGGTATCGTTGATACAAACTGTGATCCGGACGAAATCGACTACGTTATCCCTGGTAACGACGATGCAATCCGTGCAGTTAAATTGTTGACTTCCAAGATGGCTGATGCAATTGTTGAAGCACATCAAGGCGAAGAAACAACAGCGTAAGTTTGGAATACTAATTAGATGAACAAAAGGGTGGTTGGCAGGTGGTTCACCTCTCGCCGCCCTTTTTTTAAGCTGTATAACGTTCGGTGCCGTTAATCGTACATAATACGTCGGTACCAATTTATTGATGGAGGGAAATACGAGATGGCAGTAAATGCGAGTGCAGTAAAAGAATTGCGCGAAAAAACAGGCGCAGGTATGCTGGATTGCAAAAAGGCATTGGAAGAGGCTAACGGCGATTTGACGAAAGCAGCTGAATTGCTTCGTGAGAAAGGTCTTGCAGCAGCGGCTAAGAAATCCGATCGTATCGCTACAGAAGGTGTGGTTGAGTCTTACATCCACGCTGGCGGACGCATTGGCGTATTGGTTGAAATCAACTGCGAAACTGACTTCGTAGCAAAGACTGACAACTTCAAAGAATTCGCTCGTGATGTAGCTATGCAAATCGCAGCGACAGCTCCAAAATATGTTCGTCGCGAAGAAGTGTCACAAGAGGAAATCGAAAAAGAAAAAGAAATCTTGAAAGCACAAGCATTGAACGAAGGCAAGCCTGAAAAAATCGTTGAAAAAATGGTTGAAGGCCGCATCGGTAAATATTATGAAGAGTACTGCTTGATGGAGCAATCCTTCATTAAAGACCCAGACAAAACAATCGAAACGTTGCTGAAAGAGAAAATCGCAACAATCGGTGAAAACATTTCTATCCGTCGCTTCGCTCGTTTCGAGCTTGGTGAAGGCTTGGAGAAAAAAGAAGATAATTTTGTTGAAGAAGTTATGGCTCAAGCGAACATGAAGTAATCTTTTCATTTGAAAAGAGGACATACGAACGCGGCTACTACGTAATCAACAGACGCGCTTAAAAGTTGGAACACATCGTGTTCCTTCTTTTTTAGCGGCCGTTATGGAAAAGTGGAGGGTATACATTGAAACAACCGGTTTATAAACGTATCGTACTTAAAGTAAGCGGAGAGTCGTTGTCCGGGCAAGCTGGCTTCGGCATCGAATCCGAAATGATCAACTCCATTGCCGAGCAAGTAAAAGAGGTTGTAGAGCTTGGCGTAGAGGTCGCAATTGTCTGCGGCGGGGGCAACATTTGGCGCGGTATTGCGGGAAGTGAAAAAGGAATCGACCGCGGAACAGCAGACTACATGGGGATGCTTGCAACGGTTATGAACTCGCTTGCCTTACAGGATGCCCTCGAACAAATTGGCGTGCCGACTCGTGTACAAACTTCGATTGCGATGCAGCAAATCGCAGAACCATATATTCGTCGTCGTGCAATACGTCATTTGGAAAAGGGACGTGTTGTTATTTTTGCAGCAGGAACCGGGAATCCATTCTTCTCGACGGATACGACAGCTGCGCTCCGTGCTGCTGAAATCGAAGCCGATGTGATCTTGATGGCGAAGAATAAAGTCGATGGTGTATACTCAGCTGATCCATTTAAGGATGAAACAGCAGAAAAGTTCGAGCAATTGACATATATGGAAGTGTTGAACCGCAACTTGGGTGTTATGGATGCAACGGCATCCTCGTTGTGTATGGACAATAACATCCCACTTATTGTATTTGCAATTACGGAGTCAGGCAATATCAAGCGCGTCGTGCTCGGCGAGAAGATTGGAACGATTGTAAAAGGGAGTGTAGACTAGTGCCACAAGCAGTGAAGAAAAACGCAGAAGAACGCATGGAAAAAGCGATTGCCGCTTTGAAACGGGAACTGGCAACATTGCGCGCTGGACGCGCAACACCTGCATTGCTTGATCGTGTTCAAGTAGAATACTATGGCGCGATGACGCCAGTTAACCAATTGGCGAACATCAGCACGCCAGATCCGCGTACGCTCATGATTCAGCCTTGGGACAAATCCTCTTTGGCTGATATTGAACGCGCGATTTTGAAGTCGGATCTTGGATTGACACCAGCAAATGACGGTTCGTTGATCCGCCTATCGATTCCGCCGTTAACAGAAGAGCGTCGTGCAGAGCTTGTCAAGCACACGAAGAAGTTCGGTGAAGAAGCGAAGGTAGCAATCCGCAACATTCGTCGTGATGCGAATGATGACATCAAGAAGCTTGAGAAAACAGACATTTCAGAGGATGAGTCTCGTCGTCATCAAGAAGATATTCAGAAGACGACTGACAAATTCATCGCTGAAGTGGATAAAGTATTAGTTGTTAAAGAAAAAGAAATTATGGAAGTATAAAAGTAAGACGAATAGAACCTATTCTTTTTTGTTCTTCATGCCCCTCCGAACGGTGGGGTTTATTGTCTTTTTTTCATCACCGGGTTGGAGGAGACCGAATGATTAAGCGATTCCAAGCGTGGTTACAGCAGCGAGGAAGCCACAACCAGCTGGAACTGATGCCAGATAATATCCCACAGCATGTGGCGATTATTATGGACGGCAACGGCCGCTGGGCTAAAAAACGGGGCTTGCCGCGCATTGCTGGCCACCATTCAGGAATGAAAGCCGTTAAGCGCGTAACCATCGCAGCGAATGATTTGGGCGTAAAAGTGCTTACGATGTACGCTTTTTCGACCGAAAACTGGAAGCGCCCGCAAGAAGAAGTCGATTTTCTCATGAAATTGCCACAGGAATTTTTGGCGATCGAACTCGATGAATTGATTGAGAAAAATGTCCAAGTGCGAATGATGGGGTACCGTGACCGTTTGCCTGAACATACGAAACAAGCGCTTGAGGAAGCCATTGAAAAAACGAAGCATAATACAGGACTTATTTTGAATTTCGCTTTGAATTATGGTAGTCAGCGTGAAATCGTGGAAGGTGTTCGTGAAATTGTACGCAAAGCACAGTCAGGTGAGATTGCAGTCGACTCCATTGATGAGGGCCTGATTCATGATCATCTTTTGTCAAGCAGCTTGCCTGATCCTGATTTGCTCATTCGAACTAGCGGGGAAATGCGACTGAGCAACTTCATGCTCTGGCAAATCGCGTACAGCGAATTGTGGTTCACCAATGATTACTGGCCAGAGTTCACTGAGCGACATCTGATGGAGGCCGTTATGGAGTATCAGCGCAGAACGCGCAGATATGGTGGATTACAATAGGTTGGAGGAACAGTCTATATGAAACAGCGCATCGTTACAGGGCTTATAGCAGGACTATTGTTCGGCGCATTATGCATCATTGGCGGTCTGCCGTATGAGCTGCTGCTCCTCGCACTTGCCTTTGTGGGCTATTATGAATTTGCACGTATGCATCATGTATCTCCGTTCGATTTGGCGTCGTTGATTGGGTATGCAACGATGGCCTTAATTGCGATTCCTTGGACAAGCTGGTCAATAGGGTGGGATGTACCGTTAGAAGCAGTCGTGTGGATCAGCATGCTGCTGATGCTTGGCATGACGGTATTATCCAAAAATAAAGTGTCGATTGAGGCAGTGTCACAGTTGTGGCTAGGGGCGTTTTATATTGGAATTGGTTTTAAATACATGATGCTGACACGCACATCAATGGGGATTGATGGTTTATTTTGGACGCTCATGTTGTTTGCAGTCATTTGGTCGTCAGACATCGGTGCGTATTTCATTGGCCGTGCGATCGGCAATCATAAGCTTTGGCCGTCTATCAGTCCGAACAAGACGATAGAAGGGGCAATTGGTGGAGTTCTGACGTCGATTGTAGTCGCTCTATTATTTGCTATTGGTCGACCTGATATTGTTAGCTTGCCGCTTGCGCTAGGCATTGGGTTATCGTCTGCCGTTGTCGGTCAGTTCGGTGATTTGATCCAATCGGCCTATAAGCGGGTTCGAGGTGTGAAGGATTCGGGTACATTGCTTCCAGGCCATGGTGGTGTTCTAGATCGTTGCGACAGCTGGTTGGTCGTGTTCCCGTTCGTTCATCTGATCGGACTATTAACGTTGTAAATCGAACGTTGTCGACAAGAGCAGCGATGACGTTATCATGTAATAGATATAGTTATGAATAGGGTGAAGAGGTGAGGCCATGAAGAGGATCTCTATACTAGGGTCAACCGGCTCAATCGGGACACAGACACTCGACATCGTCAGACAGCATCCTGAGCAGTTTAAGGTAGAAGCATTAGCAGCTGGGAACAATACATCATTGCTGCTTGAGCAGATTCATGAGTTCAAGCCTAGCAAAGTATCGGTTCAAGACAAGGCTGCGGCTGATCGCCTGCGGGAACGACTGCCACAGGGTGTTGAACTGTATTATGGAGAAGATGGGTTGGTTGAAGTGGCTGCTGGCAGCGAGGCGGACACCGTCGTTACAGCTGTTGTTGGAAGTATCGGCTTGAAGTCGACACTTGCAGCGATTGACGAAGGGAAGACAATAGCAATTGCGAATAAGGAAACGTTAGTAACAGCGGGACACCTGGTTACGGAACGAGCACGGGCAAAAGGTGTTGCGCTGATGCCGGTAGACAGTGAGCACTCTGCTATCTTTCAGTGTTTAAACGGGGAACCGATGCGTGGGGTGCGGACAATTACACTCACGGCATCTGGCGGCAGCTTCCGGGATCGTACGAGAGATGAACTGGAAAATGTTACGGTTGAGGATGCACTCAAGCATCCGAACTGGTCAATGGGAGCAAAGGTAACTATTGATTCTGCAACGATGGCTAATAAAGGTCTCGAAGTAATAGAAGCACGCTGGCTATTTGATCTGCCTTACGAGCAAATCCGTGTACTTATCCATCCTGAAAGCATTATTCATTCCTTTGTAGAATATTTGGATGGCAGCATCATTGCGCAATTGGGTGTACCTGATATGCGCGTACCTATTCAATATGCATTGGCTTATCCAGAGAGACTTTCGAATACTTCAGCTTCATTGAATTTGGCAGAAATCGCAAAGCTTCATTTCCGTGAGCTGGACACAGAACGCTTCCCTATGGTTCGATACGCCTATGATTGCGGTAAGGCAGGGGGCACGGCTACCACCGTATTCAATGCGGCCAACGAAGTGGCTGTTGCGAGATTCCTTCGCGGTGAAATTTCTTTCTTAGATATTGAACGTATTGTGAGCACGCTCATCACGAAGCATCAGACGATTTCGCATCCATCCTTGGAGGCGATCCAAGAGACGGACATGCGTACGCGAGCAGAAGCTCTGTCCATTTTATAACAACCATTCACTAGATACGGATTCTCTTGTGCGGGATTGGAGAATAATGATAATCTATATAGACAAACCGCTGTCCGATTGTTATTGGGGCCGTTCATGATTCCAAGAGACATGTCAGGAGGAGTGAACACGCACAAAAAGGAGGATTCTACGCAGTGCAGATGGTGCAAATCGTATTTTTAACCGTGCTCGTCTTTTTCGTTATTGTAACGATTCATGAATGGGGACATTTTATTTTCGCCAAACGGGCAGGGATTCTCGTTAGAGAGTTCGCTATTGGATTCGGACCGAAAATATTCTCCCATACACGTGGAGAAACAAGATATACACTTCGGCTTCTGCCGATCGGCGGCTTTGTACGGATGGCCGGAGAAGATCCTGAAATCGTCGAAGTTAATCCCGGACAGACCATAGCTGTACGTATATCAGGCGACAATAAGGTGACGAAATTGTACCTAGATCAGCTGGATATGCGCAAGCAGGTTGTTCGTGGAGAAGTGAAATCGATTGACTTGGAGCATTCATTGAAGCTGACTTTGGATGTTGAAGGGGAAGACACAACTTACGACATTCATCCGCAGGCTAAGATGATTGTGAAGGGTGATGAAATTCAAATCGCCCCGCATGATCGGCAGTTTGGCAGCAAGACAGTGGGGCAACGCGCACTTGCTATTTTTGCAGGTCCTTTTATGAACTTTGTGCTCGCATTTATTCTATTTGGCGTGTCCGTATCGTTATCCGGCGTTCCAGTAGAAAACCCCACAACTGTGAAAATAGGCGATGTAACACCAGGGCTTCCAGCAGCACAAGCTCAACTGCAAAAGGGAGACATTATTGAGGAAGTAAACGGCAAGCATATCGGCGGCGATCGTGACAAGTTAATTAAGCTGATTGCTGACTCCGAAGGCAAGCCGATGACATTCCTTATTGCACGCGGTGAAGAACGCTTCACTACGATACTGACTCCGCAGAAGGTGGAAGGTCAAGAAGGCGGCAAGGTTGGTATTGTACCGGTACTGCCGACACGAACGGCCTCATTCGGTGAGACGATGTCGTTCGCCTCAACTTCTATGGTGAATACGACGGAGAAGATTTTTGAAGGATTTCGCATGCTTATCTTTGGCCAATTCAAGCTGGATGATTTGGGCGGGCCGGTTCGTACGTTCGAAGTGACTGGCCAAATTGCGAAGAAGGGAATCGAACAGCTTACGCTATGGACGGCGATATTGAGCCTTTATTTAGGAATTTTCAACTTGCTTCCTATTCCTGCGCTGGATGGAAGCCGTCTCGTATTCCTTGGGCTGGAAGCTGTTAGAGGCAAGCCTGTTGATCCGAGCAGGGAAAGCATGGTTCATTTTGTAGGCTTTGCAATGCTCATGTTATTGATGCTTGCTGTAACCTACAATGATATATTACGATTGGTTAAAGGTTAACATTTATATCACGGTTCATTTCATTTATACTAGAGTACAAATAACCGTGTCTGTCGGGAGGAACATGTACCGTTATGTCGAAAGAGAAGCAGTTTGTTACGGAGATTACCCCACAGCAGGAGGATTTCTCCCGTTGGTATATTGATGTGATTAAGAAGGCGGACTTGATGGATTATTCTCCAGTTCGAGGATGTATCGTATTTCGCCCGGATGGGTACGAAATTTGGGAGCATATTCGTGACGAACTGGATCGCCGCTTTAAGGCAACTGGCCATCGCAATGCATACTTCCCAATGTTCATCCCAGAGAGCTTTTTCCAGAAGGAGAAGGAGCACGTGGAAGGCTTCAATCCTGAGCTGCCTTGGGTAACTGAAGCAGGCGGCGAACAACTGGAAGAGAAGTTGGCGATTCGTCCTACATCGGAAACGATGATCGGACATATGTACTCGAAATGGATTCAATCATACCGCGACTTGCCTGTGTTAATTAACCAGTGGGCGAACGTTGTGCGCTGGGAGAAGCGCACGCTGCCATTCTTGCGTACAAGTGAGTTCTTGTGGCAGGAAGGTCATACGGCGCATGAAACAGAGCAGGAAGCACGCGAAGAAACGATGCAGATGCTGAAAATTTATCGTGAATTCGTAGAAGACTACTTGGCAATTCCGGTAATCGAAGGGCAGAAGACGCCTTCTGAAAAATTTGCCGGTGCCGTAGATACATTCTCCATTGAAGCGATGATGAAGGACGGCAGAGCGGTTCAAGCCGGAACATCTCACTACTTGGGTACGAATTTTGCGGTTGCTTTTGATATTAAATTCTTGGGTCGCGAGAACGAACAGGAATTCGTTCACACTACTTCTTGGGGCGTCAGCACTCGTCTAATCGGTTCCATGATTATGGTACACGGTGATGACAGAGGACTTGCATTGCCGCCGAAGGTAGCCCCTACACAAGTTATTATGATTCCTATTGGCCCTGCGAAGATGCGCGAGCAAGTTGTAGGACGGGCCAATGAGCTATTCAGCGAATTGAAACAAGCAGGTGTGCGTGTTCGCATGGACGACCGTTCTGATATTAGTCCGGGTTGGAAGTTCAACGAATATGAAATGCGTGGTGTGCCGGTTCGACTGGAGATTGGCCCTCGTGATATGGAAAATGGAGTATGCGTGTTAGTTTCTCGCGTAACGGGTGAGAAACGCATTGTACAGCAGGCGGATTTGGTTGAAGAAGTAAACCGCATGCTTGCTGACGTTCATCAAGAAATGTTCGAGCGCGCGCGTTCCTTCCGCGACGAGCACTTCTACTCGGTAGAGACAATTGACGAGATGAAGGCGCAAATGGAAGAAAAGCGTGGATTTACACTGGCTGGCTGGTGTGGATCAGAGGCGTGCGAGAAGCATGTTAAGGACGAGACAGGTGCAACGAGCCGCAACATTCCATTTGATCCGCAAACGACAAAAACGAAATGCCTTGTCTGCGGAGAAGATGCCAAGCATACGGTCGTATTTGCACGAGCGTATTAATTAGATACATGCTCCTTGCTCAAGGAGCACAATGAAGGGAAGCTTCCATCATTGGAACATCCAACGGAACACCGGACGATGGCTCGATTGAGGGAGGCTTCTCTTTGTTCACACACTGCCACTTTACCTGTGGGTTCGGCAGCAGTATGGAGTTGGGAGGTGCTTCAATCTACATGACGGATAAAAGGCAGCGATTTGAAGTGTTGATGAGACAGGTGGAAGTTCCTGTCGAACTGTTAGATAGCTTTTTCAATGATGGATGGATTGACAAGGTGGAGTGCAGCCGCTCGAATCAAGAGTGGACGATTCACATCGGCAAGTCGACAGTCGTCCCGGCGGAGGCTTATCGTACGTTCTGCCTGCGTGTACAGGATAAGCTGTCCCACATTGCCAAGATCAAAATCATTTTTCATTATGAAGAGCAGCTTCCAAATAAGGATGTCGTTGATGCTTATTGGGGATTGTTCATGGAATGGGTTAAGCGCGAGGTGGCGTCGGTAAACGGATGGCTGCATAAAGGGCAGTACGAGGTTGAAAAGGATCTGATTAAGCTTTCTCTGCCTGATGCGACGTCGTTGGAACTTGCGAAGAAGAAGCAAATCGATAAATATTGCACGACGTTTTTTGAAACGTATTTCACTCGTACATTGCGTGTGACCATGCAGCAGGGCAGCCATGATACGGAAGCCTATGAAGCATTCCAGCAGAAGCTTATGGAGGAAGAACGTCAAGTCATTCAGCAGATGATGGAAGATTCAGCGCGTGAAGTGGTGGAAGAAGAGGGAGAAGCGCCTGAGCGTCTGCATGTTGGTTACGATATTAAGGATGATCCAACTCCGATTATGAACATACAGGATGAGGAGAAGCGTGTCACGATACAAGGGGCCGTTTTTGGTGTCGAGATGAAGGAACTGCGCAATGGCAGTACCTTGTTCACCTTTAACCTAACGGACTTCTCGGACTCAATGGCAATGAAGATGTTCGCGAAGACGAAGGAAGATGTCAAAATGCTTAGCCTTATTCGGGATGGTCAATGGCTGAAAGCACGCGGTCGGGTAGAATATGATCGTTTCATGCAGGTGCCTGAGCTGGTGATGATGCCAAATGATTTGAATGAAGTCAAGGCTCCAGCGGAACGGCAGGATACCGCCGAAGAGAAGCGTATTGAATTTCATCTTCACTCTACGATGAGTGCGATGGATGCAGTAACTTCGATTAGCGATTACGTGAAGCAGGCAGCCAAATGGGGACATAAGGCGATCGCGGTGACTGACCATGGCAACGTGCAGTGTTACCCAGAAGCAGCGAAAGCGGCAAAGAAAAACGGCATTAAAATGCTCTATGGCTTAGAAGCGAATGTTGTGAATGATAATATGGAGGTTGTTCTGAATGCGGACAATCGCTCGGTGAAAGATGCCATTTTTACGGTGTTTGATATCGAGACAACCGGTTTGTCTGTAACGAACAATAAGATTATTGAGATTGCTGCTGTAAAAATGCAAGAGGGGAAAGAGATTGATCGCTACAGCACATTCGTCAATCCGCATGTTCGAATTCCGTATAACATTCAGCAGCTCACCAATATTACGGACGAAATGGTGGCAGATGCTCCGGATGTTGAAGAAGTGCTGCCGAAATTTGTGGAGTTTGCACAGGACTCGATCCTCGTTGCGCACAACGCAAGGTTCGATATTGGCTTTATACAGCATAATTTGAAGCTTATGAATTTGTCTGAGATGAACAATCCAGTACTAGATACGTTAGAACTGGCGCGGCTACTGCACCCGACGCTCAAAAATCACCGTCTGAATACATTGGCGGACAAATATAAAGTATCGCTGGAGAACCATCACCGTGCGATTGACGATACGATAGCTCTCGGTGGTGTGTTGAATGGCTTGCTTCAAGACGCTCAGCAGCTTATCGGGATTGAAACACTTGATCGGATGAACGATTATGTAGGTCAGAACCTGCAAAATGCTCGTCCGTTCCATTGCGGGATTTACGCGCTTAATGCGGTGGGTAAGAAAAATTTGTACAAGCTCGTTTCAATGTCCCACACGGAGTATTTTAAGCGCGTCGCCTGTATTCCAAAGAGCAAGCTCGTCGGCATGCGTGAAGGCTTATTGATCATGTCAGGTTGTGAGAAGGGTGAGTTCTTCGAGACGGTACTCAACAAATCAATGGAAGAAGCAGAGCAGGTAGCAGAGTTTTATGACGTGCTTGAAATCCAGCCTCTGACGATGTACATGCACTTGGTGGAGAAGGGCTTGGTTGGTTCGACGGCTGAGATTGAAGGCGCAATTCGCAAAATCGTTCAGATCGGTGAAAAGCAGAACAAGCTTGTTGTCGCAACAGGTAATGTGCACTACTTGCATCCGCGAGACAAGCTGTTCCGTGATATAACTATCCATGGGATCACGGGCTTCAGTCCGCTCAAGGATCTCCGCAAGCCTGATGCACATTTCCGGACGACGAATGAAATGCTGCAGGAATTTGAGTTTTTGGGTAAAGAGCAGGCGTATAAGTTTGTTGTAGAGAATACGAATGCGTTGCTGGAACGATTTGAGGATTTCGATTTATTCCCGAAAGAGCTGTTTACGCCGAATATTGAGGGCGCGGATCAAGAAATCCGTGATAAATGCTACAATACGGCGAAGAGCATTTACGGGGAACCGTTAAATGACATTATTGTACAGCGTCTTGAGAAGGAACTGATTCCAATCATTAAATTCGGTTTCTCCGCGAACTATCTGATCTCAGAGCGTCTTGTGAAGAAGTCGAACGAAGATGGGTATCTTGTTGGTTCGCGGGGATCGGTAGGCTCCTCGGTTGTAGCGATGTTTCTTGGCATTTCAGAAGTTAACCCGCTTCCGCCGCATTATGTGTGCCGCAATCCGGAGTGCAAGCATAGCGAATGGTTTACGGACGGAAGTGTACCGAGCGGTTTCGATCTTCCAAACAAGGATTGCCCAGAATGCGGCCAGCCGATGAAGGGGGATGGACAGGATATTCCGTTCGAAACATTCCTCGGCTTTAAGGGAGACAAAGTTCCCGATATCGATTTGAACTTCTCAGGTGATTATCAGCCTGTGGCGCATAACTACACGAAGGTGCTGTTCGGTGAGAAGAGTGTGTTCCGTGCAGGTACGATTGGTACGGTCGCGGAAAAAACGGCATACGGCTTCGCAAAGAAATATGAAGAAGACCATGGCAAGCGATGGCGAGGGGCAGAGCTTAACCGCCTTGCAGCAGGCTGTACGGGCGTGAAGCGCAGTACAGGCCAGCACCCAGGCGGTATCGTCGTTGTACCGGATTATATCGAAGTTGAAGATGTAACGCCTGTTCAATATCCAGCGGACGATACAAGTGCCGAATGGAAGACGACGCACTTCGATTATCATGCGTTCGAGGATAATTTATTGAAGCTTGATATTCTAGGGCACGATGATCCGACGATGATGAGGATGCTGCAGGATTTGACAGGGGTCGATCCGACAACGATTCCAATGAATGATCCGAAGGTTATGAGTATGTTCAACTCCGTCGATGCTCTTGGCGTAACGCCGCAGCAAATCCGGACACCAGTAGCGACCTATGGTGTTCCTGAGATGGGAACCCGCTTCGTGCGACAGATGCTTGTGGAAGCACAGCCAAGCACGTTCGCTGATTTATTGCAAATATCCGGGTTATCTCATGGTACCGGCGTATGGCTTGGTAATGCGCAAGAACTGATTAAGAATGGAATCTGTACGATCAAGACCGTTATTGGTTGTCGTGACGAGATTATGTTGTTCCTGATCTACAAAGCAGGCATGGATGCAGGTCTTGCCTTTAAAATAACGGAAAGCGTTCGTAAGGGAAGAGGCTTGAGTGATGAATGGATTCAAGAAATGAAAAACTGCAATGTGCCGCAGTGGTACATCGATTCCTGCTTAAAGATTCAATATATGTTCCCGAAAGCCCATGCTGCCGCTTATGTTATTTCCGCGGTGCGGACAGCTTATTTTAAGCTCTACCATCCGATCGAGTTCTACGCGACCTACTTTACCGTCCGTGCTGAGGACTTTGATATCGAATTGTGCTGCCAAGGATACGAGGCTATCAATAAGAAGATCGATGAGATTGAGGCGAAGGGCTTCCAAGCAACAACGAAAGAAAAGGCGATGATCTCTATTTTGGAGATGGCTGTTGAAATGACGGCACGGGGCTTCACTTTTAAGCCGATTGATCTGTATCGTTCCGATGCGACGAAATTCCTCGTTGATGGCAACTCGCTCATTCCGCCATTCTCTGCTGTGCAGGGGATTGGTGAAAATGCGGCTCGCAATATCGCAGCTTCTCGCGATGGGGCGGAGTATTTGTCCATTGAGGATTTCCAAATGCGTTCAAAGGCTACAAAGACAATTGTCGAGCTGCTTAATCAGATGGGCTGCTTCCGCGGACTGCCGGAAACGAACCAATTGTCTCTGTTCTAAGGCATGATCGGAGTTGCCCTTGCCATATTGTAGATGGCTATGATATAATTTTTTTGGTAATCATGTGGATAAATCCGTTACGTAAAGAGTGGGGAAACCCACTCTTTCATGTTTAGTATCGGGTTCTAACATAGAGGAACATCATTATTCCTAACATTCTAGGAGGTTCTTGAATTTGAGCTCAGCCAATATCAAATCGACAGTTGAGAATATGATCACACCCTATTTGGAAGAGAACAACTTCGAACTTGTCGATGTGGAATACGTAAAGGAAGGCAGCAGTTGGTTCCTGCGCGTGTTTGTGGACAAGGAAGGCGGCATTGACATCGAGGATTGCGGCCGCATCAGCGAAGTATTGAGTCAGAAGCTGGACGAGAACGATCCGATTACAGACGCTTACTTCTTGGAAGTTTCGTCTCCAGGTGCGGAACGTCCGTTGAAGAAGACGAAGGATTTCGTCAAAGCGGTGGGCAAGCATGTGTATGTGACTACATACGAACCGATAGGCGGATTGAAGGAATTTGAAGGAGTTCTCTCTTCCTTCGATGAACAGACGGTCGTTGTTCAAGTCGGCAAAAAAGAACATGCAATTCCGTTTGAGAAGGTAGCAAGCGCACGTCTTGCTATCGTTTTTTAGGACGATCGTAATCTTAGATTGGGAATCGGCCTGCTGAATTTTAACATTATTGGAATGAAGCCGGATTCGGCTGAAAGGGGGAACTCACCAAATGAGTATGGATTTTATTGACGCGTTGTCGGAAATCGAAAGAGAAAAAGGAATTAGCAAGGAAGTACTCATTGATGCAATTGAAGCGGCTCTGATTTCGAGCTATAAGCGCAACTTCAATACTGCACAAAATGTACGAGTAGATATTAACCGGGCAACTGGAGTAATTAAGGTATATGCACGCAAAAACGTAGTGGACGAGGTGTTGGACCCGCGTCTTGAAATTTCACTTCATGCTGCCCGTGAACATAATCCGAACTACCAGCTGGATGATATTTGCGAGATTGAAGTTACACCGCGTGATTTCGGCCGCATCGCTGCACAAACGGCGAAACAAGTCGTAACACAACGTATTCGCGAAGCGGAGCGCGGCCTTATCTATAACGCGTTCATCGACAAGTCCGATGATATCGTCACAGGTATCGTGCAACGTCAGGATATGCGCAATGTTTATGTAGATTTGGGCAAAGTGGAAGCAGTCCTTCCTTTGAACGAGCTGATGCCGAACGAGAAGTTCAAGCACGGTGATCGTACCAAAGCATACATTACGAAA
Source organism: Paenibacillus sp. S-12 (assembly GCF_030363895.1). Taxonomy (NCBI): domain Bacteria; kingdom Bacillati; phylum Bacillota; class Bacilli; order Caryophanales; family Paenibacillaceae; genus Paenibacillus; species Paenibacillus sp. S-12. Next base: position 606,400 of record NZ_JASIUF010000005.1, read on the forward strand.
GTGGAGAACACAACGAAGGGACCGCAAATTATTTTGTCCCGTACGCATCCAGGGCTTCTGAAGCGCCTGTTCGAACTGGAAGTACCAGAAATCTTTGATGGCGTCGTTGAAATCAAGTCAGTTGCTCGTGAAGCGGGTCAACGCTCCAAAATTGCAGTATACTCCCGCAACGAGGAAGTCGATCCGGTAGGCTCCTGCGTCGGGCCAAAAGGAATGCGCGTACAAACGATTGTCAACGAGCTTCGTGGTGAGAAGATTGATATTGTTCGATGGTCTGAAGATGTGAGCGAGTATGTAGCAAATGCACTTAGCCCTTCCAAAGTTGTTGATGTCGAAGTGCGAGAGGCTGAGAAGATGGCTCGTGTTATCGTGCCTGACTATCAGTTGTCGCTAGCAATCGGGATTAAAGGACAGAACGCTCGACTTGCCGCGAAATTGACTGGTTGGAAAATCGATATTAAGAGTGAATCCCAAGCAGATGAGGAAGAATTCCCGGCGGCTTCGGATGAGCGACCTGTTGACGACAGCATTGAAGTAAGCGAGTAAACACCGAAGGCGCGACCAACGCCATATGAAGCGGTCGCTTCTTTCAAGCAGGGGAAGTCAGACCGAATCGTAAGGGGGGGATTGAGTCATGAAACCGAGGAAAGTTCCACTTCGGAAGTGTGTCGCATGTCAAGAAATGATGCCGAAGAAAGAACTGATTCGTGTGGTAAAGACACCACAGGATGAGGTTTTAATTGATTTGACAGGGAAGAAGTCTGGACGCGGCGCGTACCTGTGCGGGAAATTGTCCTGCTTCAAGCTTGCGCATAAGTCTCGTGCGCTTGATCGGGCTTTGAAGCATCAGGTGAATTCTTCCATCTATGAACAGCTTGCTCAAGACTTCATTAAGGTGGAGGATGAATTCCACGCCTTGAAGGAGCAGGAGGATGATTATGAGTAAGGTAAAGTCGCAGCTTGGTCTTGCCCAGCGGGCAGGAAAGCTGACGACTGGTGATGAGATTGTCCTCAAGGCGATTCGCAATAAGCAAGCACGCTTGGTGATTGTTGCGGCGGACGCTTCTGACAACACGAAGAAGAAGTTTCGAGATAAATGTAAGTCGTACGGAGTGCCACTTGCTATCGGATTTACGCGCAGCGAGCTCGGTGAGAGCATTGGCAAACTGCAGCGGGTAGTATTGGCGGTAACGGATGATGGATTTGCGACCATGATGACGAACGGGCTGAAAACTATGTCGGAGGTGGAGTATATTGAGCAAACAAGAGAACACTAAGGACAAAACAAGAGTTTATGAATATGCCAAATCGCTTAATATGAGCAGCAAAGAAATTATTACGATACTCAAACGTCTTAACATACCAGTTAACAATCATATGAGCGTTATGGAGAATGATGCTGTAGGGAAAGTAGAGTCGTACATGCGCACGATTAAGGAAAATGCACAGGCAAAGCGTGAAGGCAATAGTACCTCGCAACCACAAGTGAACATTAGCCAGACGAAAACATCAGAAGTACCAGATAAAACTGCTAGCCAACCGGCAAGAAAGACGAGTCAACAGTCGGATCAGCGTGACTCACATGCTGGACAGCAGCAACAAATGCAACGTGACGGTCGCGACCATCAGCGCGAAGGCAACCGAGGCGGACGTAATGAACGCCAGGAACGCATTAATCGCGGTGGAGGTCATGACGGTCAAAAAGACCATAATAGACAGGGCGAGATAAACATTAATATGGATACAAGACAAGGAAACCAACAGGGGAATATGAACGGACAAGAACAACGTCGATCAGGTGAACAACAGCATAATCAAGGTAACAGATCTAATGGCCAGCAAAGACAAGGCCAAGGTGCTCCGCGTCAAGGCGGCGGCCCACGTCAAGGCCAGGGCGGGAACTCCCGTCCAGGTCAAGGAGGCGCTCCGCGTCAAGGCGGTCAAGGAAACGGACCACGTCAAGGTGGTGCTTCGCGTCCAGGTGGTCAAGGAGGCGCTCCGCGTCAAGGCGGTCAAGGCGGTCAAGGAGGCGCTCCGCGTCCAGGTCAAGGCGGTGGATCCCGTCCAGGTCAAGGTAGTCAACAAAGCAGCGGGCAAGCGCGCTTTGCACAAGGCGGTCAACAGCGTCAAGGTGATCAAGCGCGTGCAGGTCAAGGCGGCCAGCAACGTCCGAACAGAAACTTCGGTGAGCGCAGTGATGATTTTTCCGGTGGAAGAAATCAATCAAGAAACAACAATAATAATAAGAAACGCTTCGATGACAACCGTAATGGCGGAGGCATGCGCGGCCGCGGCGGCAAGAACAGAGGCAGAAATAATCAACAGCAGGTACAGCGTGAGAAAATTGACAATACGCCGAAAAAGATTATTGTACGCGGTGCAATGACAGTAGGTGAATTGGCAAAATTGCTTCATAAAGACGCTTCCGAGGTTATTAAGAAGTTCTTGCTCATGGGCGTTATGGCAACAATCAACCAAGAAGTAGATTTGGATACAATCCAATTGATTGCAGACGAATTCAAAGTTGAAGTTGATTTGAAGCTGCCTGTATCCGAAGATCCGTTCGAGGAAACAGAAGAAAAAGAAGAAGATGCAGCAGACTTGGTTGAACGGCCAGCAGTTGTTACGATTATGGGTCACGTTGACCATGGTAAAACGACATTGCTTGATTCGATCCGCAAAACAAATGTTACGGGTGGAGAAGCAGGCGGCATTACGCAGCATATTGGTGCATACCAAGTTGAGTTTAACTCGAAGAAGATTACGTTCCTGGATACACCAGGCCATGAAGCGTTTACGCTGATGCGTGCTCGCGGTGCTCAAGTAACCGACATTACGATTATCGTCGTTGCTGCTGACGATGGTGTTATGCCGCAAACGGTTGAGGCAATCAGCCACGCGAAAGCGGCGAACTGCCCAATCATCGTTGCTGTAAACAAGGTCGATAAGCCAGAAGCCAATGTCGATCGCGTGAAGCAGGAACTGACTGAATATGAATTGGTTCCAGAAGAGTGGGGCGGAGACACTATCTTCGTTAACGTTTCTGCGAAGCAGCGTACGGGCTTAGAAGAATTGCTCGAAATGATTCTGCTCGTATCCGAAGTGAACGAGTTCAAGGCGAACCCGAATAAGGATGCTCGCGGTACTGTACTCGAGGCTGAACTGGACAAAGGTCGTGGACCAGTTGCACGTGTACTCGTTCAACAAGGTACATTGAAAGTCGGAGATCCATTCGTTGCAGGCACATGCTTCGGCCGTGTGCGCGCAATGGTGAATGACCGCGGCCGCCGCTTGAAAGAAGCAGGCCCGTCCACACCGATCGAAATTACAGGTCTTACAGATGTTCCACAGGCTGGCGATATGTTCGTCGCGTTTGAGGATGAGCGCAAAGCTCGTTCGATCGCTGAGAAGCGTTCGACAACATACAGAGAGAGCCAACTGGGTGCGAATACTCGAGTAACGCTGGATGATCTGTTCAAGCATATTAAAGACGGCGAAATGAAAGAACTGAACGTGATTATTAAAGGTGACGTTCAAGGTTCCGTAGAAGCACTTCGCGGTTCGCTTGAGAAGATTGAAGTGGAAGGCGTTCGCGTTAAGATCATTCACTCCGGTGCGGGTGCAATTACCGAATCGGATGTTATTTTGGCAACAGCATCCAATGCGATCGTAATCGGCTTCAACGTTCGTCCAGATGCGCAAGCGAAGATTACCGCAGAGCAAGAGAAGGTTGATATTCGTCTGCACCGTGTCATCTACTCGATCGTAGAAGAAATCGAGCAAGCGATGAAAGGTATGCTTGACCCAGAATATAAAGAAGTTATTATCGGTCATGCTGAAGTGCGCAACACGTTCAAGATCAGCAAGGTCGGAACAATTGCCGGCTGTATGGTTACAGAAGGTAAGATTTCCCGTTCTGCAGAAGTACGCCTTGTTCGTGACGGTATTGTTGTTCACGAAGGCAAGATCGACTCGCTCAAGCGCTTCAAGGATGATGCGAAGGAAGTTGCACAAGGCTACGAGTGCGGTATTATGCTTGAGAAGTACAACGATATGAAGGAAGGCGACATCATCGAAGCGTTTGTTATGGAAACCATCGAACGCAAATAGAATGGTTTCACTCGGATGATGTTGTAAGTTATAAATGAAATGAGGTGTTTCCCATGGCGAACTTTCGCTCCGGACGTGTTGGCGAGCAGATGAAGAAGGAACTTAGCCAGTTGATTCAAACCGAGATTAAGGATCCTCGAATCGGCTTCATAACGGTGACAGGCGTTGATGTAACGAACGATTTATCACAAGCCAAAGTGTACTTGAGTGTCATGGGTAATGAAGAACAAAAGGAACAATCCATGAAAGCCTTGGAGAAGGCGAGCGGATTCCTTCGCTCCGAGATTGGCAAGCGAATTCGTCTTCGTCATACTCCAGAGCTGTTGTTCAAGATCGATTCTTCGATCGAATACGGCAGCCATATCGAAAAGCTGCTTGGTGAAATTCGCGATCGCGACAATAACTAAGACAGCTGCATAAGAACGCACAAGTGAATCGGGCCTAGGCTCGGTTCACTTGTCTGTATGGAGGTTATTAATGACAGGACTAACGACGCTATCTTATGCAGAGCAGATCGAGAGAGCTAGAAGCTTTATTCAAGAGGGAAATCATTTTCTTGTTGTTGCACATGTTCAGCCTGACGGAGACGCAATAAGCTCAACATTGGCAGTAGGCTGGCTGCTTCGTCAATGGAACAAATCCTTCGTCATGGTGAATGAGAATGGAGTTCCTAACAAGCTAAGCTATTTGCCGGGATCTGATCAAATCAATGTACATGAAGATCGCGAGAACGTTGCTGCCAAGCCGTTTGATAACGTTATTTGTGTGGATTGTGCGGATTATGCACGCATCGGCAAAATAGCAGAATGGATCGATAAAGATGCTCGTATTTTAAATATTGATCATCATCCAACGAATGACCGTTATGGGGAAGTTGCAGTCATCCGCGAGGATGCTGCGGCAACCGTTGAGATATTATTCGATATGATTACTTCCTACGGGATCACACTCGATTTAGGTGTAGCAACAGTACTGTATACCGGCTTGTTAACCGATACGGGCGGATTCCGGTACAGCAATACGACTCCGCATGTGATGGCGATAGCCTCTGAGCTGCTGAAGCAAGGTGTTAACGGTAATGACATTGCGGATCGATTGCTCGAAAAGATGTCGATGGCACAGATGCAGCTTATACAGCGTGGCCTGTCGCGATTGGCATTTAGCGAAGATCATCGAATTGGCTGGTTGTATGTGACCCCTCAGGATATGCAGGAGACTGGTGCGCTAAATGAAGATCTGGAAGGCTTGGTCAATTATCCGCGCAATATCGATGGTGTAGAAGTTGGTATCTTATTTAAGCAAGTAGATGACACAGGAGTTAAGGTGAGCATGCGTTCCGCAGGACTTGCCAATGTGGCTGAGATTGCTCAATCCTTCAGTGGAGGCGGCCATGTTCGTGCAGCAGGCTGCAAGCTTACTGGTACATTAGAAGAAGTCATTACCATTGTAATAGAACGGGTGAAGCAAGCTTTATGAGTAACTATCATGGTGTATTGCCCGTATGGAAGCCTGAGGACTGGACGTCTCATGACGTAGTCGCCAAAGTACGCCGACTAATTCGGGAGAAGCGTATCGGGCATACGGGAACATTGGATCCGAAGGTTGTCGGAGTGCTGCCGCTTTGCATTGGCAAAGCAACGCGAATTGTTGAATATTTGCAGGAGATGCCGAAGCAGTATGAGGCAGTTCTTCGATTTGGTCTATCTACCGACACAGAGGATCTGAGTGGAGAAGTATTGGAGCGATCGGATGCTTCTCACTTGACGGCAGAGATGATACGGGAGGCGGTTCATTCCTTTATTGGAGACATCGAGCAAATTCCTCCGATGTATTCAGCCGTTAAGGTGGATGGTAAGCGACTATATGATCTAGCACGTGAGGGAAAAACGGTGGAACGAAAAGCGCGGCAGGTTACGATCCACAAGATTGATCTTCTGGATATGCAGTTAGGCGCAGCAGAACCGGAAATCCGCTTCCTTGTCGAGTGCTCCAAAGGAACGTATATCCGGACACTATGCGTTGATATAGGCCGCAAGCTTGGCGTTCCATCTACGATGGCCAAGCTAACGAGGACGGTATCTGCTGGGTTTGTGCCGTCTCAATGTGTAACCTTTGAACAGATCGAGCAAGCTGTCGCGGATGGGACATTTGAAGAGATGCTGCTATCTGTGGAAGATGCGATATCAGATATGCCTAGAATCGAGGTTTCTGAGAAGTATGCGCACTATGCAATTACAGGGCGATCGATTCCCCTTCATGCTTTACAGCCGAAACCTTTGACGAATGGTACGATTCGATTGTATGATGAACAAGGAACGTTCTATGGGATATTCCAAGTTCCACAGGGGCAAACTGTATTGCGTCCTGTGAAGGTATTTCTTCCGAACGAGTAACAAGCATAGCTAGTGCGCAGATCGAGCGTCAAGTGACTCGGTATGCGCCAGCTTTTTGTCTACTCTTGTGAAAGGGAGAACATACTAAAAGGTAGACACTACTGTTGACTGTCCGTGTAACTGGATTAGTAGTTTAATCACAAATCGATAATACGCAGGGGCTCTGATTATAATGGAAACGATAGCATTACATGCAGCGCTCGATGATTCGAGCTGGCGACTGCAGGAGCAGCCGCAAGTATTAATATTAGGACATTTTGACGGCATTCATGAGGGACATGTAAGGGTCATTCGACGTGCGTTAGACTATGGGAAGCAGCAACAATTGCCTGTAGGGCTGATGACCTTCCATCCACATCCCAAGGGAGTATTCGGCAAGCCGGAGTATGAACGATTCATTACGCCATTGTCGGAGAAAAAGCGAATTTTGAGTCAGCTTGGGCTTGACCGCTTGTATGTTGTACAGTTTGATTTGTCGTTTGCTAAGGTAACAGCGCAGCAGTTCGCAGAAGCGATCTGCCGTATGAAGGTGAAACATGTTGTTGTCGGTTTCGACTATCGCTTCGGTCATGGCGGAGAAGGTACCGCCCAATTGCTGCAGGAATGGGGCAAGGGCTGCTTTACTGTTGATATCATACCAGCACATAACGACGTAGAAACCGCAGTGAAGGTAAGCAGTACACGGATTCGCGAAAGTCTATTGCAAGGTGATGTTGTCAATGCGAATCGGCTGCTAGGCCGAACGTATATCATTCGTGGCGAGGTCATTCACGGTGACGCCCGTGGTCGTACGATGGGCTTCCCAACTGCGAATGTTCGGGCAGAAGAAGCATATGTCATCCCAGCGAATGGCGTATATGCTGTGAAGGTGCTTGTGCACGGAACATGGTATGATGGGGTGCTGAATATCGGCTTAAAGCCGACGTTCAAGACGGGAGAAACCGTTCAATCGATTGAAGCCCATCTATTTGATTTTGATCAAGATATATATGGAGAGACCATAACGGTTGCCCTGATGAGCTATATTCGTCCAGAGCGCAAGTTCAGCTCCATACAAGAGCTGATTGCGCAGATTACTGCGGATTCAGAGGAAGCACGCCAACGTCTGAGCAAGATGGATAAGGCGCCTGCATTAACAATTGGCGTTTAATATTGCACTCCATTTTCTAAGCTTCTATTTTGTATGAATAGATTGCAAAGACTTGTTTTACTTTTGAAGATGATAATGCTATACTAATATCGTTGTCGTGAAAACGGCACCTGTCCATAGCTTGGTTACTCGATCTCACCGTCGATAACGAGGCTAATGGCGTAAACCAACATATTTTAGGAGGTGAATAGGATGGCTATGACTCAAGAGCGTAAGCAACAGCTTATTGAAGAACATAAGACGCACGCTACGGACACTGGTTCTCCGGAAGTGCAAGTCGCTATCCTTACTGAAAACATCGTTAATTTGACGGAGCATCTTCGTACACACAAGAAAGATCATCATTCCCGTCGTGGTTTGATGAAAATGGTAGGTCAACGTCGTAAATTGTTGGCTTATGTGAAAAACAAAGATGTTAAACGCTACAGCGCATTGATCGCAAAGCTCGGTCTTCGCCGTTAATAGCACGAACCAAAGCAGCCTGGTTGTTCATCGCCGCCTGATAAAGCGGCATGCAACCGGGTTGCTTTTTAGTGATTGCATAAGTTGCTACATATTGTCATAGAATACAAGCTTCCAATGAAACGGTATTTCAAATGAAATGCAGGAAATAATGGGAGTAGTACCGAAGATTATAAAGTGAATCACTTAAGGAGGGATCCGATGAACCGCATCGAGATGGAACTTGGCGGCAGAACGCTTATCCTGGAAACGGGACGCTTGGCCAAGCAAGCAAATGCCGCAGTCAAAGTCGAGTACGGCGACACCGTTGTATTGTGTACTGTAACGGCTTCGAAGGAACCTAAAGATCTAGATTTCTTCCCATTGACTGTCAATTACGAAGAACGATTATATGCTGTAGGTAAAATTCCTGGAGGATTCATTAAGCGCGAAGGTCGCCCAAGCGAAAAAGCGATTCTTGCCAGCCGTCTTATTGACCGCCCAATTCGCCCATTGTTCCCGGAAGGCTTCCGCAACGATGTGCAAATCGTGGATTTGGTTATGAGCGTGGATCAAGATTGCCCACCTGAAATCGCGGCAATGATCGGGACATCCGCTGCTTTAACGGTTTCTGATGTGCCATTTAACGGGCCAATCGGGGGCGTGATTGTTGGACGTATCGACGGTCAATTTATTATTAACCCAACTGTTGAACAAGAGGAAAAGAGCGATATTCACCTTGTTGTAGCGGGTACGAAAGACGCGATCATGATGGTTGAAGCAGAAGCGAACGAAGTACCGGAATCGGTTATGCTTGAAGCAATCATGTTCGGTCACGAAGAAATCAAGAAAATTGTTGCGAAGATTGAAGAGTTCGCGGCAATCGCGGGCACGTCTAAAATGGAAGTAAAGCTGCATGCAGTTGATACGGATGTGAATGCTGCTGTTCGTGCTTTCGCACAGGAACGTCTTGTTGAGGCGATTCGTATTCCTGAGAAGCATGCGCGTCAAGACGCGATTGATGCAATCAATCAAGAAGCAGTTGCACATTTCGAACAATTGTATGTAGAAACGCCTGAGAATATGAGCGATGTGAACGAAACCTTGTACGATATCGTGAAGGAAGAAGTTCGCCGCTTGATTACACATGACAAAGTTCGCCCAGACGGCAGACAACTAGAGGAGATTCGTCCGATTGATTGCGATACAGGACTGCTGCCTCGTACTCACGGATCAGGCTTGTTCACACGTGGACAAACGCAAGCACTCAGCATCTGTACGCTTGGTGCGCTTGGAGACGTGCAAATTTTGGACGGTCTTGGCTTGGAAGAATCGAAGCGTTTCATGCATCATTACAACTTCCCGCCATTCTCCGTAGGAGAAGCTCGTCCGCTTCGCGCGCCTGGACGCCGCGAGATTGGTCACGGCGCACTTGGAGAACGTGCCTTGTCCAAGGTTATTCCGCCAGAGAGCGAATTCCCATATACAATTCGTCTCGTATCTGAGGTGTTGGAGTCTAACGGTTCAACTTCGCAAGCAAGTATTTGCGCAAGCACACTTGCTATGATGGATGCAGGGGTACCGATCAAAGCGCCAGTTGCAGGTATTGCTATGGGTCTGATCAAAGACGGGGAACACTTCTCCATCTTGTCCGATATTCAAGGTATGGAAGACCACCTCGGCGACATGGACTTCAAGGTTGCTGGTACTGCTGAGGGTGTTACAGCCATTCAAATGGATATCAAAATCGATGGTATTGACCGCAGCATCTTGACGCAAGCGCTGGATCAAGCACGTGCAGGACGTATGCACATTTTGGGTAAAATGAATGAAGTTATCCAAACTCCACGTGAATCCTTGTCACAGTATGCGCCTAAGATCTTGACGATGCATATTAATCCAGATAAGATCCGTGATGTTATTGGTGCCGGCGGTAAAGTCGTCAACAAAATCATCGAGGAAACAGGTGTCAAAATTGACATCGAGCAGGATGGACGCATCTTCATCGCATCTACAAATGCAGAGTCCAACGAGCGTGCCCGTGAAATTATCGAAGGTATCGTGAAGGAAGTTGTCGTTGGTGAGGTATACACAGGAACAGTGAAGCGCGTTGAGAAATTCGGTGCATTCGTTGAGGTGCTTCCAGGCAAGGAAGGGCTTGTGCATATTTCGCAATTGTCGACTGAGCGTGTAGCGAAAGTAGAAGATGTCGTGAACATCGGCGATAAGATTGAGGTTAAGGTTGTCGAGATTGATCAACAGGGCCGTATCAACTTGTCCCGTAAAGTATTGCTTGAGCCTGCGCAGACAGAAGGTTCTGCAAGCTCCGAAGCTGCAGGGACGGAACGTCCACGCAGCAGCAGACCTCCGCAAGGGGGCGGCAATCGTCCACCTCGCGGACCGCGTCCGTCTAAGCCGCAAAGCTAATTCGGGTACGAGAGCAAGACAAGCCTGAAGAAGGCAACACAACATACGTAGCAAGGAAAGAGGCAGACTGGTTTCTGGCTCTTTTTTTGATGCAAAAAATGAATCACAGAGCGAAGTGATCAACATCGGCTATGGACAATTTTACTGCTGTAGAAACTTCTTTAGAGTAGAAGATGGAACGGTTTTCATTCTGACCGCATAACTCGTCCCGAAAACGCATAGAATCAAAAGGACTATCATGGAAGGGAATGGACTTGATGCAGCCAATTTTCAAGAAGTGGATTGCCGTAACAGCAGGGATTGTCATCGTGCTTGCAGTTGGAGCGCAGCCAGATGTAAGAAGCTATTTACAGGAAAGAAAGGCTGAGCTCGCCGTTAGCTATGCGTATCAATCAAACCAAGACGATAAGGCTGCAGATGATGCTCTCATGGCCCGAATTAAGCAGGAAGCAGCCAAACAATATATTGCTCCTATTAATGCCCGCGTGGATCGGGTATGGAAGGCTATCCCCGGATATAATGGAATAGAAGTTGACCTGGAGCAAACCTATGCGGCCAACAAAGGTAAGGGGCAAGGTGATGTGCTTCAATTCGTTATGCGGGAGATTAAGCCAGCTATTACGCTGAATGATCTGGATCCACAACCGATATATCGCGGGAATCCGAATAAGCCAATGGCCGCTCTCATGATTAATGTTGCATGGGGCAATGAATTCATTGATCCGATGCTTAACGTGTTGGAGAAAGAGAAGGTGAAAGCGACATTTTTCTTAGATGGAAGCTGGTTGAAAAAACATCCAGACATTGCGAAGCGCATTCAGGCGGCTGGCCACGAGATGGAGAATCATGCGTACTCCCATCCGAACATGAGTGAACTGAGCGAAGGACTACAGACCCAGCAAATTGACAAGACCAAGCAACTGCTTAAGGAAACGCTTGGGGTAGAAAATAAATGGTTTGCTCCTCCATCAGGAGATTTTAATATGCTGACAGTACGCACGGCGCGTGCACTTGGTCTCAAGACGGTGCTGTGGACATTTGATACGAGAGATTGGATGAAGCCAGCCGTAACTACAATATTGCGAAGATTTCAAGAGAAGACGGAGCCAGGGTCGCTCATCTTGATGCATCCAACTGCTCCATCCAGTACTGCCTTGAACGATATGATACGGATTCTAAGGGAAAAGGGCATTACACCGGGAACGGTTGGGGAGACGCTTTCGGAGAAGCGAATACCCTCCAAATGAAGTTGAGAGGGAGTAAGTTTTCTGGTAGGATTAGAAAGGCATACTTGGAATGTACTTGGACGAGGAGGAATTGCCGGTGGAGAAAGTGCAGCTGTCTAACGGCCTGCGTGTCGTTATGGAAAAAATCCCAACCTGCCGTTCCGTTTCATTTGGAATTTGGGTGAAGACAGGTTCTCGAAATGAGGATGAAACGACCAACGGGATTTCCCATTTTATCGAACATATGATGTTCAAAGGAACGGAACGGTTTGATGCAAAAGCAATCGCAGACTCTTTTGATGCGATTGGAGGCAATGTAAATGCGTTCACTTCCAAAGAATATACTTGTTACTATGCGAAGGTACTCGATGAGCATTTGCCAATTGCCGTCGATGTATTATCCGATATGTTTTTCCGTTCATCTTTGTTGGACGAGGAGTTGCAGAAAGAGAAAAATGTAATACTTGAAGAAATTGCGATGTACGAGGATACACCAGATGATACCGTACATGATCTGGTTACTCGTGCTGCCTTTGGTGCGCATCCGTTGGCGTATCCGATTTTAGGAACAAAGGAACGACTCACACCGATGGGGCCAGATCATTTGCGGGCTTATATGAAGAGCCATTATACGATTTCGAATACAGTCATTGCTGTAGCGGGAAACTTTGATGACTCGATCATTGAGCTGCTGGAAAAGCACTTCGGGCAATTTTCGAATGATGAGCTTGCAGCCAATATATCGGAACCTAGTTTCCACAGTGAATTCATTTATCATAAGAAGAAGACGGAACAGAATCATATTTGTCTCAGCCTGCCTGGCTGTTCAATGACGGATCCGCGCTTATATGCGATGATCTTGCTTAACAACTTGATCGGGGGAGGCATGAGCTCTCGCCTGTTCCAGGAAATTCGGGAGAAGCGTGGGCTTGCTTACTCGGTCTACTCCTATCATTCCTCACATGCAGACAGTGGTCTGTTTACGATCTATGCAGGTACAGCGCCGAAGCAGACGAAAGAAGTGCTAGATCTGACTATGGATATGTTAGGCGAACTGGCGGTGAAGGGATTGTCTGAGGGAGAACTGCACAAGGGCAAGGAGCAGTTAAAAGGAAGCCTTATTCTTGGCTTAGAAAGTACCGGCAGCCGCATGAATCGGTTAGGGAAAAATGAGCTCATGCTTGGCAAGCATTATACGTTGGATGAAATCATCGCGCGCATTGATTCAATCGCGTTAGATGATGTTACATTTGTATTGAAGCGTATGCTTTCCCATTCATTCGCAGGAGCAATGGTCGGAGCAAATGACAAAGCAATATCGGCATTTAGGAGGGATCAACTTGTTACAGCAATTACACCAAGTTCAAATTAAGCGCCTGCCAGGCAATGAGGATGTCCCGCTTCCTCAGAAAATGTCTGAACTAGCAGCAGGCTTCGATCTATATGCAGCAGTAGAAGAACCGCTTACATTAGCGCCTGGTCATCGTGCCCTTGTCCCTACTGGGTTCTGCATGGCGATGCCTGGATACTTAGAAGCACAGATTCGTCCGCGCAGCGGACTTGCCTATAAGCATGGTATTACATGCTTGAATTCACCAGGTACGATCGATGCCGACTATCGCGGCGAGGTGAAGGTATTGCTGGCCAATCTAGGACAGACACACTTCAAGATTGAACGCAATGAGCGCATTGCTCAAATGGTCATTCAATTTGTTCCTTCTATTGAACTTGTCGAGGTGGATGAATTGACTGAAACGATGCGCGGAGAAGGCGGCTTCGGACATACGGGAACGAAATAAAAGTTATAAATCACGCAGTTGAGTTTACCTAATAGGTAAAACGACTGCGTTTTTTTGTGCATGCAGATGGGTGCGATTATGGCTGCACCCTTTTTAGGCGGCGGCATAAGATGTTTTATATGTTGTGTGCATGTTTGTGAAAGGAGTGATCAGCGAGGATGTTGACTGGGGTTCAGGTCGTGTTTATTGGCGGAGATGCCCGCCAGCTAGAGATCATCCATAAGCTGACTGAATTAGATGCCAGTGTCACGATTGTAGGGTATGACCAACTGCAAAATCCGTACCATGGCGTGCAGCGCCAGCCTTTATCTATTGAGCTGCTGAAGCATGCGGACGCTCTTGTGCTTCCTGCGGTAGGCACAGATGACAGCGGCAAGGTTCATGCCATATTTACGTCGGATGAATTGTTGCTGACCGAGGAGCATATTGCGGCACTTCCGGATCAGTGTGTCATTTTTACGGGAATGGCCAAACCGTATTTAAGCAAGCTATGCGCAAAATACCGCATTTCATTAATTGAACTGTTCGATCGGGACGATGTTGCCATTTACAATTCGATTCCAACAGCCGAAGGCGCAATTATGATGGCGATACAGAACACAGACATTACGCTGCATGGTTCTGAATCAGTTGTCCTTGGCATGGGAAGAACAGGTTTCACATTGGCTCGCACCCTTCTCGGGTTAGGGGCCAATGTACGAATTGGGGTGCGCAGAGATGAACATTTTGCCAGAGCGGTAGAAATGGGATTTAAGCCTTTTTTCATAGCAGATCTCGCACGACAGGTGTCAAATATCGACTTGCTTTTTAATACGATACCGACTATGATAGTCACAGCGCAGGTCATAGCGCAAATCCCTAACCGTGCCGTGATTATCGACCTTGCTTCCTTCCCGGGAGGCGTGGATTTTAGATTCGCGGAGAAGCGGGGGATTAAGGCTATGCTGGCACCAGGGTTGCCAGGCATTGTCGCACCGAAATCTGCTGGACGAATATTGGCACAGAGTATCACACAACTGTTGCTTGAGGACATGCGGAATCGGGGGAGTGGACAATGAACTTCACGGGGAAAACAGTCGGCTATGCAGTAACAGGTTCTCACTGTACATTAGAGGAAATAATGCCTCAGGTGAAGCGCTTCGTAGATGCAGGAGCACGGGTCATTCCGATTGCATCGCAAGCGGTGATGACGACGGATACGCGTTTTGGAGCATCGGATCACTGGCAGAAACAGTTGAAAGAAATAACTGGCAATGATATCATTTCTACAATTGTGGATGCTGAGCCGCTTGGGCCTTCCAAGCTGCTGGATGTGATGGTCATAGCACCTTGCACAGGCAATACAACGAGTAAATTGGCGAATGCAATGACAGAAAGTCCTGTCCTTATGGCGGCGAAGGCACAGATGCGCAATCAGCGCCCGCTTGTGCTGGCGATATCGACGAATGATGGACTGGGATTGAATGCGGCCAATATTGCCAAACTTCTCGTTGCCAAGAACATATACTTCGTTCCGTTCGGCCAAGATAATCCAAAGCAGAAGCCGAATTCATTGGTGGCGCGCATGGACTTGGTACCAGAGGCCTGCTATGCAGCATTAGAGGGCAGGCAGCTTCAACCGGTATTAATTGAACGGTTCCAGTACTGAACATAGCATACCACGCAAATTATCATAATATAGATGGTTGAAAGATTGTGGGTATAGAGGGGAGAAACGACAGATGACGAATCAGAAGCGGTTTAATGTTGCTGTAGTCGGCGCTACGGGTGCAGTAGGGGAACAAATCATAGCATTGTTAGAAAAACGTCAATTCCCCATTCAATCCTTGAAGCTGTTGTCTTCGGCACGATCAGCCGGCAAGAAGATCATGTTTAATGGTCAAGAATTTACGGTTGAGGAAGCAAAGCCAGAAAGCTTCGAAGGTATTGATATTGCCTTGTTCAGTGCTGGCGGCGATGTTAGTAAAGAGTTGGCTCCAGCTGCAGTAGAACGCGGAGCGGTATGTATTGATAATACCAATGCATTCCGTATGGATCCGAACACGCCACTCGTTGTTCCCGAAGTGAACATCGAGAAAGTGAAGGAACACCAAGGCATAATTGCCAATCCGAACTGTTCCACGATTCAAATGGTAGCAGCCTTGAAGCCGCTCTATGATCGCTACGGTATTTCCCGTATCATCGTGTCTACGTATCAAGCAGTGTCAGGCGCTGGCAGCAAAGCAATTAACGAGCTATTGCGTCAGTCTACAGAAGTGCTTGCAGGCAATGAAGTTGAGCCAGACATTCTTCCAGTTGGTTCTTTGCCCGTGAAGCATCAAATCGCATTCAATGCTATTCCTCAAATCGATAAGTTCCAAGATAATGGATTCACGCTCGAGGAAATGAAAATGATCCGTGAAACCAAAAAGATCATGAATGATGATAGCCTTCAAGTGACGGCAACATGCGTCCGTATCCCGGTCGTACATGGCCACTCTGAATCTGTATATGTTGAGTTGAAGGACGACTTCCAAATGGAGGATGTGCGCGAGTTGCTGGCTAACGCGCCAGGTTTGACGCTCGTCGATGAGCCTTCCGAACAAAAGTACCCGCTCGCTACCGAATCTGCAGGCAAGCCAGATGTATTCGTTGGCCGTTTGCGTCGTGATTTGTCTCAGCCACGCGCATTGAATATGTGGGTCGTATCCGACAACTTAATGAAAGGCGCTGCATGGAACGCGGTACAAATCGCAGAGTACATTGCTTCGGAGCGGCAGTAATTGGCAGGCCGCTCCTGCCTTTTTTTCTTACTTGACAAGGTATTCAGCTTGGTCACGATGTGATGGGTTGAATTGCCTTTATTCGTTCTGGCAGTCAGTTTTCATTTAGTTGGGGGAAATAACACATGCGAATATTAGTACAAAAATTTGGCGGAACTTCTTTGTCTACACCAGAAGCTAGAGAAAGAGTCATACACCATATCCGTAGAGAATTGGCGCAGGGATACCAATTAGCTGTGGTTGTATCGGCGATGGGCAGACGGGGAGAGCCATATGCGACAGATACTTTGCTTGATTGGATAGGTCAGAATGGCGATAGTTTGCCATCACGTGAGAAGGATATGATTTTGTGCTGTGGAGAGATTATCTCCGCTACCACTTTATGCAGCTTGTTGAATAGTGAAGGTATCACATCCACGGTTCTTACTGGCGCACAAGCCGGGTTTAAGACGGATAGCCATTTCAATAATGCGCGTATTTTGGATGTTACTCCTGATCGAGTTATTGATGCCTGGAAAGATGTACAGGTTGTCATTGTAACTGGATTTCAAGGGCAAACGGAAACAGGCGACTTTACTACACTTGGACGCGGTGGCAGTGACACGTCTGCAACAGCATTGGGTGCGGCGCTGCACGCAGAAATAGTCGATATTTATACCGATGTAAATGGAATATTGACCGCTGATCCTCGTCTTGTTGAGGATGCGAAGCCGCTTACTATCGTCAGCTATGCAGAAATATGCAACATGGCGCATCATGGTGCCAAAGTTATTCATCCGCGTGCTGTTGAGATCGCAATGCAAGCTCAGGTTCCAGTTCGTGTCCGTTCTACATTCAGCGATGAGGAAGGGACGCTTGTGACGAATCCGGAAGGATTCCGTGATATGCAGCCTGACATCGTTGATCGCTACGTAACGGGAATTGCTTATGTTGGCAATGTAACACAAATCACGGTGGAATCTCGTGAGGGCGTGTATGATTTACAATTAAAAGTGTTCAAGGCAATGGCGCAAAATCAAATTAGTGTTGATTTTATTAATGTAACCCCATCTGGCGCTGTTTATACGGTATTTGACAGTGACGCGCCGCGAGCGCTGCAAGTGCTGGGAGAGATGGGATTCGAGCCGAAATCGTTATCGGGTTGCGCGAAAGTATCTGTAATCGGTGGAGGCATCAATGGGGTGCCAGGTATTATGGCGCACATCGTTGAAGCCTTGACTGAGCAAGAAATTCAGATTCTTCAATCCGCCGACTCCAACACAACGATTTGGGTTCTGGTACGTAAGGAAGATATGGTTCGGGCTTTGCGGGCGCTGCATGCGAAGTTCCATCTGAATCGATAATCACGCAGCGCTAGGAACGCGAACCTTGAGCGCATATAGTCGCAAGAGGAGGAGTCTTTATGGATTTTGGTAGATTAATTACGGCGATGGTGACACCATTCAACGGTCAGAATGAGGTAAATTGGCCTGAATGTGAACGATTGATAAATTACTTAATTGAGGAACAGAAGAGTGACAGCATCGTTATGTGCGGAACGACAGGAGAGTCTCCTACGTTGACAGATGAAGAGAAGGTGGCGCTGTTCCGTTTTGCGGTCGAGAAAGCCAACGGACGCGCTCGCATTATTGCCGGCACAGGAAGCAATAATACGGCACATTCTATCCATTTGACGAAGGCAGCAGAAGAAGCGGGCGTAGACGGCATTTTACTCGTGGTTCCTTATTATAATCGTCCTTCGCAAGAGGGGATGTATCGACATTTTGAAGCGATTGCGAAATCTACTTCTTTGCCGATCATGCTCTACAATGTTCCAGGGCGTACGGCATCCAGCCTTTCAGTCGAGACGACGCTTCGATTGGCTGAACTGCCTAATGTTGTTGCTACGAAAGAGTGTGCGGGTCTAGAGCAAGTATCCCAGATCGTCGCTGGCGCTCCTGGCTCATTCAAGGTGTACAGTGGCGAGGATTCCTTGTCGCTGCCTATTTTGTCCGTAGGCGGATATGGTGCTGTCAGTGTGGCCAGCCATATTATTGGTGCTCAAATGAAGGCAATGATTGAAAATCATCTGGCTGGTCAGCATGAAGAGGCTGCTCGTATTCATCTTGAGCTGTTCCCGGTATTCAAGGGACTGTTCATGTGTCCGAACCCAGTAGCGGTTAAGCATGCGCTTCAATTGTCTGGCTTCCAAGTAGGAAGTGTTCGACTTCCGCTCGTAGAACCGACTTCACAAGAAGCGGCAGCTATTCGTGAACTGGTACAATCGATCAAAAAATAAAAGGAAAATAGCTGTTTTAGTAAGCGAATAATTGCACTTTTACTAAGCCGATGCTGATATCCAGCATCGGTTTTGTGTTTTTCGGCAACAATAGGGGACAAATCGCCGACTTGTGTTTTCTACTTTTGTTCATGTATAATGGATATCAAGTGACTGGGTGCGGTATATTTTTCAAAAGAAGGATGTTCATTGGTACGACGGCCAACTGAATATAGGAGGTTAAGATCCAATTGTCGAAGAAAAACAACGTTGATAAATTGTCCATCTTCGCATTGGGCGGCGTAGGTGAAATCGGAAAAAATATGTACGTCGTCCAATACGGTAACGATATCGTCGTCGTAGACGCAGGGTTGAAGTTCCCGGAAGAAGACATGCTCGGAATAGATATTGTCATCCCGGATATTTCATACCTCACGGAGAATCGAGATAAGGTAAGAGCAATCTTGATTACGCACGGACATGAAGATCATATTGGCGGGTTGCCATATGTACTGAAGCATTTGAACGTTCCAGTATACGGAACAAGATTGACGCTCGGGTTGATTGAGAGCAAGTTACGGGAAGCGAATTTGCTAGGTGAAACAAAGCGAATTCTGATTACAGCTGATTCGGAAATTCAGCTAGGCACTATTCGCGCAAGCTTTTTCAAAACGAACCATTCCATCCCGGATTCGGTCGGTGTATGTCTCGATACTCCAGAAGGATGCGTCGTTCATACAGGAGACTTTAAGTTTGACCATACGCCGGTTAACGGTCAATATGCTGATCTGCAGCGTATGGCGGAAATTGGCCAAAGAGGGGTTCTTGCACTGTTGTCAGACAGTACGAATGCAGAACGCCCAGGCTTTACTCCATCTGAAAGTAGTGTGGGTGTCGTTCTGGAAGATATTTTCCGGAAGGCGGAGCAGCGCGTAGTTGTTGCGACATTCGCTTCAAATATTCACCGTATTCAACAAGTCATTGATGCTGCATATTCTACAAATCGCAAGTTAACCGTTATCGGTCGGAGCATGGTGAACGTCGTCACGATCGCTTCCGAGCTAGGCTACTTGAACATACCAGATGGTATGCTGATCGAACCAGAAGAAGTGAATAAGATGGCTGCTGATCGAGTAGTTATCCTGTCCACAGGCTCTCAAGGTGAACCGATGTCAGCCTTAACGCGCATGGCGCGCTCTACGCACCGCAAGGTTGATATTTTGCCAGGGGATACAGTCGTGATCGCGGCTACACCAATTCCAGGTAATGAGAAATATGTGGGCAGAACGGTAGATGAACTGTGCCGCCTCGGCGCTCATGTCATCTATGGCGGCTCCAAGACTGGTGTACACGTATCCGGTCACGGCAGCCAAGAAGAACTGAAGCTGATGCTGAATCTGATGAAGCCGAAGTACTTCATTCCGATTCACGGTGAATACCGCATGCTGCGTCACCACGCTGACTTGGCAGAAGCAGTCGGAATTGAGCGGGAGAATATCTTTATTACGGATATTGGCGATACTGTTGAAATTACGAATGGTGTTGCACGCCGGGGCTCTAAGGTTCAATCCGGTTATGTACTTATTGATGGTCTTGGTGTCGGCGATGTCGGCAATATCGTATTGCGCGATCGAAAGCTGTTGTCACAAGACGGAATATTGGTTGTTGTTGTTACACTCAGCAAGCAAGAAGGTACGATTCTCTCCGGACCAGACATTATCTCTCGCGGATTTGTGTATGTCCGTGAATCGGAAGGACTGCTTGATGAAGCGAACCGCATCGTCACTTCAACACTGCATAAGCTAATGAATGAAAATGTGAACGAATGGGCATCATTGAAGACGAACGTAAAAGATGCGCTTGGACGTTTCTTGTACGAACAAACGCGTCGTCGTCCGATGATTTTGCCAATCATTATGGAAGTATAGAACGAAGTGAGCGAGAATCCCAGTCACCAGTCATTCTCGCTCACGTACGTTACAAGCTGCCGTCTCTGCAATCTGCAGGGACGGCAGCTTTTTTATGCATATGAATTAGCGTATAAAACTTCTTTGCGCGAAGCATGCTATGACGGCATTGTACCGGTCAATTGGAGGTAATGGAAGATGATGAACGAACAGCCTTTAGATCCACAAGGTCAGCCGCAGCAGCCAGCTAAAGCTCCCCCTACAGTGGAAACAATTCAACAACTAGGTACGGCGTCGATCCCGACAACCGGCGAATCTAATATTTATTGCTTGAACATTATCGGTCAAATCGAGGGGCATATTGTATTGCCTCCTCAAAATAAAACAACCAAATATGAGCATGTGATCCCACAATTAATTGCGGTGGAACAGAATCCAAAAATTGAGGGTGTGCTCATCGTATTAAATACGGTTGGGGGAGACGTAGAGGCAGGACTGGCCATAGCCGAGATGATATCCTCATTGTCCAAGCCATCCGTGACATTGGTGCTAGGAGGAGGGCATAGCATCGGGGTTCCAATTGCCGTAGCTGCCGATGTCAGTTTAATTGCAGAGACGGCAACCATGACGATTCATCCAATTCGATTAACAGGGCTCGTAATCGGTGTACCGCAAACTTTTGAGTATTTGGAGAAGATGCAGGAGCGGGTCGTACGCTTTGTAAAGGCTCATTCAAATATTTCAGAGTCCAAATTCAAGGACTTAATGTTCACAACTGGAGAACTGACACGCGATATCGGTACGACAGTAATTGGGCATGATGCTGTTAAGTATGGTCTTATTGATGAAGTCGGGGGTATTGGTACGGCATTGAAGCATTTGAATCGCTTAATTGATGAGAAACGTGAGGAGAGAGGCTCGGATGGTGGCCATCATGATCATGGCCATCATGACCATGGCCATCATGACCATGCGCACGCTAATCATTATGGATCGCATCAAGAACATGGCGGGCATCATGCTGGGGCTGAGCAGTCGATCATATCTGGTGAACAATGTGGAGCTAATCAGCAGCAGCAGCAACACAATCAGCATGCAGGTACGCAAGCAATGTATGTGCCGGCAAAGGAGCGAGGATAATGCTTCATACAATCATACCGATGGAGCAGGTCTTGCAAGGATTCGATAAGGAGCCGGCATTTTTCGAAATGCAGTGGCAGGGACGTACGCTGCTAGTGCAGCAGGTCGACAATACGACCGTGAAAGTCGAGCGGCTGTTGAAGAATACAGGCATGCAGGACTTTTTGGATCCAAGCTTCGCCCCTGGCACCCTATTATCACTGTGTTAATATGTAAGGTCTAAGACATTGCGGATGGTTTAATCCCATATATGTTCAAGCAGACAGACAGAACCTGAGCCTGGGTTCTGTCTTTTTTATTTTCCCTTTTCCCTAGTTATGGAATGGTCATAGGAAGAACGGTTGTTCTGTGTTATAATGAGGGATGGAGGTGACGGCATTTTGGCCCGTAAGAAGAAGAAAAAGCAATCCTTCAGCAAGAGCTTGAAATATGAAATATATGGCATATTGCTGATTACCTGTTCCGTCATTGCATTGGCAGGCGGAGCGGCGTTCGGGCGCTCCTTATCCAAAATATCAGGCTTGTTGTTAGGTAAATGGTACTTTTTCATACCGCTCGTGTTCATATATATTGGATTGTCGGTTATGATTAAACGCCAGTGGCCTTCAGGCTGGAACTCCCGCAAGAGTGGCATCATGGTCATTATACTAGCTTTGACGATGATAAGTACCGTGCATGCAGTAGAACAGCGTATTTTGCCAACTGCAGATGAAGTAAGTGCTGGATACATATTAAATGATATACATAAAGCTTTGAACTTAGAGCTCGTGCAGGCTACCGATACGGGGACGGCAGGAACGATGCTGCAGAAGGATATTAGCGGCGGTTACATTGGAGCAATCCTTTACTGTACGCTATTTGTGCTGTTTGGAGCTCTAGGAACAAAGTTGCTTACCATTGTTATGCTCTTCATCGGCTTCATGCTGGCAACGCAATTGTCTTATGTCGATCTTGTGAAGCTTATCCGTGTTCAAGTGAAGAAATTTGCGGCAATCATCAAGAAGAAACGTAAGGCGCGTCTTAATGAACGTAAACGTATGGAAAGTAAAAATCGTAAATCGGCGAAAAAGGATTCAGACGACGATTACATGCTGGATGATGAATTGGACGATGAAGAAGAGAATGATTCAAACAGAACGCCAGTGTTCATGCAAATATTCGGCAAATTAAGTGAAGCAGGAAAAAAGCGATTCCTCGCATCGAAAGAAGAGGATGAGGAATATAATGAGCGACATACCGCTCATTCGAGCAAGCCGCATGTAGCTAGATTGAATGACGATCACAATATACACCCAGAAGCTGATACAGCAGCATCAATGAATACGGTAAGCAATGCTTCCAAGCTGAACGCGCTGCTTGCTCGCATTGAACAGGATGATGATCAGTCACATACCCCGTTGTTCCGCGACTTTACAGCGACAGATGATAGCGGAGATGAGAAGTCCCATCATGCTGAGGAGGTAGGAGGCTTTACAAAGCCTGCAACGTGGGAAGAAGGGGCGGATGATATTGAAGATGATTGGAATAATGATCCTCAAGCAGAAACACAAGGTGTACAGCAAGGAGCGTCTCCTCTTCGCCATCAGAATGACGTAGTGGAGAGTGAAGGGGATGTCCAATTAGAGACGGATGGATTGCTGATTGACGGTGAAGGTACAAACGAAGCTGTTGTTATTCAGAAGCCGCCTCCGAAGCCATATAAAATGCCGCCATTCAACCTGCTTGCTAAACAGCAAGGAAGCGGGAAAGGCGGCGATCAATCCGACTTCATGCAGACGGCTCGCAAGCTGGAAGCAACCCTTGAGAGCTTCGGTGTAAGGGCGAAGGTGCTAGAGGTTGTACGTGGACCGGCAGTAACTCGTTATGAAATTCAGCCTGACATCGGGGTAAAGGTCAGCAGAATCGTTAGTCTGTCGGATGATATCGCACTTGCGCTAGCCGCTAAGGACATTCGCATGGAAGCGCCGATTCCGGGCAAATCCGCAATTGGGATTGAAGTGCCGAACAATGAGGTTTCGGTTGTAACGATGCGAGAAGTCATGGAGACACCGACGTTTATCGATGCGCCATCAAGGTTGTCCATTACATTGGGACGTGATATTGCAGGAACGCCAATCGTAGGTAATCTGGCCCGCATGCCCCACTTGCTTGTTGCAGGCGCTACAGGTTCAGGGAAGTCGGTATGTATTAATGGGATTATAACGAGTATCCTCTACAAGGCAAAACCGGATGAAGTGAAGTTCCTGATGGTTGACCCGAAGATGGTCGAATTGAATGTATACAACGGTATTCCACATTTGCTTGCCCCCGTCGTTACAGATCCGAGACGCGCTTCGTTAGCCTTGAAGAAAATCGTCGTTGAAATGGAGAAACGATATGAATTGTTCTCCAAATCAGGAACCCGGAACATTGAGGGGTATAACAAGCTAGTAGCAGATGAACCGGATAAGGTTCTGCCGTATATCGTTATTATTGTCGATGAGCTTGCGGACTTGATGATGGTTGCTGCCAATGATGTAGAGGATTCGATATGCCGCCTAGCCCAAATGGCGCGTGCAGCAGGTATTCACTTGATTATCGCGACTCAACGTCCTTCTGTTGACGTTATCACTGGGGTTATCAAGGCAAACATTCCATCGCGAATTGCATTCGGTGTATCTTCTCAAGTGGATTCACGAACCATTTTGGACATGGCTGGCGCTGAGAAGCTGCTTGGACGTGGCGATATGCTCTTCCTGCCGATGGGCTCCTCCAAGCCGATACGGGTGCAGGGAGCATTCTTATCCGATCAAGAGGTCGAAGCTGTCGTTGGCTTCGTAAGCGGTCAAGCGCAGGCGGAATACAATGAGGAATTAGTGCCGGAGATTGATGAAAGCGGACATGCCTCGGATGAACCAGTCGATGAATTGTACGACCAAGCTATTCAAATTGTGCTGGAGGCGCAGCAAGCATCGGCATCACTGCTTCAACGCCGGATGAGAATCGGATATAACCGCGCCAGCCGCTTAATTGATCATATGCATATGCAAGGTTTGATCGGCGCACATGAAGGCAGTCGACCGCGCGAAGTACTAATGACGCTGGAACAGTATCAGCAGAGTAAAATATCATCATAGTGTAGGGAACCATAAAAGAGGATGCTTTGGCGTCCTCTTTTGTTGTGCATGGAGGAGTGTATGCAAGTGCATAGATCTTTCCCTGTTATCTCATAATAAAGTTGCCAATCCTGTCAAATTCACAAGAGAGAGGTAGACGTTAGGCATGAGAAAACGGATGATTTGGATTACGATATGCATCGTATTCGTGCTGATTGGGGCATTCCAGTACAAGCAAATGGGCAAGACGGAAGCCACATTTAGCAATGCGACATTGCAGCAAGGCTCACAGGGGCAAGATGTGAAGGAGTTACAAGGTCGATTGAAGTTTCTCGGGTATTATGACGGCAAGACCGACGGTATCTTTGGCCCAGCGACGAAAAATGCAGTGACGTGGTTCCAATGGAAGTTTGGCATGAAGTCAGACGGAATCGTTGGGCCGAAGACCAAAGAAATGCTAGTAAAGGCGACGAAAAACTGGAAGCCTGAAACTACGGGCGGGACGGCACCAAACAAGCCTTCTGGCTCAACAAATAACAATATAAGCGGTTCCAACAATTTGGGGCTATCGGAAAATGATCTGAAATTTATGGCGAATGCGGTCTATGGTGAAGCACGTGGAGAGCCTTATGAAGGGCAGGTAGCTGTAGCAGCTGTTATTTTGAATCGGGTGAAATCGCCGAGCTTCCCGAAAACGGCATACGGTGTTATTTTCCAACCAGGCGCTTTTACCGCAGTAGCCGATGGACAGATCTGGTTAGAACCAAATGAGACGGCAAAACGAGCAGTTAAGGATGCAATTAATGGATGGGATCCTTCCGGCGGCTGCCTATATTATTTCAACCCTGAAACCGCTACGTCCAAATGGATTTGGACACGTCCTCAGGTGAAAACAATCGGCAAGCATATATTCTGTATGTAATGAAGTGATCGAAGCGACGAAAGAAATGAGACGTAACGAGATGTTACATATGGAAGCGGGATGAAGAAGCAATGGCAGCAGGCCATTTGCTTCTTTGTTTCCATTCCGGTATGTTATTGGTAATGAATGATTGATCATATGAAGAAATGGGGTTAGATATGGTGAGCAAACCGACATTTGAACGGGGAAAGGTAAAAGGCATGCGTGTTCATGTTATGCCGACAAAGCGCTTTAAAACGTTCGCCATCTCTGTGTATGTAGGGATCCCACTCCAAGAGGATACCTTAACGACTACGGCACTAACGCCTTTTGTACTGCGGAGAGGCACGTCTTCGTATCCGGAAACGATACGATTCCGCGAGCGCTTGGATGAGTTGTACGGAGCAGGATTTGGCTTCGATGTGTTCAAGCGAGCGGATTATCAAATCATTCAGTTCCGTATGGACGTTATCAATGATGTTTTTGTGAGCTCGTCAGAGTCCTTGCTTGCACAGGCATTTCAGTTTTTAGGCGAAGCAATTACGACCCCAGCCATGGATAATGGTACCTTTCGCAGTAAGTATGTGGACGAGGAGAAAGAAACCTTGCGCCAGCGTATTGAGTCGATCGTTAACGATAAAATCCGTTATGCGGCAGAACGCTGCGTAGAGGAAATGTGCAAAAACGAACCGTATCGCCTGCATGCGCTTGGCAATCGGCAAGATTTAGACTCGATTGATGCGGCCGCATTAACCGAAAAGTATCGCTGGCTGCTTGAGCATGCGGCAATTGACGTTTATGTTGTTGGGGATACAACCTATGAAGAGGTTGAACGCTGTGTAGAGTCATCGTTCCGTATCGGCCGCTCGGTTGAGACGCCATATGCCCGTTCTATACCAGTGCCGCGCATAGGCGAACCGAACACCGTTATTGAACGTCTCGAAGTCAGTCAAGGAAAACTGAATATGGGGCTTCGCTCCACCATTACCTATGCTGATGATGCCTATCCTGCTGTGTTAATGTACAATGGCATCTTGGGCGGGTACCCGCATTCCAAGCTGTTTATCAATGTGCGTGAGAAGAACAGTCTAGCCTACTATGCTGCCTCCCGCTTCGAAGGGCATAAAGGCATTTGCACGATTCAGTCTGGGATTGAGTTCGAGCATTTTGATAAAGCCAGGGAAATTATTATTGAGCAGCTTGAGGCAATGAAGGCAGGACAACTGCAGCCACTCGAAATCAGTCAGACGAAAGCCATGATTGCGAATCAACTGCGTGAAATTGATGATTCCTCGTTTGAAATGATTGGCTTTGATTTCAACCGGGTGCTGTCTGGAAAAGAGCGCAGTACGTCCCAACTCATTGACGAGGTAGAGCATATCGACGCAGCGCATATTCAAAAGGTCGCTCTGACCTTCCAGTTGGATACGATTTATTTCTTGCGCAATAGGGAGGAGGCCTAATCGATGGAACAACGTCATTACTCCAATTTGCAAGAAACGATCTATTATGAACAGATGGATAATGGATTAGATGTGTACGTGCTCCCTAAGACGGGATTCCAGAAGACATACGCTACTTTTTCCACAAAATATGGCTCTATCGATAATCATTTTCATGTGGAAGGACAAGAAGAGATTCAAGTTCCAGATGGGATCGCACACTTCTTGGAGCATAAAATGTTTGAAGAGCCTGAAGGAGATATTTTTGCTAAGTTTGCCGAACAGGGTGCATCTGCGAATGCTTTTACTACTTTTGATCGTACGGTCTATTTGTTTTCATCCACGTCCCGAATTGAAGAAAGCCTGGAGACGTTGATTGATTTCGTACAAAGGCCTTATTTTACAGATGAAAATGTAGAAAAAGAAAAGGGCATAATCGGTCAGGAAATTAACATGTATCGCGATAATGCAGCGTGGCGGGTGTACTTTGGCCTTATTGAGGCAATGTACCATGTTCATCCTGTACATATTGATATTGCAGGTACGATAGAATCAATCGGGACGATTACGAAGGAAACACTCTATACGTGCTACCATACCTTCTACCATCCTTCCAACATGCTGTTGTTCGTCGTAGGCGGTGTTGAACCGAAAAGCATCTTCGAGTTAGTACGCAGCAATCAGGCCAGCAAGACATATGAACCGCAAGGGCAGATACGCCGCATATTCGAGGAGGAACCAAACACGGTGAAGGAGACAAGACGAGTCTCCAAGCTTCCCGTATCTCTTCCTCGATGTTTATTCGGTTGTAAAGAACCTCGTCCCGGCCTAGAGGGTAAGGAACTGTTGGAGCATGAAATAAAGACGCGCATTATGCTGGATTTGATGTTGGGCAGTAGCTCGCCGTTATATCAGACGCTGTATGAGGAAGGTTTAACGACAGATTCATTTGGCAGCGAATTCAATTGCAGCTCTGATTATGCCTTCTCGATTATCGGCGGGGAAACGAAAGACCCTGATGGTTTGGTGAAGCGGGTTAGGGAGCTAATTGATGAGCGCAAAGTATCGGGCTTCGAGCAGGGTGCATTCGAGCGTATCCGCAATAAGTCGATTGGCTCTTACTTGCGGATGCTAAATTCTCCTGAAGCGATTGCCAACGAATTTACGAAGTATAAGTTCCGTGATACCGATTTATTTGATATACTTTCGGTATACGAGACGCTAACGTTAGAACAAGTGCATCAGCGGTTGAAGGATCATTTTGATTGGAATCGACTAGCAGTGTCTATTGTCGAACAACCGTAACATACGAAGGCGTACCTGCAATCAGGTGCGCTTTCTTTTTTTATATGTACAATACTTGTCCACAAAAAAAGGGGGAGAGCAAGTATGAAAGCTTTGTCAGAGACATCTGTCCTAATAACTGGAGCTAGCCGTGGGATTGGAGCAGCGATTGCGGAACGTTTCGCTCAAGTAGGAATGAAGATCGTGATTCATTATTTAAATTCACACGAAGCTGCGAATGAAGTGGCTCGCAAGTGTCTGAATCATGGTGCGCAGGTCATGACAATCTCTGCTGATCTCAGAGATATGGAGCAGCTTGATCGAATGAAGGAAAAGCTTGATGAGTTGGGTTTCACACCTGATATATTGGTCAATAATGCTGGTGTTGCTTATTACGGTCTGTTCACGGATGTAACGGAGCAGGAATGGATGGACTGTATGGACATTAATTTGAAGGGGATGTTCATGTGTACGCAACGATTTGCTCCGTATATGATAACGCAAAAGTATGGTCGAATTATCAATGTATCCTCCATTTGGGGAATCACTGGAGCCTCCTGTGAAGTCATGTATTCGATGGCCAAAGGCGGCGTTAATGCCTTTACAAAGGCATTAGCGAAAGAGCTGGCGCCTTCTGGAGTAACTGTAAATGCGGTAGCACCGGGTGTGGTGGATACCGATATGGTCAAGCATTTGGATAAAGAAGAACGAATGGCGCTCCAAGAAGATATTCCATTAGGCAGACTTGGAACACCGGAAGAGGTTGCTTCCCTGATTTATTATTTGGCACTGCCTGAATCGGGATATATCACAGGACAAGTTATTAGTCCAAATGGCGGATGGCAAATGTAAGTCTAATGCTTGATATGTTACGCATAATTCCGGTGGCATAGGCACATATTACGACTGATGAATTCACATTAGACCACTAGGAGGGCGTTCTCGTGTCATCAGTACTTGAAAACTTCGACTCGTGGAAAAAGTTTCTTGGAGAACGTGTCAAGCAAGCAAAAGGGCTAGGCATGTCTGAAGAAACAATTTCCAAGCTTGCTTATGAAATCGGTTCGTTTTTGGAAGAGAAGGTTGACCCGAAAAATGCACAAGAAAGTGCATTGAAAGAATTGTGGAGTGTCGGCTCTGACGAGGAGCGGAAAACGATTGCTCGTTTGATGGTAAAATTGGCTGAGCAAAACGGGTAATTCGTCATTTTGTCCATATATCAAAAGAAAGGAAGTTCTGAACCGAACTTTCTTTCTTTTCATACCCTCATCTTCATGCAAACGACATGAATACATGCTCAGAACCTGCTATAATGGTACTGAATCGGAGAAATTTAGAAAGTATTGCGTTTTTTCTCGTTTTTTAGCCCGACTCCGGTGGAATTTGTGTCCCATGTATTGTAGAATGGAAAACGGCGGATAACCGCGGATGAGGTGTGTCATGGAGTACAAACAGTGGTATATGGAATATAAGATACATAAAAACCGCCCTGGTCTTCTCGGGGATATTGCTTCGCTGCTAGGAATGCTCGAAGTAAACATTTTGACTATTAACGGTGTAGAAGACAAGACAAGAGGAATGCTTCTGCAAACGGATGATGATGAGAAGATCGAAATCATGGGGCAGATGCTGAAAAAGGTTGACAATATTACAGTGTCCGCACTGCGGCAGCCGAAGCTGGTTGATATACTGGCTGTACGCCATGGCAGATATATTGAACGCGATTCTGATGATCGAAAGACGTTCCGCTTTACAAGAGACGAGCTTGGCTTGCTTGTTGATTTTTTGGGTGAAATATTCAAGCGTGATGGGCAACAGGTGATCGGGCTTCGAGGAATGCCGCGGGTTGGCAAGACGGAATCCATTATTGCTGGAAGCGTGTGTGCGATGAAGCGCTGGACATTTGTATCCTCTACGCTGCTCAGACAGACCGTGCGCAGTCAAATGTCTGATGAGGAACTGAACCCGAACAATATCTTTATTATCGATGGCATTGTAAGCACGATTCGTTCGAATGAGAAACATGCTTCATTGCTCGAGGAAATTATCAATATGCCATCCACGAAGGTAATTGAGCATCCAGATATATTTGTTCAAGAAACCAGTTATGATTATGATTTTTTTGATTACATTATCGAATTGCGCAACAATCCGGATGAGGAAATTACGTACGAATCGTTTACGATAAATTATAACGAAATTTAACATAGCAGTACGCAGGTGCAGCTTGGATTATGGACAGGAGGTGAAGTTGTGTCAGAGTTAGGGCAATTATTAAAAAAAGCAAGGCTAGAAAAAAATCTTTCCCTGGATGATGTCCAAGAAGCTACGAAAATTCGTAAGCGTTACTTGGAGGCGATTGAGGAAGGGGACTATAAGGTGCTGCCGGGTTCGTTCTATGTACGTGCCTTTGTCAAAACGTACGCAGAGACGGTAGGCTTGAACCCTGATGAAATTTTGCAGTATTATCGCAACGATATTCCGACACCGGAACCCGAGCCGTCAGTCGAGCCGCTCATGCGAACGAAGAAACGCAGTGTACAATCGTCATCGTCTGATCGATTTGGACGCTGGGCATCGACGCTGCTTCTATGGGCTTTCATCATTTTAATCGGTGTCATTGTCTATTTCTTCGTCGTCATGAAAGTGAATCCGGGAACATCGGACAACACTTCTGATGATACGAATATTACGGAGACACAGACACCATCTACGGGCGCGAATGGAGCGGCCAATGGCGACAAAGCAGGACAAAACAATGCCGGTGGAGCGGTTCAACAGCCAGTTAAGCCTACTACTCCAGAACCTCCGAAACAGGAGCAGAAGCCAATTGTCGTATTGCAAACCTCTAAGCGTTCTGAGGATGTGTATCAAGTATCGGCCCCAGCGAATACACCTGTGAAGGTTGAAATTAAAGCAGTTAATGACAGAAGCTGGCTGGCCGTTCATGAGAAGAATAGCAGCGGGAAGAAGCTCCATTATGAAACATTGGAGAAGGATCAAACCGTATCGTTCGATATGACGGATCAAGGTATGTTCATTCGCGCTGGTTATGCTAAGGCGATCGAAGTTACGGTTGCTGGGGAGCCGTTGAATAAATCCGACAATGAGGGCTCCAAAAATATTCGCCTGCAATGGATTTCTTACGAGGAAGCGCAGAAGCTACAAGCAGAAAAGCAAGAGGGATCCCCTACAACGAACATGGATCAAGGCAATCACTAGGTGCATAAACAGCATGACCCAATGGCTGGTTTGGTTCGAATTACATCCTGCCGCTGGACATAATCACTTTTTCACAGGAGACAATATAGCTGCGGCGATAATTGTGAACTCCGATTAAATACAAGGTGAGGTGTCGAGCAATGGCAACCAGTTGGATCGTTACCGGTGCTGGTATTGTGGTCAGCTTGTTAGGGTATTACTTGATGCCAAGTGTTTGGGGGTATGGCGTGTTAGGCTTTGGGCTTGCACATATTTTACTAGGAGTGCTTGATATGTTCCGAGCGCCAGCACGCGTTCGTTTTTAGACAATCGCATGCTGCAGGGGCATTCTTTTGCAGGCTTGAGCCTGTTTGAGAATGCCTTTGTGTATATACATAACGTTAAGTTTGTACATATGGAATTAAGTGGTATCTTGAAGGAGGAACCAAATATGGCGGACAGTTCATTTGATATTGTATCCAAGCTGGATCTGCAGGAAATGAATAATGCAATTACTCAGGCAATGAAGGAAATTGAATCTCGATACGATTTTAAAGGAAGTAAAAGTAAAATTACCCTTGAGAAGGATGAAGTGATCATTGTATCGGATGATGAGTTCAAACTAAAGAGTGTCATTGATATATTGCAATCAAAAATGGCCAAGCGCGGTGTAGCTATCAAAAATATGGACTTCGGTAAAATTGAGCCGGCAGCGTCAGCTGCTGTACGACAGCGGGCGAAGTGTAAGCAGGGGATTGATCAGGATACAGCTAAAAAAATTAATATTATGATCCGTGACTCGAAGCTTAAAGTAAAAAGCCAGATTCAAGGAGATCAGATTCGAGTTACTGGTAAAAGTAAAGACGATTTGCAAGCTGTCATGCAGCTGCTACGGGGTGCAAATCTGCCGCTAGATCTGCAATTTACGAATTATCGCTAAGCGGATAGCCCATCATCACAGCTGTAAGGTAGAAGGATGATGGGCCTTTTTTGTTTTTTTGACTCCAAAGTCATGACTGTATTATACTTGATGAGATACATAGATATACGGATATGAAAATACTCCAAATAGGAGTCTGCCTTATGGGGGATGTAAAATGACAGAAAAGATTAAAATCGTAACGTTGGGCTGCGACAAAAACTTGGTTGATTCCGAGATTATGTCCGGCTTAATTTATGAGCGTGGATATGAGTTGGTGGAAAATGAAGAAGACGCAACGGTTATCATCGTCAACACATGTGGATTCATTGATGCTGCTAAGGAAGAATCGGTCAATACGATTTTAAGATTGGCAGATCTGAAGGAAACCGCAGAGCTGAAGGCGCTCATCGTTTCGGGCTGTTTAACACAGCGATACAAAGAGCAGCTTCTCGATGAAATGCCGGAGATTGATGGTATCGTTGGTACAGGCGACTTTGATAAAATCAATGATATTGTTGATGAAGCACTGCAGGGAAGCAAGCCTATCCGGGTAGGCAATCCTGTGTTCGATTATGATCGCATCCTTCCGCGTAAAGTGGCGACTCCGCGCTATACGGCGTATGTCAAGATTGCCGAGGGCTGTGACAACAATTGTACCTTCTGCAGTATTCCAATTATGAGAGGCAAGTTCCGCAGCCGTACAATGGAGTCAATTCTTGCGGAGGTAGCCCAGCTGGCAGAACAAGGGGTTAAGGAGATTAGCTTAATTGCCCAGGATTCCACGAATTACGGTGTAGACTTGTACGATGGCTTCAAGCTGCCGGAGTTGATGAATAAAGTAAGCGAAATTCCAGGTGTGGAATGGGTTCGCCTGCACTACGCATATCCTGGTTTCTTCACCGAGGAGCTTATGGATACGATTGCAAGCAATCCGAAGATTTGCAAGTATATCGATATGCCATTGCAGCATAGCGAAGATAGCATTTTGAAGCGTATGAGACGTCCGGGCCGCCAGCGTGATTCCAGAGAGCTCGTGAACAAAATCCGTGAACGAATCCCGGGTGTAGCGCTGCGTACGTCTATTATTGTAGGGTTCCCCGGAGAAACGGACGAAGACTTTGACAGACTATGCGACTTTATTAGGGAAATGAAGTTCGATCGATTAGGTGTATTCACCTATTCTTCCGAAGAGGACACGCCGGCAACTCGCTTGCCTGACCATGTCCCTGATGAGGTGAAAGAATGGCGTGCGAATACGCTTATGGAGATTCAACGTCAAGTATCTAAAGAAGTAAGTGAGAAGCGTATTGGTGATATATTGGAAGTCCTTGTTGAGCGTTACGATGGCCGCAATGATGTATTCATCGGCCGCTCGCAATTCGACGCCCCTGAAATTGACGGGGAAGTATTTATTTCCGGCCAGCCATTGAGTATTGGGGAAATTGCCAAGGTAAGGATTACTCATGCGCTTGAATTTGACTTAGCCGGGGAGGGTCTCGCGTGAATCTGGCGAACAAGATAACGTTGGTCCGTATTTTTCTTGTGCCAATAATGATGTTCTTCCTATTGGTGAACTTTGATTATTTGCCTGCGATTGAACTAGAGGGGTTTTCGATTACTTACAACCAGATTATTGCGGCCTTGATCTTCATTATTGCTGCAAGTACTGATGGATTGGATGGTTATATCGCCCGTAAACGCAAAATGGTTACAAATTTAGGAAAGCTGCTTGATCCTCTTGCGGACAAGCTGCTCGTAGCGGCGGTACTCATCTCTCTTGTTGAGATGCAAAAGTGTGATGCGTGGATCGCGGTTGTCATTATCAGCCGTGAGTTCGCGGTTACAGGCCTTCGTCAAGTTGCTTTGCTCGAAGGAACGGTTGTTGCTGCCAGCAAGTGGGGAAAATGGAAGACGGCAACACAAATAACGGCGATTGCGGCAATGCTGCTTAACAACTTTCCGTTTGCGTTTCTTCATTTCCGATTTGATATATTGGCGACGTGGGTTGCCGCGTTGATCACGGTCTACTCGGGAATTGACTATTTTGTCAAAAATAAAAATGTGCTGCATCTTTCGTGATAGATGAGCGGAAGCTGTTAGGTAAATAGGTGCTTTTTCCGTATTTCCGGCTGTTTCCGGGGTGGAAGAGGCACCTATTCTTATGTACAGACTTATGGGGATGGTGGTTGACATGAAAGCAGAAATCATTGCAGTTGGCACTGAGCTGCTGCTCGGACAAATTGTAAATACGAATGCTCAATATATTTCACAGCAATTGGCTTTGGTTGGTGTGGATGTTTTTTATCATACGGTTGTCGGAGATAACGCCAAGCGAATTCAACAGACTATTGAAACAGCTCGGGATCGTTCTGACCTGCTCATTTTTACCGGCGGTCTAGGACCAACGATGGATGATTTGACGAAGGATGTACTTGCGGAAATGTTAGGTCGTAAGATGACATACGATGAACCGGCAATGGCCAAGATGACAGAGATGTTTGCAGGGCGCGGCATCCATATGGTTGAAAGCAATAAGCGTCAAGCGCATGTCATTGATGGGGCTGATGTACTGCAGAACTCGACAGGCCTCGCCGTTGGGAATGTCCTCCAACATAATGGAACAACGTATGTACTGCTTCCAGGACCTCCACGTGAAATGAAGCCAATGCTCGACAATGAGGCGATTCCGTGGCTGCAGCGTCGGCAAGTCATTGATCAATCCTCCTTGTATACGCGAATGCTGAAATTTGCGGGCATCGGAGAATCAGGTCTCGAAAATGCTCTTCTCGATCTGATCGAGCAGCAAACAGATACAACGATTGCCACCTATGCAAAGGAAGGGGAGGTACTTGTTCGATTGGCTGTAAAAGGGACAGATCGGACAGAAGCCGAGTTGAAGCTCGATCAGGTGGAACGTGAAATTCGCACCCGACTGGGCTTGCATCTCTATGCAACTGAGGATTTGCCGCTCCCAGAAGTGCTTGTGAAGCAGTTGACGCAATATGGGTTAACCTTATCCGCTGCCGAAAGCTGTACAGGAGGGATGTTCGCTGATACGATTACGGCGATCCCTGGAAGCTCGCATGTGTTCGCTGGCGGTGCGGTGACCTACTCGAACGAAATGAAGGAACGAATTCTTGGCGTGCCTCATGAGCTGCTTGAGGGAGAGCATGCACCTGGAGCAGTAAGTGAGCAAACTGCCAAGGCTATGGTTGAAGGGATGCAGGACATTGCTGATACTGATTTCACAGTAGCCATAACAGGAGTTGCAGGGCCTGACCATTCGGAGCGTAAGCCTGTCGGCTTGGTTTATATAGCAATTGCCGAGAAGGGGAAGGAAGTTGTTGTTGAAGAGTTGCGTTTGAATGGAGATCGGGAAGGGATACGCCGCCGTACGGTATATGCCATTATGTATCGGTTATGGAGACGGCTGCAGGAACGATCCGTGCATAATGCGATGTAATTTAGAAATTGTTGACAAAATAAAGAGCGGAAGCTACAATCGATTATAGATGCGGAAGAACCGTAACAAAGTGTATGTGCGCTTTGTTGCGGTTTTTTTGTTGGCTGCATCCGGCAAATTGATATATCAAATATATGGTAAAAATGGATATTGAAGTGGGTGTGTTCGTCAAAAAAACGAATGTATGTTCGAAAAAATGCTTGGCAAACCGAATGAAACACGTTATGATGTATATATCAAACGAATCAGTGAAGGAAGTGAGTTTGTGTCAGATCGTCGCGCTGCGTTAGAAATGGCTTTGCGTCAAATTGAGAAACAATTCGGTAAAGGTTCGATCATGAAACTTGGCGAATCCAATCACATGCAAGTCGAGATTGTACCAAGCGGATCTCTTGCATTAGATATAGCTTTAGGAATCGGCGGTTTGCCGAGAGGTCGTATTATCGAGGTTTATGGACCAGAATCTTCCGGTAAGACAACGGTTGCGCTTCATGCGATCGCTGAAGTACAGAAGACTGGTGGACAAGCTGCATTTATTGATGCGGAACACGCGTTGGATCCGCTATATGCAAGCAAGCTGGGCGTCAATATTGACGAACTTCTGTTGTCCCAGCCAGATACAGGGGAGCAAGCGCTTGAAATTGCGGAAGCATTGGTACGAAGCGGTGCTGTCGACATTATCGTTATTGACTCTGTTGCAGCACTTGTTCCGAAGGCAGAGATTGAAGGCGAAATGGGAGACTCCCATGTTGGTCTTCAGGCTCGCTTGATGTCGCAGGCATTGCGTAAATTGTCTGGTGCAATCAGCAAATCGAAGACGATCGCGATCTTCATCAACCAGCTTCGTGAGAAGGTTGGCGTGATGTTCGGTAACCCGGAAACAACGCCAGGCGGCCGTGCATTGAAGTTCTATTCCAGTGTTCGTCTTGAGGTACGCCGTGTTGAGACAATTAAGCAAGGTACAGATATGATTGGTAACCGTACACGCATCAAGGTTGTTAAGAATAAGGTTGCTCCTCCGTTCAAGCAGGCAGACATCGACATCATGTATGGTGAAGGTATCTCACGCGAGGGAAGCATCGTCGATATTGGCACAGAGATGGATATCGTGCAGAAGAGCGGTGCTTGGTATTCCTTCGAGGGTGAGCGATTGGGCCAAGGTCGCGAGAATGCGAAGCAATTCTTGAAGGAACATTCGGAAATTGCGTTATCCATTGAAAATCAAATTCGTGAAGCAAGCAATCTAACGACAACAATCCCTGCTAAGGGTGTTAGTGAAGATGATGATGATACATTAGAATTGGAATTAGGTGACGACGAATAATTCGTTGTCTGCTCAAAGCACCTTCGCGTTAGGCGAAGGTGCTTCTATGTATTTGTATGGAGGAGAGCCGTTTGAAGGATAGTGAACGTATCGTAACAATCACACGCGTAGAGCGCGTGGAGAGACAGGCTGGTCGCTATACGATTCATTTCGATGGGGCAGCTCCGCTTGAAGTGCATGAAGATGTGATGATCAAGTTCCGACTATTAAAAGGATCAGAACTGTCACTCGACTCCCTTACGGAGATATTGCGTGCAGACGAAGGGAATAAGGCCTACGTGCAAGCGATTAAGTATTTGCAGCGCAAACCACGTACACGCATCGAACTCGCACGTAACCTAGCCCAGAAGGGCTATGAAGACGGCATCGTGCATGAGGTGCTCGATCGTTTGGAACGGGAGTGGTTGGTCGATGATAAATCATATGCAATGCAATGGGCGCATCAGCGTCTGAATCGTCATATGAAGGGGCGCCGCTGGATTCAGCATGAGCTGAAGCAAAAGGGAGTGCAGGATCGGCATATTGAAACTGCGCTTTATTCGATAGATCCGGAAGAGGAATGGGAAAGCGCACTGCATGCCGCTCGCAAAAAATGGAGACAGACGAAGGGGGAAATGCATCTGCGCAAGCAAAAAGTGGCAGCCTTCCTCGCCCGCAGAGGCTTCCCAATGGATATGGCGCGTCGGGCAGCTTATGCTGCAGCGGATGAGCAAGTTGATGAAGAGGGTGTATCAGGCCATCTTGACGAATAATAAAGTGACCACTCACGTCATTTGCTTGACAATATCTTTTCATGAATAATAAAATGAACATGTATCTTTATTTTCACGAGATCAATCCCCTCTTCCAGAGATTGATTTCTAATGATTCATTTCGCCAATTTACTGATTTCCGATTGTCGCCTTAAGGCGACGCCCGTGTATGCCTAGAGCATATACATAGGCTAGTGCACGAACACTAGTCTATTGAGTTGATTAATGAATAGGGAAACTTGAAAACCAAAAATGTAACCTGTCCCAAGCAGTGCTTGGAGGAACCAACGGGGAGGTGAGGCAATGAACGTACAACTTTGGCTCGCGATCGTTCTCGTTGTGGCCGCATTGTTCTTGGGGTTTGGAATCGGATACCTGATTCGCAAATCGCTTGCCGAAGCGAAGATAACGAGTGCTGAACACGCCGCGGAACAAATTATGGATGGCGCGCGCAAGGAAGCTGAAGCGCTGAAGAAAGAAGCAGTGCTTGAAGCGAAGGACGAAATCCATAAGCTTCGCAATGAAGCGGAGAAGGACATCCGCGAACGACGGAACGAAGTTCAACGACTCGAAAGACGCTTATTGCAAAAAGAAGAGTCGTTGGATAAAAAGTTAGAAGCGCTGGAACGTAAAGAAGAACAAGTAGCTGCTAAAGAGAAACGAATCGAAGAAACACAAGAACAGATCGATCAAATTTGTCAGCAGCAAGTTACAGAATTAGAACGCATTTCGAATCTGACGATGGAAGATGCGCGTACAATTATTTTGACGAATGTAGAGCAAGAAGTGCGTCATGAAACGGCGCAAATGATTAAAGAGATTGAGCAGCAAGCTCGCGAGGAAGCGGACAAGCGCTCCCGTGAGATTATTACGATGGCTATCCAGCGTTGCGCTGCAGATCATGTCGCAGAAACGACGGTATCCGTTGTTGCATTGCCGAACGAAGAGATGAAGGGCCGCATTATCGGTCGCGAAGGACGAAATATCCGCGCGCTCGAGACGTTGACAGGGATCGATCTCATTATCGATGACACGCCTGAAGCGGTTATTCTGTCCGGATTCGACCCGATTCGCCGTGAAATTGCAAGAACATCTCTTGAGAAGCTCGTTGCAGACGGACGTATTCACCCAGCTCGCATCGAGGAAATGGTGGAGAAGTCGCGCAAGGAAGTGGACGAGCGGATTCGCGAATACGGAGAACAAGCTACATTCGAAGTCGGCGTGCACGGATTGCATCCTGATTTGATCAAAATATTGGGTCGTTTGAAGTTCCGTACAAGTTATGGACAGAACGTACTGAAGCACTCTATGGAAGTGGCTTATCTTGCCGGTTTGATGGCAGGAGAGCTTGGAGAGGATGTAACGTTAGCCAAACGTGCCGGGCTGTTGCATGACATCGGAAAAGCGTTGGATCATGAAGTTGAAGGATCTCACGTCGAAATCGGCGTAGAGTTGGCGAAGAAGTATAAAGAACATCCTGTAGTCATTAACAGCATCGCATCCCACCATGGCGACTGTGAAGCAACATCTGTCATCGCTATGCTGGTCGCTGCCGCTGACGCTTTGTCGGCAGCAAGACCAGGCGCTCGTAGGGAAACGCTTGAAACATACATCAAACGACTTGAAAAACTGGAAGAGATTTCAGAGTCGTTCGAGGGCGTTGAGAAATCATACGCGATTCAAGCGGGACGTGAAGTCCGCGTAATGGTACAACCGGAGAAGATTGATGATGCCGAAGCATATCGTCTTGCTCGTGAAATTACGAAGACGATTGAAAATGAATTGGATTATCCAGGGCATATTAAGGTAACGGTCATTCGCGAAACCCGAGCGGTTGAATATGCGAAATAGGATGCACATATAGGATTTGGAGAAGTGGCCTAATTAGGCCACTTCTCCCTTTTAGCGGTTGTTCAAAAAGTTCGCTTTTGGGCACAAAGAGATGCAGAAAGTAACTTGACATCGAATCGTGCGTTCACTTTCGAAGGGCGTATGCTTTCGAAGTATGTTTCCAACGGAAACATTCAGCTGCTCATGTAGTCTCATCTACACTTCGCCGCTCCCTACAAGTTTTGCAATGCAAAACTCACTACGGAAGCATACGCTTCAAGTTCGCGCAACCTTCTCGATGCTGCAAACCGACCTTTTTTTAATACATCGAAGAAATGGTTAGGAGATAGAAAGCTGCCTCAACTGGTCGGAACTCAAGAAGAACTGGGCTAGAGGCTGTCGCAAGGAGGACTTAGGCAAGATGAAAGTAATGTTTATCGGAGATATCGTCGGAAATACGGGGCGCAAAGCCCTCAAGCAGGTTCTTCCGTCACTCAAGCAAAAGCACAATCCGCACATCATCATTGCGAACGCTGAAAATGCTGCCGGAGGCAGAGGTGTAACTTCTGCGATTATTAAGGAGTTCGTTGATCTAGGCGTTCACGGCTTTACAATGGGGAACCACACATGGGACAATAAGGATATATTCGAATGGATTGACGACGAGAAACGCATGGTTCGCCCAGCGAACTTCCCGCCCGGGACACCAGGCCAAGGTCATACGGTAATTAAGGCCAACGGCAAGGAACTGGTAATCGTCAATGTGCAAGGCCGCACCTTTTTGCCGGCTATTGATTGCCCATTCCGTACGACGGATGAAATCATTGAATCACTGGGGAAGAAATCGCGGGCGATACTTGTTGACTTCCACGCTGAGGCAACGTCAGAGAAGATTGCGATGGGTTGGCACTTGGATGGCCGCGCGTCACTTGTAGTAGGTACACATACGCATGTACAGACAAATGACGATACAATCTTGCCAGGAGGCACTGCTTACTTAACAGATGTGGGTATGGTAGGCTCCAAGGAAGGCGTGCTGGGAATGGAAAGGGAAGCTGTGCTACGCAAGTTCAAGACACAGCTACCAGTCCGTTTCGTTGTTGACGAAGGAAAATGGCAGTTCCATGGGCTTGTAGTCGAAATTGATGAAGCTACCGGCAAGGCTGTTAAGCTTGAAAAGATCCGTGTTCGTGAAGACGAGTGGATAATGGAGTAATTGCAGTAATTGCGGTAAGAAGCAGGCGAGGCAAGTGCGAGAGCACTGGCTTCGCCTTTTTGCTGTATGCGTTGAATGATAGGTAAGATGAACGGTAAGCCATGCTAAACGTTGGGATAGGAAGGTGCTCAGGAGGTTCTTGAATTGGGGGGAAGCGATAAAGAAGCGTTTATGGAATGGTTGTTGTTAACGGATGACGCTTGAACAGAGCGGAGCCTAAATCCGAACCAGTCGAGCCAGGCTGCCCGAAAGTGAATGAATCTGCATTGTGAAGGAATTTTTAGCACATTCACGAATATGTTGTAATAATGGAGTCTAACCTTAACAATCCCGAGGAGGTACTTTCCATGGAAGTATTAAAGGTTTCAGCAAAGTCCAATCCTAATTCGGTAGCTGGAGCGTTAGCAGGGGTTTTGCGTGAACGGGGAGCAGCCGAACTGCAAGCAATTGGCGCAGGGGCCTTGAACCAAGCGATTAAGGCCGTTGCCATTGCACGGGGATTCGTTGCACCAAGTGGTGTGGATTTGATTTGTGTTCCCGCTTTCACGGATATTGTCATCGATGGCGAGGATCGGACAGCAATTAAATTGATAGTTGAGCCCAGATAATATACGTCGACAGTGGTGTGTGAGTAACGACTTTTTTCAGCCTGTTTACAACGTAAGCAGGTTTTTTGCTTTGTGTTCCTCGGGAAGAAAGATGGTTAAGATGGATCTAGGTGCGGCAATTCGGACAAGCACAGTTCGAATAGCGGCGGAATAGATTGGCGATCCGATAAGAATAACAAAAAGAAGGAGACGGGATAACATGACACAACGAATTATTGATTTTCATTGCGATGTATTGTACAAGATGCTCTACACAGGCAAACTGGATTTTATGAGCGAGGATGCACTGGATATTACGCTGCCGCGTATGCGGGCAGGTAATGTAGGCATGCAGGTTTTTGCGGTATTTTTAGAAGAAGCTTTACTTAGCGGCCCTCCGCAATTCTCTCAAATTTTGCGTTGTATTGATTTGCTGCGAGAACGGATATGTTCACTGCCAGACGTGTCCCTTATTCGGTGGCGCGAAGATGTTGAGCATTGGGAGCAAATTCCCCAGGCAACGGGGGCATTGCTGTCCATTGAAGGTGTTGACGGTCTGGAAGGCGACATGGTGTATGTGCGAACTGCATTTGAGCTTGGCGTTCGTTTCCTTGGATTGACTTGGAATCACTCGAACTGGGCTGTAGACGGAACCCTAGAGCCGAGGCAGGCTGGCTTTACGA
The DNA here is from genome assembly GCF_030363895.1 of Paenibacillus sp. S-12. Taxonomy (NCBI): domain Bacteria; kingdom Bacillati; phylum Bacillota; class Bacilli; order Caryophanales; family Paenibacillaceae; genus Paenibacillus; species Paenibacillus sp. S-12. The sequence continues at coordinate 648,712 of NZ_JASIUF010000005.1, forward strand.
ACAAGGGGAAACAACTCATTCGCGAGTGTGACAAGCTGGGGATGATGGTAGATGTCTCCCATTTGAATGAACGTGCTTTCTGGGAGCTGTTGGAGCTCACAGCGCGTCCCGTATTCGCATCCCATTCCAATTCGGCTCATGTGCTTGCCCATCCAAGAAACTTGAGTGATGCACAGATTAAGGCGATTATCGAGCGTGACGGCAGAATCGGAATAACATTTGTACCGCAATTTATCTCGGATCGCCAAGCTGTTACGATTGAGGATTTGCTTCGCCATATCGATCGGATATGTGAATTGGGCGGTGAACATCATATCATGTTCGGCTCGGACTTCGACGGCATTGATCGCAAGGTGCAAGGGTTGGAACACGCCGGTCGATACGGCAATTTGCTGGAAGCGATCGAATACAGATATTCGTCGGAATTTGTCAATCGCATTGCTCATAGCAATGCTGTCCAGTTTCTGAAGACGAACCTTCCTGCGAGGAAAGGATAATTGTCCATTCATCTCATGAAGGTATCATATCTATCGAAACTTGCTATCGTGGACATCGGCGAAAACGCTTGCTTTTTCCAACCTCTGGACATAGAATGAGATTGACTCAACCATTACAGTATTTTACTTGTTACAATTTATCGAATTTTGGTGGCATCCGTCGTGATGCATATGCGAGTCACCTTTCAAAAGGAGTGGGCGAGCTTGATTAGTCAATTGTCTTGGAAAATCGGGGGTCAGCAAGGGGAAGGCGTAGAAAGTACGGACCGTATTTTCTCGACGGCATTGAATCGTCTTGGATACTATTTATATGGTTACCGTCATTTTTCTTCTCGTATTAAGGGTGGTCATACGAACAACAAGATTCGTATCAGTACGAAGCCGATTCGTGCAATTTCAGACGACTTGGACATTCTGGTCGCATTCGACCAGGAATCCATCGATTTGAACGTTGGTGAGCTTCGTGCAGGCGGCGTAATCGTTGCAGATGCAAAGTTCAATCCGACTGTCCCAGAAGGTGTAGATGCGCGTCTGTTCGCTGTTCCGTTCACAGCAATCGCGGAAGAGCTGGGTGCTTCTCTCATGAAGAACATGGTTGCTTCAGGCGCTTCATGGGCACTGCTTGGATTGCCGCTGGAGGTCTTCAACAAGGCGCTTGAAGAGGAATTCAGTCGTAAGGGTCCAGCAGTCGTAGAGAAGAACGTAGAGGCGGCACGTAGAGGTGCAGAGTTCGTGCTGGAGCAAGCAGGCGGTCCGCTTGATGATTTCAAGCTGGAGCCGGCTGATGGCAAGCAGAAGCTGTTCATGATAGGTAACGATGCAATTGGCTTGGGTGCAGTGGCAGCAGGATGCCGCCTGATGGCGGCTTATCCAATTACGCCAGCATCTGAGATTATGGAATATTTGATTAAGCGTCTGCCGAAGTTCGGCGGCACGGTTATTCAAACAGAGGATGAGATCGCAGCAGTTACGATGGCGATCGGCGCTAACTATGGAGGCGTACGTGCATTGACTGCGTCCGCAGGTCCTGGTCTATCCTTGAAGACTGAGGCAATCGGTCTTGCGGGGATGACGGAAACACCGATTGTAATCGTAAATACACAGCGCGGCGGTCCAAGTACAGGGCTTCCGACGAAGCAGGAACAAAGTGATATGAACGCGATGATTTACGGGACGCACGGTGAAATTCCAAAGATCGTGATCGCGCCAAGTTCAATAGAAGAGTGCTTCTTCGATACAGTAGAAGCATTCAACCTAGCAGAGAAATACCAATGTCCAGTTATCGTATTGACGGATTTGCAATTGTCTCTCGGCAAGCAAACATGTGAAATGCTGGATTATGAGCAAATCATGATCGACCGCGGCAAGCTGGTGAGTGATGTACCTCCGTTAGAGGCTAACCAACAGTTTAAGCGCTATGAGTTTACGGAAGACGGCATCTCTCCACGTGTTATCCCAGGAGAGAAAGGCGGGCTTCACCACGTAACTGGCGTAGAGCACGACGAGATCGGCAGACCGTCGGAAAGTGCAGTGAACCGCAAGAAGATGATGGACAAACGGTTGAACAAATTGAATGGGCTGCAGGTGACAAACGCCATTCATGCAGATGTACCGCATGAAGAACCAGATTTACTTCTGGTGGGTATGGGCTCCACAGGCGGTACGATTGATGAAGCGCGCAGACGCTTGGAAGCAGACGGTGTAAAGACGAACCACATCACCGTTCGTCAAATCTATCCGTTCCCAACAGAGCTATTCACTCCGCATGCGCAGAAGGCGAAGCAAATCGTTGTGGTAGAGAACAATGCTACTGGCCAATTGGCTGATCAAGTGAAACTGAACGTCGGATTCGGAGAGAAGCTTCGCCGAATTAATAAATATGATGGAACTCCGTTCCTGCCTTTGGAATTGTACAAACAAAGCAAGGAGTTGGTCTAGAATGGCAACGTTCAAAGAGTTTCGCAACAATGTGAAGCCGAATTGGTGCCCAGGCTGCGGCGACTTCTCAATTCAGGCAGCCATTCAACGCGCAGCTGCCAATGTCGGATTGGAACCTGAGAATTTGGCAGTTGTATCAGGGATTGGTTGTTCTGGTCGGATTTCAGGATATATTAATGCATACGGCTTCCACAGCATTCACGGCCGTGCGCTTCCAATCGCACAAGGATTGAAGCTGGCCAATCGCGACTTGACCGTCATTGCATCCGGCGGGGATGGAGACGGCTTCGCGATTGGGATGGGACATACGGTGCATGCGATTCGTCGTAACATCAACATAACCTACATCGTAATGGATAATCAAATCTATGGATTAACGAAAGGCCAGACTTCGCCACGCAGCGCGGTCGGCTTTAAGACGAAGAGTACACCGGAAGGCGCAATCGAGAACACATTGAGTCCGCTTGAAATTGCGCTCTCTGCGGGAGCTACCTTCGTAGCACAATCGTTCTCAAGTGATTTGAAGCAGCTGACATCCTTGATTGAAGAAGGCATCAAGCACGAAGGCTTCTCTTTAATCAACGTGTTCAGCCCATGTGTAACCTTCAACAAGATCAATACGTATGATTGGTTCAAGGAGAACATCATCAATTTGGATTCCGTGGAAGGCTATGATCCGTCTAACCGCATCGCGGCAATGACGAAGCTGATGGAAACAGATGGAATGATAACAGGTCTTATCTATCAAGATACATCGAAGAAGAGCTATGAGAATCTCGTAACTGGATTCCGCGCTGAACCGTTAGCGAAGCAAAATATTCGTCTTTCTTCTGAAGAATTTGACAAATTGGTGGCAGAATTCAAATAATTGTTGAAAAGGCATGCGTCTTTAGGCGCATGCCTTGTTGCTTTTCGTAGTATAATATGATTTGGTACTAGCTAGAGAGAACACATACGTGAGGTGGAAGAGAAATGAAAAACGTACCTGTCGGCGTATCCGCTCGCCATATTCATTTGACTCAAGAACATATCGAGATTTTGTTCGGCAAAGGCTATCAATTGACTGAGTTCAAGCCATTGTCCCAGCCAGGACAATATGCTGCGAACGAAACAGTTGAAGTTGTAGGTTCCAAAGGATCCTTCAATAAAGTTCGTATTTTGGGACCTGCACGCCCTGCATCCCAATTGGAAATTTCCCGTACTGACTCCTTTGCAATTGGTGTAAAAGCACCAGTTCGCGAATCTGGTGATATCGAAGGTACTCCAGGTATTCTTGTAAAAGGACCTGCCGGTGAAGTTGAACTGCAAGACGGCGTTATCGTAGCTGCGCGTCACATTCACTTCCATACTTCTGATGCAGAAAAATGGGGGATTCAAGACAAGCAAAAGCTTCGCGTACGTGTAGGCGGAGAGCGCGGTGTTGTATTTGAAAACGTGATTGCACGTGTTTCCGAAAAATTTGCATTGGACATGCATATCGACACAGACGAAGCGAATGCTGCTGGTGTAAAAAACGGCGACACAGCTGAGATCATTGATTAATTATTGAATCATACTAAGAAATTAAAGGTGCAGTCCTTATGGGCTGTGCCTTTTTTGCATAGATGACTACTTTGTAAGAGCAGAGTTCATATTAAATATGTAGTTTAGGCGCTGCCGCATAGACGGTCAGCGCTATGCTATTTTTATGCCCTCACCAGCGTGGGGGCTATTTCAATTGGGGAGGTTTAGAGATGGACAAATGGAAAGCGGTTTGGAGGCGTGGCAAGGACATTTTTCATTCTGCTGCTTCCGTGTGGCGGGCATCTGCTTGACGTCATGTTCGGGTTGCCTGGTCTTGTATTTGGGGCGATCGCCCTCAGTACTCTCTACCATGTGTTACAGTCCATGATAGCCAACAGCATAGGATCAGGATGGAATGACTAGCTGCCGCTGCCTGTATTGAATTGGGTTATTGAACTGGGCAAATCGGATCTTGATAAAAAATAACGGTTAGAGTCACGAAAAGGAGATGTCAGAATGACAATTAATTGGGGAGAATATGGATTCCGCGTAACAAGCCCATATGGATACAGAAGTGATCCATTCAACGGCGGCACAGTATTTCATACAGACATTGATATTGTTAAGAGCCATAAAGCTCCTATCTGTGCTTTCGTAGCTGGTGAAGTAGTACACGCCCGGGAAGGTCAAGCAGGTACAGGCTCCCGTCCTTCCGTTTTCAGGGGGGATTGGCTTATTTTCACTTGCAACATTAGTTGACGCGCGCCCGTCTTTAGGAAATGTAACACAAAGGAACATACCTAGGAGGCTTACAGACTATGAAAAAATCATCCAATGTATTGGCAACAGCAACGGTTTTAGCGATGCCAGTTCCTCCGGTTCACCCACTATTACCGAATGAGTTGACTCACTGTATTTCGAATGGTGTCATTACGGTTGTAAAGGACAATCAGATTACAATCGAGGGCAAGGAATTTGGGGAATACGCGATAAGCTGTCTCGTACTGAACGTAGATTCTTGTGGTGCTTGTGATGGCACCTAGAGTGAGTTATCCATTGGAAGTGAAGCTGAAAGCAATAGAAATGAGATTAGCGGGAATTACCGTTAAAGAAGTCATGAAAGAGTTACACATCAAAAACAGGACGCAAATACAAACGTGGATGAGATGGTACAAAAACGGAGAACACAAGCGACTTGAACAGCCTATTGGCAAACAATATAGCTTGAAAAGATACAGAAGGAAAGCGGAAAAGAATTGAATCTATAAAGTGAGTGGAAAATTAGCACCTTCAAGAGAATGTTCTTCCTCCTTATTCCTTATAACATCATTGTACGTCAATCAATATAAAATATTGACCTGAAATGGATTTCATCTTTATATGACTGCGATGCGTGGCCTCTGGGTGGATGAAGTATATACCTGCTTTAAAGTGCAATAAACCTGTTTATGACACAATGAGACCTAAGCCAAAAAAGTAAGCCCCGGCATGCTCCGAGGCTTTTTTTCATACATGATCCACACTCTACCGACAAAAACGATGTTTACACCAGGCCACTATGACCAATCCTGTCTATTTTGAATTTTGGAAATTCTTACTGTTTACAGTGTTTTGGATAGCATAGGGCCATGTTGTCCACTCCGAATAACTAAATATGGAAGTTCATTCTTGGCTCTCATCTTCGGATGATGGTATAATTCGAAGTGATGTTCATGTACATACATTGGTGGTTTGCATAAAGATAGAAGACTACAGATGAACACCACAATGAAAACCTACAGAATCGATTGAGAAGAAGGAGTGCCGACACAAATGAACAAAGAGTCGAAAGATTACTCCAAATATTTTGATTTCTCGAATGCCAAAGTCATTTCCGAGGATGAACAAGGTAAACGGATTCGTATAAATGGTCGTGAAATCAACATTATTTCGGAGCCTAACCAGCGTCAAGAGAAGCAACGGGGCAAACAGGATATTCAGGTGCATTATGATCAGGCAGTGACTGAGGAGCTAAAGGATCTAGGTGTTGGAAAGAAATATATCATCTATACATTCGGCTGCCAGATGAACGAGCATGATTCCGAGACAATGAGCGGCTTACTCGAACAAATGGGCTATGAAAAAACGGAAGATCGGAAACAGGCCGATATCATTTTATTAAATACATGTGCGATTCGTGAAAATGCAGAGGATAAAGTTTTTGGCGAACTCGGACATTTGAAGACATTGAAGCTGCAAAGACCTGGGCTTATTCTTGGCGTGTGCGGTTGTATGTCCCAAGAAGAAAATGTCGTGAATCGAATCATGCAAAAGCATCAATTCGTTGATATCGTATTCGGTACACATAATATTCACCGCTTGCCGGTGCTGATTCGCGATGCCTTGTTCAATAAGGAAATGGTCGTGGAGGTATGGTCTAAAGAAGGCGACATTATTGAAAATCTGCCGAAGAAGCGGGAAGGTATGCGAGCATGGGTCAACATTATGTATGGCTGCGATAAGTTCTGTACATACTGCATCGTTCCGTACACACGCGGGAAAGAGCGCAGCCGCCGTCCGGAAGACGTAATTGCTGAGGTTAGAGACTTGGCTCGTCAAGGGTTCAAGGAGATTACACTGCTCGGTCAAAATGTCAACGCTTACGGTAAAGATTTTGCCGACATTACCTATTCATTCGGCGATTTGATGGATGAAATTCGTACCATCGATGTACCGCGCATTCGCTTTACCACTTCTCATCCAAGAGACTTTGATGACCGATTAATTGAGGTGCTTGCAAAGCGCGGCAATTTGGTTGAGCATATTCATCTTCCTGTACAATCAGGAAGCACGGAAATATTGAAGAAAATGAGCCGCAAGTATGACCGGAAACGCTTCCTGGAACTGGCTTTCAAAATCAAGCAGGCGATTCCAGATGTCGTCTTTACGACAGATATTATCGTCGGTTTCCCAGGCGAGACAGATGAACAGTTCGAAGAAACGATGTCTCTCGTGCGAGAGGTAGAATTCGACTTTGCCTACACTTTTATCTATTCACCGCGAGAAGGCACGCCAGCGGCAGGGATGGAAGACAATGTTCCGATGGAAGTGAAGAAGGAGCGCTTGCAGCGCTTGAATGCACTGCTGCAGGAGCAGAGTCGTCGCAGTAACGAACGATTGATGGATCAAGTCGTTGAAGTCTTGGTAGAAGGGGAAAGTAAGAATAACCCTGACATTTTATCTGCACGTACGCGTACGAACAAGCTTGTCCATTTTGCAGGTCCGGCATCGTTGATCGGTCAAATCGTACATGTTAAAATTACAGATATTATGTCATATTACATCAAGGGTGTGCTTGTCACAGAACCGATGCAAATGACTTCTTAACCTTTTCTGTATTATCGGATACAATAAACGAGAAGAGATAGATTTTACCAATACAATTCAGGCCGAATAGATGGGAGAGGTTCTCATTGACGCAACAGTCACAATCTTCAAAGGTGAATTCGGAACACGCAGAACACTCGGAACATGAGGAGCATGTCCATCGATCGGGATGCGGAATACCGAAGTTCAATACGCGGGACTTGCTAGTCCGCGAAGATATTATGGCAAAGGCGAAGCAGTTGTCCGAGCTTATTCTCACGACAGATGAGGTTCGGCAATTCCAGCAAGCCGAGAAGCAAATTCAGATGCATAATAGGGTACAAGAGCTAATCTCCTCGATTAAGAAAAAGCAAAAGGAATTGGTTGCGTTCCAATCATTCCAAAATGCTAAGATGGTGGATAAAATTGAAAATGAGATTAGCGAGCTCCAAGACGAACTGGATAATATTCCGCTCGTTGTGGAATTCCAGCAAAGCCAGAGTGATGTAAATTATTTGCTTCAACTGATCATGTCGGTTATTCGTGACACGGTATCTGAGAAGATCGAGGTAGAAGCAGTCACACCAGAAGCGCCAGAATCATGCGATTAGCATAGGATGAAATAAGAAGGCTTCCTGCAGTTAAGGCGGGAAGCCTTCTTTTGCGATTGTTGAAGGAAATAGGGTGAGAGGAAGCAAATTAGGATAATAGCTTGCGGAATTGTTCGGTAAGCAGCGGCACAACCTCGAATAAGTCGCCAACAATAGCGTAATTGGCTACCTTGAAAATAGGAGCATATGGATCAATATTGATGGCAACGATAGTGCGGGATTGACCCATCCCTGCAATATGTTGGATGGCGCCGCTAATTCCACATGCGAAATAAATTTCGGGCGTAACGACCTTGCCCGTTTGTCCGATCTGCAGAGAGTAATCGCAATAGCCGGCATCACAAGCGCCGCGCGAAGCCCCGACTGCACCATTCAGTACACGGGCCAGCTGCTCCAGCGGCTTGAAACCTGCGGGGCTTTTCACACCGCGCCCGCCAGAAATAATAATTTTAGCCTCAGACAAATTTACAGATCCGCTCATTCTGGTCACAACTTCATGGACGACAGTCCGTAAGGATGAGGCCGGGGCAAGCAGGGAAATAAATTGAGGATCATTTACGGACTGATACGCGGGAAGCCTTCCAGCTTGTTGGGTTATAGGACTGAAGTAGTTAGGCCGGATCGTGATAATCCAAGGTCGGGCTTGGTTGGCAAAGCGTTTTGTTTCAAATGCTTTGCCTGCATAGACAGGTCTCAAGAACGTACTGCCAGCCGCATCCGATTGTATGGAGACGACATCTGAAATATGGCCAGTATGGAGCTGGGCAGCAAGCATAGGGGCAAGGTCGCGTCCCATAGCCGTGTGTCCAAGCAGCACGACATCTGGTGATTGCTGTTCCGTAAATGCTTGCAATGCCGAAAAATAGGTTTCTGCCTCGTAATATCTATACCTTTCATCATCTGCGCAGCTAACTTGCGCAATTCCTCGAATCTTTAAGGACTGGATGGTGTCCTCTGCAAGTTGATATCCAATGACAAGCACAATAATTCGATCATCAGGCTTCGCCATCTGCGCAGCAGCACCAAGCGCTTCGAATGTAACCTGGTGCAATCGAGTTCCACGTATTTCAGCAATTACAGCATATGTGCGGCTCATAGGGCAGCACTCCTTTCCAGTCGATAGCACGCTTGCGGCTTACTTGTAGATCTTATCGTTTAGAAGCAAGCGCATGGTCGATGTGTAACGAAGTGATTAGAGGGATGTCCGCCATAGTTCCCTTTCCACTTTCCTGTTTCTTTATTGCCATATTCGTCATAAGGATGAATAATCCTCTTTCCTCCGTCTTCCAAGAGCAGACCGGTCTGTAATTAAGACTTATTCTCAACTTTATGCAATCATTGTATGGGGGAATTTGTTAACTTATCTCTATTCCTGATTCAGCAATTTCATTAACCAGCGGTCATAGCAAGGGCAAGGACGAATTTTTTAGTGTCAAAACTCATATCCATCAAACATAGTTCTTTACGTACAGCCAAGTTGCGTGAGTACAGATTAGACAGCATCCTGCATAAGGAAGGGGAGAAGGGTTGCTAATTTATGTAAAATGGCTTGTCTTACTCATTACAAATGGGGGACGGATAGCTGTAAACCCGTCTTTCGGCATAGGTTTGGCTACATAGGCTTGGGACAGCCTGGGACGAAGCTATCCGAACAGCACTGTACGAGATGAACAGCATGGGACAGGAGGAATGAGGCATGGATGCAGCGTCTACGACGCGAATAAGGGGCGGTGGTTTCGTTATTGACGAGCCGAAGCTTGAATGGGTAGTAACGCCCGAGGATTTCACCTCAGAGCAGCGGTTGTTCGCCGATACAACAAAGGCTTTTGTCGAAGGGGATGTGCTGCAGCATGATGAAGAGATTGAACGGCTCAATTACGAGCTGACAGTTCAACTGATGCGCAAGGCTGGTGAGCTCGGCCTATTAGCCGTGGATATACCCGAAGTTTTTGGCGGGCTGGGACTCGATAAGGTGAGCTCCACGATCGTAAATGAGAATCTGGCGAAGGCATCGTCCTTCGCATTGTCCATTGGGGCTCACGTAGGGATTGGGACACTGCCGATCGTGTACTTTGGAACCGAACAGCAAAAGCGCACATATTTGCCGCAACTAGCAACTGGCGCTAAAATAGCCGCCTATTGTTTAACCGAACCCGCCTCAGGATCTGATGCACTAGGCGCTCGTACAACTGCTAAGCTGACTGAGGATGGGGCCCATTATACTTTAAACGGCTCAAAACTGTATATTACGAACGCAGGATTTGCGGATATTTTTATCGTATATGCGAAGGTAGACGGTGAGAAATTTACGGCGTTTATCGTGGAGCGGGGCATGGAAGGATTTACGGTTGGACCGGAAGAGAAAAAGATGGGAATCAAGGGCTCATCCACCTGCCCGATTTACTTTGATAACATGCGTGTACCTGTTGATAATGTGCTCGGAGAGATCGGGAAAGGGCACCTTATTGCTTTTAACATATTAAATATCGGCAGATTCAAGCTAGGGGCGGGCTGTCTTGGCGCAGCAAAGGAAACGATCCAGCTGGCTTCTGCCTATGCGAATGCAAGAACGCAGTTCGGCAAGCCGATCAGCAGCTTCCCGCTTATTGGGAAGAAGCTTGCCGAGATGAATACGCTAACTTATGTATTAGAAAGCATGGTTTATCGAACCTCTGGTTATATCGACGCTATGCTCCAGGGCTTACATGAGAAGTCAACGGATACGGGAACACAAGGCGGTACGCATACGGTCGCGTCTCCAGCCAAAGCAATCGCAGAATTTGCCCTTGAATGCTCCATTATTAAGGTGTTCGGCAGTGAAGCACTGCATACAATTGCGGATGAAGGCGTGCAAATTCACGGTGGCTATGGTTACACCCAAGAATACAAGGTGGAGCGAATTTATCGTGATGCGCGCATTAACCGCATTTTCGAGGGCACGAATGAAATCAACCGGCTTCTCATTCCAGGTACGCTGCTGAAAAAAGCATTGAAGGGAGAGCTCCCATTAATGGAGCGATTGGAGCGGCTGCAGGAAGAGGTGCTTGCATTCCGTCCATCTCTTAGCGACAGCGAAGAGGATCCCTTGTCTGTTCTATATGGACTATTGAACCAAATGAAGACCGCTTTTCTGGTCGTGGGTGGAACCGCTGTTCAGAAATATGGAACACGTATCGAGGAGCAGCAGGAGGTTCTCTCTGCCCTTGCTGATATGATGATTTACATTTATGCGGCAGAAAGCGCGATACTGCGAACGAATAAGCTAATCAACCGCTTTGGAGAGGAGAAGGCTGCTCTGGCTATGCGGATGACTCAGGTATTCGTTCGCGATTCGATCCAGGTTATCGAGCAAAGAGCAAAGGAAACACTCCATGAAGCTGCATCAGGGGACGTGCTTCGCACGCAGCTCTCTTTGCTCAAGAAGTTCAGCCGCACCTCGCCATTGTCCTTAATTTCGCAGAAGCGGGACATCGCTGTTCGTGTAATCGCGAACGAACGGTATATCGTGATGTAATTAAGCGCTATTTTCAGTGACTGATCTGCGCTGCTGCCTTGCGCGCAGCGCAGACAGAACGAGGAAGGGGAGTAGCACATGAGTGCTGATGAAAGGCCTTGGCTGCGCCATTATCCGAAAGAAGTAGCTCCGTCGTTCGACTATCCGAAGCATAATGTGGCACACCTGCTGGAGAAGGCTGCTGCTGAGTACCCAGAGCGTACAGCGATTGAATTCATGGGTAAGGCGCTTTCTTATCGTGAATTGCTTGCTTCAGTTTATCAATTTGCAGGCGGCTTGCGCTCGCTCGGGGTGAGTGCAGGGGATCGGGTTGCCATCATGCTGCCGAATTGCCCGCAAATGCTTATTGCCTATTATGGCACGTTATTTATGGGTGGAATCGTAGTGATGACCAGTCCGCTGTACATGGAGGGAGAACTGGCTCACCAATTGGAGGATTCAGGGGCAACGGTAATCATAACACTCGATTTGCTGTTTGCTCGTGTACTGCATGTCAAGCAGAAAACCAAGCTTAATCATATGATCGTAACCTCGATCCGTGATTATTTGCCTTTCCCGAAAAATTGGCTGTATCCGCTCAAAATGAAGAAGGAAGGTCAATCGCTTGCGGTTCCCGAGGTGCCTGGTGTAATACGCTATAAGCGCTGGCTCGCTTCAAGTGCTCCGCTGACTACGATTTGTCCTGTCGATGCCGAGCAGGATGTGGCTATGTTTCAATATACGGGCGGGACAACAGGAGTAGCCAAGGGTGTCATGCTGACGCATTATAATTTGCTCGCAAATACAACGCAAACGGCAAATTGGTTCTACTGCGCACAAAGAGGCAAGGAAACGTTTCTTGCAGCACTTCCGTGCTTTCATGTATTCGGCTTGACGGTTCTTCTTAATTTGGGCATCCATCTGGCAGGCAAGCTGATATTGCTGCCGCGGTTCGATACAAAACAAGTGCTGGAATCGATCTCCAAGGAAAAGGTAACGATATTCCCCGGCGCTCCGACAATGTATATTGCGATCAATCACCATAAAGAGATTGCTCGTTATGATTTATCATCGGTGCAGGCATGTGTGTCTGGTTCCGCGCCTCTCCCGCTTGAGGTACAAGAAAGATTTGAAGCCATTACGGGCGGGAGATTGATTGAGGGATACGGCTTAACAGAGTCTTCCCCGGTTACGCATGCCAATCCGGTATGGGGGTATCGGAAGGCTGGAACGATTGGGGTTCCATTCCCGGACACTGATGCTAAAGTTGTAAATCCAGATACTCTTGAAGAATTGCCGATAGGCTCTATCGGAGAGCTCGCCGTACGCGGACCGCAGGTTATGAAGGGGTATTGGAATCGGCCTAGAGAGACAGCGGAAGTATTGAAAGAGGGCTGGCTGCTAACCGGTGACATGGCGAAGATGGATGAGGATGGGTTCTTCTCGATCGTTGATCGGAAGAAGGAGATGATTAATGCAAGCGGATTCAAAGTATTCCCGCGCGATGTAGAAGAGGTGCTGTTCGAGCATCCTCAGGTGAAAGAAGCAGCAGTAATCGGAGTTCCAGATCCATATCGAGGGGAAACGGTCAAGGCTTTCATCGTACGAGTGGATGGTTCAACGATTACAGAGGAGGACTTGGTCGGTTGGTGCCGTGCGAAGCTGGCTGCATTTAAAATTCCTCGGCAAATCGAGTTCCGAGGGGAGCTGCCTAAGACGATGGTTGGCAAAGTGCTTCGCCGTAAGCTGGTTGAAGAAGAGGCGCAGCGCCGGCTCCAACACGAGCATCATGGCGACAACTCTTCTGACGATAAGTAGCAGGAGACGAACCATTTGAAGCAACAATGTGATAAAATAGAGGAGAAGGCCGGTCATCAAAACGATCGGCCTTCGCTTCTTTCGACATTTTGTTAGTGATAGAAGGGCATAATGTCGGTATACTGTAAGGTAAATAATGGCGGATAAATCGAGAGGTGGCCAACATGAGCAACGAGCAAATCTTGCGGTGGGATGAAATAAAGGAAAGCGCGCAAACGTCATTCTGGGGATACTTGGGCTGTGAGCTCGTTCATGCGGATGAGAAGGAAGTGGTCGTTCGTCTTGACGCGAAGGATCACCATTTGAATATGATGGGCATTGTGAATGGAGGCGTATTATCTTCTCTGCTGGACAATACGATGGGGATTGCCGCCACTGCATATAAGCAGGATCAGAACATTGTGACGGGGAGCTTGAATGTGAACTTTTTACGTCCAATGAAGCTGGGCATATTGGAAGCTCGAGCGCATGTTACCCATGCAACGAAGCGCGTGCTTACGATTCAAGGGACAATTGTGAACGAGCAAGGTGAGCTCGGTACGATGGCGACAGGAACTTTTCACGTGAGAAGCCCGCGTGCAGGTGGTTGACATTTAGCACCGATTTGTCATAATGACGATAAGCTAACTATCGGATAGCGGGCCTCGGAGAGGGGATGCAATTGGAATTGAAGGCATTAATTGTCATTGATTATACGTATGATTTTGTGATTGGTCGCCTTCCTTGCGGAGATCCAGCCGTACATATCGAGGATCGTGTTGCGGATTTGGTAGAGTCCTTCGCGGCTGCTGGTGATTTTGTTACGATGGCCGTGGATCTGCATGAGGAGCAGGATCCGTACCATCCGGAATCAGCGTTGTTCCCGCCCCATAACATTCGGGGGACTGAAGGGCGGAACCTATACGGTAAAGTAGCCGATGCCTACGAGCGTCATAAATCAGATGTATATTGGATGGATAAGACCAGATACAGCTCATTTTGCGGTACCGATCTAGATATGCAATTGCGAGCTAGACATATTCAAGAGATTCACTTGGTTGGCGTATGTACAGACATCTGCGTGCTTCATACGGCAGTGGATGCTTATAATAAAGGATATAAAATTGTTGTTCATGAGGATGCTGTTGCAACCTTTAACGGGCAAGCTCATGCGTGGGCATTGCAGCACTTCCGCAATTCGCTTGGTGCCCAAATTGTAAGCGGGTACCGCACAGAATAGTTAATTGCCGCATACAGTCTGACTGGTAAACGGTAGAAAGAGAGATGACTTGATGAATACATCAATGGCCTTACACACAGATAAATATCAAATCAATATGATGTATGCGCACTGGAAGAATGGCACACATAATCAGCAGACGGTGTTTGAAGCATTTTTCCGCAAGCTGCCCTTCCATAATGGGTATGCCGTGTTCGCCGGTCTTGAGCGAATTGTTGAGTATATTGAGCATTTGCATTTCACAGAAGAAGACATAGAGTATCTAGGTATGCAGGAAGAGCAATACGAGAAAGCGTTTCTGGAAGAGCTGCGCGCATTCCGTTTTACCGGACAGATTGATGCAGTTCGAGAAGGTACGCTCGTATTCGCCAATGAGCCGCTTATTCGCGTAGAGGGACGTGTGTTCGAAACGCAACTGATTGAGACAGCTCTATTGAACTTCATGAACTTTCAGACATTGATCGCAACCAAGGCTTCGCGCATCAAGCATGTCGCTCCGAACGATATTTTGATGGAATTCGGCACACGCCGGGCCCAAGAGGCAGATGCTGCATTATGGGGCGCGCGTGCAGCTTACTTGGCAGGCTTCCATGCCACTTCAAATATGCTCGCGGGCCGTAGGTTCGGTATTCCGACAAAAGGGACGCATGCTCATGCGTGGGTGCAAAGCTTCGAGAGCGAGGAAGAGGCTTTTCATGCATTCGCTGAAGCGCTGCCTAATCAGGTGACGCTGCTCGTCGATACGTATGATACGCTGCACAGCGGAATTCCGAATGCGATTCAAATTGGTCTTGAGCTGGAGAAAAAAGGGAAGAAGCTACAGGCGATTCGACTCGACAGCGGGGACATTGCGTACTTGTCCATTCAAGCCCGCAAGCTGCTGGATGAGGCCGGTCTGACTGATGTGCAGATTTGTGCATCTAACGATTTGGATGAGTATACGATTTCAGACTTGAAATCACAGGGTGCTCGTGTGGAAATGTGGGGAGTCGGCACACAACTGATTACGGCAGCGGATCAGCCTTCGCTTGGCGGCGTGTACAAGCTTGTATCTCGTGAAGTAAACGGAGAGATGCAGCCAACGATCAAAATTTCTGCGAATCCAGAGAAGGTCACGACGCCAGGCAAGAAGGATGTTTACCGCATCATTCATAAGAAAAAGAAAAAAGCGATCGCTGACTACATTTGCCTCTCTGAAGAGGATGATGTAAAGCGTCGGGCGAAAATTAAGCTGTTTGATCCAATTCACCCATACTTACACAAATATGTGGAGAGTTATGATGCAGAACTGCTGCTTCAGCCTGTATATCGGGACGGCAAGCTTGTATATGAACGCCCGCCTCTGGAGGAGATCCGCAACTACCATAAGGAGCAGCTGCAACTGTTCTGGCCGGAATATTTGCGGAAGACGAACCCAGAGCAGTATCATGTCGATGTGAGCACGAAGGCCTGGGAGCTCAAGCGCGACATGATTGAGGCGCATGTGCAAGAGAAGGAAAAATTGCGTTCATTCCAAATGGATGCTGGAGATTCGGATGAGGATCACGATAAATAATGAACATCGGTGAGTTGGACAAGCTCTGATCATACGAGTTGACTTCCCCGTCTAACGCGAGATTGTGCGAATTTTATGCGGGGATAGGAATCGCTGTCATACTGCAATTGCGGCTATGAAGCGATTTACTTCTGTTAGGCCGTACCATGAGCAAGATCGTTTAACGTTATGAATGATGTACATGCGAAGAGGGAGAGGGAGATAGCATGAGTCAGACGTTTGATGGATCAGTGGAAATGCGAAGCAGTGAGGTATTTACACCACAGCATGGGTTTACACAAGGCATAGAAGGTCCTGCTTGCGATAAGGAAGGCAATTTGTACGCGGTCAATTATGAACGCCAAGGCACTATTGGAAAAGTCACGCCGGCAGGCGAATGCTCTGTGTTTCTGGAGCTTCCCGAGGGATGCATAGGCAATGGTATCCGCTTTAATCGCAGAGGGGAGATGTGCATCGCCGATTATGCAGGACATCATGTGTTCCGATATTCCTTTGTGACGAAGGAGCTGCAAGTGCTTGCACACGATCCAACAATGAATCAGCCGAACGATATTGCAATTATGGCGAATGATATTATATTTGCAAGTGATCCGAAGTGGGCCGATGATTCCGGGCAAATCTGGCGCATCCGTCCAAATGGAGAAATGACATTGTTGGAAACGGGCATGGGAACTACGAACGGCATAGAGGTGAGCTCGGACGAGCGTCTGTTGTATGTTAACGAGTCGGTTCAACGCCGAATATGGGTCTATGATCTTCATGAGGACGGAAGTATTTCGAACAAGCGGCTATTTCATGAGTTTCCGGATTTCGGACTGGATGGGATGCGCTGTGATATAGACGGCAATCTGTACGTTGCTCGCTTTGGCAAAGGGACGGTAGCAGTTCTCGCTCCGGATGGAACTCTGCTCGAAGAGATACGACTCCATGGAAGCAACTGCACAAATGTGACCTTCGGTGGCGAAGATGGATGTACCGTATATGTCACGATGATGGATCAGGGCAATGTCGAGCGATTCCGAGCGAACCGTCCTGGCCGCTGCCGCAGATTGTTCGGACTTGTATAACATCCTAATGTCAAAGAGGAGCCCATTGCAATCGGGCTCCTTTCTCTGCTTCATGCAGGATTTTGGTCTATCCGATGTATGACAGGCCAAGGGGCCGCTATCTCGGGAAAGGAAGACAAAATTATTTCTCGGGAAAGCGCAAAAACGTGCATTTTTCTGCAAGAGTTTACTTTTTTCGACAATCTTCCTCTTACAGGCGTGTAGGCTTGCCCAAAATGGTGCCACGTTCTTGTTGCAATCTGAAGCGGATTGGTGTGGAAATAGCAGGGCGCATCATAATCACACCGGAAAGGGTGAGCATATGGAATCATCCCATTATACGAATAGAGCGGGTGACAAGCCCGCTCGCTATCCTGGATCAATAACAGATGTACCTGGCATTGCTGTAGGCCATGCACAGGACAATATTGCACTTACGGGCTGTACTGTCATTGTAGCCGAGCAAGGCGCTGTATGCGGCGTCGATGTCCGGGGTTCAGCGCCAGGTACTCGTGAGACGGAGCTTTTGCAGCCGACGGCGCTCGTTCAGCATATACATGCTCTTTGCCTTAGCGGCGGAAGCGCATTTGGACTTGCTGCCGCACAAGGGGTCATGCAGCGGCTGCAGGAGCAGGAGATTGGATTGGATGTAGGCGTTGCGAAGGTGCCAATCGTACCTTCGGCGATTTTATTTGACCTGGCGCTTGGCGATCCCACAGTTGTACCAACTGCAGAGATGGGATATGCGGCTGCAGTGAGCGCTTCATCTGGAATGGTTGCTGAAGGGAATGTTGGTGCGGGAACGGGTGCAACGCTTGGCAAATTCGCGGGCACTGATCGGTCAATGAAAGGCGGATTCGGCACGGCTTCTGTACAATTGCCCAATGGACTGATTGTTGGAGCCGCTGTCGCAGTCAATGCAGTCGGCGAGGTTAGACACCCGAAGAACGGCAGAACACTGGCTGGTGCAAGATCAGATGAAAAGGGGAGCTTTATTGATCCGTTGTCCTTTCTTACCCAATTGGCTAATCCTTTTCAAGGAACGTTGAAGCCGGGTACGAATACGACGATTGCTGCGGTTGCCTGTAACGGTTCATTCACCAAAACCGAAATGACGAAAATTGCTCAAATGGCCCACAATGGATTGGCTCGAACGATTTATCCAGTCCATACGATGTATGATGGGGACACAGTGTTCGCAATGACGACGGGCGGAGTTGAGTCTTCTGTGGATCTTGCAGGGATGTGGGCAGCGGAAGTGCTTGGCTATGCTGTTCATAATGCCATTGTTGCGGCACAATCTGTAGACGGCACGCCATGTTCGCAGGAATGGCTGACTTGATCGATATGTAGAAGGGAATTACAGCATGAAATTCATACGAACAATCATTTGGTTTATTTATTTTTGGCTTTATTTAATTTTTATCATTCCAGGTATGATGAAGGCGAATAGACTGTACAGACAAGGGCGACTTGAAGAGCTGGACGCTTACACAGCCAAACAGGTAGGAAGGTGGGCACGTTCCTTACTGCGTGTAGCTGGAGCGAAAGTCACAGTACGTGGATTGGAACATATTCCGGAAGGCGGTGCAGTCTTTATCGCCAATCATCAAGGGAATTTCGATGTACCGATCATGCTCGGACATATCGGCAAGCCGAAGGCGCTGATGGCTAAAGCGGAGTTAGCCAAGCTGCCCTTCATTCGCGTATGGATGAAATACTTGCGCTGCATTTTCGTGGATCGGAGCAATGTACGCCAGGCGATGAACAGCTTGAATGAAGCAGGCAAGCTTGTAGGGAGCGGGCATCCTATTGTTATTTTCCCTGAAGGAACGCGCAGCAAGGGCGATCAAATCGGGGAGTTCAAAAATGGCGGCTTCCGAGTGGCTACAAAGTCAGGAGTGCCTATTGTGCCGGTTCGTATATCCGGTTCGTACAAGCTGATGGAGGCGAACGGCAATTGGATCCGCCCAGCTCATGTCGAGGTGACGGTTCTTCCAGCCGTTATGACTTCCGCTCTGTCGAAAGAAGAGGCAGCAATGCTGCCAGAGCAAGTGCGCACCATGATCATAAATGCATAATACAGGAAAGGCGCATCTCTTTAGAAGAGTGCGCCTTTTTCATTAGGATGAATCAGAAGCTATTTTGGGAACACCGAAGAGATAGCTTGTTTGAGTACGCTTGCGGAATGGTGCAGCTTCTGCATCTCTTCTTCGGACAAGTGCAGCTCATAAATATCGCGGATACCTTGACGATTGACGACAGCCGGCACCCCGATATAGACATCGTCCAAGCCGTACTGGCCAGTAAGCAGTCCAGATACGGACAATACAGAGTTCTCATTCTTCAGAATGGCCTTCGTCAAGCGAGCCAATCCCATGGCAATTCCGTAGTAAGTTGCACCTTTGCGTTCGATGATATGATAAGCCGCATCACGCACATTGACGAAAATCTCATCCAATTCTTCTTGAGTAGGATTGCCATGTGTCTTGCGATAGTGCTCAAGCGGTTGGCCGCCGATGCTGACATTACTCCACACAGGAAGTTCAGTGTCTCCATGTTCGCCCATGATATAAGCGTGGACGTTGCGCGGATCGACGCCGATCTTTTCACCCAACAAGTAACGAAGGCGTGCTGTATCTAAAATGGTGCCTGAACCGATGACACGGTGCGCAGGCAGACCAGAATATTTCCAGGTTGCATATGTAAGGACATCGACCGGGTTCGTCGCGACGAGGAACAATCCGTCAAAGCCGCTTTCCATAACGGAAGTGACGATCGATTTGAAGATGTTCGCGTTTTTGCCGATCAGATCAAGTCGAGTTTCGCCAGGAGCTTGGTTCGCGCCTGCTGTAATGACAACTAAGTCCGCGTCCTTGCAATCGCTGTAGTCTCCGGCCCAGATGCGCATATTGGATGCGAATGGAAGTCCATGATTCAAGTCCATCGCATCTCCCTCTGCTTTTTTGCGGTTTGCGTCGATGATGACAAGCTCAGCGGCCAAGCCTTGATTGAATAATGCGAATGCGTAGCTAGAGCCTACAAAGCCCGATCCGATCAATGCGACACGGGACACTTTTGTCATTTGAGTCATAATAAGTATTGCCTCCTCTTAAGTAGTAAACGATAAATTCATGTGTTGACCAGCGACAAGAAGCCAGACTAACCACTTAAATTTTAACCATTTTCCGAAAAAATAACCAACCCTAATTTTCATGCTACAAAAAGTACCATTCAGTTTAAAAAAAAGAGTGAGAAAAAAGGCTTGCATAGGGTGGGGGGGTATAGTATATTGGATACATGAGGTGGTGATACACAAATGTCAAACGAACGTATCGATAAACAAGTCGATGACGTACTGGACGCTGCTTTCGAATCAGATGATGGTTGCTCCTCAATTGAGGATGGGGGGGTATGCCATTCAACAGAAGGCAAGAGGAAGAGCCATCACTCTGACGAAATGAAGAAGAAGCTGATTCACCGATTGAATCGCATTGAAGGTCAAGTGCGGGGCGTGAAATCCATGATTGAACGAGATACTTACTGTGATGATGTACTAAATCAAATCGCATCCATCCAGTCGGCTCTTCATTCTGTTGGAAGATTGCTGCTCGAAGGGCATATGAAGAGTTGTGTCGTTGAGCGCTTGCAAGATGGTGAACCGGAAGTTATTGATGAACTGTTAACAACGATTCATAAATTACTTAAATAATAATGGTTGTTCCAATCTAAAGCAACAGCCGCAAGGGGAGGAAATCGTGATGACAAACGTAACATGGAAAGTAGAAGGCATGACATGCGGGCACTGCAAGCAAGCGGTAGAACGTGCGGTTGAAGGTACAGGAGCTTCAGCTCAAGTTGATTTGGCAGCGAAGCAAGTGACGATATCGTATGATGAGTCCAAGGTGAAGCCAGAACAAATTCGCGAGGCAATTGAGGATCAAGGATACGATGTAGTTTAATAATTAGGGCGCGGCGCTTTCATCCTGCCCGAAATCATTCAACCGAGAATACTCCTTACGAGGAGTTTTCTTTTGGAATTGGATATAGGGTATAGGGGTATATTTATGAGAGTAGGGAGGACTTGACCATGGCAGAAAAGCATACAACGTTGCCGATTGAAGGCATGACCTGTGCTGCGTGTGCAACCCGGATTGAAAAAGGCTTGAAGCGCATGGACGGCATAGAGGAAGCAGCAGTAAATCTGGCTTCTGAACGAGCAGCCGTGCAGTATGACGGCGATGCTGTATCCTTACAGCAGGTTGTAGATAAGATTGAGCATCTGGGGTATAAGGTGCCGGTTGAAACAATGGATTTGCAAATTGAAGGCATGACCTGTGCCGCCTGTTCAACCCGAATTGAAAAGGGGCTGAATCGATTGCCGGGCGTGCAGAGCGCTGCCGTTAACTTGGCGACTGAGACTGCAAAAATAACTTACATTGGATTAAAGCAAGAAGATATTTTGAATAAAATTGCCCAGCTTGGATATACAGGCCGATTGAAGAAGGAAGAGGGTGAAGGGGAACAAGAGTCGCCGACCCAGCGGAATATGCGCCGTCTGCGCAACACATTTCTTGTCTCGGCTATTTTGTCGATTCCGCTTCTATGGTCGATGGTAGGACATTTTTCGTTCACTTCATGGATATGGGTGCCGGAATGGTTCATGCACCCTTGGGTGCAGATGATTCTAGCTGCGCCGGTTCAATTTATCATTGGTGCACGGTTCTATGTGGGGGCGTACAAAGCGCTTCGCAGCGGCAGTGCCAATATGGATGTGCTGGTTGCTCTCGGCACGACTTCTGCGTATGTGTACAGTGTGTATTTGGCGTGGCAATGGCAAATCGGCCAACTTCATCATCCTGAAATGTACTTTGAAACGAGCGCTGTGCTCATTACCCTTATTCTGCTTGGAAAATGGCTGGAGGCTTCTGCGAAAGGGCGCTCCTCTCAGGCAATTCGCGCTCTCATGGGACTTCGTGCTAAAACGGCAACGGTTGTGCGCAATGGCGAACAAGTAGAAGTGCCAGTGGAAGATGTGGCGAGTGGAGACATCGTGCTCGTTCGTCCAGGCGAGAAGGTTCCAGTAGATGGAGTTGTCGTTAGTGGTACTTCAACCGTAGATGAGTCCATGCTGACTGGGGAAAGTGTTCCTGTGGAGAAGCAGGCTGGGGATAATGTGTATGGTGCTACAGTGAATGCGCAAGGCGCCTTCACGATGCAAGCGACTCAGATAGGCTCCGAAACGGCTCTGTCGCAAATTATTAAAATCGTCGAGGAAGCACAGGGCTCCAAGGCTCCTATTCAGCGGATTGCGGATAAAATTTCAGGCATTTTCGTACCGATCGTCGTTGGGATTGCAGTTCTTGTGTTTTTGCTATGGTACTTCGCAGTTGAGCCCGGGAACTTCGGTATCGCCTTATCTCGTACCATCGCTGTGCTCGTCATTGCTTGTCCATGCGCATTAGGTCTGGCTACACCAACTTCCATCATGGCTGGTACGGGTCGTGCGGCCGAATATGGTGTTCTATTCCGTGGAGGCGAGCACTTAGAGGGAGCTTATCGAGTTCAGACTGTTGTGCTCGATAAGACGGGTACCGTAACAGAAGGGGCACCTTCGCTTACCGATGTTGTGCTTCCTGATGTGAATGAAGAGGAGAAGGCAGAGCTTTTGACCCTGCTTGCATCTGCCGAAAAGCAGTCTGAGCATCCGCTTGCGCAAGCGATTGTGAAGGGACTGTCCGAGCAAGGAATTAGTACGGTTGAGCCGACTTCATTCCGCGCTGAGCCTGGATATGGCATAGAGGCTCAAGTAAATGGGCAATCCATCATTGTCGGGACGCGCAGATGGATGGAGAAGAACGGAATCGTAAGCAGTAACGCGGAAGCAGCACTGCAGGAGATGGAACAGTCAGGCAAGACGGCGATGTTGATTGCGGTTGATGGCAAGTGGAGAGGGATTGTTGCTGTAGCTGATCAGGTGAAGGCTTCCTCGAAGCAGGCGATTGAGCGGCTCCATCAGATGGGGATTCGAGTAGTGATGATGACAGGGGACAACATTCGAACAGCGAAAGCCATCGCTTCACAAGTCGGGATTGATGATGTATTTGCAGAGGTGCTGCCTGAACAAAAAGCGCAGCATGTTCGTGAGCTGCAGCAGGACGGCACAGTCGTTGCCATGGTAGGCGATGGCATCAACGACGCACCTGCGCTTGCCGCGGCTGACATTGGCTTCGCTATCGGTACAGGGACGGATGTAGCAATGGAGACAGCAGGTGTAACTTTGATGCGCGGCGACTTGAACGGGATTGCTGATGCGATGGAGATGAGCCGCCGGACGATGCGCAATATTAAGCAAAACTTGTTCTGGGCGCTTATTTACAATACGCTCGGCATTCCGATTGCAGCATCCGGTCTGCTTGCTCCATGGCTTGCAGGCGCGGCCATGGCGTTCAGTTCAGTCTCGGTCGTGCTCAATGCGCTTCGTCTTCAGCGGATCAAGCTGTAATTTCAAGGAGAGGCTTTTCTGAGCTATAGTGGATGATTGCCGACAACGGACATATGTTGTATGCTCAACATCTGCGTAATGCGGACAGTCGGAAAAAGTCGCAGACCATGTTCGTACCAAACACTTTGGTGTTAACAAATGATATATGCGCGTGGTATGATCATAAATGATGATAGGTTGGATTAAGGAGGTCTGAGCATGCAATTACGCGTTACAGCGAAGGCAGTCGAGCGTTTTTTGGCCGATTGGGGATTTACAGCAGGAGATCAAGTGCGCATCTTTGTGCGCTACAGCGGATTCAGTGCTTCAGGGCCTTATTCATTCGGCATCATGAAAGACAGTCCGCAATATCCAGCAGTGACGGAAGTCGTGAACGGCATTACGTTCTTTATGGAGCAAAATGATGTATGGTTCTTGGATAATCGCGAATTGACGCTGGATGAGAAGGACGAAGATATTGTTTTCGTACATGAAGGGATGGTCATCTAGCATATCACCCCATCAATGATCGTTAGGCGAGCCGTGAGGCTCGCCTATTGTGTATGTAAGGGGAGCTTATGTACAAATGAAGCGGGCGGGGTTAGGATTTTTTTCGAATAGAAACTGAGAAAAAATTCTTGTCAATCGCTCTGGTTAGATATATAATCGTTCTCAATTGGAAGATGTGTGAAAGCGGCTTTCAATGTAATTAAATATGGGAAACAGGTGCTTCGGGTAACGTCGAAGCTTAATAGGGAAGCCGGTTGGAAATCCGGCGCGGTCCCGCCACTGTGACAGTTGAGGTATTGCGAGAGAGCCACTGGTTTGTAAGGAATCGGGAAGGCTGCAATGGCCAATGAAGCTGAAGCCAGGAGACCTGCCTGTTTTGACAACACTGTTCGTACCTACGGGAGATAGGGAAGTGTTCGTAAGCATGGATATCGTCATTTCGATTCCTCTTAGCATGAGGTGTTTTTTGCTAATGAGCCGGAAGGAACGATCTATTCCATTATGCCTTCATGGACGTTTACGAGACATTTCTGTTATGGGACAGGAATGTCTTTTTTTGCATATTAAGGATGTAATGAATGCACAAGGCGATCCATAAACGTCTCATAAGGTGGAGTAGTGAGTTCGACTGCAATTCTAATTCCGTGTTAAGCGATAGAAATTGTCCAATTAATCCCGTACGGCAAAATTACGCATGAGAGGGGCAGTATGATGACAGCCAATTCAATCAAGACAAGCACAGCAGGTTACCCTCGGATCGGATACGACCGGGAATGGAAAAAGGCATTGGAGCAGTATTGGGCAGGCAACAGCTCTGCGGAGCAATTGGAGGATGAGCTGGAACGCATCAATGACGTTCGCCTGAAGACGATGCAAGAGGCAGGTATTGATCTGATTCCGGTCAATGATTACACCTGGTATGATCATGTGCTTGATATGACTGCTACTTTCGGATTGATTCCTTCACGGTTCTCCTACAATGGAGGTGAAGTAAGCGCGGATTTGCTGTTCGCATTGGCTCGAGGCACACAGGATGCCGTCGCTTGCGAGATGACGAAGTGGTTCAACACGAACTATCACTACATTGTGCCAGAGTGGGAGGGCAAGGCTCCGCAATTGACGGTCAACCGCCCGCTGCAAGCATATCGCAGGGCTAAGCAAGCCCATGGCATTGAAGGAAAGCCAGTCATCATCGGCCCCTATACGTATGTCCGCTTTATTAAAGGGATTAAACCGGAAGAACGCTTGAATGTACTTCGTCAATTCGCTGGAGTATATGGACAGCTTTTGAGTGAATTGGAGCAGGAAGGCGTGAAGACCGTTCAATTGGATGAGCCGGCATTCGTTCTGGAGATGCCGCACGAACATTGGCCGGCAGTGCAGGAAATATATGCTGAGCTTCGCAAGGCGGCTCCAAGCTTGTCGCTATGGGTGCAAACATACTTCGATGCAGTATCAGATTACGAATCGTTCGTGTCGCTTCCGGTAGATACGCTCGGTCTTGATTTTGTTCATGATAAAGGTAGAAATGAAGCAGCACTGCGTAAATTTGGATTCCCAGAACAGAAGCAGCTTGCCATCGGTATCATTGATGGCCGTAATATTTGGCGTACGGATCTAGCCGCAGCAGCGGCTTGGCTCGAATCGGTGGAAGGTATTGTCCCGAGGGAGCGCTGGATCGTACAGCCATCATGCAGCCTGCTGCATGTACCGTTGACTGCGAAGCGGGAGATTGAATTGCCAGCCCCTGTTAGAGAAGCCTTGGCGTTCGCAGACGAGAAGCTGGAGGAGACTGCTGCGCTTGCTCGTCATTTCTCAAGCCCAAGCGAGGAGACTCGCGCAGTGCTCACAGACAGCGGCGCTCGCGTTCAAGCTTGGCGCAATGAGCCTTCGAGACAGCGTCCGCAAGTGGTTCAGGCTTTGGAGGAGCTGCTTCGGACAGAAAAAGAAAAAGGAATTGAACGCCTTCCATTTGAAGAGCGCAAGGAGCTGCATCGTAAGCGCTGGCCTTCCTTGCCGCTGCTACCGACAACAACGATCGGAAGTATGCCGCAAACTGCGGATATTCGCCGCGCTCGCCTTCGTTTCCGCAAGGGCGAATGGGATGCAAAGACATACGAAACGTATTTAGAAGATGAAATGACACGATGGATCCGCATTCAAGAAGAGATCGGAATTGACGTTCTGGTGCATGGCGAGTTCGAACGGACAGATATGGTCGAATATTTCGGTGAAAAGTTAGATGGGTTCGCATTTACAAAGTTTGGATGGGTTCAATCCTACGGTTCGCGCTGTGTGAAACCGCCAGTGTTGTATGGAGATGTTGCGTTTACAGAGGCAATGACAGTGAAGGAAACGGCATTTGCTCAATCCTTGACTTCTCAACCGGTTAAAGGGATGCTTACTGGCCCAGTCACAATCTTGAACTGGTCTTTTGTCCGCGATGATATCCCGCGTGAGCAAGCTGCGTTCCAACTGGCCTATGCGCTTCGCCAAGAGATTGCCGCGCTGGAGAAAGCCGGAATCGGCATGATCCAGGTCGATGAGCCGGCGGTAAAGGAAGGCATGCCGCTGAAGGCAGAGGATGCTGTTTATTACACCGATTGGGCGGTATTGGCGTTCCGCCTTGCCACCTGCGGAGCAGCGCCGGAAACGCAAGTGCATACGCATATGTGCTATTGTGATTTCTCCGATATGGTTGACACAATCCGCAAGATGGATGCGGACGTCATTTCACTTGAAACGGCACGAAGCGGCGGCGATATGATTGGAACGCTGGAGAAGCAAAGCTATGAGCTTGGCATCGGACTTGGCGTCTATGACATTCACAGTCCCCGCGTCCCAGCGGTGGAAGAGATTGATCGAATCATCGAACAGGCACTGCGCGTGCTTCCAGTAGAGACGTTCTGGATTAACCCGGACTGTGGTCTGAAAACTCGCCGCGAGCCTGAAACAGTAGCAGCATTGCGCAACATGGTAGAAGCAACGAAGCTTGCTCGTGCCCGTCATGCAGCGGCCGTATCAACTGAAGCATAAGCTTGTTCATTACCACTCCCCGCAACATGCAATTATACCTCAATAGGATCATTTAAGTAGGAAAGGGTCATCTCTCGCAATCATCGTGATTGCCATGCAGGGATGGCCCTTCTTTCTTAAAGTGGAGTGGAATAAGAAAGATTAAAATTTGAAATATGCAATAGATGGCATATGGACAACTTGATTTCTGGACATGAGTAAAGGAGAACGAAAATGGTTATTTATACGTAAAGGATGTCGAGATATAAGGATATATCGAATGAAGAAAAGATATGGTATAATAGAGATGTAAGCGGATACATATCTCCTGCTTCCATCTTCCCGTACCCTACTTCCGGAAGCAGAAAGGTGGGATCTGATATGCGTTGGATTACACAATGGTTCAAACGGAACAAACAGGTTTCTCCATCGGTACGTAAAAGGGTGCACGTGACTGTGGAGGATGTGCGCAGAGCGGTGCTTCAATACGAAAAAGATATGCCGAATGAAATCAAACGCACAACACTGATGCTAGCAGATCACAGCATTGATTTGAAGCGTCTGCGCCGTTACTTGGGCGGGGAATCGGATCAGAAATTTTATATGTCCCAATATACGTACGAAATATTTGATGAGAAAGACAAGCATATTCCGATATATCTCGATATGGTGCAGGCTGCGGTGGATGATTATTTGGATGAACATGATGATCTTCCCGTACTCTCGGGCACGCGCAATCGCCAAGTTCATTATGACTTGCTCGTGCAGCGCCACTATTTAAAAGAGAAGCCGCCAATCTCGCTTTACTTAACGACCGAGCAATTTTTGCTGACACATGAAGAGGATTGGCATAAAACGCAAGGAGCCCTCAACTGAGGCTCAAACTGTATAGGGGAACAAGAGCTTGCCTCCTATGATGGGAGATAAGCTCTTTTTGTTTATTTTCCAGTTAAAATTCTGGGGCGATTAGTGGTATCCTATTAGATGGAATGTCTTCGTTATTTATAGTCGAATGATGAGCGAGGTGCGTAATCATGGACATCATCGGATGGATGGCAGAGCAGAAAATTCAAGAAGCGATGAAGGAAGGCGCATTTGATCAACTGCCTGGCAAAGGGAGGCCATTAGATCTGAAAGATTTGACCCATGTTCCTGAGGAATTGCGGCCTGCATATTTGATGATGCAAAATGCTGGACTGCTGCCTGAACCTATATATCTTGGACGTGAAATCGTACGTTTGGAGGAGCTTCTTGCAGCGTGTGATCCAGAAGATAAGCAAAGGATAGGCGACACTCGGAAGCAGCTGAATGAACGGAAACTCCGGCTGCAGATGATGATGGAGGAGCGTGGGTGGACTGTTGTGCCCGCGTTTGCCCAATATGAATCGCAAATCGTAAGCAAGGTGACCGGTGTCACGAAGTCTCCCGATGAGAAGTGAAAATTGGACAAACTAGACTCAGGAGCAGCTCATTTGACGCATGTGAATTCGTTATCTATGAAACGATAGATATAACCGTACATATTGAAGCAGAGCAATGCAGATAGGTTCATTGCAATGTTGGGATAGAAGGAAGGAAAGGTGTACATGGTATGACGACCTATTGGCAACAACTTAGAAGAGAGCTCCCTCAATGGGTAGAGGAGAGCCGGACTGTATCACAGGATGGAGAGGTCGCTTCTTATATACCCGGGCTTGCAAGTGCTCCGAAGGACGCGCTGTGCATATCCTTGTTCGGTATTCAAGGTGAACAAGTGCATGCAGGCGATTGCAAGTTAACGTTTACGATGCAAAGTATATCCAAAGTATTTTCACTGCTCCTCGCTTTGCTCGATAGTGGTGAAGCAGGCGTATTTAGTAAGGTAGGCATGGAGCCTACTGGAGATGATTTCAACTCGATCTTGAAGCTTGAGCTCGTTGATCCGGGCAAGCCGTTCAATCCGTTCATTAATGCGGGAGCAATCGCGATCGCCTCGCTGATTGAAGGCGAAACTCCGCAAGAAAAATCGATGCGCATGCTTGAATTCATCCGTGAATTGGCAGATGACCCAACGATAACATGGAATGAAGAGGTGTATCAATCGGAGAGAGATACTGCCCATCGCAACCGCTCGCTCGCTTACTTTTTGAAGGATAATGGTGTTCTTCAAGCGGATGTCGAGGATACGCTCGAAGTGTATTTTCGCCAATGTGCGATCGAGGTCAACACAGACCATCTTGCGCGTATGGCGCTTGTCTTGGCGAATGGAGGCTGCAATCCTCAGAACGGGCGCTGCTATATTCCGAAGCATTATGTACAAATTGCGAATTCATTCATGGTAACATGCGGCATGTACAATGCCTCGGGAGAGTTTGCAATTCAAGTGGGGATACCGGCCAAAAGTGGAGTTTCCGGGGGGATTCTTGCGGTAATCCCAGGCAAGATGGGGATCGGAGTGGTAGGTCCCGCCCTGAATAAGAAAGGAAATAGCGTTGCAGGCGTTCATTTGCTCGGCGCATTGTCGGAGCGATATGATTGGAGCATCTTTTAATACTGTGAGAATATGAAAAGAGCACACGAAATAAGTCCTCCTCACATAGGCTGACATAGTACCTCTTCGTACGGATTACGCAAGAAACGAGGGATGTGTAAGATGTCGTCCAATGAACTGGGGATTACGTATCGTGTGGGCTCAAACCAATCCATTGTACGAGTAACCCCTGTCCGTCCGGTAGCAGGCAAGAGTGAGCGCATTCCGGATACGTATCCACCCGTTGATTCGAGTAAATTTGTATCATCTGCAGATAGTACCCATTCTCTAGCAGAACAGGCTGTCCGCGTGCTGGATCGCCTAAGGAAGTCGAGAACATTAGCGACTGCTATTATGGATGCTGCACAGCGGGGAAATAGAACGGAAGTAACGCGTTTAATTCGGGATATCGGTGTACAATCGAGGCTGGAAGTGAAGTCTACGCCTGATGGTATCAAGTTGACTTTCAATACGGATTCTTCGGAATCACGGTGCTGTGAATTGGAAGTGAAGATGCGTTGGAATCCAATGTAATGACGTCAAAAGCGCCTCATCCTAGGGATGGGCGCTTTTGTTACTTTCGAATCATATTGTTGATAGGCAAGCATGAATCATGCTAGCTTATTGGTTGGCTGGAAATGTCTCATGAAATACAGTGCGTTCCAGAGGCAGGCGGCTTGTAGCATGCGCTGGAGCAGCAGCTTTGCCGAGTGTGATCAGCATGACCGGCACATAGCGGGATGGGATATTGAATTCTGTAACGAACTGCTCCTTATTGAAGCCGCCCATCGGGCAAGTGTCCCATCCTTTGGCTTTTGCAGCCAGCATCAATTGCATGGAAGCAAGCGAACCGTTGCGAATCGCTTCTTCGGTACCAAGCTGTGCAGATGATTCATAGGCGCGATTAATGTTGCCCACCAGTGTATCATGCACTTGCTGTGTGATATTGCCTGCTTGAAGCTGCTCGCCGTACAATTCGGGAGCCATCAAGTTCGCTTGTGTATCTCCAAGTACAGCAATCACCGCTGAGCAGTCCACAACTTGCTGTTGATTGTACGAAATCGGAAGCAGCTTTTGTTTTGTTTCTTCCTGTTGGAAGACGAGGAAGCGCCAATGCTGCAGGTTCCATGAAGAAGGAGCAGAAGCAGCCAACTCCAAAATTTCGTTCAATTCTGTTGCAGCAATCGGAGTATTTGGGACGTATTTACGTACGGAATGGCGCGAAAGCATTGCTTCGCTTGCAGTCATCGATATAGTCATCGTAATTGTCATCCTTTCAAGGCGATATACGCATATAAAATGCTAACGAGTATCTTGTGATGGATAATATTGTGCTAACGAATATATAGTAGCATAATTATCGTTATTGAATCAATGATCAACCTATTTGAAGACAGAAACAAGCAGCATCATCTTCAGTGTGTGCAATTGTTCTCCGAAAGGAGCGGACACAATTGAAATCC
Organism: Paenibacillus sp. S-12; assembly: GCF_030363895.1. Classification (NCBI taxonomy): domain Bacteria; kingdom Bacillati; phylum Bacillota; class Bacilli; order Caryophanales; family Paenibacillaceae; genus Paenibacillus; species Paenibacillus sp. S-12. The sequence goes on from NZ_JASIUF010000005.1 coordinate 679,718, forward strand.
TATGCGAAAGATTGCACAATAGAGAAGGGGATTATAGGGGCAATGGATAGAGTCCTCGCTGCTTTCGTTTAGCCAGGGAAAAGGGATTAGGAACAGCGAGGCCAATCACTTCAATTAAGTTTGTTATATAGAATGTACTTTATATGTACTTTATACATAGATGGAGTCGTAAATCAACATAGGCAGTAGCATCTGATGCGAAAGGAGTCGGATATGGAGCATTATCAAATCGAAATTGGGCTTGCAGGCTGGGGAGATCAGGACGCACTGTACGGGCCAGGTACACGAGCCAATGAGAAGCTAACGGAATATGCCAAGCATTTTTCCATCGTTGAATTGGACAGCTCCTTTTATGCCATTCCATCTCCTGAACGGATGCAAGGCTGGAGTAAGCAGACACCAGACAGCTTCGGATTTATTGTGAAGGCGTATCAGGGCATGACAGGCCATTCTCGAGGAAAGCATCCCTTCACAAGCACGAAGGAGATGTTTGAAGTATTTCGCCAATCCGTCCATGCACTTCTGGAGAGGGGAAGGCTTAGAACGGTGTTGTTCCAGTACCCGCCTTGGTTCCATTGTGATCGGCGAAATGTTGACATCTTACGGCGAACGCGAGAATGGATGGAGGGGATTCCTGTCGCTTTGGAATTTAGACACCAGAGCTGGTTTGCAGAACCGATGCGAGAGCGTACACTCGACTTTATGCGTGAGGAAGGCTGGATACATAGCATCTGTGATGAGCCGCAAGCTGGCGAGGGGAGCGTGCCGACAGTGCTTGTCCCGACACAGATGGGAGCCACGATGGTTCGTATGCATGGTCGCAACGAATCTGGCTGGAATGCAAGCGGACAACCGAATTGGCGAGATGTTCGCTACTTGTATCGCTACAATGAACAAGAGCTTCAGGAATGGAAGGGGCATGTCCAGTCGCTTCTGAAGGATACGAAGCGCTGCTGGGTCATTTTCAACAATAATTCGGGCGGAGATGCAGCGCACAATGGCAAGCAGTTCAAGCGAATGCTAGGGATGGAGGATCCGCCGCTTCCGGCCGAGCAGCTGACATTATTTGATTAAGGTGGAAATTAGGAGATGTTATCAGTCAGCATCGAATGAAGACAAGGGGCGACAACATCTGATAATAGCCCTCTGAATTTGTCGTATTTTCAGAAATTGTTACTTCCTTTCAATAAAAAAATGAGGTATACTTACCGCTAACATCATAAAGCAGCGTCATCTCGTATATGTGCAGGAATTGGCCTGCATGTTTCTACCCAATCACCGGAATGATTGGACTACGGGGAACCAACGTGCCGCAGCCTATCATATGAAGCAGGCTTGTACATCGCCCATAGGGTATGCTGCAGCGCGGCCGTTTCATCCAGCTGTCAGCCAGCGGGGAAACTTGGTTCACAGTCGATCGCATGCTTGCTTGATTGAGCTTATGGGATATAGGGCTATTCCGTTTGTATTCAGTCATTGCATGCAACTATCGCACAGCCCGGTTCCAATCACCTTCATGCCGAAGGTAGATCAGGAGCCGGGCTGTTATCGTATGAGAATAAAGAGAGATGCACAGCTGCACACATCGAAAGGGGAACTGAACATGAAACGGCTTCAGGATAAAATTACGCAAGAGGGACTAGTGTTGGGCAACAATGTATTGAAGGTGGACTCTTTCCTTAATCATCAAATGGATCCAGGGCTAATGCAGGCGATCGGACAAGAATTCGTCCGCCGCTATGCGGGGGAACGTATTACGAAGGTGCTCACGATTGAATCTTCCGGGATTGCGCCAGGGTTAATGACAGCATTAGAACTGAATGTTCCGCTCATTTTTGCACGCAAGCAAAAATCACTCACTCTGCGTGAGGATATTATTGTAGAGAAGGTGTATTCCTTCACGAAGCAAGAGACGAATGAAGTAACGGTATCCAAGCGCTTCTTGTCCGCTGATGACCGTGTACTGATCATTGATGACTTCCTCGCGAACGGCGAAGCGGCTTCTGGCTTGGCTCGCATCGTCGAGCAGGTGGGAGCTAGTGTCGTTGGATTCGGGATTGTAATTGAAAAGTCGTTCCAGCCAGGCCGTCAAATGCTGCTCGATGCTGGCTATCGTGTAGAATCCCTTGCTCGTATCGCGTCATTGTCTGCGGACGGTGTTGCATTTGTAAATGAAGCTGTAGAAGAAGCGAAGTCCGAGGCGGTGCAGCAATGAGTCAAATCGACAACCGCATATTTGTGAAAAATCGGCATCCGCTGCAAACCTTCTCACTTGGCTTGCAGCATGTATTGGCGATGTACGCCGGAGCCGTTATTGTTCCACTCATTGTGGGCGGTAACTTAGGATTCTCACAAGAGCAAATTACGTATTTGGTTGCGATTGACTTGTTCATGTGCGGCATAGCTACTTTGCTGCAAGTATTTGCAAATCGGTGGTTCGGTATTGGAATGCCTGTCGTCTTAGGTTGTGCCTTCCAGGCGGTCACGCCAATGATCGCAATCGGCAAGGACTTCGGCATATCCTATATTTACGGCGCTATCATAGCGATGGGGCTGTTTGTCATCTTATTCGGTGGTTTATTCGGCAAATTAATTCGGCTGTTCCCTCCGGTTGTAACGGGCTCGGTCGTCACAATAATCGGAGTAACCCTGATTCCTGTTGCGTTCAATGATTTGGGCGGCGGTCAAGGGAATCCAGATTTCGGAAGTCCAACGAACTTACTGCTCGGATTCGGTGTACTTGTGTTCATTGTCATTATGAACAAGCTGTCTGGCGGATTTATTCGTGCCATATCTATTCTGCTGGGTCTTGTCATCGGAACGACAATTGCGTCCTTTATGGGACAGGTTGATTTTACGCCAGTTGCAGAGGCATCTTGGTTTCATGCGGTTCAGCCATTTTATTTCGGTGTTCCGAAATTCAACATGACGGCCATTCTGACGATGATTATCGTTGCAATGGTTGGCATTGCGGAGTCGACAGGCGTGTTCATGGCATTAGGCAAAATTGTTGGCCGTGATGTAGACTCCAAGGATTTGGCTCGAGGGTATCGTGCGGAAGGCTTGGCGATTACAATTGGCGGGATTTTCAATGCGTTCCCTTATACCACATATTCGCAAAATGTAGGACTTATCCAAATGAGCCGGGTGAAAACGCGAGATGTCATCGTCGTAGCTGGCTGCTTGCTGATGCTGCTTGGTCTCGTTCCGAAAATTGCAGCTCTCACAACACTTATTCCGAAATCGGTGCTTGGCGGTGCAATGGTTGCCATGTTCGGCATGGTCGTATCGAGCGGACTGCGCATGCTCGGCTCACAGGTGGATATGAATCGCCATGAAAATCTGCTTATCATTGCCTGCTCGGTCGGCATGGGGCTTGGAGTAACGGTAGTTCCTCAATTGTTTGCAAGCTTGCCGTCAACGGTGCGCATTTTGACGGACAACGGAATCGTAGCGGGAACGTTCACTGCTATGGTTTTAAATTTGCTGTTCAATGGGACGAAGCAACCGACAAGTGAATTGCAGAAGGATGAAGAAGAGATTAGTCATTCCGCAGCTTCCTAATTGTAGATGGGAAGTTGAAAGTTCTGTCCTTGTTTATAGGATAGATGTTAAGCCCATTGGATCATTCCAATGGGCTTTTTTATACATGGAAGGAGAATTGCTTCAAAAGTCCAAGGTAGACGGGAATGATTTGGAGAACCAGCTTCCAAAAAGGATGTGAGCCGCGCGGGTAGAATAGGAACGACATAAAAAGAAGTAAAAAGAAGTAAAAAGAAGCCCTCAAGATCAGACCGTAATGCTGATTCTGAGGGCTTCTGTGTTGCACGGAAATACATCAAGAAGCGTGCTGCTCTACGCAATTTCAAGTCAATAGATCGTGAGAGCTGCACCAACTATTTAGAATAGGACTTATTCTGGAAAAAGAGAGCCAAGGTTCCGGGACCGGAATGTGCACCTACTGCACAGCCTATTGAACTAATAAGGAAATTCGTCATGCCGAAGCGCTCTTGGATGAGAGCCTTCAATTGCTCCATCGCTTCTGCGTCATCTCCATGAGCAATGCCGATTACTTGCTGTTTATCATTCAGATTTGCCCGCTCCTCCATGAGGTCAACAAGCCGTTGAATGGATTTCTTTCTACCGCGCACTTTATCGACGGGGATAAGTTTACCATCCTCAACATCCAGCACGGGTTTAATATTGAGCAAGCCGCCGATGACGGCTGAAGTTTTGCTGACGCGCCCGCCGCGATACAGATATTGCAGGTCGTCGACTGTGAATACATGCTCCATTTGCCGAGCAAGCGACAGTGTCTGTGTAACAATCTCTTCTCGAGACAAGCCTTCGCGCGCCCAGAGGGCAGCCTGACGAACGACGAGACCAAATCCTAGGGAAGCACATTTCGTATCGATAATGCTGCAAGTAAAAGTTGGAAAATCATCTTGCACCATATCGTGCATAATGCGGGACGAAGCATAGGTGCCAGATAGCTCAGAAGAGAATGCAATATAGATAGCTTCATCGTTCGCTTCCGCAATGGATCGGAACGTTTTCTGCAATACCTCCATAGAGAGCTGCGAGGTTTTATATATGCGGCCTTCACGCATGCCATCGAACATGGCCTTAGGTGAAATGGTTACACCATCCTCATATTGTTCATTGTCTATAGTAACGATTAGCGGCATGACAGTAATTCCTAGCTCATCTATAACAGATTGAGGAAGGTCTACAGCACTGTCGGTAAGAATGCGAATTGCCATAATCATACTCCTTTCATCTTTCCATCCACTTTCGAAGTTCAAAATCATCTGACCATTTCCATCATACCACGAGTTGTCGAGAAAGCGGTGAAGGAAAACAACCTTCTTGGCACATACATTTATTGGTATTTTTTTCGATAGGAGCTGGTATGCCATTGATGAGTCATATTTTTATTCGCCCGCTCATAAGGGTAGGAGAACGAATGAAATGATAGGAAATGAGGGGAACGGAATGGCGAAGAACAAACGCGGCAAATCATTGTGGAATCTGCCTTCACGTGGGCGTGGGACATGTCCGGTCTGCGCCAGTACACGTATTAAGCTGTTATATAATCGGACAAGGGCGAACGGAGTTCAGATCAAGGTGTGCAAAAAATGCTTTCAGGCCCCACAGGAGCGAATTGATGCATCCTAATCTTAACTTCGGCTAAGCTTGCGCTGAATGGACAGAGTCGAACTTATGTCTGTATATGATGCGTAATCTGCTCACTCCTTATTGATCAGCTCTCTACCAACCCTAAAGAAGCTGCCTGTAGTTTGTACGGAAACGTATAGATGATTGCAGGACAGCTTCTTTGCTGTCTTGCCTGTTTCTTTCTATACTTCGTATCCTGTACAATAGAATGGAGTTGAGCAAGCCCGAGGAGGAGAAAGAATGATATTAACGATCCAGGAACGGGATGAAATGTTATCACAGCTCAATGACACGCAGCGGGAGTTTCTGACACATTATCTCGTTCGTTCTCGCCGTACGGCGTTCGCGAATGCGATGGCGAAGGAGAAAGGGCATCATGTTCCAGCAAATGCCGAGCCAGAGGACATTGAAGCGCTGCTTGATGATTGGATTTATACCGGTTATAAGGATGCAGGCACGATAAGTCCAGAGCTGCGATGCGAATGCGGCCGTTCCCTACGCTACCAGCACGAGGTGAAAAATCGAAAGACAGGCGAGATCAAAAAGTTCGGCATTGAGCATCTGAAGGAGCATCTTGGCATTGATGCAGCCATCGTTGCGGTGATTAAAAAGGGGTTCGATGCCATTGATTATGAGCTTGATGAAATCTTGGTGAAGCTGGCAAGTAATTGGCAGCCTGCACCAGATTCATTGATACATGCTGATTTACCCGAGCACATGAAGCAGCAGCTATCGCTGGGACTTCCTTTGCTGGACAGGCAGCTTAACGTGTTGAAGCACAGGCCTGTTGTTCCTCAAACTCCATCTAAGGCTGTTCCACAGCAGGCTGATCCTAGGCTGGCTTCCATGCCTGAGGAATTTGATTTATGGTCGTGGACAGAATCTGCGGAAATCCAGGAAGTAAGCTATGATGGTCTTACTGCATCCGAACAAGAGGCGGTGAAGCAGTATGTGGCGAACGGTGTGGGCAGTGCTCGCATCATCAGCGAATTGCTCATACGTGATCATGGTTCGCCCGAACGCCGATATATAACAGGCAAACCTAAGATTTATACGGATGTGTGTCAATTTATTGAGCGCACCTTCACTAAGATTGCGATAGAATTTAATGGAACGGAAGATCGCAAGTACACGATGAAGTGACAAAATTGGTGTTGGTGCTGTAGATATCGTTCCAATCTCGTTGAACGTACAAACGCGCTCGCTTTTTTGAGAAATAGGCAAAAAGAGGTTGATTTTTCCTGAATGTTGTGGATATAATGTGTGAAATGAAAAATGGAAGCAACAACGATGAACGGGAGAGTACTCTGCAAGCTCCGTAATGCAGCGAATCGGGAGGGTGGAAGCCGATACGGAATGAAGAGGAAGCGGACCCGGGAGTTGGCTCTTTGAACTGCCTCACACGAGCCCGTAGGAGAGCCCGGCACAGCCGTTATTTATGGAGTGGATTCCTATTGAAGCACACTGCTTCCGGTAGGATCAATAAGAGTGGCACCACGGATTCAAGCCTCCGTCTCTTTGCAGACGGGGGCTTTTTGTCGTGTTAAGAGTTGAATCGATGCCCATGACTTATGTTGCAATATGTTAATCAAAATGAAGGAGAATGAGCTTATGTTAAAACAGATCGCTGCACAACGATTAGAGCCAATGTTAGAGATGAGTGGATACGATATCGAGCGTGCCTTAGAAATACCGCCGCAAAGTGAATTGGGAGATCTGGCATTCCCTTGCTTCCCGCTCGCAAAGCAGTGGAAACGCGCTCCACAGCAAATAGCAGGCGAGCTCGTAGAACGTATCAACCAAAATAGCGATGCCTCACGAATACATGCTGTTGCATCAGGCGGGTATGTGAATTTATTTTTCGATAAGGACTTCTATGGAGAGACGTGCCTTGGACGCATGCTGGAGCCGACTTTCGGGAGGCTGGCGGATGGTTCAGGGCAGCGCGTTGTTATTGATATGTCGTCTCCGAATATTGCAAAGCCATTCAGCGTCGGTCATCTGCGTTCTACGGTAATTGGCAATGCTCTCGCTCATCTGTATGAGGCTGCCGGTTATGAAGTGGTGAAGGTGAATCATCTAGGGGATTGGGGGACACAATTCGGCAAGCTTATAACAGCATACAAGCTATGGGGCAATGATGAGACGCTGCGCCAAGATCCAATCCGCGAAAGCTTGAAGCTGTATGTGAGGTTTCATGAGGAGGCCGCACAGCAGCCGGAACTGGAAGATGAAGCACGCGAATGGTTCCGCAAGCTGGAAGCGGGAGATACAGAGACTGTTCAGCTATGGACGTACTTCGTGGACGCCAGCATGATTGAATTTAATCGGATGTACGAGCGGCTGGGGATTCGTTTTGACTACTTCCTTGGGGAGAGCTTCTACAATGATAAAATGGATCAAGTGGTGGCACGATTGCAGGAGCTTGATTTGCTGGAGGAAAGCGATGGGGCAATGGTTGTTCGATTGGAAGATAAGGGCATGCCGCCATGTCTTATTTTAAAGTCAAACGGTACAACGATTTACCCGACTCGTGACTTGGCAACTGCGATTTACCGCAAGGAAGTGATGAAGGCTGACAAGTTGATTTATGTGGTCGGTGCAGAGCAGCAGCTTCATTTTCAACAGGTATTTGCCGTGCTTGGCAAGATGGGATATGAATGGGCAGAGCAATGCGAGCATGTGCCATTTGGCTTGATGACATTTGAAGGGAAGAAGATGTCGACCCGAAAGGGGAAGGTTATTTTTCTAGATGAGGTGCTGAATGAGGCAGAGAATCGCGCGCTACAAATCATTGAAGACAAAAATCCATCCTTGCCGGATAAAGGAGCAGTTGCATCTCAGGTGGGCATTGGCGCGATTATCTTCGATGATTTGAAGAGCAGCCGCATGTTGTCCGTCGATTTCAGCCTGGAGGAGGCGCTGCGTTATGAAGGGGAAACAGGCCCTTATGTGCAGTTTACTCTTGTTAGAGCTAAGAGCTTGCTTATGAAGGGGGGCTTGGAGTCTCAACCGGATTCCGCTTCTGCTTCTGAAATTAATGCGACTGCTCGAAACAGTGCGGACAGTTGCATGGCTCATCTGCGTCAGATACCGGAAGCGGCAGGGAATTGGAAAATGAGCCCAGAGGCATGGGCTTGCATCAAGTCCATTTCTAAATACGAGCGTTCGCTGCAGCAGGCGCTAGCAAGCAATGAGCCTTCCATCTTCGCGCGATATATTCTTGATGCAGCGAAGCAATTCAATCGCTTCTATCATCAGGAGCAAATCCTTGTTGAGAATGCGCTTGAACGCCAAATGAAGCTCCGTATCGTTGCTGTCGTTGCACGTGTGCTTCAGGAAGGTCTAGAGAAGCTGGGGATTCAGGCACCGGCGCATATGTAGCGCTGAGATGGCGACAATTGTTGGGGCAGATGCTCAGTGGAATAAATGGGTTGTGCATTCCGCTGTATGCTTAGCGGGTGAGGTGTGGAGCGGGGGAAGTGCAGGAAAATGGCTTGCAGGTAATAGCATATAATTGATAACTGCACGCGAGCCGTGGATTACTAATCCAACGGCTTGTGTGCGGAAAAGCAATTGTATGGATTGTGGAAGTATCGCTGCAGAGATTCATAGGGACATAATGGCGACATGGTTCCTAGTCTTGACAATAAGACTAGGATGTGAAAAAATGAGCCTAACGAATATTAGTTAGGAATTGTTCGCATCAAGGTAAGTACGCAAAGGCTTCGTTGCAAACGTTGCCTAACGAATGTTAGTTAGTAAAGGAGCTGAACAAGATGACGGCTAACCGAATTATTGAAGCAGCGTTGAATCATTTTGCTGAGCATGGCTATGAAGGAGCGTCTCTTGCCAATATAGCGGAGCAAGTGGGCATTAAAACCCCTTCCATCTATGCACATTTCAAAAATAAAGATGATTTGTTTTTACGTGCAATACAGCGCGCCATTCAAGTAGAGATGGGACAATTGCAGCAGTTCATTGATTCATGCCGGACGCACTCTGTTGAAGATACGCTGTATGGTCTGATTCGGCAATATGAAGTGCGCTACGAGACAACCAGTCATTTGAAGTTCCTGCTGAGAATGATGTTCTTCCCGCCTGTTGCGATGCAGGAGCGGGTTATGGAGTTGGTGAATGGTTATTTGGATCAAATGGAGCTGGTGCTTTCAGAGGTGTTCCAGTTGGGCATAGAAAGGAAAGAAATTGCCGCTCTGGATGTAGGGATGATGACGGTATCCTACATGTGCCTTGTAGATGGCATTCTCGTTGAGATGCTGCTTGGGGGGCCAGAGAGATTTCAGCGGCGCTTTGATGCATCTTGGCGCATGTTCTGGCGCAGTCTTGCACGAACAATGGAGCCATAAACATTTGTCCAGATTAGATATGGAAGTACGTGCTGTAGAGAATACTAACGATGCTTTTGGTATGTCAGAATTTGATGGTTCAGATAGATAGAGGTTATGCGTGGATAGAGAACAGCAAGGGAGTGGAGAAGGATGAATAAGCATTGGATTTATGTGTTTGTGGCGGCTTTTTTCGAAGTGTTCTGGGTAATTGGTTTAAAGCACGCCAGCAATGTATGGGAATGGGGAGGTACGATCATTTCGATCGCTGTCAGCTTCTATGTGATGATTATGGCCGGCAAGCAGCTTCCGGTAGGGACGGTCTATGCCGTATTCGTAGGACTAGGGACCGCAGGTACAGTGTTTGCGGAGATGGCATTCTTCGGCGAACCGTTCAAGGCGATTAAGGTGCTGCTTATTCTTGTTATGCTGATGGGGGTTGTAGGACTGAAGCTGGTTACAAAGGACAAGGAAGCGAAAGGAGCTGAATCGTAATGGCATGGATAAGTCTCATTGCAGCCGGTATCTGTGAGATGCTTGGCGTGGCAATGATCAATAAGCTGAACCAAGATCGCAATTGGCAATCATTTTTGTATATGTCGCTTGCCTTTAGCGCTAGCTTTATCTGCTTGTCCATTGCCATGAAGTCGCTGCCGATGGGGACAGCATATGCCATTTGGACAGGAATTGGTGCATCTGGCGGAGCGATATTAGGAATGCTTTTCTATGGTGAATCCCGCGATTGGAAACGGATCGTCTTTATTGCGATGGTGCTTGGTGCTGCTATTGGACTAAAGCTTGTAGCTTAATATCTCACACCTAAATCGTCTCCCAATACTCATTGTGGAGGCGATTTTGTGTCTAATCGTTAGTAAATGAAGGAAACACCGTCGATAGTATCGAAGTGGATATAACGTAATACTTACGATTCATTCATGTTATCGAGCCAGCGCGCTGTGATGGCACAGGAAGGGGATATGGCGGGAAATGAACCTGGCGGCATGGGCAGATCAATTATTGGAGCAGCATGGGTATAATGGATCGATCTTACTGGCGTCACATGATGAGATCCTAATCAGTAAAGGTTATGGCCTGGCGAACTTTGAGACAAGGCAGGTCATAAATAAGGATACGATATTTAAAATAGCTTCGATAGCCAAGCAGTTTACAGCTGTCTCAATATTGAAGCTGCAGGAAAAAGGGCTGCTTCGCGTAGAGGATACGCTATCGAAATATGTCCCTGAATGTAAAGGACTTGCAGATGTGACCATTCACGAGCTGCTTACCCATTCCTCAGGCTTAGATGAGGATGCTCTGATTGATTGGAACGTGAATGAGGATAGAAGACCGCTGCATACGTTGGCCCTTCATACCGTCATGCCAGCAGGTGCAAGGGGGGAATATCGTTACAGCAATTTCGGATATGCCCTGCTTGGACTAATCGTGGGGCGGCTGTCGGGGCAGCCGTATGAAGCATTTATCGAGAAGGAGCTGTTCGCGCCATTTGGAATGATAAGAACGGGCGGTCGTATGGATGTGCTGCGCCATGAAGCGAATATAGGATTAGGCTACAGTAGAGGAGAGCCGGCATGGAAGGAAGATATTCCAAGCCATAATAGTGCAGGCAGTATTGTTTACTCGGCTGTAGAGGATCTGTACCGCTGGGATCGTGCGCTCCATTTAGGCCAAGCTGCAAATCAAGAATCGCTGAAAGCGATGTTCACGCCTCATGTGCGCATTGATGAGGAACGGAGCTATGGATACGGCTGGGTCGTGTATCAAGAGCGTCCGCATATCCGTTATCATAATGGCAGCTTGTCTGGATACAGCTGCACGATGATTCGCGATGCGAAATCGGATTCTGTGTTAATCGCCCTAAGCAATCTGGCGGACACAGGAATGCAGCCCATCGAAGCGCTGAAGCAGGGCCTGAAGGAGCACTATCCGGAATTCATGCAGCTATAGCCTAACGGTTGGACGGAAAAAAGAAAATGTCGGAGCTGATCGAGCATCTAGGAAGTAAAGCAGTGCCTATTCAGAATTAGGAGTGGTCATAGAAAGGAGTGCTCCAGCATGGCGATTAAAATATGCAGCAACTGCGGAGAATCGAACAAGGAATCCGCAATGCTATGTATCGCGTGCAGTCACTCACTGAAAGATGCCACCATAGCGGGAACGCCAGAAGATGAGAAGCAATACAACGGCATCTTGTCGGTGAATCAAGCAGAGCTTACATGCTCCCATTGTCACGAAAAAGTAGAGCAGGGCGCTTTAAAATGCAAATATTGTGGTTCCGTCATTCCAAGCCAATCCGAGCAAAAGCTGACATCTGAAGCAACTGCTCAGCCGTCTTCGTCAGAGAGCGGGCCAGGCTGCGCTGCACTTCTGCTAGTATTAGTCGCTACCGCCATTTTCCCTCTAGTTGGTCTACTCATAGGCGGGGTACTGGCATTCCACAATGATAAGGACAAGCAGAACCTGGGCACTGTGCTGTTAGTGCTTGGTCTGCTATTGGAATTAGGGTACTGGCTGCTGCGGTAGCGGAATGCTGTATCCTTCTTGACAGCGTGAATAAGATGTTGCAACTTGTTTAGGAAATATATCCATAAACAGCGATGACCAAAGCGTGAGAATGAACGTTACGCATGCGCAGAGAGGAACCTAATGGGTGTGATGGTTTCCTTGCAACTTCATTTTCCCTGCTTTGCAGCTGCAGATTTTGATCTGCCGGGCGGCCAGCCCGTTATTATGCAAGCAAGAGCGGTCGGTGTATGCCGACCGCTGAATTAGGGTGGTACCACGACAACGCATTCGTCCCTGTAGAGGGGGAGTGCGTTGTTTTTTTGAGGAGTGTATACGAATTTGCCGCTGGGATGGAAGGTGCTGCGGAATCTGTAACAAGCTGGTCTCACTGGATCAGGCAGTGATAGCGGTGAAAGCATGCAAGCGAGGGATAAGAAATGATGCGTTGCGGTTATGAATGAAACAAGTGATTCATAAGGTGGAAGTGTATGACATTCTGAAGGAATGGAGGTCGAATGCCATGAATATGCCGACTCAGTCATTTCATCAGCCGCAGCCGTCTCAAGCAGAGCAGCAGGTTGTGTATCAGGCGGATGGTTCCTTGGTTCAGGCGCTGCGCGAGACACGTGATCATATACATCATGTCTGCCATTCGTATATGAACCGACCAGTTCGCATTCAAACAATTGATGGTTTTACCTGTGATGGTGTGATCGTAAATGTGGATCGGGGAATCGTTTATGTACAGACACAGCAGCCGGTAATGCAGCGAGGCTTGTATAATGCCTACATGTATAACAACGTTATTCTGCCGCTTGTCCTCTATGAATTATTAGTCATTACACTGATGGTTACATAGACATAGCCCGGATTGAACAAAATATAACTTCATCCAGTGAAGTTATTGAGATTACCCCTGCTGATAAAGCAGGGGTTATTTGTTGTACTGGTTGTTATACAATTCTTTACCATTCGATTGGCTGAACGGAAATGACGGAGTTGATAATAACCATTAGAATTGCTGCATACCTTGTCTTGAAGCGGAAGGCATTCGTGTATACAATAAGGTAGAATGAGTGCCGTCTGGCAGAAATGGAGGGATAGTGGATGGCATTCGGAGCCAGAGTGCTGAAGACAGGGATTGCTGTAACATTGGCCCTATTTATCAGCCAGTTGCTGCAATTCAAAACACCGGTTATCGCCGCTGTTGCCGCGATATTTGCCATGCAGCCTTCGATCTATCGCTCATGGAGATATTTCCTCGAACAGCTCCAGACGAACACAGTTGGTGCTGCGATCGCTTTGTTGGCGGGGATGTATTTCTCACATGAGCCGATTGCTGTCGGCATTGTATGCGTGCTGGTCATTATGATTTGTCTGAAAATGAAAATGGAAGAGACAGTTGGCTTGACGCTTGTTACGGTCATAGCTGTCATGGAGGCGTCAGGGCAGTGGGATTTCGCGTTGTTTAGATTTGCGCAAATCTTAATCGGGATTGGATCTGCTTGTCTTATTAATATTTTGTTCTTTCCGCCGAATCCGAAGGCGCAGTTTATAACGTTAATTGAATCGTGCTTCCGAAGAATGTCACTGCTGCTGCGAACCGTCATTTCGGATGAAATAAAGGAATCGGTATTCCAGGAGGAGAAGCAAGGCCTGGAGGATGCATTGAAAGCACTGGCTGACAAATACAAGCTGTTCGAAGAAGAAACGAAGAAGCTAAAGCGGGCGAAGTACAGCCGTTCGCGAGAGCTGGTTGTATATAAGCAGTTGCTGCATACGCTGCGCAGCGGCATCGAAGTGTTAGAGGCGATTGATGAGCATTATTTTCAGGCCACCCCCGAGCCGGAGACGAATGAATGGTTCGATCAGCATCTGGAAATGTTGATTAAATGCCATGAGCATGTGCTGCTGAAATTCGAGGATAAGGTGAAGCCGCACAGCTTGGAGCTGGAGCAGATGGAAGAAGACAATGAACATTTTATGCAGGCAACAATGGAGCTGTGTTCCCAAGAAGGGAACGGCATGCTCAGACTGTCGATTGTTGCAGCGGCTATGTACGAGTACGGCTTCCAAATTGCAAGATTGGATCGTCTCGTAGGTCACGTTGATAAGGACGCTGATGCATAACATCAGATTGTTTTAGTCAGCTTGGAGGCTCACGAGTAATTGATCGTAAATTTACAGGTGAATATCACACACAAGAAGATGGCTGGAAGCAGCCGTCTTTTTTTATAGGCAATTGTGAATGGATGTGAGTGGAAATCAGGAACGGTAAAAATGTATTTTATAGTTAACTGATCTAAAATTTCCATAAGCATGATATATTGATATCGGAAGGGAATTTAGGGTGTCTATCTACATTCAGATCGGAGTGAGAAATTATGGAAGCATTTCAATTCACAGATGTAGTGCTGAAGAATTTTCAAACTTGGAGAGGCTGGCTGGTTGAGGCTTTGGAGAAGGTAGATGAGGACATCGTTGATACGATACCGGCTGGTTGCAATAATTCGATTCACTGGCATGCGGGTCACATCGCAGTAGCTTGGGATCGGGGGATCTTTCAAAATGTGTTCAAAGAAAAGCGCTTGCCTGACCATTATGAGGGCTATTTTACGATGAATACAAGTCCTGCTAATTGGAGCGGGGAAGCTCCTTCACTTGCGGAGATTATCGATTGCTTACAGGAACAGCGACAATCAATTTGTGAGCGCATGCAGGGAAATTGGAATAGGGACTTGGTTCATCCCTTCTTTGAAAATACGAAGGCTAGTCAAATGTTCCTTTTTCTGTTGAGTCATGAAGCGATGCACTTTGGGCAGATTAGAACGTATATCCATATTGCGCAAGCATCGTGATTGAATACGAATGGATACAGTTCTCTATGAATGAAAAATGATGATGGCTAAATGATGAATGATGAAGAACTGACTCATAAAAAAGTAGGGTGCATGTCCCATGAGTCGCGAAGAAAAAGAGCCGGATGTCGGCTCTTTTGACAATAGAAGCTGTCAAAAAGGAAGATGCGTAGTCATTTCATTAATGCCTGTTGTGAGGTTACTTACGCTTTGTTTTCGAGCGAACAGCACGTGTTCGAACTGGAGGCTTGGCGTTATTCACGCTTCTGATTCCTACTGGGCCGATAACTTCTTCTCTTTCCACCACAGTGAATACATGCTTTGGAATTGGGCAGCAATGATGGCGATTAATCACCTCGATTGGATGAATAATAGGAAGAATTTGCGGGTGGAAGAAATCACGGATTATGGGTCTCGGTGGACATACAATCGGTTCAGCGGGCGGGCAGAACGGACGAGGACATGTCATTCATAACAACTCCTTCTGTTGAGATGGTACATTATATTGGGGAACTTGTGATTGAGTCTGTACACCTGTACTGTCTCGTATGCAAATCACACAAATATGGGTGAATGCCAGTACAGTTCATGTATATTGGCAAGCTCATGATCCGTGATTGCAAATATACGTGCATTTGTGCATAGAGCATAAGGATAGAGGGCATCTTTACCACTATATCGCTAACGAGGTGAGACTGATGCCCAAAAGGCTTATTCATGGAATCCATCTGCACTATCACGTGTATGGCTCAGGTACGCCGATAATTTTCATTCACCCGCCACTGTTGACTTCTGCCAACTTTCGATACCAAGCAGCGCAATTATCATCGACTCATCAAGTGATTACGTTCGACATTCGAGGTCATGGAGAGAGTGACGCCTCCAAGGAACCCATCACGTATCCGCTTATTGTGAACGATATGGTCGAGCTGCTCGATGAGCTAGGAATTAAGCAGGCATATGTATGCGGCTATTCAACTGGAGGAGCGGTTGCGCTGCATGCAATGATGTCTTATCCGCATCGCTTTAAGGGCGGAATTTTAGTTAGCACGATGGCTGAAGCGAATGATTATTGGTTAAAAGGCAGAATTGCGCTCGCGATTGCGTTGACGGTGATGAAAGCCAAATCGCTCCTAGCTTGGGCCATATCGTGGGGGAACGCGGATAGCCGCATCACATACCAGAATTTGAAACGAACGGCTTTGCGCGGCGATGTTTCGAACTGGAAGCAATATTACCAGGCAAGCTTGAAGCATCGCTGCTCCGAGCAAATGAAGAGCATTCAAGCTCCAATGTTGCTTATTTATGGGGAGAAGGACAAGAGCTTCCACCATTATGCGGTGCAACTGCAGCGTTATTTGCCCCATTATCACCTATATTGGCTGAAGGGCGCCAAGCATCAAATTCCAACGAAGCAGGCGCGCGAAATGAATGGCATCATAGCCCGTTGGATTCGCAATCAGGAGCTGGCATCGGAAGTGAAAGAAGAGCTTTCGGCGAAGCGTGCCTCTGCTGCCGCTTCATCCGAGCTGAACATCGAACCAGAGGGGAGAAACTCAAAAAAGGATGAAACGCCGTGGTTCATGGATGAAGATGAAGGTTCAACTGAGTCGGATCGAATCGATGTTCTTGTGGCGGCAGAAGCAGAAAGAATAAATGAATATCATTCCAATGAGCTTCATTAATCCGTAAAATCTGCAATAGCAGGATGTATACGGGTAAAGGTCGTGTATTTGGCGAATATAAAATGAAGAGGACGTGCTGCCAGGGATTTAAGCGGGCACGTCTTTTTCTATTGTACAGCAACTTGTTTTTAAGGACGTGGCGGCTTGTTCATTTGAATAGAAATGTAGGAAAGTATAGAAGCTTAGAAACTAATCTCTTTAACAATCAATTTTTATTAATAATTATTCCAAATAATGTGAAGTCAAGGTATAATTTTGAACGTGTACAGGCACGAGCGTTAAAGCGCTTGGTGGAACTGCTAAAGGAAGAAAAGGATCATTTGATACAGGATTGAATCCTATGGCACGACGCTCGGTTCAGGGACATACCGATTACAGTATCGCCGCTTGAATGGATAGCGATAAGATGAAAGGCACTTTCACCATTTAAAGGTGGGGTGTCTTTCTTTTTGTAGGGTGATATTTCCATCGCGTAGGATCGAGGTTATACTAAGGGGAACGACTTCATAAACGTTTCAATTGGCAGGAACATGCATAGTTCGAAAATCTCTAAGATATAGTTGGTGAAATTTGTTGATTCTCTATTGCGAAAGAGGTTCTAGAGCTAGAATGAATTTCGAATTTTGGCTGCAAGATATTATTTAATTTATTGATTTTGATACTGAATTAACTATGAGTGAAATAGTAGGTTTTTTAGAGAATTCTACAATGAATATATAAAAAGGAATATGAAATCATGGATAGCTAAACAGTACATGAATGGAATTTTGAAGACGTTATGTGACAAGCTTTCAGAAAAACATTGTTAATTGAAAGAGTGAAGTCTTTGATTGAGCTCATGGAGTATTTTAAAAAGGAGAAAATAAAGACTCTTGAAGTTGATAGATGGGGTAAGTATTTGCGAGGTATGTGGGTGGAGTATTTTTTTTAGCTTTAAAAAAGAATTATTTGAGTCAGACCCCCCCTGTTCTGCATAATTGAGTACACTACCGTAGCTCGCTTAAGCCAGTGTAGGCTCGTGAATAGAAGAACGTTGTCAGAAATCGATGAGTAATATTTAAAGAGGTGCAACATTGTGGACAATAAAAATGATAAGCAATAGATAAATATTATACCTGACTATCATAGCCCAATTCGACACATTATCAATGAAGCAAATGAAATTTCAAATGATATGTTTATCGAAGATTTTAAAAAAGCCAAAGCTATTCCTGATACATATGTAATTATGGAGGGGGATTGGGGAGGGCAAATATATTTGTCTTATCCCATGAAATATATAAATTGCAGTGAAGAAATATTACATAACCTATTAGATGATTTAGATTCCATTGCTTGGGATTGTAACGAAGGTGAAGGTAAAGGTCTATATTATGAAATACGCCGTCCTGGAGATGGAATTGGTGGAGGTATGGGCGGTGGGGCATCGTGACCATGGAACGTTATATGAGATAATGCAAATGGGGCCAAGATATTGAATCCATCTATTGCTAATGAATTTTCGCTCTTGGATATAGAGGCCAATACATATGCGTAATCCCGAAATTAAGAATGGTTATAGCAATTACAAGTGAAATTTACGAAGATTCTATAAAGCCGTTACATCTAATTCGAGAGTTAAGAAGAATTCTAATGGTGATGGATGTCATCTTGAATGCAAGAACGTGTGAAACTCGGAAAACAATATATCATGAAAGGGAGTTGTAGCCGTGGAAATAAGAAAATTAATCCATTTTACATCCGATCAGTTGGGCGAATTCGGTTATACGTCCAGATATAAATATGACGTACATAGACAACAGCAAGACGACAATATATCGATCGTGCTTGAACTCGTACAGTTAGAAAATGAATACGTGAAAACCTACCAAGATGACCAGAATGATATCGATCGATATGAAGAATTGTTGCCATTAGGGTATAGTTTTGGAGCATATGAAAATGATGAATTAATTGGAGTCATCATTGGTGAACCGCAAATGTGGAATAACACTGTATTGATATGGGAGCTGCGAGTCTCTAGCGAATACAGGAGAAGGAATATTGGAACGGCACTAATGAATCAAGTAGTTGAAACGGCTAGGGAAAATGGACTCAGAGCAATTCGATTAGAAACTCAAAATTATAATGTACCGGCTATTAAGTTTTATAATCAATGTGGCTTCATGATTGAAGGTATCGATTTATCATTCTACACAAACACAGATGTGGAAAATGGTGAGGTGGCTCTCTTTTTGACAAAGAAATTATAGGAAGGGATTCCATTGCAATTACAACCGACGAGCAAATCTATAAGTGCCAACAAGGAGTGACTTCATTGGTTATTTGTTTTTACGATAATTCCGAATTGAAGGACGAACCAATTGTTCATATTGATCGTGTATATTGTTTAGATTTTAGTCAATTCACTAACGATTCATGGGATAGATTAGCTGAAATTTATTCTTTGCTCCCATCTCAAATATGTATTCATCATATTGGACAACCGTGTTGGTTTGGTGAAGAAGGGAAAGCGGATTATTTTTTATGGGCATCAGTGGAGCCATCAGGTCTTCAGATTGCAGGAGTTTTAAAATCAAGTGATTGGAATGAATGGGAATGTAAATTTAATGAGCTAGTATCTGTGTTCCCCTTTTTTGAATGTTAGAGTGAGGAGGAAAACCTATGAAAACACAATTGATTCTTGTTGAGGGATTGCCTGGGTCTGGAAAGTCTACTGTCGCACGATTAGTTTCTGAAATTCTTGCTGAAAAAGGTATAAAGGCTCAATTATTTCTAGAAGGTAATGCAGAACATCCTGCTGATTACGATGGTGTTTCTTTTTATAGGCAAGATGAATTTGATCAGTTGTTATTAGACTATGAAGGATGTAAGGAAATATTAGAGAGTAGGGCCGTTAAACACGGAAGTGATTTCTTAATTCCCTATCGAAAAATGAAGGATGAACTGGGATCTGATTTTCCAGATGAGTTGCTGCAAGAGATATTTGCAAAAGATATTTATGAGCTGCCGTTCGACCAACACGTAAGGTTACTTACGGAGAAGTGGAATTGCTTTAAGGAAGATAAGATTCATCGTAATTCTGTACATATATTTGAGTGTTGCTTCATCCAAAATCCACTGACGATCGGTACTGTAAAATATAACGTGCAGAAAGAAGAAGTTATTTACTATGTATTACTGTTAGAGGAAATTGTGAAGTCATTGAATCCTTTCGTCATTTATGTTGATCAAAAAGATATCAGATCTACGTTTGAGAAAGCAATAAATGAACGACCTAAGGAATGGTCGGACGGGTTTATCGAATATTATACAAATCAAGGATTCGGCAAGATGCAAGGATATTGTGGGGTTGATGGGACTGTTCAAGTTCTTCAGGAAAGGAAGAGTATTGAACTTGAGATTTTTAATTTATTGAAATTGAATAAGCAAAAAATCGATAATTCCCAATTTGATATTGAAAAGTGTAAAGAAGAGTTGAAGGACATACTCAGTGTTCTTTAGAAATGAATATCATCCAAGCCAATTGAAAGACCAAGTGTTTGTACTTGGTCTTTGTTATATTAGCCTCTCAGATTCTTAGATACAAGTTATGCGTAGTTTATTGAAAACAATACAGTTTATGTGGGAATGATCATACAATTGAATGTTAGTGATATAATACTGAAAGATAAGGAAGGAAGGAAACCGTCTATGAAGAAGACTCTTTTTGACATTGCTAATGAGGTAAAGGATGAGAAGTCTTTTTTGAATTTTATTAATGAACTTAGAAATGACAGGATCAACAGGAAAGAAGAATGGGAGAATGAATCAATCGAAGCATTTTTAGAATCTGCATATGATTGGGGAAAAGAATCAATACAGGGACTTCGGTTCTATGATAAACCTGATAATCCATGGAAGAGATGTGCGCAAATCATTTATATGGGGAAGATCTACGAATAGTCGATAAATTCGCAGCAGGAAAAGCAAATTTATTCCATAAGAGGTGGTATTCGATATGAAAGGTACAGTTATGCCATTAATGAAGAAACATAAATTCAATATTTTTATTTTACTTATGTCATTGTTAGTAACTATGTATATGATTTTCTTTCTGTTTCCTTATGCTGATCAGAATAAATTTTTTTCTGTAAATGGAATGCCAGGAAGCGAGAAAGTTATGGAATACAATCTCCTTAGTTATCCAGTCATAATTGGTTATTTTATAGTAGTGAGTATTTTTTTGCGGAAGACTACTTTTTTGAGGTTCCTTAATTACCCATTGTTTGTAGCAAATATTTATCTTGGACTTTGTTTTTTGGCTCTTAGTAAAAAGGGTTTTGGCATGATAGGGATCGTATATATGACAATTCTTTTTCCGATAGTCGCTCTTCCAGTAAGCTTACTTCTTGGTATCAAAAAGGATAAACGTTATTTAAACAAACATAATTAAGCAAAAAAATGACCACCTTGGTTGTTCAAGTACATATGCATAGAAGAATTTTCAAACAACTTATTTCGACCCGACCTAAGATAAATGTTATCTAAAGTCGGGTCTTGTCCTAGATAAGGGGCGTTTAGATATTAAGTCTGTGATGAAGGAAAAGAATGATGTAATTCAAGCGGGGCGATTCACGAAGTTAATGAAAGGGTATTGGAAGAAAGATTGAAAACCTTTTAGAAAAGTAATGAAACGTATTAGTTTCTTGGAGGGGGAGTAATGAAGGTAAACAAGAAGATATTGAATATATCATTTTGGGTTGCATTACTTACTGTACTATTTATTCCTGGAAATATCCCTGCTGAAGGTGTACAAAGAACTGAATACGGGTTTCCTTTACGATTTTTCATACACTATTATAGTGAGTCGAATGCTAATAAGTGGTTTCTCCAAGGTGTAAGGATTGAATTATTTATATATTTAGTAGATGTTGCAATCATTTACGGTATGCTCCTTGGGGTTAAATCTATTTACAATCAAGTAAAGAAAAATTGATTTTATTGCTCCATAGATGGTTTGGTTTAGAAAGTGCAATTAGAGTAAGGGATACCTTGGAATTATAGGGGGAATTCTTGTATTGTGATTCCCATTCGTATCAGAATACAATTTTCTGTAAATAAATATGTATATATGGCCTATCCATGGCGAGAAAAACGATAGGGAGAAGGAACATGACACAGATAAATAATATAAATCCTAAGGTTGATGCCTTTATAGGGAAGGCAAAAAAGTGGAAAGAAGAGATGACCAAACTAAGAATGATCTGTTTGGACTGCCAGCTTAGCGAAGAGTTAAAGTGGGGGAAGCCTTGTTATATGTCACAGGGAAGTAACATTGTGATCATACAAGGATTCAAAGAATTCTGTGCGCTTATGTTTTTCAAAGGGGCTCTGTTGAAGGATCCCAACGGTATTCTATCCAATATTGGGGAGAACACGCAGGCGGGCCGCCAGATTCGTTTCTCCAATGTTCGAGAAATCGCTGAGATGGAAACGATCATAAAATCCTATATTTATGAAGCTGTTGAAGTGGAAAAGTCAGGTTTGAAAGTAGAAATGAAAAAGGAAATCAACATTCCTGAAGAATTTCAAATCAAGCTAGATGAAAATCCTGCTTTGAAAGCCGCTTTTGATGCATTAACGCCGGGACGGCAACGAGCATACGCTATGTTCTTTTCCGCACCCAAACAATCTAAAACTCGGGAGTCAAGGATTGAAAAATGCATGCCGGACATTCTCGCTGGAAAGGGATTAAACGACCGGTAAATCCGATAAAAGATGTGATCGCTGGCCAGTGATTTTGTGTTAAAAAAGGATAATGGCAGGTGGTTATTTCGAATGATCTTTTTTGAACAGATGGTACCGTCTCGCGGAGAGGCCTACTATAAGCCCGAGATGTTTAAAATGAGGCATGAAGCTTTAATGGATGAACAAGCTCAAGGGGATTCCCATTTTTATTTAGTAAAAGATAATGATGATTCAATCCAAGGAAGAATAAATGTAGTAGGTATTGATAAAAAAGATTAACGGGCATTGTCTTTATGATTAAACCTATAGGAACGAAAGATGGGGGCTGGCATGGCAGCTCCTTTTTGACGTGGTAAAGTATGATATCACAGAAATTCCTGCTGGATTTCTTGCAACGCGGATAACGAGCCTGCCAAAAAGCTTTATAAAAGCTTTGGCTTCCGTAACAACGGTGAAGTGATGGAGAGGAAAAAATCACTGTAATGCTGTAGCTTTAAGCTCCGATAAATCATGCTGCAAGTAAGGTCTTTGTCCCCTTGAAGATCAGATGTATAATTGTGGAAAGGCGACTCAACAACACACGACCCAGCTAAGATTGAGCTATCTCATATCTAAGGTTGGGTCATGTCGTGAATACGAGATGCGATCTACGGCTAATTGAAGCCATTATAGGGGAAAGGGAGTGTTTCAACAGTGTTTCCCATTAAGATCAATGGAGAACGTATAGGTCTATCCAGAATTGCAGCTGAGGACTTGGATTTTATTTGTGAACTAGAATGCAATAAAGACATCTGGTTCTTTGAAGAATCTGTTGAGTCTGACAAAGAGATTGTTCGTGAAAAATATCTTGAAAACATGGACTCTCCGACTCATTATGACTTTATAATCACAAGGACAATAGAAGGAGAAGCAAGACCAATCGGTCTAGCTCAAATATGGAGTTATGTAGAACACAGAAAGAGCTGGGAGCTAGGATTTGCAATTATTCCTGAATATCAAGGTCATGGTTATGGCAACGAAGCCGTAAACCTCTTGCTTGAATTTTCATTTCATCATTTACAAGCCCATAAAGTCGTAGGCATGTGTAATGGTCATAATCGAAAATCAATGAAATTGATGGAGAGATTAGGAATGAGAAGAGAAGGGATATTTAAAGATGAAATATGCTGGAATAATCAATGGGTTGACCAATATTTTTATTCGATATTAGATATCGAGTACCAAAACAGATAAAGGTAGCTTTAAATATGAGCTAACCATGATTTACAGACTGCGGGACTATTCCCTCTAGTTTAACCGATGTATAATCATGGAAAGATGACTTAGACATTGAACCGACGTTATCTATTGATGTGACTGCGTAACTGCGGAAGGCAATAGGCAAAATGTAATCCATTGAGAGGAGTGATGTGCAATGAAACATAATTTCTTATTCACATGCAGTGTGTCGGTGAGGTTTGTGAGGTTTGAATAAGTAGGGAACCTATGGGTTTCTCTACTACAATGGGAGGAATCCAAAAATGATCAGTTTACGAAATGTAGACAAGGAAAATTGGGAAGCATGCACGCAATTGAAAGTCAGACCGGAACAGGAAGGATATATTGCCTCGAATTTGTATTCGATTGCTGAATCACAATTTTTACCCGGTTTTGTGACAAAGTCAATTTATTGGGAAGATCAACTAATCGGATTTGCGATGTATGGACTGGATTGTGATGATCACAACTACTGGATTTACAGATTTATGATAGATGAACAGTTTCAAGGTCAGGGCTACGGCAAAATGGGGTTGGAATTGATTGTTTCCGATATTGCGAACAGAGACGACCGAACAGATGTAATATGTATTGGTTATCATCCAGATAATGAGGCTGCCCGGAAGTTATATGCATCAGTTGGATTTAATGAGGTAGGAATTGCTGAATGGGGCGAAATGCTCGCAACGTATAGCTTGGTGTAATCAAATAGATCATCACTAAGTAAACGTAGCTTCCACACACCGGGGAATCGCCAAACTATTTCAGATGTGCAATGATGTATGTTAAGAATGCATAGATAACCAAATAACCCAGTCTAAATAGTACTACCTAGGCTGGGTCATTTCTAATTTCAAGAACTTTTAGACGTGTTGATTGTGATTGCATATGGAGGCAAAGAGACGAACATGATGCTAACCATCCTATTGTCCCTATTATTTACGTTTTCTTTCAAGCTCGTACAGTTTCTTTTACATATATTTAAGCTTAATACGAAGTTCACCGTCATGTATTGGGCGATACTTATTATTGCGATCTCGTCATCATTTACAGACAGTTACATCTATTAACTTCCGAAACATATGAATAATGTCCTTCCTATTTTTTTGCTCCTTTGCTTCTTAGGAATTGTTATTACCGTTTGGTAGCTACTCCTCTTATTACTTATCGCATTATTCAATTTACATGATCTATACAATATAGTAAAATATAGTTAGTCAATTTAGTAAGAGGAGGAACAAAATTGGAATCAACTCTTATTCAAAAGACGATAGGAGAACTAATACTTGACACTAGACGTGCCTCAAATATGTCAATTACGCAACTGTCTGAACTATCTGGTGTCAACAGAGGCGCTATATCAAGGCTTGAGAATAACGATGTAAAGCGCCCTGAATTTGCAGCTATATATGCCTTATCAGTAGCGTTACAGATTCCTTTTGATACAATCGTGCATTATTATGTAGATACCGAGAAGAGATCTGACGTATTGCTATATATCTTATCAGTATCGATACAGCAAAATAGTGACATCGATCTGATAAGAAAAGTTGCAACAAAATACCTTGAAGCTCCTAACGAAGACAGCTTCGACTTAACCGAAAAGCTGTATCAACACATCGACTCCATTGAAGATACCTCTGTTAAACTATCCTTATATAACCTCATCATCGACTACTCACGTTCACACGGAATCATGCCCTATATTGCAAAAGGATTGTACCAACAATATCTTATTGAACGAAACGATTTCAGCAAATTAAAGGAAACTTACTACAGTGGAAAATATATTCTTCACTACATTGAGTTCTTACCAAAAAATGATCGGATTGAGCTATACTATAAGCTAGGTATCCATGCCTTTAATCTGAGAATTTACACGGAGAGCATTGACCACTGTAAAAAAGTACTCGGGGAGGAGGATGGGCTAAGTCCATACAAAATATATGCACTTGGAATACTTAGAGACGCGAACTTTTGTATAGAGGATTATAAAGAGGCTGAGATGTACTCTATACAGTATAAACAATTCAATTATCTAAATTATCCGCACACTAAAGAGCATGTTGTCCTTATGGATGCACAATTTGCCGCCAAGAAAGGCGACGTTGAAAAAGCAATAGAGATACTTTTGCCCTTCCTTGAGACTTGCAGCGATACCCACATAGTTTCTGCATACAGGCAACTTCTTCAATTGTACTTACAACAAAACAACCAAACAGGAATAAAGGATACGTTGGACAAATGCAAAGAGATCGTCCCTATTGCTAATTCTAATAATCCTTTTATCTGTTCAATGTACGGAGACTTACTGAAAATCAAAGGGGAGTGCTATTTAACACTAGGTGATTATGCACAATGCATAGAACTGATGGTGGAAAGTGCCTCATGGTATTCCAAAGTCAACGACACTAAGAAAGAGAAAGAATGCCTTAATGTGATTATGCGAATCAATTTAGAGCACCGCGTCTCCCCACAAACTACATTTGAAAAGTTGAGTAAATATTTTATTCAAAGCGCTAAAGAAATGGAGGGTTAAGCATGAAAAACTTAATCAAAAGCCTGTATTCCAAGTCCCTTCTTTACACAGTGGTCTTTGTGACAACAGTAGCGGCACTCTCTGGTGAATCAGGGAGCGTATTCCCGTGGTAAATGGTGTTAGGAGCATCCTTTGATGCTCCTTTTCATTTTTCGACAAAGTGATGAAGTGTAATATTTTCACATATCTTACTAGAACGTGCATTATACTCAAAAAGAAGAGATAGTGTACGTGAGGTGAGTGATAATAGACTCTTTAGAGAATAAAATTAACGATCTTAGGAAGAAGCTTACGGAGATTGTTCAGATTAAAGGCGGCTTTGCAGATGAAGATGTGGTTCAAATTAGTCAAGAACTAGATAGATTAATACTAAAAATGCAAAAAAAGAAGAAACGATCAAGAAATTAAACACTTGTAACTAGCAATATTCCGAACGAAGCCAGATGTCAAAAAAGTAGAATAAGGAGCAAAGTTTGATACGTTGATAAGTGAAGGTGAATTAATCTTCTTTGAAATGTCAGATGGTTATGGATTTTTTTGAATTAAAAAAGGTTTTGGGTTAAGCAAGCCAAAGGGTCAGGTTTATATTCTAAGATTTTGAAAAAATTCCTCAGCGATATGAGAACAAAGATATAAAAAAAAATGAAAAGTACTTTCGAAAACTTTTTCAAAAGTGAAGTAGAAATGATCTCACATAAAAGGATTAAGATAAAACATCGGCTAAATCTTCTGAGAGGTTTTGAAGCTTCTATAAGCTATGAATCGTCCATTATCTAGTATTTTTGTGTAATGTACGGTGAACTACATAAGTTTAAGTTGTATTAAAAGCCTTATATATTAAGGCTTTTTTATTATGCAACAACTTTAAGTTCAATCGACAATATATGTATATAATTACATATAGACTTTTCACCAAAGCTGTGTTTTGCACTAATGTCTTTGACTTTAACTATCTTTGATTTAATGCCTCTCACCATGGTGTTAATCGACATAAAGTCCCTTTTAATAAAAAAACCCTTATTCTGAATAAGGGAAATAAATTTGGATTTTCCATCTTTATGCCCGTCAACTATTTGTCAAGATGATGAATTGAACTACGCCAAAAACAACTAAGATGATGACAAGAATTAAAATAACTGCAATAGTTCTAAGAATAAATTTCAAAACTTTTTTATTTTCCTGTTCGTCCACGAATACCACCTCCTACATTTAAGATATTAAATAACGGACAACATTATGAGTTGTCCGTTATTTATTTTACAATAATGACCAGTAATTAACAACAACTAGCTAATTGTTACCCCAAAACATGTCGTGTTCGATTTCTTTTGTTATTATATCGCCAACTCCTCCAACTTCAATTCTCAAGGTCAGGTCACCTTTGATTTGAGCACTTCCACCAGTTTTCTTGCTGTTGATTTGAACTGTTGATTTGCTACTGCTATGTTTGTATGTGTTCATTGGATGAAATCCATACAATCCACTGTCCGTGGTTGGAGTGCCGATGACTTTATCATCTTTATTGTACTTAGCAATGACAAACGCTTTCATCCACCAAACCCCGTAGTCGTAGAATTTCGACTCATGTGTCTTTGTATATTCCCCATTGTCTAGAGTCTCGATTGTTGTAGTATTTTGTACTTGCATGGAAGTGTTATGTGTGGAAAACTCGCTAAAATAATTCAGCAAGGCGGCATATTCATCAACCGAATTGATTTTAATAGATTTTGTGCCTACGTCCGAAAGCAATTGCGGTTCCCCACATTTTGAAAATCCTGTTGCTCGCTCTACTTCTGAATACGTGCTAAACTTTCCTGCATATTTCGCAAAATACTCTGTCGGGACAAGATCACGTACCGAGACTGGTGACTGTGTTACGACTCGTTGATCTGGTGATTCAACTGGCTTTGGGCTTGCGGATACAGCCGACATGAACAGACTGCAACTCAGAAGTAAAGTCAAAGATGCGATAGATACTTTTTTCATCTTCTAATTCCTCCTATAATTTGATACATTTAGAAGTTATCTAAATGTTGATCTTAATTTAACATTCAGTCAAGCACCTGTCTGTCGAAAAATGATGCTATAAAAAATTTTTTTGGGAATCTTGTAATCAAGATGTCGAATGTTGGAAATATACTTTAGGAGGTTCTGTATGCTTATCAAGAGAATTTTTCTGAGCATCTATTTGATTACGGACAGATTTGTAATTTAATTGCATAGAGAAAAGAAGCGGAACATCCGTCTGGTCGACGATATTCCGCTTCTTTTGTGACTTATATGACATACTGGGGTAATATGGGTTATAAGGAAAAGATAATAGACAAAATTAAGAATGTAGCGAAGTTGATGGCATTATTTCTGTTTTTAAGATCAAGCAATCTAAAAAAGAATATGAGTGTGATTAAAAGGAAAAACCAAGAAAATTGTATACTATTACTTCCAGTAACAGAGACGACTGCAAATACAATTGCACCTAGAGTGACGATTAATTCCAATGAAAGATAAAGTTTGTTTCGGTTCTTATATGGATTAATAAACACTACATACCCCTCCTTCATAAAATGTACTCTTTAGCCATTATGCCTTTGGAGTACATTTCTAATTTTGCCATATGCCCAAATGCCTGTCTGTCGAAAATTGATGCTATAAAAAATATTTTAGGAGGTTCTGTATGCTTATCAAGAGAATTTTTCTGAGCATCTATTTGATTACGATTACAATTTTAGGAGTGTTCAAAGTTCCAGTTGTTGCGTTTTATGGATTTGAAAAGAAGTTTCATTCAGAGCGATACGCTCCTTTGTGGGAAATACAAAGTGAGCATAAAGTCGATGGTTTCTTTGTATTTTATCAGTTGAACTATTTGAGGTTGCTGTTTGAATTGGGTATCGCTACACTTATTATTTATGTGCTGTATTTGATTTTCAAGCCTGATACAGAATAATAAAAGGATGCCCTATTTGGGTCATCCTAATTTTTTTATAACAGCAAATATGCTTTTGTCGCTGCACGGGAATGCATAGCTATCCAGTCATTGTACTTCATGCCATTTGATTTAGCAGCCATCCTAGCATAATCCTTAGCTGTTTTCGTGACTTCACGGTAACCAATTAGCTCTAATCCTTCTGGAACCTTGCCAGTGATAAATGGCTTTTCCTTAAACTCGAAGAATTGTTCTTCTTGCTTAATTGCAATGTCTAAGATAGCACCTCGTAACTCAAGCCATACATGTAATTCGTACTGGGTTTTACCTAAAAACTGACCAAGCAAATTGTCAGCTCTACTTGTCTGTACAGACCTTGGCAGTATCTTATCTCAGATTCACTGCAAACTTTATCGTATATCAGAAGTGAATGCAGGAGGGCTGACAAGTAGAATATCGTTGCTAAAAATGAGGAGGGGGAATATGCTGCTTATTGTGGGCTATGGTATTGTCCAGTCACTGATTACACGTATGTCGAGCCTTTATGTGTAATTTATTCTTTCTATTGGCGTCATCATTGAAATCAAACGAATAGTGAAGTAGAGAAGCAACTTGACACTCATCATCGGATTTAGTGGATTATAAAGTATGGAGTGAAAACTTGGACAAGAAAGAAGGATAACGATGCTAGTAATCAGGCCAATTACACAGGGTGAGCTTCCTGCATTAAGCCAGCTTTATACCGAGTTAATGGGAAGCCAGACGAACATGGCGAAGCTGGAGCAAGTGTACCGGAAGATTCAGCATGATGATCAATACATCATACTTGGTGCATTCCATGAAGGGCAATTAGCAGGCACGCTTATGGGGATTATTTGTCACGATCTTGTAGGAGAATGCAAGCCATTCATGGTAATTGAGAATGTCATTGTCTCCCCAACGGTTCGCAGACAAGGGGTCGGCAAGAAGCTGATGCAGGATATTGAAAATATCGCCAGACATCGAGACTGTGCTTACATTATCTTTGTATCTGGCGAGCAGCGGAAAGAAGCGCATGTGTTTTATGAAAAGCTGGGCTTCAAGGATGAGAAGGTAGAAGGATATCGAAAGTATTTAGCTTAAAAGAGAGCCCCGTCTTGTTCTTCTCCTTATTATGTAAGTTGATTACTGCATCAATCAACAGGAAACATTTATCGTTGAATCCATGCAGGATAGTGAGAAATGAAAAGGCAACTACAACCTCAACGAATGAGAGGATGGATCGTCATGACAGTAGCATACCATTTTCACCCGATGACGGAGGAGCAGGCTTCTATCATTGGTTCATGGCAGTATGAAGAACCCTATTCTCTGTACAGTATGGAGGGGTGTGACAGCAGCATCAAAGAAATGCTGGAAGAGGAATATTATTATGCAATCGATAACGAGAATGAACTTGTCGGATACATCTCTTTTGGCGACTCTGCCCGCGTGCCTGGAGGCTATGCGGTTGGCATCTATGAAGACGAGCAGGTCATTGACATTGGCCTTGGTCTGAGGCCTGACTATACAGGGAAGGGCAAAGGAAGGGAGTTTGTAACCGATGCTGTGAATTTCCTTCGTAAGCAGGGGCGGGGAGAGTGTGTTCAACTGGTTGTAGCGACCTTCAACGAACGAGCTATGAAGGTGTATGAGCGTGCAGGATTTGTCAGAGGCATTTCGTTCACCAGCAAGATTGGAGAGCAGGACTATGAGTTTCTAGCGATGCGGAATTGTCCTCAAGCCAAATAGGAAATCGATTTGGATAATACCGGCTATTTTTCGAAAGGAAGGTTCATCATTGAAACCATACATGCAGAGTGATCGGATAGGCCTCATTTCACAATTTTCGTGGAATAAAGAAGCTAGTTATGTAATGGATTCGATTGTAGAAGGCAAGAAGCAGGCAGATGTATGTGGAAATGAAGATGATACTCTCATTGTGATATGGGATAGAGGACATTGTCTGTATGTGAATACAAAAGAATCACATACGGATACTGATTTAGGATTGCTAGACCAAGGGGAATCGCAGCAGCTACGACAGCTCAAATCGTAGAGCACTGTGCATCAGCTCGAATCATTCCGCATTGGGATTGTTGGAGCTCCAATATTGCTTCGAAGAAGGTTGCAGAAAAAACAGGATTTGAAAAGATGCTTACGTACAAGATTCTGTTGATTCACTTGGTATGATCTGTTGGTATGTCTCTTATTCCTTCGTTTAATAGCCATATCCTCTGCGAAAATGGTATAGTAGAGGGGCTAATCTATTCGACGAAAAGGAATGCTGACAGATGAACTATAAAATGATCGTACTAGATTTGGATGATACATTGCTGCGCGATGATCGTACAATTTCTCCTCGCACGAAGCAAGCGCTGCTCGATGCACAGGCGGCTGGAGTGAAGGTAGTGCTGGCATCAGGACGACCAACCTATGCAATGATTGCAATAGCAGAGGAATTAGAGCTGGATCGATTCGGAAGCTTTATTTTATCATTTAATGGCGCCAAGATTACGAATTTTACGACGAAAGAAGAGCTGTTCAGCAGCACACTGCCCGTTGAGACTGTTCGTGATATCTATGCGCTTAGTCAGCAGGAGGGAATGTCTGTCTTAACCTATGTAGGCGATGATATCGTGACAGAAGCCCGCAATGAATATGTGGAGAAGGAAGCGGAGATTACCGGCATGCCAGTCGTGGAGGTGGACAGCTTCACTGATGCGGTGCAGCAGCCTGTTGTAAAGGTATTGATGGTTGGTAATGCGGATAAGCTGGCCGTTATCGAAAAGAAGCTGCAGAAGCAGTTGGAGGGCCAATTAAGTGTAATGCGTTCCAAGCCATTCTTCCTAGAGTTTACTGAGCATGGAGTGGACAAAGGAACGAGCCTGCATGAGCTTATTCAGAAATTAGGCATACGGCAGGAGGAAGTCATTGCGATCGGCGACAGCTATAACGATGTGGCGATGATTAAGTTCGCTGGTCTCGGCGTTGCCATGGGAAATGCCCCTGCAGACATTCAAGCGCTGGCTGACTATGTAACGGATACCAATATGAACGATGGCGTTGCCAAAGTGGTTGAGAAATATGTGCTTGGCGAGCTTGTTGCAAGGTAAGAATATGATCATTAAAGGAGAACCTGCTGAGGTTCTCTTTTTTCTTGTTACGTGTACGAGCAATGAGAACAGATTTTGGTTCTGGCCGCAATTATGTTACGATTCAGAAGATAGAATTAAATGAAGATGATTATCCAGTGCCTCACAGGAAATGAGTCTAAGCTGGATGGCACGTTATCACATAGAGAGAGCAGGGTTGGCAGGAATGAAAGAGAGACAACTACGATACCGCTTTAGCGAAGCACCGATATGGGACTTGCAGCGGGCCTATTATGAACAGCTAGGCCTGAAGGCATGGAATAATGATCAGGTACCGCAATATATTACTAGCAATCCGATGATAGCTGCTGCATATGCGGACATTATTTTCGGATTTCTTCAGGATCGAGCAGGGCAAGAGGACAGTTCGGAGCCTGTTATGATTCTGGAGTTGGGAGCGGGAGCAGGGAGGCTGGCATTCCACATTCTACATAAGCTGTGTGAGCTGCGAGATTATGCAGGCATATCGCTGCCCCCTTTCCGCTATATCATGACTGATCTGGCTGCGAAAAATGTGGAAGGCTGGATGAAGCATCCCGCGCTGCAGCCTTATGTCGCGCAAGGAGTTCTTGACTTTGCAACATTTGATGCTGTCCATGATTCAGAACTGAATCTTGCCATATCTGGCGAGTATATTCGAGCAGGTGAGATGAAGCAGCCGCTTCTCATTGTCGCAAATTATTTCTTTGACGGTATTCCGCAAGAGCTACTTTATGTAGGGGAAGGCAGCATTTATGAGTGTGATGTTCTGGTCGAGTCAACGCTGGATGATAACAGCCTGACCCCATCCGAGGCGCTTGAAAACATGACGCTGACGTATGAGCATCGCCGTGCTTCCGAATATGAAGAAGAAGCCTATCCATATCGTGACGTAATTGCATTGTATCAGCAGGAGCTTGAGGACTCTCATATTCTTTTCCCAGAAGTAGGCTTAACATGTCTAGAGCGATTGAATGCACTTTCTCAGAAAGGATATCTGCTGCTCACTGCGGATAAGGGTGATCACAGAATAGAAAACTGGAAGTTTGCAGAACCGCCAGAAATTATTCATCATGGCAGCTTCTCGTTGACGGCCAATTACCATGCGATCCAGTATGTATTAGAACAGCGTGGTGCCCTGTCGTTGTTCCCATCGCATCATTATAAAGATATCAATGTGGGCTGCTTCTTCATGCTGGAGAACCCCATGAAATATGTGAATACCCGATTAGCGTATCGTCAAGGAATTGAACGCTTTGGGCCGGATGATTTCTTCAGTCTGAAGGTGTGGGTGGATCGGCATCTGGATACGATGGACTTGCAGCATATTTTAGCCTTCTGGAGACTAGGCGGGTATGACGCGGAATTTTTCATACAGAGCGCGAAGCAAATTTCCAAACGGCTGCCAGAAGCGAGCGACGAAGAGAAGCTGGATATTCAGCAGGGTATCCATGCCATGTGGTCCGCTTTTTATGTGATGGAGCAGCGTTATGATTTGGCCTTAGATGCCGGGATCGTACTCTTTGAAATGGGCATGTACGAAGATGCGAAGCTATTTCTGGAAACGTCAGTGCAAAATGATGAAGAGGAGCCTGTGGCAACGGTATTGTTCTGTCTAGCAATTTGCTGTTATGAACTCGGTCAGGAGGCGCAAGCGCTGACGTATACGCGCGAGGCATTGGTGTTGGAGCCTGATCATGAGGAGGCACTGGAACTGCTGAACTGTTTCGAGTGATGATGGTAGGGTATGCGGCCATAGGAAGCTAAGGCAACCAATTTCGGTTTCTTGTTAGTTATTTAGAAGGAATTGGAGCTCAAGTGGAATGATGTATGCAAAAAGGGGGCTGGATGATGATTTATGTGGTGAGACACGGTCAAACAAATGTAAATCGTGATGGCAGGATTCAAGGGAGAAATGGCGGACTGCCTTTAAATGAGAATGGTTTTAGGCAAGCGGAAGAACTTCGAGCATCACTTTCATCAATAACGTTTGATTTTGTTTTTTCTTCACCACAGGAGCGAGCTGTGCAGACCGCTGAAATTGCAACAGGGATGCGAGCTACAATCGATTCCAGACTGGATGTATATGACCTGGGCGAAGCAGATGGGATGCTCAAAAGTGAAGTCAAACTGCAAGGGGGAATCCCTGATCCCCATGTATATAAAGGAGTTGAAAATCCCCGCAGGTATGCCGCAAGAGTATTTGAATTCATGAATGAGCTGCTGGAAGACGAGAGTCTGCAGGAAAAAAATATATTAATTGCGGGTCACCGCTGCACGACCGGATGTATTGGCGCGTATTACAATGGACTGCCTGATGACTGGAACATATTACGGTTTTCCTCCGGAAATGGGGAATACAAGGTTTATCCGTTCCTGCCAAATAAGAAGGTACATATATAATCTTGGGCCAAGCAATGCACCACTAAGATGAACAACATCATACGAACGTAATCGAACCCCAAGCGCTGCGCAGTCTGCAAGATTGCAAATGCTTGGGTTTTGTCGTGCAAGCAACATGAAATTGACTTCCTGATTCCAACTTTAAGCATTGGGGCGACGTATACGGTAAATGTGCATTTAATTTTTCGAATGCACGCCACCATTCCCTAAAGGAAACGACTTGTCCGATCAATTGTATTTGTTGGAACAGGGGAAAATTGCACACCTAAGCAAGTATAAGTTTCGATATTTCAAGTCTGTCAGCAAATGTGCGCAGAAGGATTTTTTGGAACGATGATCGAATGAAAGAGGATTGGAATGGCTCGCAATGCATTAAACATAGGAAAGAAAGGGCGAAAAATGAATGGATTGTTGGAACAGCTAAAAGGGGCTGGTGTACACCTCACACTCTATTACATAGGCTGTCCATCGTACAACAAAAATGAGCATAGTTAGTGAAAGAGTATGAATCTTCTTCGTCAGTGGAGCACTACGAGAAAATTGAGCTTGAAACAAAGAAAGGATGAGAACAAAGATGGCAACATATGAAGTAAAACAAGCTACGATAGAGGATTTGCCTGAACTCGTAGACATTTTTAATCAGTATCGCGTATTTTATAGACAGGAATCGAATGTAGATCAAGCCCAGCGCTTTTTGTTTGAACGTTTTGAACATCGGGAATCCATTATTTTTATTGTAAAAGAGAGCAGTTCGAATGTCATCGGCGGATTTACGCAGTTGTATCCGAGCTTCTCATCCATTTCGCTGGAGAGATTGTTCATACTAAATGACTTATTCGTTCGAGAAGAATACCGCAAGCAGGGATTCGGACAGCTGCTGCTGGATGCTGCGAAGACGTATGCACAGCAAATGAATGCTAAAGGACTTGAGCTGTCGACAGAAATCGATAATTTTCAGGCGCAGCGGCTGTATGAAGGCAACGGATATGAGAAGGATGAAGTGAAGTATCACTATTTCCTACGAGTTAGAAGGTAGTCTTGAAATGAACAGCCATTGAGAGTCATGCCTACGAATCAGGAATGGAGGTTGGCGTGCATGAAACAGAAATGGTTTCATGTGTGCTGGCCTATTTCTCATGGAGCAAAATAATGCACAATGAAGTCAAAAAAAGACACACACTCCTTTTGGGCGGATCGCTTATAGTTGAGCTATCGATTTGTGATAACGCTTACAATCGAGTCGACAATTCATCTAGGAGGATATACATAATGAGACAATGGTCACGTCGCGTTATTCGTGTCACGTTAGCGGTGTTCTTGCTTGGCTCTCTAATTCCTGTCATGGGACAGCCTCATGCCAGAGCAGAAGCAGGTACTCTGCTTAACGGCAGCTTTGAAGCGGGACAGCCCGCAGGCGGATATTGGAGCGCATTACAGCCCAGCTACTGGAGTGAGTGGGTTCCATCCGGCAAGCCGATCCTTTCCTTAGATCCAAACATCTATTATGAAGGGGGGCGGTCGCTTACAATCAGCAGCGCTGAATATGCACGGGCAGACGTTCTGCAGATCGTTGACGTAACGCCAGGCGATACGTACACCCTTTCGGGCTGGCTGCGCACCAAGGACTTACAGTCGAGTGCTTCTTACGGTGGGGCCTTTATTCGCACGCAATATTTGAACAGCTCGAATGCTACCATCAGTTCTGGTCCATCCTCATCGCCGCTGCTCGGAACGCATGATTGGACGGAGCATCGTTTGGAGCTGTCCGTTCCGCAGCAGGCAACTCGATTAAAGGTAGAGCTGTTCTATGAGAGTGCAGTCGGTGAGGCATGGTACGATTCGATTCGTCTAAGCAATAGCGGCAGCGAGCCAACCGATCCTCCAGCAGATGCAGCACAATTCAAAGCGGTTCGCGACAAGCGCATTCAGCAATTGACCGGCAATGCCAGCTATCATTCGGCGGATTCTGATATGAACGCGGCGATTGCTTCGGTAGTGGAGAGTGTAAGCAATAGTAACGGCACTGGGTACTGGAATACGATGAACAAGCATGCAGATCGCAGCTCGCTATGGAGCGATCTGTCCAGCGGCGCCGAATCGTCGCATGTAACGGGCGCATTTCAACGTTTGCGGCAAATGGCGCTGGCATACGCGACGCAAGGCTCATTGCTGTATCACGATCCGCAACTGCGCGCCGATCTTATAAGCGGACTCGATTGGATGTATGCCAATCGCTACAATGAGCGTGTTGCTCCTTATAAAAACTGGTGGGATTGGGAGATCGGCTCTCCGCAATATTTGAACGATATCACGGTGTTACTGTTCGAGGATCTGTCTGCCGCTCAAATCAATAGCTACAATCGCGCGATTGATGCATTCGTCCCTGATCCGACGAGAAGAACGATGCAGCCCAGCTTGCTCGAAACGGGCGCTAACTTAGTAGACAAGGCCTTCGTTGTGACCCTGAGAGGAGCAACAGGTACTTCGGACGCAAAGCTGATGCAAGGGCGAGACGCGATTAGTCCGGTATTCCCATATGTAACTCGGAGGGATGGCTTCTATGCGGACGGCTCATTCGTGCAGCATGATGTCATTGCATATACGGGCAGCTACGGAACGGTATTGCTGGATCGACTGTCCGAGATGCTCTATTTGTTGAATGGTTCGCCGTGGAAGGTTATCGATCCGCAGGCTGGAAACATATACCGCTGGATTGAGGATTCCTTCGAGCCCCTAATATACAAGGGCGCCATGATGGATATGGTGCGCGGTCGCGCAATATCCCGCGAACAATCGACCGATCACACTGCCGGCCGCGGCACGATCAAGAGCATCCTGCGGCTATCCGAATCTGCTCCTGCTGCCGAGTCTGCTCGCATAAAGTCTGCCGTCAAGGCATGGCTTCAGCAGGATGTCTCCTTCGACAATTACTATATCGGCCTTGGCACATACGATATCGCCTTAATGAAAAACCTGTTGCAAGACTCTTCCATCTTACCGCAAGAAGATTTGGTCAAGCATAAGGTTTTTGCCAGCATGGACAGGGTCATTCATTTGCGGCCAGGCTTTGGATTCGGCATCAGTATGTCCTCCAAGCGAATAGCGAGCTATGAGTATGGCAATGGAGAGAACAAGAAACCATGGCATACAGGAAACGGCATGACCTACTTATATAATGACGACCTTTCCCAATACAGCGACGGTTACTGGGCAACTGCGGACATGCTGCGATTGCCGGGCACGACCACGGACGGCTCGTACAGTTCCTTGCGCGACTGGAAATATTACCTTAGTCCGAAATCATGGGTAGGCGGAGCCTCCCTCGACGATCAGTATGGGGCAGCCGGCATGGAGTTTGCTGTGGAGAAAAGTTCTTTAACGGGGAAAAAGTCATGGTTCTCCTTCGACAATGAAATCGTGGCGCTCGGCACAGGCATTGCGGGCGGGGATGGGCGTCAAGTCGAAACGATTGTCGATAACCGCAAAGTAAGCGGAGGCAGTGGGTCGCTAACTGTAAATGGCAACATTCCACCTGTACAACCGGGATGGTCGGAGAAGTTTTCAGATGTGTCATGGGCGCATCTCGACGGGAACGGCAAGGGGGATATCGGATATTATTTCCCGAAAGCAGCTATGCTTCAGGGCAAGCGCGAGGCTCGTACGGGATCATGGAAGGACGTCAATAACGGCGGTTCCGCATCACCGATTACGAGAGAGTACGTCAGTCTTGCCTTCGATCATGGCGTGAACCCGGATAAAGGCTCCTATTCGTATGTATTGCTGCCGAATTATGATGCGCAAGCGACTCTTCGTTATAGCCAGGCACCGGACATTACTGTGCTGAGCAATGGCACTAGCGTGCAGTCTGTCCGGGAACATAAGCTGGGTATAACCGCGATCAATTTTTGGACGCCCGCGGTCGTGGACGGAATCGCTTCCAGGCAACCGGCCTCCGCACTTGTCAAGGAGACAGATTCGGAACTGGTTATTGCCGTATCCGACCCAACCCAGAACCAATCGCAAGTTGTGATGGAATTGAATCGCAAGGGATGGAGGCTGGCATCGGCAGATTCGACGATTACGGTGCAGCAGACAGAGCCTTCGATTAAACTGACAGTAAATACTGCGGGAGCCAAGGGGCGTACACATACTGTTCGTTTTATGAAGTAGAGCATCGGTTCGGCACGGCAACCGCAAGATTCAATAGAGCAAGTCGTAAGCAATAAACGCATACCCAAAAGTCCCTACATGCATCAAGCGTCCTGATGTGCGTAGGGACTTTTTACAATATTGCTCATTGCGTGATAACTATAAGGAATATTCTATTCCAATTTAAAGGTCGGTGTCATTTTAGAACTAGGAGTATGTACTTTGTTTTGGATGATATGACTCGTGTATACTCAAGGTAGATGACTAATGAAGCTCGTGCAGAATTGCGAGCGCCAATCTATGAAAATGGGGGCACTGAGATATGTCGGACAAGTATAGTGTAACGAGCGGTACAAACGAGGAAGCTGAATATGTACGCAATAAACTAATCGAATTCAATAAAAAACATGTCCCAAATGTTAAATTTGAAGAGGTTCATCTTTGTCTCAAAAATGAAACAGGCGAAATTATCGCCGGACTTAACGGTGTCGTATGCTGGAATTGGATGGAGATCGATATTTTATGGGTGGATGAGGGTCATCGCGGAGAAGGCCATGGTGCGCAATTGCTGCAGGAAGCGGATCGCATCGCCAGAGAAAAGAACTGCACCTTCATAACCTTGAATACATTCAGCTTTCAGGCGCCGAATTTTTACAAAAAGTATGGCTATGAAGCAATTGCGATGATAGAGGACGCACCGATAGGTTATCGGCATTACTTCTATAAGAAGGATTTGCTAGCAAATGATTAGGTGTTAACGACACCACTGAATCATTTGAATTATTTTAGGAGAGAAACATGACATATACATATCGAAGTTTAACGATAGAAGAATGTGATCGAATTAATGAAATTAATCCCTCGCAGTATATTAAAAGGGCATGGCGGAAAATAGACGGTACACGACAATTAGTGGAAATTAACTACCAAGAGAACGACTGGCCAGACGGTTATGAGCATTATTTATCGAAGTTACGCAATACGCTAATGGAAGATGGCTATGCTGTAGGTGTATCTGAGAATACAGGCAGCCTCGTTGGATTTGGCACGATTGACCGAGAGATTTTTGGGAGCGCATACAAATATGTACTGCTTGATTCTTTGTTTATTTCGTTAGAACATCGCAACAAGGGGATAGGCAAAAGATTATTTCTCGCATGCGCAGAAAAAGCGCGTGAGTGGGGAGCCGAAAAAATATATATTTGCGCGGGCTCTGCGGAAGATACGATTGCATTCTATTAAGAGTTGGTTTTTATATCTTAAGCAACAGGTCAACTAGAGCCCTTGATTCATACGATAGTTAGACTAATGTATGTAAGGAGGAAAAAAGGATGGACATGGATAAGCTGTTTCTGATAAAGGATGTGGATGGATTTACTCCGGAATTAAGCAGGCTTATTTCGATGATGAATTATGCACGATTTACTACATTGAAGACGGTTGAGGGGTTGAGTCGGGAGCAATTAGATTATAGGTTTGATCAGAACAGCAATACTATTGGGGCATTACTGTATCATATGGCAGCAGTTGAATATGCTTATCAGGCAGAAACTTTTGAAAATCGGGAATTAAATGAGCAAGAATGGGAAAAGTGGGGCGCGGCATTAGAGTTAGGCGAAAAAGGAAAGCAAGCGATTAGAGGGAATGATTTGGACTTTTACTTATCAACATTAGACGAGGTTAGACAACATACCTTAACTGGGTTTAGTAGCAGAAATGATGCGTGGCTTTATGAGGAAACGTCTTTTTGGCATGACAAGCCTGCGAATAATTATTTCAAATGGTTCCATGTATTCGAAGATGAGATCAATCATCGAGGGCAAATGAGATTTATAAAGAAAAGACTTCCGCAGCATGTATAACAGAGAACTATGCGATCAAGGCGAATCAGGCGGTTTGATTACGCTCGTCGCTTGTCTTGAAAATAGAGAAACATGCCCTTGGATAGATGAGGGCATGTTTTTTGTGTGCGTATCAGGTGAATCAACCGCAGCAGTTAAGGGAAAAAGGCAGTAAAGTGGCTAATCACTTCCGCAGGATTCTCTTCCATGATAAAGTGGCCGGATTGTACTTCCGCTCCGACAGCTAATGGAGCCCATGTTTTCCAGATGGAGAGGGGGTTTTTTAAGTTCAATAATCCCTTGCTTCCCCATAGAAACAACATAGGACATCGAATTTGCAGCTGATTTTGCCGCGCTGTGTACTCGTTTTTAAGGTCGACGGTAATGCCGGCACGGTAATCCTCACAGCCTGCTTGTATTACGGAGTATTTCGTATACGCATGTTCATAGATTTGCATCACATACGGGGTAAAGGCATGCGAATTAGCTGCCCAACTAAAAAGAGTGTGGCGTACAAAATATTGCGGCGCTTGTGAGATCAACGTCTCCGGAAAGGGCTGCGGCTGTGACAAAAAGAAATAATGGTAGTGTGAATAGGCGGATTGGAAATTGATTAGGTTCATCGTATCCAGTTCAGGCACGACCTCCAGTACGGATAGCCGGGTAACCTGTTCTGGGTAGTATAGCGCTAAGGAATAAGCGACGCGCCCGCCTTTGTCATGACCAGCTACATAATAGTGGCGGTAGCCGAGCTGCTCCATTACTTCGTACATATCTAGAGCCATCGCCTTTTTGGAATAATGAATATGCTCAGGATCAGGGAGCGGGCCTTCGCTGCGGCCATAGCCGCGCAGATCAGGAATAATAAGGGTGTACTTTTTCATTAATTCCGCAGCAACCTTGTGCCATGTCACATGGGTCTGAGGAAAGCCATGCAGCAGTAGCAACGGATAGCCGCATCCCCCAATAAGCAAATAAATGTTAGCCCCAGATGTCGCAATTGTTACTTCACGGAATCCATGGAAAAGAGACATGTGATCACCTCTCAGCTTGCAGCATTTTCCGATTTATGAGTATGAACATTGCGGGAGTTTCATTCACTTTATTGGGAATCTTTTGTATTTTTTTCTTGATTCTTATAACAGAAAAAAGTATGATGGATGGAAACTGAGGAAAACAAAATATTATATTTGTTTTCCTTGCATCATTTCTCATAGGGAGAGAGTAGAATGGGAAGAACATTGAAGGCTTTTATGTTGTTCACGGATATTGGATTTCTCGTGTATTGGACAATTACGTTCATGGGCTGGATTCCGAAAGAGTACTTGTATCAGGATTACAGCAACGAACTGTTAGTTGCATGGAATATGTCCTTTATTCCTTTGGATTTGTTCATATCCATAACGGGTCTGTTAAGCATTTATTATTATCATAAGAAGAAGCCAGTGTGGTCAGCGTTATGCTTCACCTCCTTGCTGCTTACCTTTTGTTCAGGCTTGCAGGCTATCGCTCTTTGGTCAGTTCGGCTTGACTTCGATATGATGTGGTGGACACCGAACTTGTTCCTTCTCCTATATCCGCTTTTTTTTATATCAAAAGTCATGAAAGGAGAACGTTATTCTTATGCAGGATAGAATTGCAAAGGCTGCCATAGAAGAGATCAAAATTCGGGGATTAAAATTTACAATCCGCGATGTTGCAGGCCTCCTCGGAATCAGCACGAAGACGCTGTATCAGTATTTTGAATCGAAGGAACAGATCATTTCGTTTTTGATTGAACAGTCCATCCAGGAAATGAAGGATGCCGAGGCGCGGTTGATAGGTGACGATTCCTTATCACTGATACAAAAGATAGAGCAGGCGTTAATGATGCTTCCAAGTGCGATTGCCTTTATTGATATCCGTACTTTGGACGAGTTGAAGAAATTGTACCCGGGACAATGGAAGCTCGTAGATTCATATGTACAGGAAGGATGGGATAATATCCGACTGCTGATGGATAAGGGCATTCAAGAGCAAGTGATCCGCCCATTTGATCGGGAGCTGTTTATTGATATTTATATAGGGGCTCTGTATCAATTGATGGAGCGCAGAACGAGGGAAGGAAGCCGTATGTCAATCGAGGAAGCATTGCGCAGAACCGTTGATATGCTCATGTACGGTATTCTGAACAAATAAGAAAGGCTGTCTGATTCTGGTCTGCTGGATCATATCTACATACTCGAAAAAAAGAAGACAAGCAGTTGTACAGGGAGCCTGTGACAACTGCTTTTTTTCGTAAGTATTATTCCAATGGATTTGTTCTAGCCGAGTAGTTATGAACGTTTATACAACTCCAAATCGTGAAAAGAAGCTCCATACGAGCTCC
This sequence comes from Paenibacillus sp. S-12, assembly GCF_030363895.1. Taxonomy (NCBI): domain Bacteria; kingdom Bacillati; phylum Bacillota; class Bacilli; order Caryophanales; family Paenibacillaceae; genus Paenibacillus; species Paenibacillus sp. S-12. Next base: position 722,670 of record NZ_JASIUF010000005.1, read on the forward strand.
CGACGGCTCGTAACTCCAGTTTTGGTGAAAATGGATTTAAGGTGATCCTGTACCGTTTAGGCGGATATATGCAGCAAGAGTGCAATCTCCTTGGTTGACAGCCCTCTAATGAGTGCATCGAGAATTTGCTTCTCCCGTTCGCTCAATTCAAAGGCTTCCGCCATACGCCGCAGCGTATCGGACGGACCCGCCGGCTCGAAGGTTACCGCAAGCAGAGGAGCATTATCCATATCGCCGTGCAGATTGCTTGCTCGAATCGTTATGTATGGATATCCGGGAATATGCACGCAGGACTTGCATGAAGAAGAGACATTCGTCATCGACAGTGCTCGGAAGCAAGCAGTTCTGACGGGTCTAGGCAGCGTCGTTGAGCTGGAGATGCCTTCCCATTCGCGGAGTCGGCGCAGCCATTGGTATGCAGTATCGTTGGCGGATAAAGTATCAAATTTATCGTTTAACACGAGTATCCCGGGCTCAACTTCCGGTTCTGCCTGAACTGCAGCGGGTACAGCGAAGCTGGATTTGCGCAGCCGCTGAGCGATGGACGGCACTAGGGAAGCAATAAAGAGCCGCTCCTCCTCTGTAAATGTCGGCTTTTCAAATCGTCTGAATAAGGTCAAGTATCCCCAACAGGCCCCTTTGTATAGAAGTGCGGCCCGCAATTCATCTTGAAAGCCCGCAGGTAACAATACGTCCCGATAGCGTGCGCTTCTCTCCAGTTTTCCTGCCGTAGCTAGACTTAATGTAGCGGTCGAGTCCTCGGATTGAGCTAGCTGATGATAAGGAATATAGTCCTCTCTCAAATAATCATACGCAAATAAGCTGTCATGGATTTGTTCTATTTCCTCGTCTGTCACAGAGCCTGTGGACAATAGGGTGTCGGGATCGACAGTGGTGCAGCAAGCGGCATCGAAGGGAATGGCCTGCTGGAGTTGCTCCAACAGTGATTTTCGATACGAATGGGAGCAGCCGCTTCGTTTAGATAGCTTCAATATTTCAGTCCGAACGGATACTGTGTTCGAATTCATTTGCGTTCAACCTCCTTTTCTGCCCGCGCATATTTAAAATCCCAGAATCGAGGAATGGTGGTCGTACAGATAGTTCCTCATCATTGAAAATGATTCTCATTATATACGATCAATAAGGAGGTGGGAATAGGGTTCGGCGACATTTCCGTTAAAGGAGATATCTTCTTTTTTAGATAGATTTTATTTCCTGTTAGAGAAGCCATTGTTATACTTAAGGTAAAACCTATGCGGTCAAATCGGGAATTCGGGTGGTTCGGCGTTTCCGCGGTCAAGGGGCTGTTGTCGCTCTAATGAGGCTCGAGCTGTGAGATTGATTAATCATGAGGTGAATCTATGAATAAATTAATCCATTCCGAAAGACTCATTATAAGAGCGCGGATTCATATGGGAAGCCCATATTCATATGGTGCTGTTGAATGAGGAGATGGAGCAGGAATGAAAATTGGTTTAGTTCGCCATTTTAAAGTGCAGTGTGAACCAGAAACGAAGTGGATGACTTCAGCGGAGTTCAACCATTGGGTTGAGCAGTATGATCAAGCAAAGGTTATTCTAGGGGATCCCCCTGCTGACAATATCGCATGGAGTATATGCGTGTCCAGTGATTTACCAAGAGCGGTTACAACAGCAGAGTACATACATCAAGGCGGTATCATGGCAACGAATCGTCTTCGTGAGATTGGAATGAAAGCTGTATTTCACACGAAAATGAAGCTTCCGCACAGTTTTTGGATGATCTTGGCGCGATTAGCCTGGTCGTTCTCTCATCCGTCGCAGGAGGAGAAGAAGCAAGATACCTTGAGAAGAATCAGAGAAGTAACGGATTGGATCGAGGAAAATTGTCAGTCGAATGTGCTGATCGTATGCCATGGGGCACTCATGAAGTATTTGCATAAAGAGCTCATTCGAAGGGGGTACAAGGGCCAAGCTTTCTTGAAGCCGCAAAATGGAAAGCTGTATTTGTATGAAACCGCGGCATCTCAAGCGGCTTTACCTGTGAAATGAAGCACACAAGCTGCTGAACAGCTTATTGCCCATCACAATCATGTGCTCCGCTTATTTGCAGAGGTGAAAGAAAGCACACAAGTCTTTTCCTAAATAGGTACACTTAAAAGGCCGCCTTCGAGTTTTTTCGGATGGTGCGCCTTTTTTATTTTCGATACCATTCAAGCCTTATCGATTCGTTTTTTCAAAAGTTTCCTTCAGGAAACATATTTAGCTATGTACAAAATAATTGGATAAATATATAATCAAAGATGTATCCGGATATGAACCAAGAAGGAGATGATTACATGAGCGTATTTACATTGCCAGAACTTCCGTATGCATACGATGAGCTGGAGCCTCATCTGGATGCGAGAACGATGGAAATTCACCATGGGAAGCACCACGCCACTTATGTGGCCAATTTAAATAAGGCATTGGAAGGTCATACGCAATTTGCAAATGCTTCGATCGAGGAATTGGTCAGCAATTTGAACGACGTCCCGGAAGATATCCGCACTGCCGTTCGCAATCAAGGCGGGGGACATTACGGCCACAGCTTATATTGGTCAATCATGAGTCCAACCGGCGGGGGCAGCCCATATGGTGACATTGCGAAGGGAATCGAAAAGCACTTCGGCAGCTTTGAGCAAATGAAGGATGAGCTGACGAAGGCGGCAATTAGCCGCTTCGGCTCAGGCTGGGGCTGGCTAGTCGTAAACGAAGATAAGCTTGAGGTCATGAGTACACCGAACCAAGATACGCCGTTAATGGAGAATAAAACGCCGATTTTGGTGGTGGATGTATGGGAGCATGCGTATTACCTGCAATATCAGAACCGGAGACCCGATTTCGTATCCTCCTGGTGGAATGTCGTGAATTGGGAAGAAGTGAACCGCCGCTACAATGATGCCATTCGCTGAGATTGATGTGTGCAAACTTTGCAGAAGCAGGACGCTGCTTCTGCAAGGTGTGGGCTGCATCACGGGGCATGACGAAAACGAAGCTCTGAATAATAAGCGATCCGGTAGAAACGATGGAAAGGAGCATGGCATGAGAGCAGCAAGTCTTTCCGGCCAAGACAGCACATCCAGAGAACAGGTATTGTTCTGGCTGAAAAAGCTGGGTACCGTCACGGTTCAGGATCTTATTGACCGCATGGAAGTGACTGGTGTTGCGATACGTCGATACTTGACGGAACTGCAGGCAGAGGGACATATTGAAACAAAGGTGCGCCGGCATCAGGTCGGCAGACCGACGCATTATTATCAACTTACAGATTCGGCTGCCCAGCTGTATCCGCGTCAATATGATGAACTAGCGACAGAGCTATTTGATGAATTGGCGACATTGTTCGGGGAAGCGGGCGTGGCCTTGTTTTTCGAACGGAGAGGCGCTATGCTGCAGCAGCGGTATGAAGGAGAAGTCGCAGGAGAAACACTGGAGGATCGGCTGGAGGCGCTCGTCCGAGTGCAAAATGAACAAGGTTACATGGCAAACATGCACCCGAATGCAGACGGCTCCTATTCCTTTGAAGAGAAAAACTGTCCGATTGCAAAAGTTGCATGCAGGTACGGTCATGTCTGCCGCTGCGAGCTCGAGTTATTTCGCACCTTGCTCCAAGCTCACGTAGAACGAACAGCATGTATGGCTGAGGGCGGAAATGTATGTAGTTATCGCATTACGCCAGTTTCGTGATTGGAATCGATATTTGAGCATGTTCGTTAAAGCTACCCTAACAGGCTTTTCGAGCATGCTCTTTTGTGATCCTCCTATTTGACTATATCGGCATGTTTCCAATTATGATACTATCGTTAGCGCATGAACGGATGTATAATAATGGATGGTGTTATACGGAAACCATTTGCGGTCAACTTGCATCCAAGTAGTAGAACAATAGCGTCAATAGCATTTCATTGCCATAATAGATTAGCATCTAAAAAGGAGGTGAAAGGGTAATCCATAGTTGTAGAGTCACGATTCTTATGGCTGACCGTCCTGCATTTTGCTTGAATGCTGCATGAAAAGTCGCAACTGGTTGTACCAGTAAGAAAAGCGATTAGAATGACACATTCACACAAAATGGGAGGAAGCACAATGATAAACTATCAAGTAATGACGGAAGCTCAAGTGGAGAAATTGAAGGAAATCGATCGCTCGGAGCATATTGATTTGATTTATGAAATGCACGACGGCAAGATGACGGAAATTCATGCGAACCACGAATGTCCGAATTGGGACATCGAGTTGCTGCAAGAGATGGAAGAACGATATGTATTCGAGCTGCAAAACGGCGGGATGGCCGTCGGTGCTTTCGATGGAAACACATTAGTAGGCTTCGGCGTCTTGGCCCATCAATGGCGCGGGGAGCAGCGCGACCAGCTTCAGGTTGATCTCATGTATGTATCTCGGAACTATCGTAGACAAGGGATCGGATCGCGCATTATGAATGAGCTTGCGGAAGAAGCAAGAAGAAGGGGCGCGAAGCACCTCTATGTTTCTTCAACGGAAACTCGCTCGGCGGTATCTTTTTACAAGAGCAATGGAAGCCAGTTGACGGATGAAGTAGATCCTGAGCTCTTCCAAAAAGAGCCGAAGGATATCCATATGCTGATTACGCTTTAAAGAAGCAGAACCGCTGTGTTGCACAAGAAGGTCTGTCTGACGTTTGCCACTGTCACCGAGCCGTGGACGGTGTTGATCCCGACGTAATGGTTATTTAGAGGGTGTAGAATGTTGGAGCACAAAACGGAAACCCACTGGGTAGTGCTGCTTCGGAAGGAAGAGAATAATTTTTATTATTTAGATCCTTGGTATCCTTGGTATACGTCGGATTCCGAATATTGCCGGGTGATGAGTGAAGAAAATTTTTTCGCTGCGTACACAGGGATCGCTTGTCAGATTATTGCACAGCCGGATAGCGGGGAAGTCGGGTCATATTGAACAATCACCAGGTCCACGACACGAGGTAAACGCAAATAGCCTGAAGACGGAAGTATTGCGCGATGCGCGTTAGATTGGGTGTGTTGATTCAGTGCCGGTATATTTGCCGGCACTTTTTCAGTTCGTCCTTTTTGAAAACATAGATGAAAATTCAGGAAAAAGTGAAATCGAAGCAGTTATTAACCGATGAAGGGATAGTAAGAAAAGAAATAAAAGGGGGAAACGAAATTGATAAAGAAGAAACGGTTCATTTTAGCGTTGCTATGCCTGATGTTAATCCTCACGGTCCATACAGGTTCGGTGCAGGCCAAGGGGAATAATGGAAGTGCCATTAGCGAACAGCACTATACACGTATCGGCGAGGATTACGAAATACTTGATGGGAATATGCTTCTATCAAAAAAAGACGGAACGGTATGGTATTGGGACACACTTGATTATTCCGCCCAAGCTTCCGATCCATTCTATCAAGCCAAACTCGAGCAAATTCCAGGCTTGCGGGATGTGAAACAATTCTCGTTCGAGAGCAAGAACGGGGAAAGTAGATTAATGACGAATTACGCTGCATTAAAAAAAGACGGAACGGTATGGTATTGGGATTCTAGGAACAACACCTATCCTAAAGATTCTAGGATTGCTCCGAAGCCTATCAAAGATTTGAATCACGTAACATCTCTCGTCGCCGATTATACCGGCAACTCTAAAAATTATAAGACCTTGTTTGTATTAAAATCAGACGGTTCGGTCTGGTGGTGGTTAGCTCGACAAGGCAAAGCTTCGTCTACGGCTTATGCTAAGATTCTTGATAATGTCGCATCTATAAAATCTGTGAACGGTCGCGTATACGCAGTTAAAAAAGATGGTTCGGTATGGAAATGGGGAGCATACATGTACTGGCCGCATAATAACCAACCAAACCAATCTGATAACAAAGGTCCAGAGCAGATCAAAGGGCTTGACGGCATCGTCAACATAGAGATGGGCGGTACAACAAATTATGCTTATAAGAAAGATGGCACGGTTTGGTCTTGGAAAACTTATGATTCTGAAAGTACTCCGATTCAATTACATAAAGCAACAGGCGCTAAGGGAATTGTTCAATTTGGCTCACAGCTGAAAGATTCGAATATCGATACTACTTATGCTTTGCGAGCAGACGATAAGCTCTGGTCAATTGACAGCGATAAAGTGTTCCCCGAGCTTTCGAATATCGCTTCCGTACACTACAAGGACAAGGACAGCTATATGGAAAACTATGTATTGAAAAAGGATCAGACCTTGTGGGCATGGGAATATAAAGTTTCTGCCTTCCCAAAGCTTGTTGTGTTCACGAAAGAAACGGCAGCTGGCAATCGCTCTGGAAAAGGAAACAAATCAACTGTCGATCATTCTGGGGCAACAGACAAACCAGCTAATGATCGTTCAGGGATCGTAAACAAACCAACAGGCGATCATTCTGAGGCCGTTAACAAACCAACAGGTGATCGCCCTGAGACCAAAACTCAACCGGAGTTGATACGGATGACTTCGCCGGAAGTCAGCCTTTATCCGTTTATCACGATGCTGCAGCCTGGCGGACAACAGCCTATTGTCGCAAACAATGTGCTTCCTGGAACTAAAATAGTGTATACCATTGACGATCCGAGCATAGGAACGGTCACGAATGTGAATGGCATGCCGGTCATCACAGCGAATAAATCCGGACAAACCATTGTACGGGCCACAACAAACAGAGCTGGTTTTCCGGATGAGACGACTTACATATTGTTGTATGTCGCGGACAGCAGTATGGCTTCCGATACGTATTTCACTGCCGTCCGGTCTATTCCTGACGCAGACAAGCAGAACTCGGTTATCGTGGAAGGACTAACGCAAGCAGGAGAGCTTGTAATCACTGCCGCGAGCAGCGAAAAGCCGGCTCCTGTTAACGGCCAGCTCGTCATAACGCCCGAATTACTTAACCGACTGGCAGGCAATGCGTCAAAGGCGAAGTCAGCGGTACAGCAGGCGCTGTCAGAAAATAAGATTGTTCCGGCGAGAGAGCTGATCGTGAATGCGGAAATATTGTCTTTGCCTGGACAGAATGAATATAGATACAAATTGGATAAAAATGGATTAGTTGGTCGGAAGGATATTGACTATATTACCGTTTATGCAGGGGATGCAAAACTCGTATTCAATGTCGCGACGGTAGAGCGCTTGTTCCATACGCAACCGGTTATTGTCATTCATCTGGTGAAAGAGAATAACGGCGGGTACCGCATCCAATTTCTAAATGAACAAGGGCAGGAGCTTTCAGGTGTAGAAAGCAACATCCAGCTCATTTTGCCTGCGAATGATGCAGACGCCGTACATAGCAGTATGTTCTATATGAATGGAAAAACAAAGGAGCCGATTGGCGGGAAGTACAATCCGTCCAAGAACGGCATGGAAGCGGAAATAAACCGTTCTGGAACTTATCTTGTGGACGATAATGCGAAATCATTTCCTGATATTGACGATAGAGATCCAGAGTTAAAGCAAGCGGTACAATTTTTAGGTTCCAAAGGAATCGTTTCTGGAAAAGGCAACGGCAATTTTATGCCCGATTCTCTGCTAACCCGTGCAGAGTTTACGACTATGCTGGTCAAAGCGTTTAACGCTATGGATGAAACGGCGAAGGAAAGCTTTTCGGACGTGGAGCCGTCGCAATGGTATCATCCATTTATCGCTTCTTCCGAAAAAAATCATATCGTCGAAGGTTATCCTGACGGCACATTTAAGCCGGATCGTACGATAGAGCGGCAAGAAATGACCGCTATCGGCGCAAGATTCCTGCATGAGCGGAAGCATTATTATTATCCTTCGAATCCGGAGGAGTATTTAAATCGATTTGTAGATAAAGAAACGGTATCCAAGTGGGCTAAGCCAACGATGTCCTTGGCGGTGAAGCAGCGCTTGATCGATGTTCCTGCCGATAAACAGATTAAAGCAAAAGAGGCGGTTACGCGCGGGGAAGCCGCACGAATGCTTTATCGTCTTTATTTGCAACTGTGACCTTACCATTTCCATATATTGATCGTTCTTTACCTGACCGCTCCATTAGGAGCGGTTTTTTTCTGTGTTGAGGGGAGTCATAGATCAGGAGTTGAAAAAATGGAAGCAAGGTGGGGGATACCGCGAGACTGATTACGCCCCTTGGTTACGTTGGCTCCCCGGCGGAAATGAAGCAGGTGAATATAGATGATATGGAATTTTGTTGTTACTTTTATCCGTACAACCGTCAAACAATTCCGCCTACTGGTGGTGAAGGAGAAACGGCAGGTAGTAACATGAATCTATTGATAATGGTTCTCATTATAGTTGATTTATCAAATCAGTTTAGAACTTGCAAAGGGGAAGTAGAGAAGATGAAAACAATGAAACGATTCACGGTATTGCTCTGTGCATGTTTGCTGCTAGTTGCAGGATGCGGCAATCATGATGCCAAGGTAAATGCAGAGAAGGAGAAAGAAGTGGTGCAGCAGGCAGCCGCGAGCAGCAAAACTGCATCTGTGGCAGTGTATCCGAGAACGATTACACATTTGTCTGGCAAGACGATCGTGGAAGCCAAGCCGCTCAAGATCGCAACGCCTTATATATCCTTTGTCGATTATATGGCCGTATTGGACACTTATCCGATTGCCGGTCAAGGAATCGAGATTATCGAGCGAAATTTCCCAAGCTTGAGCAAGCGAATTGCTGGCAAAGGAATTCAGGACTTGGGAATGGAGGCCAATCTCGAGAAGCTGCTGACGGTGCAGCCGGATTTGATCATCGCGGCAGATGATATGAAGGAGCAGTATGAGCGATTGTCGCAAATTGCCCCGACGGTTATTTTCCCGCAGGCTGGAGATTGGAGAGAAACGCTGAAGCAAATTGCCGAAGTCATTGGCGAGGAGGAGAAGGCTGAGCAGGTACTCGCGGAATTCGACCGTAAGAGCGCGGCGTATAAGGAAAAACTGGCGTTCCGTCAGAATGAGTCTGTTCTATTTACGATGTATAGCGGCAAAGAGATGTTCGTGATGTGGAATGACGGTCGATTTGATCCGTTCTATAAGGGACTTGGCTTGAAGCTGGTAGAAGCTGCACAGGCGAACGGACAAATTACGCTCGAAAGCCTTGCTGCCTTGAACCCGGATCACTTGTTCGTCATCAACAACTGGCAGAATCCGATCCAAGGCGGTGTTAGGGAAGCCATGAAGAATAGCAAGGTGTGGAACAGCATGAATGCGGTGAAGAACAACCGAGTGTATGAGCTTGCAGACCCTTCACTGCCTGGGCCGATGGCATTAGCGAAGATCGACGGGATCGAAGAGATCATGCAAGCTATGGGGAAAAAAGAGAAATGAGTTCAAAATTCCAATCACCCGAATTTCATTAGCTCTGGGTAATAAGGAAGGGAGATGTGCATCATGGCAACGACACCATTGCCGTTTATGCTGCGGGTGGTACAGAAGCAGCGCGCTAAATTAATCGCTTCCTGTATCTGCTCCGCGGCAAGCTCCGTATTTGCTTTGGTTCCGTACGTGCTGGTGTTCCGCATCACGGATCTCTTGCTGCGCGCGACTGTGGAATGGCCAGACATACGTTGGCACGTTCTGATGGCCTTCATTTCGATATTGCTGCGATTCATCTTGATGGGGGCTTCGACGATGCTGGCGCATGCCGCAGCATTTCATGTGCTCTATGATTTGCGTGTGCGCTTGATCGGTAAGTTGGGTAAGCTGCCGCTTGGCTTCTTCAGTGAACAGCACTCTGGACGTGTGAAAAAAATCGTAGCCGATGATGTGGAGCGAATCGAGTCCTTCATCGCCCACCATCTTCCGGATTTGACGGCGTCCCTTGTGGCACCGTGCTTAACGATTGCATACTTGTTCAGCGTCGACTGGAGACTTGCGATCGCCGCCTTGCTGCCGATACCAGCAGCCTATGCGGTTCAGGGCATTATATTTTTGCGTGGAAAACGCTCAGAGGATATGAAACAGATGCATCATTTATCGGAAACGATGAACGGTGCGATTGTTGAGTTTATTCATGCGATGCCTGTCATTAAATCGTTTAATCAAACCGTGCATTCCTTCGCCCGCTATCGCAACTCTGTTGAAAGCTATGCGGCCCTGTGGGGGGAGATTGCGCGAAAAAAAACACCGTTGTATACGCTGTTCCTGCTTTTATTGGAATCGGGATTGCTGTTTATTATGCCGCTGGGAGCATGGTTGTACGTTCAGGGCAATGTGACCTTCCCTGTGCTTGTATTATTCCTGCTGCTCGGTGTCGGCTTAACTGCACCGCTGCGCCAGATTTCTACCTTGGCCCATATGATGCAGAACAACATGGAAGGGGTTCGGCGTATTCAACAGATATTAGCGGAAGAGGAGCTGTCATCCTCCATGTCCGTCTGCACGAGAAACATGCCAACCCAATTCGATATTTCCTTTCAAAATGTCACGTTTGCGTATAAGAACCGGCAGGTGCTACAAGGCATTCATTTTACGGCAGAGCACGGTAAGGTGACCGCACTCGTTGGGCCTTCAGGAGCGGGCAAGTCAACAGCAGCTCAATTAATCGCGCGTTTCTACGAGGTTTCGAGTGGAGCGATTCAGATTGGCGGGATTGATATCCGCTCGATCCCACCAGAGCAATTGATGGATTTGGTGTCATTTGTGTTCCAGGATGTACCCGTCGTGAGTGATACAGTAGCAGCTAATTTGCGCATGGGAAAAGAGGAAGCTCAGGATAATGAACTGATATCTGCCGCTAAAGCCGCGCAGGCGCATGAGTTCATTATGGCGCTGCCAAACGGCTATCAGACGTTGATCGGAGAGGGCGGCGTGCACATCAGCGGCGGAGAACGACAGCGCATTGCAATCGCACGTGCCATTCTGAAGGATGCTCCGATTCTTATCTTAGACGAAGCCTTTGCATTCGCAGATGCGGAAAATGAAGCGAAAATTCAGGACGCGCTCAGCAGACTGGTGCATCAACGGACCGTCATCGTGATCGCGCATCGACTGTCTTCGATAACAGATGCCGATTGCATCGTCGTGATGGAGGATGGATGCATATCCGGCATGGGCACGCATGACGAACTGCTTGAGCACAATCCGCTGTATGCCCGCATGTGGAAGGCGCATCGCGAAGCGGACGATTGGTCGTTGGAAGGAAAGGACGGGGCCTATGTTTGACACAATCCGCTTCATAACCGGTCGTTCGGGAGCCTTATTCACTCGAGCAACACTTTTCACCATTTTTGAAATGGCCGCAAATGCCGCGCCAATGGGACTGCTATACGTAGTATTGATATCCTTGTTCAACGGCACGCCTACGTTTCTTCAAATTGGCTGGTGGCTGGCGATTCTGCTGTTGTTATTTTGCGTACAGGCGATATTTGCAAGTATGGGGCAGATTGATGCACAGCGCACTGGCGCATTAATTATGAAGGATGTACGCCTGCGTCTGGGCGAACATTTGCGCAAGCTCCCGATGGGGTACTTTTCACGGAAGAACCAAGGGGAGATTAGTCACACGCTCTTGGCAAATGTAGATGAGGTGGAAATGATTCTGACGCATCTATTCAATCAATTTATCGGGGCGATTACGCTGCCCGTCGTAAGCGCACTGTTCCTGTTGCTTGTCGATTGGCGTTTAGCGCTCGCTGTATTTGTATCCGTGCCCTTCGCCTTGCCATTATTATTCTGGTCGCAGCAGGTAATGGGAAAGCGCAGCATGCAGCGACAATCAGCAGCAATAGCTGTAAACTCGCATCTATTGGAATACGTGCAGACGATCCGCCTGATGAAGGCTCACAATCAAACCGGTCAGCGATTTATCAGATTAGAGCAAGCCATGGCGCGGCTGCGAGATGACAGTATCCGAGTGGAGGCGATGACTTCGCCTGTCGTCATGCTGTTCTCCATCGTGCTGGAGCTTGGATTTATCCTGCTGCTTATGATGGGCTGCTACTTGCTGGAAGGCGGCTTTATTGACGTCTCTGTGCTGCTCATTTTTCTGGTTGTCAGCATGAAGTTCTATCAGCCGCTTCGCGCAGCAGGCGCTTCACTGATTCAAATTCGCTATATGACCTCAGCAGGGGAACGCATCAGGGACATTTTTGAAGAGAAGCCATTAGTAGAGCCTGTTCAGCCCCAGCTTCCGCAATCATACGGAATAAAATTTGATCATGTGTCCTTCAGTCACGGGGATGCTGAAGTGTTACAGGATATTCATTTGCATATTCCTGAAAATAGCCTGACCGCAATCGTGGGGCCTTCCGGTGCAGGCAAGTCAACGTTAGTGGGATTAGTATCCCGTTATTGGGATGTGACGAAGGGAGCTGTAAAAATTGGCGGCGTAGATGTGCGTGCGATAAGAAGCGAGGAACTGTTAAGCCGAATTAGTACGGTGCAGCAGCAGCCATATCTTTTCAATGAAACGATTGCAGCCAATATTCGGATGGGCAAGCCGGATGCATCGGATGAGGAAGTGGTGGAGGCGGCCAAGGAGGCCTTTTGTCATGACTTCATTATGAAGCTTCCGCGCGGTTACGATACGATCGCTGGAGAAGGCGGAGCAATGCTCTCAGGAGGAGAAAAGCAGCGAATTGCGATCGCTAGAGCCATTCTGAAGGATGCTCCGATCATCATTTTGGATGAAGCGACGGCCTCGCTGGATCCGGAGAACGAGATGCATTTGCAGCGTGCAATTAACAAGCTGACGCAGTGCAAAACAGTGCTCGTCATTGCTCACCGCTTGAAGACAATCCGCGGAGCAGATAACATCGTTGTGATGGAGCAGGGTTGGGTTGCGGAGCAAGGCACACATGAGGAACTGCTTGCGCAAGTAGGCACGTACCATCGCTTATGGCAAGAGCAGCAGAAGATTGGCGGCTGGAAGATTGGGGGAAGAGGGGGAGCCTAAAAACGAGATTTTTTAAGAGGAGAAACCGTACTAACGTAAAATGGAGTCAGTCCATTTGCGTTAGAACGGTTTTTTTACATGCAGGAAGTACGGTTCCGGTCTACATTTTTTACACTGAGATGGTATACTAGTTAAGCTAATAGGTATATTTTATCCTTTATAGTGAGGGGAACTTGTCATGCAATCAAATATCCTGATACTTGAGAAAATGCCTTCAGGGGAACTGGTGAAAATAGACGAGCGTGCATGGACTTCCAGTATGGTTCAGTTGCTTGAACATGCGAATTATTTGCTCGTGAACGATGTGGAGTATGAGATGCTGGAAGGCCGACTTAATGTGAACACAGGCAATTTTGAGTTGCTCGTTGAGTCAGCTCGAAAGCCTTGAAAATAGATAGCGGAAAGCAGGTAACGATCAATGGAACGTAATGAACAGGAGCAGAAGTCATCAAGCCAAGAACCCGAATCCTGTGCGACCCCGGCCAAGCCGCTTAAAGTATTAAGTACATCCTTGGGCGTTGCCTTGGCTGCCAATCTGCTCATGAGCTCATCCGCGATGGGACAACAGAGTGCGGCTCAGTCTGATCAGGCGAAGCTGGTTGAATGGTCGACGGAGGAAGTGAAGCAATATTTCGATGCCAATATGGACTGGAACATACCATTGCCGGAAGAAGAAGAAATAGGGGACAATGCCAGCAGCAGCACGAGTGGCGGAAGTGGATCATCTGGTGGAAGCAGTTCGTCAAGCGGGACATCTCATCATACCTATGTCCATCACGGCGGAGGATTTGGCTGGGACGACATGCTGCTGTATCACATGATCTTCAATCGAGGAAACGCTTATTCCTCTTCAAGCTGGTCGTCAAGCGGCAGTGTGTATGATACGCGAACGAATTCAACTTATCGTGCGAAGTCGTTCTCCTCGGATAGTTTTCAGAACCGTCCTGTCGTGAACTCGAGGGTTCGTCCTTCTACATCGAATGGGTCAGGATCTATTATTCGCAGATCGGCTGTCGGATCAAGCAAGTCGAGCTCCTCATCGCCTGGAGGGATCGGGGGCAAGTCAAGCAGCTTTAGTTCTTCGAGCAGCTCGAAGAGCGGAGGGTGGTTCGGCGGATAATGGGATTTGAAGTCATCGGCCAGCCGCATTCAAATCGAGCTGAACGCGTTGCGCAATTGGCAGAGCTCGGATTCGACTGGGCGAATATTGAAGAGGAACAATACTGGGTAGATCAAGTCATTGCCATCAATGCGGGCATGAGTCAGGAGCTGCTTGTTGTGTCAGCGAAGCTGTGGAGCATCTTTGACAAGGCAGCCCGGTTTATAATTGGCCGTAGGGATTTATATGAATTATTATCCATTCCGGAAGTGCTGTGGGATGGCTTGGATCGGATTCAGCCCAATGCATTCGGCAAGCTGAGTCAATATGCCCGTTTTGATTTTGCTGTTGATCACAGTGGGGCAATTAAGCTTTTGGAGCTGAATGCGGATACCCCAACCGGGTATGTGGAAGCAGCAGTCGCCACACCGTGGATGTGCAAGCAGTACGGACTCGAGACGCCGAATAGCGAAATGTCGAAGCGAGTGAAGGAAGCTTGGGCGAGTAATCCGCCTGAATATGCTGCATGTGTAGGATACGGCGAGCATGCAGAAGATTCGGGTACGATTGACATGCTCGTTAAGCATTCCGAATTGCCGATACGCTGCATCGATTGCCTTGATTTATGGGTGGATCAGGGTGAACTGAAGGTGGAGGAGCAAACGATACGCAGTCTGTTCGCGCTGTACCCGAAGGAATGGATGGCCATTGACGAAGGTGGGGAAGCGCTTGCTTATTCGATTGAAAATGGACATACAACGATACTGAACGCTCCGCATGCGATCATTTTGCAATCGAAAGGTTTGCAGGCAGTTATCTGGGCCATTCACGAGCTTGGGTCTGAACTGTTCACGCAGGAAGAGCATGCTGTCATTGCGCATTACATGCTGCCAACCTACAACAAAGCTGTCTTTGACGGCAGCTACGTATCCAAATCGATGTTCGGCCGCGAAGGCGGATCTGTGCGGCTATTTGATTCGCAGGGAAATGTAGAAACCGAGGATACAGATGGGTTTGATACGAGCCGATTCTTCAGCAGAGTATTTCAAAAGCGTGCCGATATGGCCAAAATTGAGCTGCATCACGGCTCCTTTCATTTGCTGACCGGCGTGTTCGTGATTAATGGGGTGCCCTGCGGGATACTCGGCCGCGTTGGGGGGCTAATTACCGGGAACAACAGCCATTTCATAGCGATTGGAGTGAAAAAATAAGAATGGGCCGCAACCAGAATCACGGGAGTCGGAATATGAATGTAATTCGTGCGCAACAACGGAGACAACGAAAGATTAACAATCTGTTGGCGCTCGGTATTTTTGCTTGTATTATTATTTTTATCGTGTACGTCATAAAGCTGGGTGCAGAAGAGAACGACTATTCAACAGAGTTGGATACGGCAACGGTACCATGGGATTATAAGATTGAGAGTGCTAAGGTAGGAGACATCATCGGAGGAGATATGACGATTCTGCCGGATAATGAACTGCTTCCGAATGACAACCATTATGCGACTGGCGATCAAATATGGACACTTAAGTACATGACGGCCAACATGCTTCCTGTGAATGAGAAAGGGAACGATGTTAAGCTGTCCTCATGGGAAGCGATTAAATCGTATTCGTCCAAGCAGGCGGCGGAAAGAGATTTGAAGGAGTTAAAGCAGAATCTGAAGGCCGAGGTCGACTTAGTAGGGGTGTACAAAACAGAGTATCAGGGCAAATTCCGTCAATTTGCTGTTATCACACTGCCATCCGGACATACGGTGAAGCAGCCGATTGATGATGTGCGTTATAAGAAGTTCAAAGACAAGAAAAAGGTCAACGTGCTGCTGGAGGAAGTTCATGATTTTGTGGACTATGATTTAGCGATGGCCAAATTCCGGGGGTGGGCAGAATGATAATGATGAATATCGCAGTAGGTATTCTTACGATCATGGCGCTGCAGTTTGTAGGCATGTATATTTTCAGCTTGCTGACGCCATTTAATGATTTCGAAGAATTGAAGCAGGGCAATGTTGCTGTTGGTCTTGCGATGGGCGGAAAATTTATGGGTACGGCTATCGTGCTCGGTGTGTCCGCATTTACGAACTCGTCCATTTTATATATGGCGCTTTGGTTTGCCGTGGGGTATATTTGCTTGATTGCAACATATTTATTGTTTGATCTCATAACTCCGAAAATGAGTGTGTCAGAGCAGCTGAAAAACAGAAATGTAGCAGTTGGCGTTCTGCTATGCTTTCTTTATATCGGGATGGGATTCGCAATCAGCAGCTTGATTATTTAATAGCTTGAATGCATAAGGACTTCCTTTATAGAGAGTACAAGGAGACGGACTCTTTCAGCGGGAAGTCTTTTTTTCATGATTGTTGTCGCTGTCAATGTTGATTGAGCTGTACGTTCCTCTATAAATGGATGATTATTTACACGGGATGAATTGCCTCGCTAACGGGAACCTAGTAAACTGTATACAGGATATGGAAAAGGCATGGAGTACGATATAATGAAAGTTTCTGTGCAGGTTACAGATTAAGGGGATAGAAATGTTTCAAAATGTTTCATTCTTGGGGCGAACGGGCATGGCAGTGCTAATACCAGCACGACCGTAAAGTTCTAGCGATATCAATGCTTTTATAGATATAAAGCTATATATTTTAGGAGGTAAAGATGAAGCCAGCGATGAAATTATTTTGTTTCCCGTATGCAGGAGCATCTGCCATGATTTATAACAAGTGGAAAGCGCATTTGGCCGAGGGCATTGAACTGATTCCTGTAGAATTGGCCGGCAGAGGCAAGTATTATGGAACCCCGTTCTATGACAGCTTCGAAGACATGATCGAAGACGTGTATCGAAAGATCGAAAGTCAGCTTGATGACGGCCCCTACTCAATATTCGGACACAGCATGGGAAGCTGGATTGCTTATGATCTAGCGCATAAAATATCGGAGCTTAAGCAACCCTTGCCTGAGCATATCTTTTTCTCCGGGCGAAGAGCGCCGCATATCGAAAGCAGACGGACAAAATATTACGAGCTCCCGGACGATGAATTTCTGGATGAAATTTATCGATTAGGGGGAACGCCCAAAGAGCTGCTCGAAAATAAAGAGCTATTAATGATGTTTCTTCCTGTATTGAGGACGGATTTCAAACTTGTAGACTTGTATCAATATAAAGAGCGTCCGAGCAAGCTTTCCTGCAACATTTCTGTATTAAGCGGGGAAGCGGATGCGATCTCATTGCCAGATTTGCATGCTTGGAAGCAGCACAGCTCGGCCGACTGCACCGTACATATGCTTCCAGGGGGCCATTTCTTCCTTAACGAGTACACCACGCAGGTAACCGATATCGTAAACCGTACCTTACTTCCTATACCGATAATGCAATAATGGATAGAAGCTGCTGTAATGATGATGACCGACGTCTGATTAAAGGCGTCGGTCATTTTTTATTTGGATTAAACAAGGTTCGACCATTTAGAAAGAAACGATTTGATTCATTATTAGAATAAGGATTCATAAGTTGACAGTTATCAATTTCTCATTTGAAGAGAGATGAAATTGGTGGTTAAATGTAAAATATTAACTTTAATTTTCTTGTGTAAAGCGATATTTCATTGTAAATAGAGTCTAAATAGCAAAAAAAGAAAATTTTTACTTAACATTTTTTCGAGAGGTGATATACTAATTGAGGAATTTTGGTGGAAGATCCATGATTATGATAGGAGAGAAGAGCATGCAGACCAAAATGATCATATTTGAAAAGACCTCTTCGGGCGAACTAGTCTTGCTCGATGAGCGGGAATGGAACGCTGCGATGATTCAATTGCTGAATCACGCCAACTATTTGCTCGTGGAAGACATGGAATATGAGATGCTGGAAGGGCGCTTGAATGTGAATTCAGGTAATTTCGAGCTGCTCGTCGAAGCGGTACATCAACCATGAGTAAGCAGCAATAAGGGGGCTGGATGGAATGGGAGAGAAAGAGAAAGAACATGTACATGCGCAGGATGACTGCCATCTATGTGCGGATCAACAGAAGCAGCTAAAAGTATTGAGCACATCGCTTGGCGTTGCCTTGGCTGCAAACCTGCTCATGATTCCGTTCGGAACGGGACAAGCAATTGCCGCTCAGTCGGAATCACCCCAATTGACCGAATGGTCGACGGAGGAAGTCAAGGTCTATTTTGATCCTAGGGCAGACTGGAATATCCCTTTTGTAAAAGAAGAAAAGAAGGCGGGACAAACTAGCGAAAGCGTACCTTCTTCAAGCGGGACGAACGGAGCGGCTGGAACGGCTGGATTCCATGGAACTGGTGAATCGTCTCAACCGATTGTCATCCGCGATGGAGGATTTGGCTGGGACGATATCCTTTTGTACCACATGATTTTCAATAGTGGCAGACCCTATTCTTCGTCCAGTTGGGCGACAAGCGGGAAAGTTTTTGATACTCGCACGAATAAGCCTTATCGAGCAAAATCGTTCTCGAGCGATACTTTCCAGAACCGACCTGTAGTGAATTCGAGCGTACGTCCGTTTACCTCGAAGGGTACGGGAAGTGTGACGCGCAGAACGCCGAACGGAAGCGGTACCGATAAAGCGAAGGCCGGCAGCACTTCTGTCAACGGCAGCACGAGCAAGTCGCCAACCAAGAGCGGCAGCGGCATCGTGTCTGGAGGAAAATCATCAACAAGCAGCAAATCGAAGACCGGCAGCAGCTCGGTGAGCCGAGGTTCAACGAATCATTCATATCGCGTGAGCGGCAGCGGATCAGGAACCAGCAGCAAACCGAAGACTTCGGTGAGCCGGGGTTCAGTGAATCATTCATATCGCGTGAGTGGCAGCGGATCAGGAACCAGCAGCAAATCGAGGTCCAGCAGCAGCTCTGGATACAGCAGCTCATCGACTCGCAGCAGTTCCGGTTATAGCAGTTCTTCAAGCCGCAGCAGTTCGTCATTCGGATCTTCTAAATCCAGATCCTCATCCGTTGGCGGTATCGGTGGGAGATCAAGCGGATATAGCTCCTCAAGTCGTTCTTCAAGCAGCTCCTGGAGCGGGGGGTTCGGCGGATAATGAAATTTGAAATCTTGGGGCGACCGCATGCCGATCGCGCGGCACGCGTAGATCAACTGAAAGAGCTTGGATTCACATGGGCCGATATCGGAGAGGAGCAATACTGGATCGATCAGGTGATCGCGATAAGTGAAGGCATGGCTCAGGAGCTTTTGGTCGTATCGGCCAAGCTGTGGAACATTTTCGATAAGACGGCGCGCTTCGTTATCGGCCGTAGGGACATATATGCATTATTATCGATACCGGAAGTGCTCTGGGATGGCTTGGATAGGATAGAACCGAAGGAATTCGGCAAGCTGAGCAAATATGCGCGCTTCGACTTCGCCATAGATGATGAGGGCGCGATAAAGCTGCTGGAATTAAATGCAGACACCCCTACAGGATATGTGGAAGCGGCGGTTGCGACGCCTTGGATGTGCGAGCAATACGGACTAGCTACGCCGAACGTTGGAATGGCAGGACGAGTAAAAGAAGCTTGGGCCGATGAGCGGCCGGAATATGCGGCTTGTGTCGCGTATGGTGAGCATGCCGAGGATTCAGGAACGATCGAGATGCTGGTCAAGCATTCGGAGCTGCAGATAAGCTGCATTGATTGCTTGGACATGTGGATCGATGAGGGAGAAGTCAAGGTGGGACAGCAGACAATACGGAGCCTGTTCGCGCTGTATCCAAAGGAATGGATGGGTATCGACGATGGCGGAGAAGCGCTCGCTTATTCGATCGAGACAGACCGAATCAAGATCCTGAATTCCCCGCATGCCATCATTTTGCAATCGAAAGGCCTACAAGCTGTCATATGGGCCATTCACGAATTGGGCTCAGAGATGTACACACAGGAGGAGCATGCCGTTATCGAGCATTACATGCTGCCCACCTACAATAAGGCCATATTTGATGGAAGCTATGTGTCCAAATCAATGTTCGGGCGCGAAGGAGGCTCCGTACGCTTATTCGATGGACAAGGCAACATGGAAGTCGAGGATAAGGACGGATTCGATACGAGCTGCTTCTTTAGCCGCGTATTCCAGAAGCGGGCAGAGCTGGCAAGCATCGAGCTGAGCCACGGCACGTATCGGCTGCTGACGGGGATATTCGTCATTAATGGTGTCCCGTGCGGAATTCTGGGCCGTGCCGGCGGGTTAATCACAGGCAATAACAGCCAATTCATCGCGATTGGAGTGAAAAAATAGTCATGAGCCACAAACCCTACAATTCTCGTAAAATATTGACGATGGTAATAGCAATCGCCATCATTATTTTAGTCGCAAATATGTGCAATCATCGTTCAGAAGAGCGGGCGGGCAGCGGTAAGAGTACTGCCAACGTGAACGCAACGACGGTACCGTGGGATTATAAAGTCGAATCAGTCAAGGTTGGCGATCTCATTGGTGGAGACATGACGCTTTCCCCTGATAACGAGCTGCTGCCGAACGATGGAAATTATGCAACCGGCGATACCATATGGGCGCTGAAATACATGACGGCCGACATGGTCATCAAAGACGGCAAGCGTAACGACGTGCATCTGTCCCCATGGAAGGCGATCAAAACCTATCCTTCCAAGCAGGCAGCGGAAAAGGAACTGAAAAATGTAAAGCTCAGTCTAAAGGCAGAAGTGGAATTGATTGGCGTATATAAAACGGAATATCAAGGGAAATACCGTCAATTTGCGGTTATGACGCTGCCATCCGGGCACACGATCAAGCAGCCGATCAATCAGGAACGGTATTCCAACATGAAAAATAAGAAAAAGGTTGCGGTATTGCTGGAAGAAGTACACGATATGAACAACTACGACCAAGCGATGGCCAAATTCAGGGGATGGGCAGATTGACGTTCAGATGATAAACAGTGAAATGGGATTGATTCCGAGATGTATCCTCTATAAAACTGCATTGCTCCCGTTAGATGGAATGTAGCGAAAACATACGCAATCTCGTAACTCGTAATCTATCACGGAACGAATGAGTTAGAGCGATTTTGGACTCGAATCGAATAGATCATGGTCTGGCCGAAGAGTGCATTCTTTTTGCCAGGCCTTTTCATTTACAAGGAAAAAAATGACTGATACATCGTCTGCGTATATATTATAATAACGCTTATAAAGAGGAGGAATCCATGTGACATTCAATATAAGACCAATAACGGAACAAGACATCCCATTTCTATGGATAACGTTATATGAATCCTTGCATGTACCTGAAGGCAAAGAGCCGTTCAGTCCCGATATCATACAAGAACCTTCTATTTCAAAATATGTGGAAGATTGGGGCAGGGAAGGCGACTTGGGATATATTGCAGAAAATGCCGCAGGCGAACCCATTGGCTCTATCACGGTGAGATATTTTAGAGAAGGTAACCCAGGGTTCGGATATGTCAGCAGTGAGGTGCCGGAATTGGGGATGGCCATTTTACCGGCTTATCGCGGACAAGGATTAGGAACTTCCTTAATGAAGCAAATGTTTGCTGGATTGCGTGAACAGAGGATTGACCGGGTCTCCTTAAGCGTAGATCCCGAGAATGCGGCAGCCGTGAAATTGTATCAGCGATTCGGGTTCAAGCCAGTTGGTGAGGTGGGTACGTCCATCACAATGCTAGCTCAAGTAATACATAGCGTACATAATAATTAGACTAGCATGGGGAGATCTATGATGAAAAAACTATCTATCCATCCTGTTACGCGGGATAATTGGGAGAAAGCCCTTCAGATCAAGATTCATGAGGAGCAGGTGCCCTTCGTTCCTTCCATTTATGAGGCATTAACGTATGCATATATTAAGCCATGGGATGAGGCGCTGGATCCTTTTCTTATATGTGATGAAGATATTACGATCGGATTTTTCTACATCAGCTATACACCGAATAGCGCGGATAATTACTGGATAGGGGGCCTTCAAATCGATAAGTACCATCAGGGAAACGGCTACGGCAGACGGGGATTGGGAAAAATCATTGAATTCATTCAAGTGAATCATCCCCTGTGCAGGCTGATCTCCTTGACGGTCGAGCAGGACAACAAGCGGGCTCAGCGGCTTTATGAAAGCTTCGGCTTTGTAAACCAACAAGAGCATAATCAAGACGGTGAAGTCATTTATCAACTTATTCTTGAAAGAAGTAACGTATAGAACCGCAGCTCGTGTCACATCTCTTTTCTTCATTTTCAGGATAGCCAAGACTTTGACGTTCATCCGATCCGGCTGTATGCGCGGGACAATCAGGTGAAAACGTATCAGAAATATGCGGACATTCAGATGACACGGTAAGTTAATCATAAAGCTGCCCTCAAAATAATCATAAAGGAAGATGCCCCATAAAGCTGGAATCGCCACGATTGCTTATCCGTGATTTACGGAGAGAAGATTGGCTTGATGTACATGCATACGCCTCCAATCCTGAGGTAACGAATCGGCATGAAGCAGGAAGGGCATATGAGGGAGCATTTATGGAGCAAAGGGGAGTATCATGATTCATACGTGTTCTCTATATTTTGGAGCACGATTACGATACTTCGATGAAATCCTGAAAGCTAACCTTTTTAATCGAACAGATGTTTATCGGCGGCTCGGACCAATGTTCCAGATGACTTGTCCTGTATCGGCGTCTATTTTGATTGAAATATCATAAAAGTGTTTGCTGTACCCTTCCATCCAGTCTACTACATCCTCCGAATAGAACCAAAACGCGAGGATGCGGGAATCAGGCTGTTCTGGAGGTTGCTCCTCCCGACAGTCGATGGAACACTTGCTGAGATCCAGACCTAGTTCATCCGCTTTCGCTTGAGCCGCTTCGATTGCCTTCACTAGATGAGTGGTATAGGTACGGTCGATGTTGAAGATGCTGTTTGGGAACTGTCCATTTTCACATGTCATTGTTTACCCTCCAATTCATAACTCCACGGAAGCCATAGTAAAAGATTCCACAATATTTATTCTATAGTAGATGCTAGAGAAACGGGATCGTATGTCTGCAAATAAAAAAGAAAAAACTGACGCCGGATTGACGCCGACGCCAGTTGCAGCTTACCCTACGGAGGTTTCTTATACGGGAAACCTTCCGTGAGCATAAGTTTTTTCGTTATTATTTATTGAAATCATAGTTTGGATTTGCCAAAATCTCTTGTACGAGTTTATTAAGATCCACATCGCCGATAGAACCAGCTTGTCCTAACAAATCTTTCAAATCGGTAGAAAGATTGGACTTATCATCCTCATAATAGTAAGCGAGTTGTCCCAAGTGTTTCAGGCTAAAATCCGTATTGGCGTTCGCGATAACTTCAATCGTTTTCTCGCCAACATTCTCAGTTGCCAATGTGAGTTCGGTTTTTCCATTGTCCGCAATTTTCGCTTTGGTCGCATCTACCTTGCCTTTTCCCAAGCCGATTGCCTTGAATTTTAGATGTAAGAGAACGCCGTCGCCATTGATCCCGTTAGCTTTCCCCTTACTTGCCGTAATAAACCGCAATGGATCATCACTGTGATGCACGATCATCATTTTGTCAGTCGTTTCGAAGCCAACAAGTTGAAAACGAGTTTTGTCGTAGTCGATCGTAAAATCTTCTGCATAAATATTTTGCACGTTGTTTAATGCTAGCTGCACTGTAAATTCTTCGTTAAGATACACGCGATCTGAAACAGACGTAACGTCCAGAACCGGTTCAGTAAAAGGAATGTCAGGGTTGAAAGGTTTCAACTCAGCCGAAGCCGGAAGATCGATTCCTTGAAGAATAATAAATTCATTATCTTTATTGTTAATAAATTGCACGGAATGTTCTTTATCGGACAATCCGGTAACCTCATATTTCAGTCTATGTGTATAATCCGAAGGTCCTTTTAAGGAAAGTGTTTTTGCCTCTTTACCATCAATGATAACCGAAATATTATCCGAGGCAGTGCTATAATTAATCGAAATGATACGGAATGAAGTGCCTGTAAAGTTAAATTTAAAGGCGGCATCTTTAGCGACGGTTTCAAATTCGATGCCTCCATATTCGTGCCATCCTTTCCCGGAGTAAGTAATCTGAGGAGACTTATACGAATATCTTGTCCATCCTTCTTCAGGCTTCACCAATGTCTCCCCAACCTTCGCCGCCCCGAAAACCGTTGTCACTGGGATCATTAAAAATAACATCAACCCAGCCAAAAAAGCAGAAAGCATTTTTTTGCCCACAAACAAAACCCCCTATATATATTGAAAAGATTAACAATGCAGGGTACATTCTACCGGAAAGAAACTAACATGAACAAAACAATATTTGATTTATTCAATATATATTTGTAAAGGATTTCGAGATTGTTTGATAAATTGACAAAATAATAGTATTCATTCGAGTTTTTTATACAGGATATGATGTTTGTAAAAATTAAAAAAATATTCTAATTTCATGTGCAAAAGAAGGGAGAATTGAAATTGAATCTATTGAGAACGGAACGCGAAATGATGGACATGTTTATCGAGTATGCCAAGCAGGATGATCGTATCCGATTGGTAACCTTGGAAGGTTCGCGCACGAACAAAAATATAACCCCCGATACCTATCAGGATTATGATATTTCTTATTTTGTGACCGATCTCGATTCTTTCAAGGCAAACGATCAGTGGCTGGATGTTTTCGGAGCTCGTTTAATGATGCAAAAGCCGGAGGACATGGTACTGTTTCCGCCCGAACTAGGAAATTGGTTTTCCTATATCATCTTGTTCGAGGACGGCAACAAATTAGACCTGACGCTGATCCCGCTGAACGAGGTCGAGGCTTATTTCGCTGATAGTGACGGCTTGGTTGAGGTGCTGCTTGATAAGGATTCGCTTATTACCAACGAAGTCGTGCCGAACGATCGCCAATATTGGATTAAGAAGCCGACTGCAAGAGAATACGATGATTGCTGCAATGAATTCTGGATGGTGTCGACCTACGTCGTAAAGGGATTAGCGCGAAAGGAAATCCTGTTCGCCATTGATCATTTGCACGAAGTCGCCCGGCCTAATTTACTCAGAATGATGGCATGGCATATCGGTGCGGAGCATGGCTATACCTTCAGCGTAGGAAAAAATTATAAATTTATCGATCGTTACCTGACAACGGAAGATTGGGAAACGCTACTATCAACCTATGCTGAAAATAGTTATCCAAGCATGTGGAAATCCTTGTTAACGTGCTGTGAGTTATTTCGGAAATACTCGAAAGCCGTGGCTGAACATCATGGATATCCGTATCCGAATTATGATAGAACCATTTCGGGATACATGAAAGGAATTTACGAATCGTTGTCATGAGACTGCTGCATACAGAGTGATGATCAAGAACCATATGAATGGCGATGTAGTTTCTGCAAAACAAATGAAGTCCATGAGTCATCCTAATACGGACACATTGACACGAAGAGAATAATTTTCGTTCCGTTTACCGAAAGGATCGGCGACACTTTTGTCTACCTAATGGTGTCATTTTCTATGTGAGATGATATTTCCAATGGTAGATAATGTCGGTATACTAGGGGGAAGCGAGCAGGTTCAGTATAAATATGGAAAAGGACAGTGACAAAGAGTTATATCGTTTTCAGGCATACCTAACTCAGAATGCATAAGAGGAAAATGAGCACAGTCCTCAAGAACCTACGAACCAAGGAGGATAGGGGTTCATACATACCTGCATTTTTGTAGATGTTCGTGAAATTCGTAGATATCACTGAATATGAGGTATTTGTGAACTTCGCAAAAAAGACGTTATCTGAAATTAAAGGCAAGTATATTTATTAGGAGACTTTTGTATGGAGCAGCCAAATGATTGGCTTTCAGAGAACCAGGTAAAAGAACAAATTAAAATAATTAGAAAGAGATCTATAACAATTGCAATTGTGGCGGTGTTAGTCATTTTAGGTATCGGTATATTTTCGTTAGCTCAAGTTGTCGAAACTTCATTGTGTGGAAATCAAATAATATATCGAGAAAGTCAACCACAAAACGGAAAGTATGAATTGGTGTTGTTTACTAGGGATTGTAGAGCTACAACAGGTCACAGTTATCAAATGTCAATAATACATAAGGGAAAAGAATTGGATAACAAAGAGGGTAATGTATTTTCATCTTATGATGGATTTGAAGTTTCTCATTACAGTGTAAAGTGGATTGATAAGAATACTATTGAGTTAGTGGTTGTCAATACAGAGAAAATAAAACGAAGCAAAATAGAATATAAAGGGATTAGGATAATATATAAATCTCCTTGAAAGTAGTTCGGGATGGACTTTGACATCAGATAACACCGTATTCACGTATCGGACCAACCGGCCCTCGATCCGACCGAGGGGCTTCGGCGAAGCAGTCGGACACATCCGACTCCGTCAGCGTCGTTGAATACGGGAACGTTAACTGAAATTGAGGTATGGATAAAAAAGAATATTATAATATTTCAAAACTTATATTTAGGATGATGAAAGTGTTTATTGTCAAAGCATCAAACGGGAAGTATCAGTGGATATCAGGAATATTTAAAGAAGAGAAGGAAGTTCAAAAATACATTGAAAATATACCAACAGACTTGAAGGACTGTCAGAAATTAATTGAACATAAGAACTTGAATTACCCGTTTTACCTAATTGAAAGTGAGAATGAATTTGAGTACATAGTGGTAGACGAATTGTTAAGCATGATCGATGGAATTGGGTTGGAAGAAGACAATAATAAGGTGTACTTCAATATTTATCTAATAGAATCGGATTACAGGCCTAATAAACCAGGGACAGATTATATGGGGGTAATTAAGCATGAGCACGTAACGAATGATTTTATAGAATGGTACAAGAAAAAGGGAAAAAGTTTTTTAATACAAAGAGGGATTCTATAAGCGTACTCAATGATGATCGCAACATCATCAGTAAACACCATATCTACGCTGTGGGCTACGCCCTTGGTTCGCAAGAAGAGGAAGGCAGAGAGGATTCGCAAGAACATTAAAGGAGATGAAAAAAATGAATATTGAAATTACTCAAATTAACAAGGATCAGAAAGAATTATTTTTGAACCTATATAATTTTTATTTATATGATCTATCTGAATACACAGGTGATGAACTTAGAGATGATGGAATGTTTGATCCGACTAATACTTATTTATATCTTGAACGAAGTGAGTTGTTTCCTTACTTTATTAAGAAAAACGGTAGAATTATTGGATTTGTATTGGTATGTTCACCTCCATTCGTAGATGAAAACATAGATTTTGCTATACAGGAGTTATTTGTTTTAAGGAAATATAGAGGAAAGAATATTACTAAACAAGCAGTTGAATTAGTTTTAGGAGCATTAGAGGGGATAATCAGAGTAGAACAGGTAAAGGTAAACAATTCGGCAGTTAGATTTTGGAATAAGTTTTATGAGGAACATAGCATTTTAAAGTTATCAGAGAAAGAGGAGTCTTTTGAGATTGAAGGATTAGAAGGTATCCATACCATAATTAAACAAGAATTTAGAATCTAATATCTGAACGTTATAAGAAATTGACGCAATATACTTAATAATAGCAAGCTCATAGAGGAGGGTTAATGTATCAATTTGCAAAGTAAGTTTATAAGGGAAATAAAAATACATAAAATAAATCTAATAGTATTACTAGGATCATTGATTATTTTATTTTATATATTTTATGTTATTGTACCATACGCTGATAATAAGGGCTTTTTTAATGAGAATGAAATACCAAATAAAATTGAAGCATTTAAATATTCAATAATATGTTTCCGTATCCTGATTGGCTATTTAGTATTTGTAATATTTTATTTCCGTAAAATTACATTTTTGGCAAGTTTGAATTATCCTTGATTCTTATTAATTTTTATGTTGGTGCATTTCTTTCATTACTAATAATGGGTGGCGCAATATTATGGCTAATGGTATTTTCATTGTTCTTTGCACTAATAGCACTTCTCTTACTTTTTGTAAATGGTATTTATAGGGATTATAAGTACATCAAAAATAGAAAAAAACTGCAGATACTTGAATATTCGAAGAAGGCGCCCACAACTTATAACATTATATCCACGCATCGATCCATTCGACTCTCGGCCCAGCAGGGGCATTTCGGGAAGCGGCTGCAGCGCACTGGCTAAGTCCATCGGGGGCTTGTGTCCCTTTAAGCCAGTAAGGTTTCGTGAATACAACAATGTTTATATGAAATGGAGGGGGATACGATTAAGCTCTCATTAACTAGTATAAAAGCGATCATTATTCTCATTTTTCTATTAGGGGTAACATATCTCTTGTTTGTTGATTTGAACAATGTCACAAGTGAGATTCAAATAAAACAAATTGCAAGTACTGAGATGTCCAAAGCGGTATATACAAAAGAAGGAACTGGTGCATTTATCAATTGGGTAGATATTAAATTAAGGCAAGACGAAGTTGAAAATATTGCAAACTGGATTAATTCCGTACCAGATTCAGAAATTATAGAATTGAACCAAATACCTTCAAATACAAGCATTAGTTCAGGGATTGTATTTAGATTAAAGACCAATAAAGAAATACGAATTCAATATGATCTTGAAAAGATATATATAACAAGAACAGATCTAAAAAAAAGCCAAGTTGTTTATTCAATCAATCAAGGAGAATTAAAAAATTTTTTTGATACTCAGCTTAAGGGCTTTTATTTTGGAGAAGACAAAGTAAGGGATTTCTGAAAGAATACTGGTAAGTCCTTCCAGATCATATAACACTGTATTCACGGTGTAGGACTATTAGATGTATAATCATGGAAGGATACCAGACAACAGACGACCCAGCCCTAAGATAAGAGCTATCTAAGGCTGGGTCGTTTCGTGAATACAATAACGATATAAGAAGAAGCCGTAAAATCTAGAAACAACAATTTCAAAGGACCTTAAAAAGGATAAGAAACCAAATCAGTATTCATTTCAAAACTTCCATAATCAATTGCTTATCGAAATTAATAGAATGTACACAAGATATTTAACGCTCTGATGTAAGATCGTTTGTAGAAATAACACCTAAGAAAAATGGGCTATCTCTCAATTGTTAGAATACTAATAATACAAGAAATCGTTATCTTCCAGACAAAGGAGGTCGAGTTAAGTGCGTGATTATCGTTACTATAAAGAAGTCTGCACGGGGCTTACGATGCCCTTTGCCTTCATTGATCTGGATCTGTTGCAGCAGAATATTCAGAGCGTTCTTCATCGGGCAAATGGAAAAAAAGTCCGCATTGCGAGCAAATCGATCCGCTCTGTTGATGTGCTTCGGCGCATTTTGCTGGCAAATGCGCAGTTTCAAGGGATCATGTGTTTCACGGTGCCCGAAGCACTCTATCTCGCGCAGCAAGGATTCACCGACTTGCTGCTAGGCTACCCTGCGACGGATGCACGTCTGCTCGAGTCCGTCGCCATGTATCAGCGTGAAGGGTGCAGCATCACGCTGATGGTCGACTGCGAGACGCATGTCGAGCAGGCGGAAGCGGCAGCCGCCAAATATGGTGTGAGGCTGCCGCTCTGTGTGGATATCGATATGTCGATCGATGTCCCTGGGCTGCATTTCGGCGTATGGCGCTCGCCTATACGCTCTAAAGCTGCGGCGCTCGGCCTCATCGAGCGCATCGCGCAGTCGAAGCACGTCGTGCTCGACGGGCTCATGGGCTACGAAGCGCAGGTCGCAGGCTTAGGCGACCGCGTTCCTGGACAGGCGCTGAAGAACGCGGTCGTGCGGCTGCTCAAGCGCCGCTCAATCCGTGAAGCCGCTGCCCGGCGGGCCGAACTGGTCGCGGCGATCGAGCGCCTGGGTATTCCTCCGCTGCGGTTCGTGAATGCAGGCGGCACGGGCAGCCTGCATACAAGCAGCATGGAGCCGGCTGTCACCGAGGTTACAGCCGGCTCGGGGTTCTATTCGCCCGGTCTGTTCGACCACTACCGTGACTTTACCTTGCTGCCCGCCGCAGGGTTTGCGATCGAGATCGTGCGTCAGCCGCGCGGCGATCTCTACACTTGCTTAGGCGGCGGATACACGGCTTCGGGCGCTGCAGGCAGCGACAAACTGCCGAGTCCATACCTGCCGCAAGGTACGGCACTTCTTACGATGGAAGGGGCGGGCGAGGTCCAGACGCCGATCCGCTATAACGGGCTAGAGGAGCTGAAACTCGGCGATCCAATCTTCATGCGTCATAGCAAAGCAGGAGAGCTATGTGAGCGATTCGCACATCTCTACTACATTTCGAATGGCAGTATCGTGGGCAAGACAACGACATATCGGGGGGACGGACTATGCTTTCTGTAAATTTGAAGGAGCGCAATACGAAAGTATGGCATAATTGGTCAGGACTCGTACGCGCATTGCCGAGAAGCATTGTATATCCGGTCAGCATAGAAGAGGTGGTCGGGATTGTTAAGGCATGTGCCGCCGAAGGGCGGAAGCTGCGTGTCGTCGGATCCGGACATTCATTTACTCGAATCGTACAGACCGATGATGTATTAGTCTCCTTGGATCAATTGCAGGGTGTGATTGCTGTTGATTCGGAGAAGGGGATTGCCGAGGTGTGGGGTGGAACGAAGTTGGATCGTCTCGGGAAAGAATTGCATGCCTATGGGGTCGCGCAAGAGAATCTGGGCGATATTAATGCGCAATCCATTGCAGGAGCGATCAGTACAGGAACACATGGGACAGGGGAGCGGCTCGGGAGCCTCGCAACGCAAGCGGTAGGTTTGACGGTAGTGACAGCGGCGGGGGAAATCCTCGAATGTTCAGCCCAGCAGGATGAAGAACTTTTTCAGGCGATGCAGGTGTCACTTGGGATGTTCGGGATTATCGTGAAGGTAAAGCTTCGTGTTGTACCTTCGTACGCTCTCCGCTATACAAGCAGCAAAATGCCATTCTCCCAATGTCTTGAACAGCTCGATCTTTTTAAAAAGGAAAACCGTCATTTCGAATTTTATTGGTTCCCTTATACGGATATCGCTCAAGTAAAACTGACCAATAAGACAGATGAGGTTCCCGGAACGCCGAGCCGCTGGAGTTACTGGAAAGTTATGCTGATGGAGAATGCACTATTCTGGTTATTGTCGGAGTGCTGCCGTTTCATTCCGCGCCTTTGTAAGCCAATAAGCCGCTTATCAGCAACAGCCGTACCGGATGTGGAGGAAGTGGGGTACAGTCACCGTATTTTCGCGACGCCGCGGCTCGTTCGATTTAATGAAATGGAGTACAGCGTCCCGGCAGACCGCATGCGAACTGTACTTGAGGAAATACGCGATGCAGTAGATCAGAACCAATTTGCTGTTCATTTTCCAATCGAATGCCGTTATGTCCAGAGAGATGATATATGGCTCAGTCCGGCGAATGGACGTAATTCTGGCTATATCGCTGTACATATGTACCGTGGGATGGAGTATGCCGACTATTTTGCCAAAGTAGAGGAGATCTGTAGACGGAATGGCGGGAGGCCGCACTGGGGCAAGATGCACACGATGCGCGCGGAGCAGCTACGTACGGTATATCCGAAGTGGGATGCATTTCTTCGCCTTCGTCAAGAGCTTGACCCTGCGGGCATATTCTTGAACCCTTACTTAGCGGAAATGCTGCAACAGAGCGAGCAGGTGAACTAGCTAACGGTGTAACGTAACGAGTCCTTGATGATTCGGGACAGATAAATCCTGAACCCGGTAAGGACACTGAAGTCTTCAATCGTATCAACGTCCATGTTCGATACGAGAAACGATATGATTGCCTGGCTATGTCAGAGCAAAATGGCGATCGATCCCGGTTCTATACGGTAGAGCGATCGCCATTCCAGATAAACAGTTCTTTTATAGCATGGACAACACGGCTTTTGGAACTTTACAAACGACGCTGTAGGCGGGGTTGAATATATTGGCCACCTCGTATTCCACAGACTGACCCAGGAGCAGGCTTGCTTCTGAGCGGTCAGGCCGTAGTCTTTCGTCAGCATAGCCAGCATTTCCGTCGTTGCATGCTGCATCGTTTGTTCAAGCGGCCTAGCGTTGCCGATGCAAAACCAGTGCGTGTCCGATTCGCCTCGCGGCCAACCGATCGTTTTCCCCTTAAATACCTGAACAGTGAAACGGACATCGAGCGATATTTCTATACCGGTGCCTACAATTTCCCCGCAGCCTTGAACGGCATGCCCGTCCCCAAGATGGAAGAGCACCCCCTCCGCAAACACCGGAAAATAGACGGTAACACCGGCTACAAGGCTTTAGGCCAGCCGTCGTGAATACAGAAAGGGATGCAAATATAAAAATGTATTCAAAAATACCATATAGGAACACTTGTACGCAGATGTGATGAAAGGTAAAATATAACTACATCTTTTGATAAGAAAAATGAGTATAAAGAATTTGATCGAAATGAATATGAAGTACATACCATTGCATCATTTCACTACCTAGACGCTATTTTACTAACGGTCAGCGAAGTTTTTTATTTGAAAAAGTTATTTTGCATTTATTTATCAAAAGGGAGTGGAGGGAAATGAAAACCCAATCAAGTATAGAATATGACCGTTCATTGCCATTAGGTTTTAAGGAACTTTCATCTATTAGGAAAGATGAGCATACGATCAAAGATGTTTCTTACTTAAGTCCGCATGGTGGAAAAGTACCCGCCTATTTAGTTGTTCCAAATGGAGAAGGGCCTTTTCCAGCAGTTATTTTTTTGCATCCAGGCCAAGGCAACAAGACAACGTTTTTATCCGAAGCAGAGAAACTAGCCTTGAGAGGTATAATCTCTCTTTTAATTGATGCACCTTCCAAGAGAAATCCCCTCCCACAAGAGCAATCCGAAGAACAGAAACTAGCACTGATAATAGAAGAGGTAGTCGATGTTGAGAAATACATTCAGACAGTAGTAGATCTCCGAAGAGGTATTGATTTACTTTCTACTTTCGAAAATGTTGACTCCAACCGTCTTATGTATGTTGGACATAGTTTGGGGGCTACATGGGGAGGGGTGCTTGCCGGAGTTGAAGAACGTCTTAAGGCATATGTTCTGATGGCTGGCTTATCTAGTGTTTCCGAGTGGCATAAAACAAGTGATCATCCATTTGCGGCCTTTATTCGTCATCATTTAACTAGTGAACGGTTTGATAAATTTATATCTGCAGTAGAGTCTTTAGATGCTATTCATTACATTAAAAATGCTTCTCAAGCATCTCTATATTTCCAATTTGCTAAAGATGATTTTTTTGTATCAAGAAATCAAGCGGAGGGGTACTATCATGCTGCAAGTTTGCCGAAAAAAATTGCTTGGTACGAAACGGACCATTTATTCACCAATTGCGATGCTGCATATCAAGAACGAATGCAATGGATTATTCGGGAGTTAAGCTAATGGGGAGGATTTTATGAAGGTGTGGAAAAAGAATCCAGATCCAAATAATAAATACGGAGCTACGTTTACATTAGGTGAAAGCGATACAGATTTGCCTGAAACTGCAATTATCTCAGTAACTCGTGGAGAGAAATTTGATCTTATCAGAATAATAATAAATGGTATTGTAAATGAATTTGTAAAAAAACAACTCACCAAGAATGAAAACCTAATATATGCGAAACTCTCAGGGCAACTGCAGGGGGGAATTGGTCAAACGGTTACAATTTGGAGAGATAGGGAATCAATGAATCGATTTAGAACAAATGGAGCACATAAATTTGCAAAGAGATTTTTTTCTTGGGTTTTCTATGGCGGAAAAGTAGAAGCTTATTTTTTATCTTGGAGAATAAAAGAGGTGCCAACTGAAATAGAAATCGAAAAAACAATAACGGAACACGGTAGATACTTTGTAGGAGGAAAACTTGTTAGACAATCAAAACAACCTAACAGTACATCAGAAGGGAAAGTGTAGGTAGTCACATGAAGTCAGGATCTTCACCTAACCCCATATCTACGCTGCGGACTGCGTCCTCGGTTCGCAAGATGTGTTAACGGAGAAGCTGAATCAGCTCACAACCCTGCGAGGCTAAGTCCACTGGATCCGGTCGCGTCGGACCTTAAGCATCTCAGGTTCGTAGATACAAGAACGCTATCGGAAAGCTGTGCAAATCATTGTTTAGAGCGAGGTATCCTATGAAGCATCAATTAAAAGGCATTGTATTTGATATGGATAATACGATTTTACGATCAAGAATTGACTTTCAAGCCATGAAGAATGAAACCTATCAATTTCTCGTATCGAAAGAGATCCTACCTGATGGATACAGTCTTGATTACCATACAACATCAACTATTATTGAAGAAGCAGTACAGACGAATCGAATGACTGAAGAATTGCTAAATGAAATGTGGGATATCGCTAAGAAGCATGAAGTGTATGGAATGCAGGGGGCAGACCTGGAGCCTGGTGCGGTGGAGGTTCTTAGTGAACTCAAAGGCAGATATCACATTGCAATTGTAACGAATAATTCTGTTGAAGCTGCAGAAATCGCATTAAGAGATAATGATATTATGGAATACTTTGATTTCATTATTGGCAGGGAGGTAATGAAAGCATTGAAGCCTTCACCTGATGGATATTTGCGAGTGTTGGATGAGTTTAAGCACTCAGCGAATGAATGGCTCTCTGTAGGCGATTCATGGATAGATGGGAAGGCATCAATAAGCGCAGGAATACGGTTCATCGCTTATCGATCAGATAAAGAAAAGTTGAAGCAGATGAACGTGTATCCGACTGCAGAACTGTCCAATCTCTTGGAATTGATAAGTCTGATTGAGCAATTCGAAGAAGGTTCAGCCATCTGATAACACCATGTGACAACAATAGTAAACGATTGAAGTAAGATAATTTATATTACGTGGAGGTAATCACATGAACAAAACGGATAATAGCAATATACATCGCACGAACAAGAGTTATTGGGACGAGAATGGCAACGATTTTTTAGAAGCGATTGTACTGCCTTATTACGGTTGTAATACGTTAACAGAACATGAATTGAACTTATTTGGTGATGTAGCAGGCAAAAAACTTTTAGATATTGGTTGCGGCAATGGCGAATCCCTTACATATCATGGTAATAACAAGGCCGCCGAGCTTTGGGGCATAGATATTTCTAAAAACCAGATTGAGAAGGCAGCGAAATGCCTTTCAGAAAATGGTTATGCAGCAAAGCTGATTTGTGGGGCAATGGAGGACGAACACGGACTGCCAACAGATTACTTTGATTATATTTACTCTATTTATGCAATTGGATGGACAACGGATTTACAGGGTACATTTGATAGGGTTGCATCCTATTTAAAAAAGGATGGCGTGTTTATATTTAGCTGGTCGCACCATATTCATATGTGCGTGGCATTTGAAGAAGGTAAAGCCGTTTTTAAAAATAGCTATTTTGATGAAACATGGTCTGAGCGGGATCTTGATGGGAAAAATATCTTACTTTGCTCCCGGAAAATATCAACTTACGTAAACGCCTTGGCGAAGGCAGGTTTTATAATTGAGCAAATGATTGAGCAGACAAACGACGAAACTTTGCAATCAACCGGCGAACTTAGCGATTGGACTAAAAAATCGCAAATGGTTCCGTTAACAGCTATTTTTAAAGCGAGGAAGCTGTAGTCAAATACCAGATAATAAGCATAACAACGGCAAATTTGTTTCTTAGTTATGTGAAATACGACAAATGAAAAACAAGGAGCAAATAATGAAGAAAATGCTTGTCTTTATTCTTTTATGTATGACTTTAACTGCTTGTAGTTCAAAAGATGAAAAGTTATCAATGGAACAACTTGAACAGGAACAAATTCCAAAAGTTGATTTAGAAAAAGCTCTTGAAGATATTATTCAACCTGTATCCATTCAGGAATTTTTAGTTCTCTATGATAGATATTTAGAGAAAAGTATAAATAGTCACATGATGGCTATTAATGGCCAAATGGATTTTGAAAGATATAAGTACAATAATAGTATTTCGATAAAGAAAATTTCGACATTGCTCTCATTTTTGTCTAAAGATAGTATTGAAAATTACTCAAATGAATTTATGTTGGAAGCAACTCATTTAGTTAATTCGGGCGTTATCTTGTTTACTGATATAAATTTATTACAGGAATATAATGATCAGAAAATAAAGGAATTCACAAATAAAATTAAAGGAAACCGTAATGAATTATTAATACTATCAAAAAAATATGACGCAGGTATAAGTGAAGATAGCAATATAGACGTACAATTAATTTTTAACAATAATGGCTTCTGATTGTTCTGCGAAGTGCCGAACTTCACATACACTATATTCGACTTCGGGCCATTCGGCCCTCGGCCCGGCGAGAGATTTCGGAGAAGTGCCGGCATCCAATAACACCGTATTCACGCTGCGGGACTACCGCCCTTTGGTTGTCAGATGTATAATCAAAGAAAACATAGCAGACAACAAACGACCCAGCCTAAGATAAGAGCTATCAAAGGCTGGGTCGTTTTGTAATTACAACAACGTTATAAGAAATCCCCGCAAAAACGTTAAGTGCATCTCAAACCGTATCGAGGAGTGCATGAAAATGAAGAGTAAATTAATTCTTATTGTTCTTTTCATCTGTGTTACTGGATGTATGAATAAAAATGATATGCAACTGTTTCAAACAAAGGAAAAAGCAATAAGCAATTTTGTTGAAGAACAGGCTATAAAAAAAGGAGCCATTATTGAGATTGTTTTAAGTAATCATGAAACAGTATTGCTTATCGAACAAAGAAGTAACGTATATTACTTGGCGGAGGTAACTAAAACAAAGGAGCAGTACGCATCAAGTAAATTATCCGCGGGGGTATCTATAGGAAATGCAACGGGAGCAATGTGGGAGTTTACAACTCATAATGGAAATGAATATACAATCAAAATAACCAAAGAAAAAGAAGATTATGATTCTATTTTTAACGAGGATACTGGAGTGTTTATAACAATAATTCAAGGGAATCGAGATTATAAAGATCGAAATTTAAAGAATATTATAAAGGGATTTAGAAGAATTCAATGAAACTTCGAAAGAAAAGTTGAAGCAGATGAACGTTAACTGGAATGCGGTAAGATCAAAAGGGGGAATAAGTCTTGAAAGATACTAGGGTCTACAAAGAAGTAAATAATTGCTCTATATGTGCTGATATATATTATCAGGGTAGTAATTCTCCAGTGATCTTGTATATTCATGGAGGAGCGCTAATTTTTGGGGCAAGATCATGGTTATCCTCAGATCAAATTGAATTTTTCAGACAATCTGGCTTTAGTATAGTCAATATTGATTATCGACTTGCTCCTGAAACTGGATTTGAGGAGATTATAGAAGACATCAAAGACGCAATGAATTGGGTAAGAACGAAAACAATCGAATGGTATGATTTCGATGTACATAATATTGCAGTTATGGGCAGTTCAGCTGGTGGCTATCTTAGCTTGTTAATTGGGACAATGGATATTAGACCTAAAGTGATCGTTTCATTTTATGGTTATGGAGATATTCTGGGGGGATGGCTTTCTAAACCGAGTGAACATTACTGTCAGAGACCAATTATAAATAGGGAAAGAGCCTGTCAGCATGTCAGGGATAGTGAAATTACTAATGGTCAATGGGAACGATTTGATTATTATTTATATTGCCGACAGCAGGGTTCCTGGTTAAAAGAGGTGACGGGAATCAATAATGAACATGATTATACGAGGTTAATTCAATATAACCCAATCCATAATATAACGATAGATTTTCCCCCAACATTATTTCTTCATGGTGATCAAGATACAGATGTACCCTACGAACAATCAGTTTTAATGTACAAGAAGTTAAAGGAAAAGGGAGTAGCTACAAAGTTAATAACTATAGAAGGGGCGGATCATGTTTTCGATCAGAGCTTTTGTGACCCACAAGTTCAAATCGCTTTTGAAAAGGTGATCGTCTTTTTAAGAACACATCTTTGTAAGTAATTCACAAAAGTAGGAGATGTTATTTTGTTCAAACAACACAATCAAATGAATATAGGCCGTATTTGGATGACTATGTATTTTGTTGTGTTGATATTAGGATGCAATCATTTATATGGATACTCATTATTGGATAGTTTCTTGGACTTAATTGGGATTGGAAGTTGGACTAAGGTGGGAGAGTGGGGGTGGCATATAACATCATTCATAACAATTCCTATTTTATTACTCAGCATGATTCAAACGTCTCGCTGTATGAGGGCGAGATATCCCAGTATATTTTTAATTTTATTTATTTCATTATTGATTTGGAGTGCGGTGTACCCTAAATTAACTGAAGGTATAGTCAGTGTAGGTGAATTAATTTTAAAATAACCGAGGTTAAATGACTCGAGGAAATTTTATCCTGTTTCGGAGCAGGCAATAATTCCGGATAATCTACGCTGCAGGCACTCTCTTTTGGTTCGCTAGAAGTGTAAAGCAGAGGCGGATTCATTTCACACCCCTGCGAGGCTAAGTCTCCGTCGGATCTAACGTATGCAGGGTTTAAGCCTCTTAAGTTCGTAGATACAAGAACATTATCTGCACCGATGGATATTCTCTTTAACGTGCTGTCGTGACAGCATGGTAAATGCCCTGGTAAGATTAGCGAAAAAAAGAACAGCAAGTGCCCCTGATCAGACCGTTTCTACGGAATAATTATCAACGTCGATACATAACTAGGATAGATTATTAATAAAAATTGAATTTCCGATTAATGAGTTGACAGCGTCCCTGCGTTCATCATGATTGCGGAGGCGCTGTTGTTTTTGTGAAGAAAGGATATGGTGAAAAAGGGTCTGCAAAAAAAACATTTCATTTCGATAAAAGTAAGGGAATTCGCAGTTTTATGATATACTATGGAACAAATGTTCTATATCGAAAGTCAGCGGGTGAAGCGATGAAGGATCAAGTGAAAATCGCTGTGAGACCTTTGGTGGAGTACGTGTACCGCAGCGGGGATTTGGAGAGCGGGTTCAGGACGGGAACGGCCCTGACGGAGGGGACTAAGGCGCATCAACAGGTGCAGCGAACTTACGGTGAGGCGGATCAGAAAGAAGTATATTTATCGGCAGAGATTCCTTGTGGAGATCTGCTGTTTGTTATAGACGGGCGCTGCGATGGATTGTTGGTAGAAGAAGACGGTTCCATCGTCATCGATGAGATTAAGTCGACTTCTGGCGACATCCCGCAGACGCTGGAGGATACCTATCCGGTTCATTGGGCTCAAGCTAAATGCTATGCCTATATGTACGCCAGAGAGCATGGAGCTGCTCAAATGAAAATCCAATTGACCTACGTACAAGTCGTAACAGGTGAACAACGGCGGTTCCAGCAAGAGGCGGTTTTGGCTGATTTGGAGTTGTTTGTACGGGATGTGGTGGAGAGTTACGCTCCTTATGCACGGATGCTTCGCGCTCACCGGATTTCACGGGACAGAAGTATTAGCGGGTTGAAATTCCCTTTCGCCTCATATCGGGCGGGTCAGCGTAAATTAGCAGGAGCGGTCTATAAAGTGATTGAAGAGGGAGTAAACTTATTTGCCAAAGCTCCCACAGGGATCGGAAAGACGATCTCGACAACGTTTCCCGCCGTAAAGGCAATGGGGACGGGACAGCTTGAGCAGATGTTCTATTTGACCGCCAAGACGACTACCCGTACCGCAGCAGAGGAGACGTTCGCCCTGATGCAGACGCAAGGATTGCAGATGCATACCGTAACCATCACGGCCAAGGAGAAAATTTGTTTTCAGGATCAGGTGAGCTGCCGCAAGGAAGATTGTCCATTCGCGGACGGCTACTATGATCGGATTAATGAGGCGGTACTTGATATATTGACTAACGAGTTGCTTATCAGCCGGCAAATCATTGAACAATACGCACGCAAGCACCGGGTTTGTCCGTTTGAATTTTCGCTTGATCTCGCTTATACGGCGGATGCGGTAATCTGCGACTATAATTATATTTTCGACCCTAGAATTTCGTTGAAAAGAATGTTCGCCGAGCGGAAGAGCCGGACGGCGTTGCTGATTGACGAGGCGCATAATCTGGTGGATCGGGCGCGAGAGATGTATTCAGCTACATTGAATAAAGGGGATTTCCTCAGCTTGCAGCGGGAATATAAGGAGCTTAACACCGAGGTGCACAAGGCGGCTAAGGCAGTGAACGCCTTCTTTATACTACTGCGCAAAGAATCGGACGGAAACGCACAAATAACGCAGGAGGTTCCTGTACAACTGGTTGAACGAGCCGAGGCATTTATCCTCGCGGCAGAAGAGGCGCTTGGCTCCCGTCAGGATACAGCGCAGTCGCAGTTGTTGCTGCAGGTTTATTTTGCGGCTCAGAATTTCGTGAGAATCAGCAAGCTGTACGATGAAAGATATATAACCTATGCCGAGATTTCTTCCAGAGAAGTATCCATGAAGATGTTCTGTCTCGATCCTTCTCATCTGCTGCGGGAAATGGGTAAGGGCTTCCGCTCGCATATTTTCTTCTCGGCTACCCTTACGCCGATTTCCTATTATCGGGACATGTTGGGGGCAAGTCCAGAGCAGGATTATACATTATCGCTGCCGTCACCTTTCTTCCGCGAGCAGCTCGCGGTTCGGATCGAGCCGTTGTCGACGCGTTATCACGATCGCGAGGGAAGCAAGCTTGGGCTGGTAAGCGTACTGGGGCAGATGGTTACCGAACCCGGAAACTATTTATTCTTCTTTCCTTCTTATGCTTATATGAATCTCGTCTATGAAGCCTTTGCTGCTGCTCATGCAGAAGATGCAAAC
This sequence comes from Paenibacillus sp. S-12, assembly GCF_030363895.1. NCBI lineage: Bacteria > Bacillati > Bacillota > Bacilli > Caryophanales > Paenibacillaceae > Paenibacillus > Paenibacillus sp. S-12. Next base: position 763,464 of record NZ_JASIUF010000005.1, read on the forward strand.
TTGCGGCTGTTGCTGCAGCGGGGGGATATGACGGAGGAGGAGCGGGAGAGTTTCCTGTCAGCCTTTGATGCTGGAAATGAAGGGACATTGATTGGTTTTGCGGTTATGGGTGGAGTATTCTCCGAAGGGATCGATCTAGTGGGAGACCGCTTGACCGGCGTTGCCATCGTTGGTGTAGGGCTGCCGCAGATTGGCTTGGAGCGAGATATCATCCGCGACTACTTCGACGCGCAGGGCAAGAACGGATTTGACTATGCCTACGTATATCCGGGTATGAACAAGGTGCTGCAGGCCGGCGGGCGGCTAATCCGTACAGAGACGGATCAGGGACAATTACTGCTGATCGATGACCGTTATCTGCACCCGCATTATGCGGCATTGCTGCCGGATGAGTGGAAGTGAGCGGTATTCCGTATTCGTCAGCTTAATAGAAAAACATCTAACTGGTGGAAGAAGCTAGGCAAAGGCTTTCAGAGGAAGATTCCGCCCTTTTTGAGCAAATATAGGTTTGACCAGTGAATCCGATTCGTGGTTACAAATTACGTGAATTTGTTGTAAAATTGAACCAATTTAATAAGGCTTAGTTATCTTTCTAAGTAAGGAAGGAGAGAAGAAATTCTCTCTTTCTTTTTTGGAATACAAATTATTGGAAGGGACTGATTATATGTTCTTTGTTAACTCCAGAGCGATAATTGAAAGAAATTTTAATAATGAAAGACAAATTGTAATTCAGACAAGAAATAAACCCCACGAACCATTAAAGATCGAATTACCTGGAGGACGCATTGAACCATATGAATCATTAACGCAAGCATTGAGAAGAGAAGTAAGGGAAGAGACCGGACTGGAAGTAACAGAAATTGAGGGAGAAGACACAAGAATTGATACGACCGGAATAGATCCAGAATTTGAAGTCGAATGTATGAAACCCTTTGGAGCATATCAAACAATAAGAGGGCCAATTGATTCAGTAGGGTACTACTTTAGATGTAAAGCTGAAGGAGAGATAGTACAGAGCGGGGATGAAACGACAGATATTAAATGGATCTCTATAAAGGAGCTATCAGATTTAATCAATAGCAACCCATTACAATTTTCAAATGTTGATCGAGCCGGGATTATTTATTATTTAAAGCAACTTGAAAGATCTTGAATGGGTAGATCGAAGAAGGCACATCTCATCAGTTAAAATCAGAGGGCATCGTGGGAAATATATTTTGTTGTAGGGGACAAGAAAAGGAGCAGAATTCAATGATTCAATCATTCATCTTCGATATGGATGGCACACTTTTTCAAACCGATAAGATCTTAGAAAGTTCACTCGAAGATACCTTTAATCATTTGAAGTCACGAAATAAATGGGATAAAGAAACTCCTATAGATAAGTATCGTGAAATTATGGGTGCACCACTACCCAAAGTATGGGAAACTTTATTACCCAATCATTCTATAGAAGTTAGAGAACAAATGGATGCGTATTTTTTAGAGAGATTAATTGAGAATATAAAAAGTGGAAAAGGGGATTTATATCCGAATGTAAAGGAGGTTTTCAGCTTTTTAAAAGAGAATAATTGCTCCATTTACATAGCAAGTAATGGCTTAACAGAGTATTTAGCTGCGATTGTTAAGTTTTATGATTTGGATAACTGGGTTACTGAAACATGTAGCATCCAGCAAATCGAATCGTTGAATAAATCAGATTTGGTGAAGACCATTATAGATAAGTATGGTATTACTCATGGTGCAGTAGTAGGGGATCGAATTTCGGATATAAATGCAGCTAAGGATAATGGTTTGGTTGCAATCGGATGTAATTTTGATTTTGCACAAGAAGATGAACTTGCTAAGGCTGATGTAGTTATAGAAGACTTAAATGAACTAAAATCGATTTTATTTCAGTTAAAGAGTAACGGGAAATAGTGTAGGGACAATATAAAAAAAATTAAAGGAGTAATACTATTTCCATCTTATTTTTCCATCGAAATGACGTTTCCTTATAAAGCCTTAAATAATACATTTGTAAGAGAATTTTATTCAATATTATTTAATACATTTCCTTATAAATCAGGTTATTGGAATAGCGAAAATAACACTTTAGAAGAAATCACCACGTGGAATCAAAAACATCTCGAAAACAAGTTTATTCTTGGCTGCGATGAGCACGTCAATAACATCTATAAGCAAATTCTATTATTGAGTAACTCACATAGCGAGATACGACATTTTTGGAGATATAGAAAGAATGAGATCCATAGCTCACTAATTATCCCGGAAATTGATGTATTAGTGGAAGAAGATAAATGGAGGTTTAAAGCTGAGAGCTTTGAACAAATCAAAGACCTATGTAAACACATATGGGAAATAAGTTCAGTCTACACTTTACAGTCATGTTTTGGAACTTGATGGTGGACCGATCGATACAAATATTATAAAAAAAGGAGAGCCACCTTCTATAAACCCAATAAGTATTATTAATCAGGAGATGTTTGAAAAAATAAAAAGGTTAAAGGAAACACTAGAAATAACTAAGATAGGAAGACAAGGGATAATGATAGTAGATAAAGAACTCATTGAATAATTGTGATTGCATTCGAAAAAGATTTGGTTTTACATAACACCGTACCACTAAACGAAATATTGGAAGACGCTCAGCCAAATGCTATCTGATTTTTATTAGAAAAACAGATTGCGATACAGTCTCGGTGGGTGACCAAGTAAGCATATCCCTAACTAGGCAATTGACCAATCCTATCTAGCTCAAGCGATGGCGAAAGTGATCAAAAAATAAGAAACTACGCTAACATGACACTATAGCAAAATAAATTACTAAGACGCGACTGCTGATTTTCCACATTTGGAACCTATTGAAAATAAACTCATTCTGTTTTTTTCGCAACCTTATATGCTTTGGAAACGTAGGAAGAAACATAACATGTTGGGGAGTGACAGATATATGAGTGAAAAGGGATGCATCAAATGCGGAAGCAGAGACGCAAGGACGAAAGAAGTAGCAATGACCGGCACAGGGCTATCCAAAATGTTCGATATCCAGCACAATCAATTTATAGTCGTGTACTGTGCAAATTGCGGGTATTCCGAATTTTACAATAAAAAATCTTCGGCTGGCTCGAATGTTCTTGATTTCTTTTTCGGTTGATAAGGTAAGGCAAAAACATCTTGTTGAGCAGACTATCGCAGCCTACTCATTTTAGTGAGCTTAAGTACAGTTTAGTTATAATTGTTTACTACCTTCTAAATCATTTGTGTGATGCTATAATTGTAAAATATAAGAAAATAGTAGGGAGTAGGTAACTAATGAAAAATTGTGATGAAGAAACTCGCGAGAAACGAAAGCTCTTACAAGAGGGGATATTGTATGCTAAATAAATTAAGTGATTCCGTTTATTATTTATCTAACCAAAACGAGAAAGAAAGACCTACATTAGGGTTGGTTTGTGGAGACAAATATAGTCTAGTCATCGATGCAGGAAATTCTGTTCAACATGCTAGAGATTTTTTGAGTGAAATCGAAAACGTAAACGTACCTCCAGTTAAGTACCTGGTGATCACACATGCACACTGGGATCATTTTTTGGGGATGAATGAGTTTCATGCAACGATCATTGTGAATAGCCTTACCAATCAATTATTGAATACGTGGCGAGGCTATTCTTTTGACGATCACTCTCTTCAAGAATATGTAGATGCTAAAAAGATGACTTCGCAGTGTGTGGAGATTATCAAGAATGAAGTGCCAAATCGGGATGTATTCAAGTTAAATACTTCGGATATTGTTTTTGATGGATCTCTCGTTCTTGACTTAGGTAATAAGAGTTGTGTTATTGAGAGAATTAGAAGCACACATACAGATGATTCTACCATTGTTTATGTTCCCGATGAAAAAGCAATTTTCCTTGGAGATAGTATTTATGGTACAACCAAAAATTCTTTATTTCACTATAAAAAGTCTCATTTAGAGCCAATGATAGAAGATATTCAGAAATTTGACGCGACTCATTTCATAGTTGGTCATGAATCGATTTGCGATATCGAAGAAATGGATTTGTTCTGGAAAGAGCTAAGATCGGCCAGTAAAGCCACAAATTCAAATTCATTAGAGGAATCATTAGAGACTTTTGAAAATGAAAATAAAAGGAAGCCTATTGGAGATGAACTATTCTTCATTAAAGCGTTTGTAAATGATCAGATATTACATTCAGAAGAGCGTTAATTTGAAGTGATTGTATGATGCCGCAGAGTTCCTATAACTAAGTATTCACGCTGGGGGCTTTCGCCCCTTGGTTGCCAGATGTATAATAATGGATGAAGGTTAGACAACAGACGAGCCAGCCTAAGATAAGAGCTATCTAAGGCTGGTTTGTGTCGTAAAATACGTATGGGAACGTTATTTGGAAGGTATGCGAATTGTATTAAAACCATGTTCAAACTGTAAGTTCAAAATCAATATAAGAACACTTGTACGCGGATGTGGAAAAAGGTAAAATATAACTAAAATTGAATCTTGGGTGGGCGTGGTTTCCCTTCGAAAGGAGGTGAAGCCATGGAAGTAAAAGACGCAATAACGATCATGCTCCTCTTTGGAACATTCATTCTTGCTCTTTTAACATACATTAATCATAACAACAAGAGAAAGTAAAAACCCACCCCAAGGTTGGACGCCAGAGGTGGGTTTCCATTCATGAATGACTAAGAAGGGATTACCCATCCAAGCCAATTGTATGGACCAAGTGTTAGCGCACTTGGTCTTTATTACATATATAGTACCATATCAGAAAAAATGTATCAAAGGATTGAAAAAATGTTGAAACAAAAAAGACGTAGTCATTCACAATCGAAAAAATCTCGAAGATGGCATCCCCCATCAGCTAACACCGTATCTACGCTACGGGCATTGCCATTGGTTCGTGAGAAGTGGAAAGCGGATCAGCTCACAACACTTTGAGGCTAAGTCCGTCGGATCGGGCGCGTTCACACCCTAAGCCTCTCATTCGTATATACAAAAAACGTTATGAAAAATTCTATCCAAAGACTATACCTTATAAACCAAAAAAATATTATACAGTAAATTGAATTGGTTTTTGGGAATCAAGCATGATATGAAATTTAACCTTAATATAACACTATTTTTATCTATTCCAGATCTTTTTGTTAAATAGGATGTGTGAAAATGGAGATAATTAATCCCTATCGTAAGTTTGTTGCAAGTATTTCTGCTACTGAATTTGAAAAGTATTGTTTGGAAATTTTGAATGCGTACGCTGAGGATGAAGCACTTAAAGATTTCTCCATACTTCATAACCAAAAGATTCAAACCAATGATGGAGAGTACCAAATTGACATTATTGCTGAATTTGTGGCACTATCTGTTGGCTTTAAAGTTGTTGTAGAGTGCAAGCGTTATACGCGACCAGTGGAACGTGAGAAATTTGTGGTTTTAGCAGGCAAGGTACGGAGCTTAGGTGCACACAAAGGAATATTAATTTCTACATCTGGTTTTCAAAGTGGAGCAACAGAATATGCAAGACAACATGGAATTGCTTTAATACAAATATTTGATAAGTTTGTTATGCATATTCAAGCCTCTAGTAATCCCAAAATGGATAAAATGCATATGGAGTTTATTAATCAGTCTCCTAAATTTTACGCTTACCAATGGAACACAAGGCTAAATGATTTTCCTGATAAACAAATATATCCCTCAGAAACTATGCTGTCAGAAATTAAAAAGAAGGTGTTTAAACAATATTATAAAGATGACGAATATGAAAAATTCGTATTCAGAACAAAAAATGCCAGTTTAGAATTGAGAGAGAAAGAAGGGGACGTTGCTTACTGATTTTAGTAGTATTTTCAGTTGATATTAAATTTTATATTCCACATAAACCAATCATAATAAATGTTATTTATTTAATTTCAATATTTGCACTGTTTAATAAAGGTTTTGTTAATCATAAATCGTCATATTTCAGATAACGCCCATTGGTTCGCAAGAGGAATCTTAAAGTAGTAATTCAGCAGTCAATCCTGCATGGCAAAGTGGCGAGACCACTCGGTCTTTATGCTCCTTAAACCTTTCGGGTTCGTAAATGCATCAACATTTTTCTGAAACCGCAATAAGTCATTATTCTATTAGAAAGTGATGCGATTTATTTATGAAGAAATATTTTATTAAGCATGCTTGGTGGCTTTCATTTGTTAGTTCATTTTTTTTATTAGTTGCACATACATTCTCACTTCCAAATTTTAAAATTGATAACATTACAATTATATTTTTAGCAATCATGATGTTAAGCCCCTACATATCTAATCTTAAGAGAATAAAGGTTGGAGATTTTGAAGCAGAAATTCATCCTAAAGAAGTCGAGAAGGTTAAGGATGAAATAAACAAAAGTATGCATGACGATGCAATTGACTTTGAAATTGAACCTTCCATTGAATTGCTTAATACAATAGAAAGTATTGAAGACTTGGCTGAACATGACCATATATTAGCTCTCGCTAAAGTTAGAATTGAGTTAGAAAAACTAGTTAACAAATTGTATGGGTTTTCGAACCCAGGAACTTCTAAACTTCCATTAGGGAGATTAATTTACGAGTTATCTTCTCAAGGGGTTTTACCCGAAAAGATATTAAGTCCTCTAAAAGAAGTAATTTCTTTGTGTAACCGTGCAATACATTCAGAAGAAGTGAGAAAACCAGACGCAATTTCTATTATAGATATGGGAACTTGGTTGATGAGAGTTTTAAGTATATTCATACAAGATTACTCTATGGAACCTTCTGAAGTTATTGAAATATCAGAAGACGAGCTAAATCAATTTGAACAAGCGAAATTCAAAGTTGTTACTATAGTTCCAATAATTGATAACCCTATAAAAAATATATATTTTGTTTCACAAGAGGGATTAGATCGATTATTAGAAGGATATGATGAATACGCAGAATTCGTTGTTGAAATTAGTAAAGTGAATACCTGATGCCTTCGAGTTCATAGATACAAGTGCGTGAAATAAGTACTAGTAAAAAAATAAACACTTAAAACCTTATGTTCAAGCATCTATGTTTCACTCATATTTCTAACTTAATAGAGGGAATATAAGATGAGTTTAGCTAATTATGGGTTCGAGACATGTATATATATTCATACGGTGTACTTTAACTGATCCTGATTCAAAACCGAAGTTGGCTATATTCACCCACCTTGGCCATTGTTTGTAATTGAGCTTCGGAGAATGGGTTTGAAAAAATCAAGCTTATAATATTCAAAGGGCTTTCAGAAGTATTGGTTGAAATAATTAATAGCGTAAGGAACAATTTCAACTTGATTGTTAGTTCTATGTTACTTCTTAAAGCAGCAATTACACCTAACAAAGTATCACGCTGCAGGGCTAACACCCATTATTCCTCCGATGTTTGGAATATGTTGCAGCCGATAAACGAGCCGGTTTAAGATAGGAGCTATTCTAAGGCCGGCTCTCGTCGTGAATACAAGAAATGATCTAAAAGGAAGAGGAGAAAATGATAAAGAATTTTAAGCAAACAAAAGAATCTCTTTTAAAGAAAATTGACTCTGTAGTGTTTTATTTGGATACATTCTCATCAAGCTATAAAGAAATTTTAGAAAGTCAAATGGAGAGCTTAATAAGTTTATCTAATGAAATTGTACCTAAATGTGAAACAGTTGCATTCAAAATCAATGCTAATACCGAATTTGTACAATTTATTATAGATAAGGGGGAAGATATTAATGAGTACGAAGAAATGATAGTGGAAGATTCAAATAATACAATCACCTCTTTTTCCCACTTGGAATATAAAATTCGTAACTCAATCAATGAAGTCAAGAGCTTTATGGAACCACAGGAAGCTTTGCCAATATACCAAATACAAAGTGCATCTACTTTTGTGTATATATTTTCGATATATGAGAGTTTTCTGAAAGGAGATAGTGACGAGTCGATATTCAATACTATTAATAGTTATAAAAACAATAGGTTGGATGAGACGAAATGGGGAATATGGGCAAATAAAGCCCATAAGTTTAGAATTTTGAGAAATGACATAGTACATCTTGATGTTAGTATTAAGGTAACAAGAAGAGATATTAATGAACTAATCCGTAATATTGAAGAATTTATAGACCTTTATGGCTTTGTTGAAGATGAGACTGTAAAATAAATTGTGTAAACTCTTGAACCTACATCAAGCTATAGAGAAAAGTCGGTTTGAGAGGATGACGCAAATGGCACGTTTTAACAAAGAAGAGGTGAAGGCATTTGTCAAAGATGACAATCTTAAAATAATGGATGATGTCCAGTCTTCGTTGAAAGAATTGTTCGCTGAGACGTTGCAGTCTATGTTAGAGGCTGAACACGACACAGAGTTTAGTTATGAGAAACATCACCGTCAAGAAAAAAAGACTCGTAACGGCTATAATGGAAAGACCAAGTAAACTGTAATTAGGTGAATATCGGGAACTAGACTAGACGTTCCGCGTGCTGCAACAGTGAGTTTGAGTCGTCAACTGTCAAAAAGGACCAGAAAAATATAGCCGGCATCGAAGACCAGTTCATTGCCATGTAGGCCAAGTTCGTCAGTACACGAGATATTCAGGATCATATGAACCACCTGTACGGTATTGACGTATCACCGACGATGATCCAATGTGACAAACAGATTTGCCGCTTATCAAGGAGTGGCAGAACCGTCCGTTGCAGGGCTTGTACGCAGTTGTATTTCTGGATGCAATCCACTTCAAAGTAAAGCAGGATGGCGCTATTGTGAACAAGGCTGCCTGCATGGTGCTGGCATCGACCTGGAGGTCAATAAGGATGTGCTCGGCATGTAGATTAGAGAAAATGAAGTTTTGGCTCAGTGTTCTGAACGATCTCAAAAACCGTGGCGTACAAGATATCCTCATCAACCTGCATCGATAACCTGACAGGCTTCTCTCAAGCGATTTCACCTTGTTATTCGAAAACGATCCAAAAATGCATCATTCACCAAATCCGCAATTCAACTCGTTATGTCTCCTATAAGGATCTGAAAAAAGTCACCGCAGATTTAAAGCCCATATTCAAAGCGAGTATTTCTTAGAATTGTAAGCGTGCTTATGAAGGAAGGTGATGGTTTGAGTAAAGAAGATAGGCTAATCGGTGAGTTAATTTACGATTATCGGAAGAGTCGTAGATACACTTTACCGCATTTATCTACTTTATCAGGTATTCCTAAAGGAACGATATCGAAAATCGAAAGAGGGGAGACGAAGTACCCTGAATTGAATTCTATTCTCGCCTTAAGTTCTTCGCTATCCATTCCATATTCAGATGTGGTTGGTCATTACATCGTAACGGAGAGGCGTAAGAAGGTGCTGCAACGTCTGCTACTGGAAGCTATTCAGAGGGGCGAAAGCACAGTTATTGAAAAGATAGCAGCTAGGTTCCTGCAATCTGACAGTGAAGACAGCTATGATTTAGTTGAAGAACTGTACATAATGACAGAAGCTGTGACTGATAATACGATTAGACTCACATTATTTGCTCTAATCGCAAAGTATGCCAGAGAGCACGGAGTACAACCTTACGTTGCCAAAGCTTTTTTTCAAACCTACTTGATTGAGCGTAATGATTTTAGCAGGCTGGAGCAGACATTTCATACAGGAATATACCTGCTTAATTACATTGATTTTTTTCCAGAAGAGGAGAAAGCGCTTATCCATTTCAAATTAGGGTTTCATGCTTATGCGCTACAAATGCATGAGAAGAGCATTGAATTATTCTCTGCTGTTGTGGAAAAGTATAAGAGCGATCCACTTACGAGAGCTCGTGCTTTGCTTCTGACTAGCAATTCCTATTATTATTTGGGTAACTACTTTTTGACAGAGCATTACATGCACGAATGTAACATGTATTCGTTTAAAGAAATACAAGAAAACATTAAGCTTAATGAAGCTTGCATCCTTGGCAAGAAAGGACATACTAAGCAGGCCATATCACAACTCCTTATCTGTTTACAGCAATCCTCATCTGATCAAACCATCCATATCATTAACGAGCTTTTCGAATTATACCTTCATAATAAAGATCTAGTTTCAATTAACATGTTACTAAAGAAGTATGAATCTCAAATAATAAACACTGAATATAAGACGCCTTTTAAAAAATCTGAATTGGCTCTGTATTTTAAGTTAAAGGCAGGATATTACATACAGCTTAAAAAATATGAAGAAGCTATTGACTGCTTCATGCTGAGTATTTTGCATTATATAGGTGTAGATTCTCGTGTCAGGGCGAATGATTGTTTCAATTTAATATTATTTATATTACCCAAATGGGCACAACAACAAGTTGATGAGTCGACCTAGTAAGAGGAAGGGAAGTAATTTTTATTACTTATCCTACCTCTTATTTTTGTTTGTGGCGGAATATGTCGAAAAGGTTTTGTTAGAGGAAAAAAATAATGAATATAGGAAACCTGGTTTAAATTTACATTGAGAAGGGGGTATCCAATCTCGATGCTAACTCAGGAAGAAGAATTAATTCAATTAAAAGTTAAAGAGTTGCGCAAACGCTTGGAAAGAAGAGTAGAAGGTATGAAAAGCCTAAGCGATAGACGTGTAGTGGAAATTAGTCAGGAACTCGATTGGTACATATTGCAGCTTCAAAAAAAGAATTATTCGGATACGAAGAATAAAGGTAACCAAAAGGCGATAGAAGGAGCTAGTCTTTCAAGCAAGATAACCTGATTAAAGAGGTTGTCTCAAGGATGCTACATGTTAGTCATGCTAGCACTCTTGTTTCAAATAATTTAGAGTCGATTCCAGACGAGCATAGCAGGCAACATCGGAAATCGACTCCGAAGCGCTCCTTCCTTTGCCGTGCAAAGAAAACAGCTAGAAATTATTATAACACCAACAAAATCTTTGTAATATTGGATCGGGTAGCCGCTAAACAGAGGAGGTATGCCTATTTTATTTGGTTGTAGTGATTGACACTAAATGGATTGCTTTAGTAAGTACTTTTGTCCATACCGCATCAAATCTCATCAAAAAATTGATTTAGTTCTAAAGTCAGATCCATGAGATATCGAATCATTATATGATTAAGGAGGAAAAAAATGAAAAAGCAAATCATCACTTCAGTATTGAGTGTAAGCTTGTTATTGTCAGTCTTTGCTCCAGCCGCATTCGCATCAGAGGCCTCGATTGCAAAAAATCTTCAGCAACAGTCACAGGAGAGTCGAATTCTTGAGATTGGCAAGGATGCTTTTTCTCGAAGTGTCTTGGAAGCAGCTCAGGTGATGGATAAATACATCATCATTGGTGAAGAAAGCTTCTCTCTTGATCCTGTGGCAAAAAGCATCGTCTCCCCAGAAGTTTACAACCAATACGTTATAGGTGTAGAAAGAATGAATGAAGCTTTACAGGATGGGTATCTGTCCATTCAAAATGGGCAGGTCAAGATTGTGCCGCCAAGTGAATTTCAAACAAATGCGAGCAATGTATACTGGTGGGGAGTTGCTGTCACATACAGCGATTCAGAAACAAAGAGCTGGGTATATGCACTTAATCAAGGTGCAGGCTTATCGGGGTTTTTAGCAAGCATGGCGTCATTGATTCCTGGAGGTCAAATCGTGTCGTTCTGGTCGGCGGTTGCTGGTTTCGGCGCTTTATGGTTTGCGAATGAGCTGTCCTACAAAAACGATGGAAAGGGAGTAACGTTTAATTTTCATTGGCTCCCTGCACCATATTTTGTTATAACCTCAAATAGTTAATCGAACAAAAAGGAGGGGCTATGCACAATATCTTGCTAATTGTATTTGCTGTTTTAGTAATAGCCGCTCTCGTAGGTAGCTTGATTTTCAAAAAAAACATTTTCAAATCAGATCAAACTGTAATGGTATTGTTTGTACTTATGGTTATCTTATCATGGAATTATACAATCTCATATGACCATGCAAACATATACTATTCGATTGCTATGACGGTTATCTTGATTTTATTTGCACTAAAAACATTCTTGTGGAGTAAGAAGAAGTGATGTAGTAAGCACATTAGGTATCACACTATCTAGCGTGCCCTAAATCTCAGTAAGCTTAAATAAGCGGATTGAACTCACAGGAACAGAAACTTGTGCTTGTGAGTTCTCCCTCATAATTTGAAGGAGGCACGAGGCTTGGAAATTAAGGAATAAAAGAAATGATTATGTTAGACCCTCAGTCTGTCTAGGAGTTGAGACTTTGAAGGTTAGAAGAAGTTCGCTTTTATTTCTTACTATACTCGTTATTATCACTTCGTTCACATTAACAAGCTGTGAAGTCTATAAAGGTAGTGGTGAGTATTGGAATGTTAAAGTTGTGCAAAATTCAGTTCCCGATCACTTTGAGATCGGCTTCGAATATATTGGACAAGAAAGTTTATTAGAATCATTGGAATTCAAGTTTCTAAATAGTGATTTCAATGCTTCTGGATCGACGCAGATCAACAAAAAACCTCCCTACATTTATAGTGTGAAGTATGTAAAAGAACAAGATGCAGGTGAAAAACTTCAATCAGATTCATTAAAAGCAAAGATCAAATGGAATAACAAAGAAGAGGAAGTGACGCTTTCGAAAAGATAGTCCAATTTATGAGTTCAGTAATTAGTTAGAGTAATATATCAAAATTATCAGAGCCTTTTACTGAAATGGGACGCTAGAGAAATTCTGGATAGCTTGGAAGCAAGCAAAAGGTCAGTTCTATTAAAAGAAAAGCTCCTTCCCCATGAGATTGAGGATGAAATAGAAGAGTAATGATTTAATAATTACTCGAAGTGAAGATATGATGAAAAAAGAAGCCAGCTTCAAATAGTTGGCTTCTTTACTTGTAACCATGTTATTAAAATTGAGGATAGAAAATGAAAAGGAATAAAGATAATTTATGAAAAAGATAATTCCTAATGTGATAGTAAGTATACTATTGCTCATTATTCTGCTTGGCGTGGCTATGAAGACAAGGTACTTCCTCTCTAGGTCTACATTTTAAGCAGTACCATGACGCTATTTTCCGAATACTCCTCGATTTTATGGCCGTTCATCTGATTGATGAATGGATGACTACCTTTCATTTTTCTATTTTTTTGAGATCGCTTTTGTTCTTATTATCTATCTGATCGATACTTCGCTATTTCGGAAAAAAGAAAAAGGATCGTAGATCATTATAATATCTCCATAACTTTGATACGCTCCAAAACAATTAATTAGATATTGAAGACTTCTTACAGCACAATTACTTCTACTTTATAAACGAATGATTTTGCAATACAGGTATGATCGTTTGCGACAACGGATTAGATACTCTTTTGCCGCTGCTCGACCATTGGAATGTCCCCCTTTCCAAATGACGATAAACTGCCCAATTCCATTGTGTTCCAGAAAAGAATCTTGAGTTTATTGCTTTCCCGATTGTAGAAAACGAACAGACTTGGTGAGAAGAGATCGAGCTGAAACCCTCTCTGCATGAGTGAGGCTAGCCGTCAATAGACTTGGGCAACGTTCCTTTCGTATTTGGCAGGATCACAGTCAAAATCAAGAAGAAACATTACAGACTGTCGAAGAATAATAATGTATATTTGCTTTAAATGAAATAAAAGGAGGGGGACTTTTATATGAAGAAAATGCTATCTATTTCGGTTGCTTTTTTCGTATTGTTGTTGTTTTCTTTCTTGGTTATACGCTACAATAGCGGCCCAAAAACCATAAAAGAAGCGTTAAGTATTTCACATCCAGAGAAAATAAATATTATCCATGAAGAAAGTACGGAACACGGAATTGTAGTTTTTTACCAAAAATTCAGTGATGCTGGATTTTCAGCAGCAGTTTTAAAAGAAAGCTTTGGTAACTATAAAGTGATTTATAGCGCCGCTCAAGGTGATATTAGTGAACCATTAAATCGGTTCGGATTCACTTATATGTTTTTTCCATCTATAAAAAATACTTCTCCCCCTATGTATTATGGTCTTATTCAAAATCCCGATATAGCCCAAATCAAAATTATAGAACAGAAAAGAGGTATGGATGGACGGGCAAAAATTATTGAGGGAAGAGACTCCAGATTATGGTTGATGGATATGTCTCCATTTGAAGGATCAGAATTTCAAATTATAGCTTTATCTAAAGATAATAAGGAAATTTCAAAAAGGAACGACAATCTATCACTTCAAGTAACGGATGTTAATCAAAGTGGAACGGAAAAATAGAAAAAAGAACGACCTTAAAGTAGTAGTTTTTACAACAAATAAAAAGCAAGATGGATATATTACTCTTTACAAGGATGAAAGTAATAATATAATAAGCTCCGTGGTGAATTCTGTTAGGGCAGAGGATTCGGTGCTAAGTACGCCTTTAACTAGAAAGAAAATGTCGGAAGAAAAGGCCTGTCGTTACCGACGGACCATTCTGGAACAAATTGGGTTGTGTTTTGCAGTGTTCCCTCACAGGGGTGCTTCTTTTCAGGCTATGCACTAATCACTGATACGGAGAAGGAAAAGATCTAGTCAAGCGAGAGGCTTCCGGAACATCGGCAGCCGCCAGAAATTCTCCTTAAGGCGTTGATGCGGTTCAACGAGCTCGAGCGGCATTCCGAACGATGGAGCGTATCGTCATGTATGTGGCGACGAAATTGCCGTACGCGCCACCAGCGATTTCCGCCACGCCGTCCAAGAATCCTCGGATGGATGGAGAAGAGCGGGATAGCGGACATGTTGCAGTCACCAATGATAAAGCCTTATGCTTTACAGTTATAGGAGTTCTGGGTATCCTTAGAAATAAGTTCGCTAATTGATTTTGGCTGCAAAGTATGCCTCCTTTATTACTGCAAGTTGACCAAAACCAAGATTAGCCCCGTTCCATGTGAAAGTGTACCTAATGCCTTGCCAAGAATGGCTCCGTGACAAGACTCAGGGTCAGAAGCTTTCATTGCGTATCCCGGAATAGATGAGGTTGTCAAAAGATCCCCCGGTTTAATGGTAACTGAAAGGGCTTCTGCCTTGCAATAGACGCGTCCGGCAAGTGCCACATAAATTTCTCCTTCCAGCACGTTATCCTGCTGAAGCTTCAACCCTGTGTTCACTCCGCCTGCTCCGCTGACTATTCCTGCTACCTTACGATCGTACGCCATATCACTTATCTTTAGTTTGCCGGGATGACACTCATCGATGGCCATGACCGTACCTGGTTCAACTCCCGAATCTTTCTCCACTGAAAAAGGCTCGGCCAGATCACTTCCTCCTGTAATTTGGAGAATATCCACGGTCGCCATACCGTTCACATGCAGTGGCGTCTGAGGGTTTTCATTGTTGATTCCGACACGTCCCCCACGTAGTGTCATTATGTTGCCAAATCCCTGATTATAGAAATTCATGACATCACCACTTACGGCTATGTCCCAAAGGGGAAAAGGTACGGGTACCCCCGGTCGATCCGGGTCAATACCGTAGTTTTGAAACCGCAAACGTGAGTATTCAGAAAGGGTTCTCTGTGTAATTTTTAATTGGGGAGAACTGAAATCGCCTGTTGAACTAACATGAAGCTTCGCTTCCGGATTTTCAATTCCTATGCCAATATTACCGGAAACATCGATACGCGTTGCTTCTCTTCCGTTCGTCTTGAAAACGAGTGGCTTTTGGTCTGTTGTGCCCAAGAAGTGTGTTGGCGGATTGGTGCCGGCATTGCCACTGAGCAGCCAATCTGCCTGTTGCCTGAATTCTTCTGGTAGCGGTTGGATTGGATGCATTTGAGGATACTGTTGCTGCGGATACAATTGATGATAATGATGCGGATAAGTAAATTGCGGGCATGCTTGATAATACAGGTTTTGATACATCATGTTACCTTCTTTCTTCTAAAAAAATTAAAGTTTGACGTTGCTGGAGGCCGCAGACATTAGCTTGGTTTCCCGATTACAACGGATCCCGGAAAACGATCATCCCTTTTAAGGGTTAATGGAATATTGATATTAATTTTTTCGTCATAAAATCCTGGCCTGATTAGAACAGTCCAACCATATCCGCTGCGTCTGGGATCGCGAACACCGTTCGGCGTTGTGCCTTCTGCTCGGGTAACAGCTTTACCGATCATATTATAGGGAAACCGGAAGGTCCCGTGCTCACCAACTACCTGCCCCTTCCAAACATCCCCGTTTGGGCAAGGATCACACGGGTCTCCGACAGAATCGATTACTCTCCATGGGGGTTGCCGGGTTCCATCAACATGCAGCGGGTTGGGGGGGACGGCATATTCGAATGTCCAATCGTTCTGATATTGGCCCAACCGGATGAAATTTATGTTTCCAACCCTTATGCCGTTCTCTACTTCCTCCTTCGAGGCACAACGATTATAAATAGTTAGTTCAGGCAAGCAGGGATCAGTACTGGTACATACCACTGCCATTCCGGCTATTTCCGGGACAGTTGGATATCGACCACCGTGTTGGCGTTTAAATTCCTCCAAAAAAATAAACCTTCCCCTAAATACATCACTGATCGCTTCAATGCCCACCTGTTTTTTGAAGTTATAATCAAACTCTTGATCTAATTCTCCCCATGTTTTTATATCCAAAATAATAAATACGGGGCGATAATTTAAATTAACGGACATGGTATTGCGAATATTGTGAAGGAAATCAACCAGATAGACACCCCAGCTAGTACCGTGCCCCGGGCGATCATGCCCCACCATAGCTCTTGGTATTCCATTTTCTCTGGCCACGCTGTAGTCTAGCTCTACCACCCAAACGCCGAAATCATCAATTTGTACTTCGGGCGGGTGGGCCATGCGTGGGCAATCCAGATCTCCATCTTTGTTATTGTAGGAGTTATGCGTTCCTTTGAAAATAAGTTCATTAATTGGTTTTGGCTGCAAAATGGCCCTCCTTTACCGCTGCAAAGACTAAAACGAGGATAAATCCCTATTTATGTAATATAGCCCAATATCTAGTTTTACATTGCAGGTGACCCAAGGGGCAGGGGGAGTTTAAAGTTGGGAGTTATCCATTAATGTCTAGTCCTCTTATTTTATTTAACAACAGTTCACGATAGTGTATTCTAGACTTTTGTCCCTAGTGATAAGTTTTTTTTAAAATTACAAAACGCAAAGAAAGATTCATTCTTCTCGAATATCAAGAGTAATGTTGGGTTTGATACTTCCAAATTGGCTTGGACTGTGTTTAGAAGCCGCCTTTTTGTTCGGAATAGACGATCCCCACCCCCATCTTGCGAAATTATTCATTCATAATAATTATTCTGTGTCCCGGAGGGGCTATCCACTCTCTTACCAACGATTCGGCAACCTCAGAACGCGCGGGCAGATCTCCTCGTTGAAGAATTTCAACCATCGTATTTTTAATTCTGTTTTGTTTTGCCATTTGCTCAAGATTGCTGTGCTCGAAGTTCTCGGTCTGCACTCGCTTCTTCGCGATATTTCTTGCAATTTTGCGTAACTGTTCGTCCAAGTTAATGGTGTTAATTTCTCCTTCGCTCGTTCGAATTCTAAGTCTGGTGGAGTCAGCTAGAAACGAAGGAGCTTCTCGCGTTAGGGGAAGTCGTGCGGCGAGTGGGCACTGATGAAATCGCGACAATGATGTGGGTTTCGATTCAAAAGGAGAAAAAAGAATTCGTTCTAACATGCAAGCAAGGAAAGAAGCAAGGGAGATCCCCTTGCTTCTTCTAGTACTAATTTCGGATTGCAAACCGATTCATTTGCTTAGATCTTTATTCGAATCCATTATCACATCGGGAATTATGATTTGGTTCCAATGATCTAATTAATCTGAAGGGAGGACTTTGCCGGACATGAAAGGGATCGAGGCGCCCCAACAAATTCGGGAGAATGAAAGTCAGTGTTTTGACCTCCTATACGGATCGTGATCAAATCATTAAGGTGTAAAAACTATTTGACATTCATGAATGTAGATACATATAATTAAAATGTAAAAACTATTTTACATTTAGTAAGGAGATGATGTTTATGAAAGACTTTAAAAAAATGGATGAAATGGAGAAATATATTTCATCTAAAAGTGTATTTTGGACTTATGCTTACATGGTCACTTTTCTTGCAGTTTGGATAGTTATTAATTTGCTCAATAAGATGTCTGTTACTGTACCTTTATTTTTATTTATTACACAAATATTGTTGCAGAGCATAATTAGGTCAACTTTAAAGAAAAAGATGAATGGTGGCGATGAAGAATAGAATTAGAGAATTGAGTTATTATTTGGAAATAATTTGTTGACACTTTGGTCACGTTTTGATGAAAACGAAAACTCTGAGTTATACTTAGTTACGTCGTTGGCAATTAAGGCCGAACGATTCGTATACGAAGGAAAAAATCGCTTTATTTTTCAATGTCGAAGACGAAAAGAAAGAGGTGAGTGGAGTTGAAAAGAAAAGCTATGCGTCTTCTTGCAATACTTTGTGTAGTAGTCATGTTGTTACCTTCCGTTGTATTTGCTGCAGATAAAAAGGAAACAAGCATCATTGTAGCAACTGGAAAAGATGTTCCTACAGGTGGTATTCTAGGAAGCCTTCCAGAGAAATACCCTGCTAATGCTGTTGAGTTTGTTACGCAAGATGGAGTTAAATTATGTGGTTATGTGTTAGGCAGTGGCAATAAAGGTATCACACTTGGTCATGAAAATGGATGGATGGTTGATAGCTGGCTTCCTTTTGCTGAAAGACTTGTAAAGGAAGGATATATGGTGATTCTTTGGGCATTTAGAAATGATGAACCTTCTGATTCGGTATCTGGAGATGCAACTTATCGTAGGGATTTAGATGTACTGGCTGCTGCTCAGGTGTTAAGGGAACGTGGTGCAACTAAAATCTTATCTATGGGAGCATCTATAGGTGGTACTTCTACAGCTGTTGCTGCGCCAAATATACCGGAATTAGTAGGATTAGGAATATTATCTTCTCCACGACAATTTGGTATAAATCCGGCAATAAGCGCGTTGGAGGCTGTTAAAAAGATAGATGTACCCGCTTTTTTCGCGGTATCAGAGAAAGATCCTACCGGAAATTATTATGATGAAGTCAAAGCTCTTTATGAGGCATCCGCCTCAAAACAAAAGCAGTTTCACGTTATCGATAGTAGTGAACATGGTACAGATATGTTGTCTGAGGAGGGCAGGTATTCCAAGCTTTCCAAGGATTCGACTGGTGAACAAAAACAAGAACGTAAAGCATTAGCCGACAAACTGTTGCTTTTTGTCAATAATTCCTTTGGCAAGACAACTAGTACAGATGATGATAGTAATAAATCATCTAACAATACAGCCAACCACAATACATCAGACAATGTTGATACAAACAAAACAGAGATGACGGCATTTATGAATCCTACGATCATTGGAGCGGGAATATTATTTATACTTGCTATCGTAGCCATCATAATGGTTAAAAAGAAGAAGTAGGATCTTTTATCTTGAAAGTCTTACCACCGCGCATGCGCAGTCATGAAAGAAAGCAAAAGGGACTAACCCGTAAAGGGTCAGTCCCGGCAACTGCGTCTTGTGATTATTCTACAAGCTTCCAGGATTCATCGCTGCCCGGAATGCTCTTCGTCCACCACTTGGCTTGGTAGAGCTTGCCCTCATAGCGAACCAAATTGCCTTCTACATACACATTGCCCGGCACGTAATCCACACTGCCGTCTTCATTTGGAATCACTTCTTTTTCCCATGCTTGGGAGGAATCCGGCGCTTGGCCTTGTACCCACCATTTTGCCGTGTATTTCTCTCCTTTGTAGATGACCGTATCCCCTTGATAGTAGATCTTGGTCGGATCATACGTATCCGCAAGCCCGTCGAGAACGGTAATATTGCGCTCTACAGAGGCTTGCAAACCTTGATTGTCTTCTACGGTGTACATCAGCTTGTAGGTTCCCGGAGTAGAGGAATCCACCGTTCCTTCGATCACGATGCGATCGGTCAGGTCGCCGTCCTCTTCATCTGTAGCGGTAACCCCATCTTTCGGATCGAAGTGCTCGCCAACGAGAACCGTTTTATCTGTTGCACCATGAATGACTGGCTTGTGATTCATCTTTTCTGCCACAGTGATCGTACGTTCAACAACCGCTTGCAGCCCTTGGCTGTTCTCTACGGTATACACCAGCTTATAGGTTCCTGTAGCAGAGGAATCAACTGCTCCTTCGATCATAATGCGATCGGTCAGGTCGCCGTCCAATTTGTCCGTAGCGGTAACTCCTTCTCTCGGATCGAATTGTTCGCCAACGAAAATCGTTTTATCTGTTGCGCCATGAATCACGGGCTTTGTAGCAACCGGCGGGGTGCTTCCATTTCCGAATGCTTTGAAAATATCGGTATATTGATATTGCGCCGTTACTCCATTGTTGTTTTCCAACATCGCATCCCGATTCATCGACCAGAAGGAGGTCATCGCCAGCCCTTTCTCGATCGCATGATCCACAACCAACTGGGACCACTCTGTCGTAAAGATCGGATGAGCCGCGCCTTCAAAGCCGATGGATGGCGTCGTTCCAATGATGCCGTAAGCGTCTTGATCCGTTAGATCCGTGTTGGCAAATTGCTTGAAGTACTGCTTGACTTGATTCTTCGTCGAATCAACGGCTCTCAACGAAGCGGAACCATAGTTCTCGCCAGGCAGGAGCGTTCCGCTGCCATAGCACATCGTCATGATGTTCACGACTTTGACATCCACGCCGGCAGACAAGTAAGCTTCCAATACATCCAATTGAACAGAAGTCAGACCGCTTGGCAGTACAGGAAGTGTTAATACAATATCGACTCCCGTTGCATCCTGAAGCTTCTTAATCGCCTGCGCGTTAGCGACATTCAGCGCTTTGTTCTGAGCGCCGCCCTCAATGTCGAGGTCTAATCGGGTCAGTCCATAGCCTTGAACAATTTCCATATACGTATGGAAGAGGGTATCGGTGTCTTGAGTCACTTCCCAAAACGATACGCCATTCAAACCGCCCAGCGAGATCGTGACATCGCCGCCCATTTCGCGAATTTCCCGAATAGACTGCTTAATCCCTTGGTATTGGGTGTTATCCGCATTCTTTTCATTCAATACGGAATATCCTCCCCAGCCCCATTGCACTTTGCCGTCCGCGATTTGCTGCGAACTGGATTGAATAAAGCCGAGATTGAAAAATTTCACGCCGGTATCCTCGGAAATTCTAGCGAGGTTAGGGGCGCCGTTGTTGGAGTATCCTGGCTTGGTAACCCATGCAACCATATCAACGAATGGAGAATTGACTTGCTTCGGCCACTCGATTCCTTGGCCAACCCCAAAATCATATCCCGGGGCTGTCGCTTCGATAACGGAAATGGTGCGTTTTTTCTCGACCGTTAATCCTTGCGAATCCGTAACGGAGTACACCAGCTCATACTTGCCCGTAGCATTCGTATTAACATCTCCCGTCACGGCAATACGGGAAGTCAGATCTCCGTCTTCTGCGTCCGTAGCAGTTACGCCGGCCAGCTTATCAAAGTTGTCGCCAACTGTAAGCGTCAGATCTGCTATGCCATGCAAAACAGGCGGTTGATTCTTGCTTGGAGCTTCTTCGACAACAGTAATGGTGCGTTTTTTCTCGACCGTTAATCCTTGCGAATCCGTAACGGAGTACACCAGCTCATACTTGCCGGCTGCATTCGTATTAACATCTCCCGTCACGGCAATACGTGATGTGAGATCTCCGTCTTCTGCGTCCGTAGCAGTTACGCCGGCCAGCTTATCGAAGTCGTCGCCGACTGTAAGCGTCAGATCCGCTACGCCATGCAAAACAGGCGGTTGATTCATGCTTGGAGCTTCATCACCCAGAATGAGTTGTCTGTTCATTTCCGGGCTGTTATTCGACACCCGCTGAACCAGCTCCATGCTTGTAATCTTGGCATCTCCCTTCAGTTTGAACGTATAGGATCTGCCAGTTTCAATCGTTTTTGCATCATAGACCGATTTCAAATCGACGACCGTGTAACCGTTCTCATTCGTTACGGTTCCCGCCAAATAATCGCCGGAAGTCAACGGCCCATCGGCTTGGATGTAAAGCTTCGGCAGCTTAACCGTTTTTGCTCCTCTTTCCACCGCTTTCAACACTTGATTCGATTCGGTCAAAGACTCGTTATTGAAGAGGGTAATTTCATACCCTTTGCTGTTGCCCCAAGCCTCAGTATACGGTTTCACATCCGCCGTTACGTCCAGCTTGGTATATTGGATTTCATGTGTTGTCAACGCCTGGCTTCCGAAGAGGCCTTCTTTCGTTGCCTTTGTTAATTTGTCGCGCTTGGCAGGATCCGTAGTAGGGGCATCATTGGAAGCCATCCAAGCAATGACGCCGCCCAGACCGTTTTCAAGCACATATTTCGTTTTCTCTTGAATAGATCTTTCATTGTCATACGTGTAGAATACGCCAGTTGTCCCATCATACAGATATGGAGCTTTGGCGGCATCATCCCAATATTCCTTGAGATTCGGGTAAGTGGCCTTCAGCTTGTCGAGGTTGCGATAAGACCAAATCCCTGTTCGGCGGCCGCCGTCCCCAATAGCGAGCGCTGCTTCGCCAACCGCGCCGCGGGATGGAGTCAGATCCGCATCCTTCGCGGATAGTGCCGCATCGCCGAATAAACCCGGATGATTCGGATCGGATCCTTGCGACACTTTATCCCAGCCGCGAGTATAGTAGGCTGCCCCGATCACAATCTTATTCGGCTCAGCACCTTGCTGAATCAAATAATTCACGCTCTCGTCGATGGACAGGTTGTTGCCCGTGAGCGGGTCGTTCGGGTTCGTATACAAGCCGGTATGGTGGCCGCTTACTTCATCCCATGCGCCGCGCATGTCATAAGTCATAATGTTGGCAAAGTCTACAATGTTGAACAGTCTTGGCACATCAATGCCGATATCAATCTTGCTCTTCGGCGCTGGAAGCGCAACAGACAGTTCATATGCTTTACCAAGCTCGGCTCCTTGCTTATTCAATGCGTTTTTGATGTCTTGCAGGAGCAAAATATAATTGTTTTTGTCCTCCGGCATGGCGTATTTCGTACCTTCATCGTTCTTATTATCGACCAAATCGGGCTGTCGAACTTCAGCCGGGAACTCCCAATCGACATCCACGAAGTCCATGTTTGTGTACTTGATGAATTTCATGACATTTTGGATCAGATTCGCCCGTTTTGAAGCATCGGCTGCTACGACAGCGAAGTCGCCTGATTTCGACCATCCGCCAAGAGAGATGCCGATCTTCAGATTCGGGTTTTCTGCGCGCAATTGCTGCAGGGCGATAAGGATGCCTGCATTGGCCGCTTGCCATTGAACGCCATCCTGGCCGACAGGCGCTTCTACAGCCGCATCCTTGTCCGTAAATACAAGGTTGCCTTGGGCATCAAAATCGAGAAACGCATAGTTCAAATGGGTTAATTGATCGGCCGGAATATCCTTGGGATAAAAGTTTCCTTGTCCTCCCCAAATTGACCAATCGCCATAGTACATGACATTCCGGATTTCCTTTGTTGCATTTTTGACCACAGGTTCCTGTGCTGCGGAAACAGTCGTTCCTGCGTAAGCCGGCGCCAACGAAGATACGAACATCATGATGGTCATTACCGTCATTGCGAACAATCTTCGGGCACTCCGCTTTCTCCCAGTCTTCATCCGTTATTCACTTCCTATCAATAGATTTTATTAATAGGCAGCTAGGGTGGGGCATCTCGCCATGAATCATACAGAAACAACGAATACGACTAATAGAGATGGGGTTCTATTAATCGGCGTCTGGCAGGCATGGAATTTCTTCCTTAGCCCCTTTAGTTTTGCGTCACTAGATTTCCCTAGCTTTGCCTAGTCGTGCTTGTGCAAACATGCATACTCTTGCATAACGATACATGTTTACACCGTTAAATATACAGCAGTTTCGCGTTTCGTTAATGGGTCATGCGGCTCAAATGTGAATATATGAACATAGGACGATATTATTATTCAGTTGAAATCTATCATGTTGAAATTCGGATGGAATAAGGGGATGTATGTTAATTCCATATGGTTTGATACTGGACATCAAGCCTGTAACTGCAACGTTCCCTTGTTACTCCTTGTAATGCTTTTTTACAGATTCTTCATGTCCGGAAAGGCTTGGGCAGTAGGTCTTAGGGAGGATGGGAGATGTATTGCAGTGTGGGTGAACGAGCCAGAGTTCGCAAAATAATAACGGAATATAACTTTCCTTATAAGTCAAATTCATGCAACTAAATAGTTCCTTTGATGGATTTAAAAGGATTTATCCTTCGTTTTTGGGTAATTATACCTCGTCCATAAGTTGGAGAATCAGGAATAAAACAGTGGGCTGACGATCATTTTTCAAAAACGGAACCAGGATTGCTTTGACAGGTAATCCATTTTATTTTATAGTAAGTAACACACTAACTACTAAAGGAGTTGCCATGGAAGAACTTTTTAAAGAACTTCAGAAGTGGGGCTTTTCGCAATATGAATGTAAGGCGTATATAGGGCTGTTAAAAAATTTCCCCATTACCGGATATGAAATAAGTAAAAGGTCAGGTGTACCTCGTTCAACGATTTACGAAGTGTTAGCAAAATTAATGGATAAAGGTGCGGTTTATACAGTACCTTCTGACCCTGTAACCTATGCACCCTTACCCGCAAAAGAATTAATCCGTCGCTTGCGTAATGACTTTGATAATTCTATGGATTATCTGGAAAAGAATTTATCTGCGTTAGAAAGTGAACAGGAAGTAGATGTCATTCGACGCATCAGCAGTGATGAACGCGTTGCGGCCGAAATGATTGACATTATCGATAAAGCGGAAGAAGAAATATGGTTGTCGATTTGGGAACCGCAAGTCTCTTCTGTAAAAGGTGCTGTAGATAGGCGGATAAAAGAGGATATTCACGTTTTTTCGATTCTTTTTGGAGCACCTGAGATTCGGCTTGGTGTAACGACTCATCACAATTATATGGCTCCAGAAGTAGCTGAGGAACGTATGAATGGTCGCTTAACGATTGTTGCACGGGACAATGAAGAAGTATTAATTGCAAACTTTTCGCCAAACACACCGGCATGGGCGGTAAAAACAGAAGACCCGGCACTTGTGTTAATCGCGATGGAATACATCAGACATGACATTATGTTTTCAGAATTAGTGAAAGAAGTGGGTCCAGAGAAAACAGAAGCACTTTGGAAAAACGACCCTAACCTATTTCATGTTGTTACTGGAAAACGGTTCAAATAAATTGAACCGTATTTTCTTTCTCTTTTTCATAGTAGTTAGTGTGTTAGCTTCTAATGTTTAAAAATAAGGAGGGGATGAAATGAGTCTGTCGAATGTCCAAATGAATTCGACTCAGAAAGATGAAGACAGCTTTATCCAAGGAGTAAAAGATTGTATCCCTACCTTACTAGGGTATTTAAGTATCGGATTAGCTGCTGGCGTGATCCAAAAAACTGCGGGACTTAGCATAGCTGAGATCGCTCTAATGTCTTTAATTCTTTATGCGGGCTCAGCTCAGTTTATTGCTGCAGGCATGATCGCAACAAGTAGTTCGCTTACTGCTATAATTATTACGATTTTCTTTGTTAATCTTCGTCATATTTTACTTAGTGCAGCACTAGCACCTTATTTTCGGCATCTTTCTCCGCTTCGAAACATGCTGGTAGGCTCTCTACTCACCGATGAGACATTCGGTGTCGCGATTACCGAGGCTGCAAAGAAAAAACGAATCAGTGAGAAATGGATGCATGGCCTCAACATAACCGCTTATATCAATTGGCTTGCAGCTAATGTAGCAGGAGCATTTTTGGCACAATGGATTTCAAATCCTGAGAAATTCGGACTAGCATTTGCCTTACCCGCTATGTTTATTGGCATTCTCATCCTCTCCATGTTAGGGCGAAATAAAATCAAACTGGATATCTTTGTCGCCATTATCGCAGTTATCATTGCAGTGGGAAGTTCTTTCGTGTTATCCAGCAGTATGGGGGTTATTATTGCTACAATTATTGCCTCAACAATAGGAATGGTGGTGGAAAAATGGAAGTAAGATGGGACATTTTTTTGATTATTCTCGGCTCAGCGTTTGTAACGTTCCTTCCAAGGGTTGTTCCTCTTATGGTGCTTAGTCGTTTTGAATTGCCAGAATGGGGAATGCGATGGTTAAATTATGTTCCGATTTCTGTCATAGCAGCTCTGATAGGTCAAGAGATATTTATCCATGATGGAAAGATTCCACCGCTTACAAATAACATCGAATTTTTTGCAGCCATACCGACTTTTTTGATTGCGATAAAAACACGAAGTTTGCTGGGAACCGTAGTGGGAGGTATTATTTCCATTATCATTTTACGCTTTTTGTTTTAAAATGAGATCTTAATTTCGTCAGGTTCCACGTTTACATGCAACACCACTGCTATTGGAAAGAGCATATTTGTCCATTATCGGCAAACCCGCGCAGTGTGCGGGTCTTTATCTATACATGAGCCTGTTCTTCGATATAAGGACAGGCTTTTCGTACATCTAAAAGAAGCACCGACTAGATACCTCCCTATTTTAAATGCGTTCCTTAAAAACACCATTCCATGTTTGAACACCTTTGGCGAGATTGCATTTACAGATGCGAAAAAATGGGAATAAAGCCCTTTTTTCTTTTATGGTCAAGTCCTCTACATATATCCAATACTAAATCGATAAATTTGAATAAATTATATAGATCTTTGTGCTTCTTACTAATGCTCAAGGAGGAATCATATGGATGACTCGTGTGTACTCGGCCCCATCGACCCGGAGGAAAGGCGATGTAAAGCGTACCAAATTCGGAAACAAGCCGCCATTGAAGAAAAGTTGCGCAAAATCCTGCCGCAGCCCTGCAATCACGATGAAAAAAAATATCCGAACAAAATCGGGAACTTCTCGAAAGGCCTGCCGCATAACGTTCTTGGAGAAGTTGATCAGCATGCTTACAAGACCTATCTCAAAGCATTAAAAAGCGGAAAGCCAAGTAAATTTGAAAAAATTCCGCTCGGGGGAACGCTCAAGCTCGTTAATCCGCAAGCCTCATACGTGTATGATCTTGCCGGACCCGACGGGCATTCATTAACGATTCCAGCTCCGCCTTCGATAAACAGTGCTGCGGCCGCCAGCGATATGGTCGAACTGTATTGGGCATCGCTGTTGCGCGATGTTCCTTTCAATCGGTACGATAGGGATCCATTAGCGGCTGCAGCAGCGGAAAACCTGTCAAATCTGACGGATTTTTACGGACCCAAAATAAATGGACAAGTAACGCCGCAAACCTTATTTCGCGGCGTTACGCAAGGCGATCTGGCAGGTCCATATCTCTCGCAATTTTTATATAAAGAGATTCCATTTGGCGCCACTGCCATTATTCAAAAATACAAGGTTCCTTTGGCAGAACAACATTTTTTAACGGATTATCAATCATGGCTAAGCATTCAAAATGGCGCTGCTCCATCTGCTTCTATTGCCTATGATCCAGAGCCCCAATATTTAAGAAACGGAAGAGATCTAAGCGAATGGGTGCATAAAGATTTTTCTTATCAAGGTGTGTTAATGGCCTGTTTATATTTGTTGAGCTTGGGGCCTTCCGCACTTGACCCGGCCAATCCGTATTTCCAATCGCGCACCCAGACTGGATTTGTCACCTTTGGTGCTCCGTATATTTTGGATTTGGTCGCTCGGGCCGCGAATTTCTCGATGGAATCTGCTTGGTATCAGAAGTTTCTGGTGCATCGGAGACTGCGACCGGAAGAGTTTGGCGGTCTCGTTCAAAATCAACGAACGAACACAGTAAATTATCCGATTAACCATCAGCTTCTGGATTCTCCCGCAGTTGAACTAACCTTCAATAAATATGGCACTTACTTGCTGCCGCAGGCTTACCCGGAAGGTTGCCCGGCACATCCTTCTTATCCGGCAGGTCATGCCGTAATTGCCGGCGCAGGCGTCACCATGTTAAAGGCGTTCTTCAAAGAAGATTTTGTTCTACCGAATCCAGTTATAGCGAGCGACGACGGCCTGACCCTTGAGCCTTTTAACGGGGCGCCGCTCACAATAGGCGGTGAATTGAATAAGCTTGCCAATAACTTGGGCATCGGTCGGGGATTTGCAGGCATTCATTATCGTTCCGACTGCTTCCATGGAATGAATCTGGGCGAGACTGCCGCCATTGGTTTGCTTCGCAACTACAGGCATACGTTTAACGAACCATTCCGCGGATTTACGCTTACGAAATTCGACGGCACAACCATAATTGTAAAATGATCGCCTGGGCATAAAGCGGCCTCAGATTTTCCTCGAAAAGTAGTGCAAGGTGTTTTATGAAAATAAAAATTGTTAGGAAACAGTGACAGTATGGACGAGAAAATAAAGTCCTAGACTGTCACTGTTTATATCACTAGCGTCTGACGTTCCTGACGCATCCATTTACTCCCATTTGAAGAAGCGAAGAGACATACTCATACATGTCACTGTAAGCACAATCATCACAACCACGGGGATGATGACACGATCCATTGGCAAGCTGAGTGAAGTGGCCTTCAACATCTTAATGCCCTGTGTCAGCGGTAATATATCGGCCACTTTTTGAAGCGCTGCAGGCATAACTTCATAAGGCAAGGTAGCACCAGAGAAGATAAGCATTGGAAAATATAGCAGGCTGGCTACAGCACTTGCTATTTTCATGTTTGGCGCGAGTCCACCCACCAGTAGTCCTATGCTGAACATGGACAGCATAACCAGTAAGTATGCGCCTAAAAATTGCAGCCACGAGCCATGAAATTGATAACCAAAAAAAATCGCTGCAGTCATATAAACGAGGATAAGGGAAGCAATGGAATAAAGGGCATAGATTACAACTTGTACAGCTAGTATAAGAGCGGGACTGGTCGGCGTAACCTTAAAACGTTTTAGTATCCTCCTGCTTCGGTAATCGGATACCACTAGAGGAAGTCCCATAATTCCGCCAGCGCATATTGCAATCGTGGCCACTGCTCCAAACGATTGTTCCAGGAAGGTATAAGCTGCGCCATCGAATGCTAGCTTATTTCCGAAAATTGTGCCTAAAATGATCACGACGGCGACAGGCATGCAGATCGCAAAGATGAACATGTCCATCCCGCGAAGAGACAGTTTGCACTCTGTTTTGAGCAGCGCCCTAAATGCTCTCATTTTCTTTCCTCCTCATCTGTATACCAAAGATATGCATCCTCAAATTTCTCATAAGGACTGGCTGCAATCGCTTCCTGTACGGTTCCGCAAAAAATGCTTTTCCCTTTTTTCAGAATCATGATTTTGTCACACAGAGCTTCCACCTCGTCCATAAAGTGAGAGGTCAACAGAATGGTTAACCCTTCTACTTTTAAATTAGCAAGGCTTTTCCACACATCCCGTCTTGCTCTCGCATCTAGCCCAGTAGTCAACTCGTCTAAAAATACAACCTCGGGATTTGGAATTAACGCAAGAACGATGAACAGTCGTTGCTTCTGTCCTCCCGAAAGCTCGCTTACATGACTTTTCAGCTTGTCGGAAAGTCCAAATTGATGTAACAAGCGCGTGTAATCCTTAGCGGTTTTGTAAAGAGATGCAGTGACCTCACAAAGTTCCGACACTTTTATTTTCTGTTGGTAATTGGCTTCTTGAAATTGAACACCGACCTTCTCAAACAGCTTTTTACGTTCCGTTTGCGGATTCATTCCCAATATGGCCACCGTACCGCTGTCCTGTTTTTTGGTGCCTAATATACACTCAATGGTGGTGCTTTTTCCTGCACCGTTTGCGCCCAGCAAGCCGAATACTTCACCACGACAAATCGATAGGTTTAGATGTTCAACCGCTTTGACGTTGGCGTAAGATTTGCTCAAGTTTTCTACCTTGATCGTCGTTTCCACGTTATCCAATCCCTCCTAAATGCTCTCTTTGCATAAATAAAATAACACCAGAGCAAAGTCTGGTGTTAAAGTGTAGGGTTTGTGGTAATTGCTTTTTCATTTTCTCAAGGTGTGTGAGCATCATTCGTGTGCAACCGTTTCAAGCTGGTATCAAACTCTTTCTCGATTGATTCGTCTCGTTGATAGGTAAATAGGCTTATGGCAATACTGACAATAAGGTTGACAATAAATCCGGGAATGATTTCGTATATATCTTTCGTAATTTGCAAATCAATATTTTTCCAAATGATTACTGTTGTTGCGCCTGCTAACATTCCGACAATGGCGCCCCAATTGGTCATTTTTCTCCAGTACAGGCTTAACAGGATAACGGGGCCAAAGGAAGCGCCAAAACCGGCCCAGGCATAAGCGACGAGACTTAAAATGGTTTTGTTTTCACCGCCCAACGCAAGCAGGCAGGCGATGACTGAAATCGTTAGAACAGCCATTCGTCCAAAGAACACAAGTTCTTTGTCAGAGGCATTTTTACGCAGAATCAGCTTATATAAATCTTCTGTTAATGCACTAGAGGTTACAATGAGCTGAGAAGAAATCGTGCTCATGATTGCAGCCAATACGGCAGCAAGGACAAGTCCGGCAATAAACGGATGGAATAAAATTTGTCCAAGTTGAATGAAGACAGCTTCTGGATTAGACAATGTATAATTTGTTTGTGTAAAAAAAGCAAGACCCACCAATGCTGTTAATGAAGCGCCAAGTAATGAAGCAACCATCCAGCCCATACCAATGCGTCGTGCAGTTTTGGTCTCTTGTACAGAGCGGATGGCCATAAAGCGGACGATAATATGCGGTTGTCCAACATAGCCAAGTCCCCAGGCAACTGCAGAGATGATGCCGAGCGCAGTAGTACCGGCAAATAAGTCCAGGAGGGACAGATCTATGGCTCTGATTGTATCAACGGTGTTGGCAAACCCACCGGTCTCGCTCATTGCTAACACCGGTACAAGGATAAGGGCAAGCAGCATGATAAGCCCTTGGACAAAGTCCGTCCAACTGACCGCAAGAAAGCCCCCAAACAATGTATAGGCTACAACCACTCCGGAAACGAGGAGCAGCCCCGCTATGTAAGGAAGGGAGAAGGAATTTTCAAAAAAGACGGCTCCTGCCACCATACCTGAGGAAACATAGAACGTAAAGAAAGTTAGGATAACAATAGAGGAAACGATCCGCAGAAGTTTGGTGCGATCCTTAAATCGATTTTCCAAAAACGACGGAATGGTAATGGAATTCCCGGAAACTTCCGTGTATGTGCGCAAACGTGGGGCAATAAACAGCCAGTTAAGATAGGCGCCAACCGATAAGCCAATGGCAATCCAGATATTTGACAGTCCCGTTAGGTAAATCCCTCCCGGAAGCCCCATTAAGAGCCATCCGCTCATATCGGAAGCGCCAGCACTTAAAGCAGTTACAGCAGGCCCTAAGGAACGTCCCCCTAACATATAGTCCGTCAAGTTGGTCGTTTTTCGGAAAGCATACCACCCTATACCTAGCATAGTTGCCATATATATCACGATGGCAATCAATTTTGGGGTATTTTCTAACACTGTTCCACCTCGTTTAAAAATGATTATTTATTCAATATATAACCAACACATTAACATATTGACCTGAATTTCGAAAGTGAGTTGAAGGCTGTAAGTGGGATGTTCGTACAATGTTATCTGGGAGCGTCAGAGAACTTCAACTTGCCAATAGGTGGAGGAGTGGGCTATTTTCAGTGTAAGATGATATTTTCCAATATTACATACTGTAGGTATACTTAGGGGAAGCGAGCGTTGCGAAAGCATGGATAAGTACAGTGGAGTTGAACTGGTGAAGTTTGCCGAAGCGAGTGCGGATTCGTGGGTTTCATTTCAGTATTCGTAAAAGGAGAATTCTCGTAAAAAATAAGAATGTCGACAGCCTGAAGCACCAAAAACCCGCATAAATTGCGGGTTTTGGTACGTTATTGTTCGGAGAGGAAAGGCGTTATCCAGTAAATACCTGAACCCATGTGTTGTTATAAAAAGCAATACCGATATGGGTATAACTATTATTCAGTATATTTGCTCTGTGGCCTGGGCTATTCATCCAGTCATTCATAACCTGGGTAGGGGTGGTTTGCCCTTTTGCGATGTTCTCTCCAGCGGTATTGAATGTGACCCCGAATTCCTTCAGCATATCGAAGGGGGATCCATGTGTTGGAGAAATATGATCAAAGTAATTGTTGTTGTACATGTCCTGTGCCTTGACCATAGCCACATTTGACAATTCTCCACTCCTACTCAATGAACCTAATCCTGTTTTAGACCTTTCTTGATTTACTAGATCCAGAACCTGCTGCTCGAATTCGGATAGATTATTTTCTTTATTACCTTCCTGTACTGATCCTGTTGAACCTGTCGGCTCCTTATTTTCAGGATTTCCTGTAGGCGCCTGGTTTGCTGGATTTCCATCCGGTGTTCGAATCAGATCTAATAAATCCAACGGAATTCCATTTTGTGCTTCTTTTGTTGTCATGGAAGATCGCTCTTTCCATGACGTAGCTGTTGATGATGCCTGTGTGAGGACAGAGTTTGGCGCAGTAGTTTGACCATGAGTTGATGTTCGTGTTTGTTTAGGAGTCACTTGCTGTTGCGTCATATTGTTATGGGACGAACAACCTGCCACCAATAATAATACTGCTAATACGAAAAACTTTGCCATTTGCCAACCTCCCAGATCTGTTAATTAATGAAGTTACCGGATTTAGGTTTTCCTGCAAGCCCTTTACTTATTCCTCAGTACGGTTTTCTTCTTATCCAGAGTGCCTTTTTGTGAACGATACCACTTAGATAACCTTTTCTATCTTGATCGATGTTTCCACGGTATCAAATCCTTCCTAAATGCTCTCTTTGCATAAATAAAATAACACCAGAGCAAAGTCTGGTGTTAAAGGATAGGGCTTGTGGTAAATTGCCTTTTCATTTTCTCAAGGTGAGTGAGCATTATTCGAGCGTTGTTCTCGGCGTATTGTAAGGATGTAAGCAGTTTATCGCATACAGAGATAATGTAGTCCGTCTCTTCGGGTGTATCAATTGCCTCTCGTAGGTCCACGTTGGGATCACTGGATAAAGCATTTAGCATCCGCAAAATTGCGGCAAGGGAATAATTTGCGCAGCGTAAAGAACGTATAATTTTCAGCCTCCTGAGATCCTCTTCGGAATAAACACGATACCCATTTTGCTTTCGTTTCACAGTCAATAAACCATTCAATTCCCAATTTCTTAAGACGTCTATTGAGATTTGCAGAAGGTCAGCCGTTTCTTTTCTGGTTAAGTTAGTGTTACTTAGTTCTTGGTTTTCGCCTGACAAAAGCTTCTTTGTAATCGCGATAGCTTCTTCGGCGTTTTTTTGTTCTCTTTTTATTTGTTGGTAATAACGGTTTGTCAGATGAATAGCTTTGTCAAAATTTCTGGCAGACGAGGTCTTAATAATATCAATTGCTTGTTTTCGCAGACCGTTTTGCAAAACCTCAACTTGTAGAGCTGTTCTCGCAAATGTAAGCTGCTCCACATGGAAATCTGTAAAAACACGGTAACCATTCGCTTTTCGTTCCGCTTTTGGAATAAGTCCAAGTTCCTCATAAAGCCGCACAGTGTTGGGATGGATTCCAATGCTGCGAGCTATTTCTGCTGTTTTGAACGTATTCATGAATCCTATCACCTCATCTTTGCACGATATCATCACGTAAAGGTCTGGTGTTATAATGGAGGGTTTTACAAGAATAAGTAAGGAGAAGTAATGTAATCGGGCATGTTAGTTTTTACATTATCTAGCATGCCCTAAATCTAAGTAAGCTGAAAAATTGGGTGTGACTAAGGAGGTTCTAACTTTATTTATCTTTATGTGATCTATAAGTGAATGATATTATTATTATTATCGCCTGTTGTGGAAAAAGGTTTGATTATATTTGTTAATTTAACAGTACTCACCTTATTAGTAGTAACCCCGTTTGCTTTATATACGATTTCAATATTAATTTCATCATCAGTTCGAACCTTTACATCTCGAATTAAATTTCTTGAGGTATAGGTTATCTTTCCATTAGAAGCATCCGGTAAAGTGAAGGGGTCATTTGCTTGACTTAACGACAAAATCATTTTTCCATGAATAGATATACCGTAGGCAACACTTGAAAACTGTTTATCTTCCCCAATGATTTCTAAATCGTGATCAGAAACATACACAGAGTTTGAACCTGGATAAACTACAAATTCGATGTTTTTTATTCGTAAGTCAGGTGTTTCAATAGTAAAGCTATAGACTTTCGGGTCCTGGCGGAAATGAAATTGCTGATACGAAAGAATAATAGTAGCCACGATTAGAATAAGACATAATGATGGTAACGCAAAGTGTTTTCTAAACATACGGTCCCTCCTTTTCATCACATTTATCTAAGGCAACTTATGAAAGTAATAGGGAGACATTTAAATGTCTCCCACTAAATTATATAAGATTTCTCAATATGGAAGTTTCGAGTCTACGTACAATTTTCCTCTTATTGCACCGAGCCAAAGGGAACAAGTGGTTCCAATAGAAGTATTTATACCATTTCCTTCCCATGAAAAATTAAGATCAGTTTTTGCAAACCAGTAGGAACGAGCCAGAGCGGATCTTTCTTTTTCAAGATCCTCAATCGGTCTTATTATTTCTGTGCTAGGAGTACCAGTAACTCCAAACCCCGAAGCATTTGCACCATATAATTTAAAGATTTTTGATTTGTATCCATTCCCTTCGAAAGCCAAGAAGAAGTCTGCGTATACATAGGCACTTGCTGTACCAACGATTTTTTGGCATTTAAAATCCCAATATGTAGTTCCATATTGATCTGTTGAGCTTCCAAATGGTTGTATCATTCCAGGATCCTTACTTGTCGTTCCAATCTCCGTTCCGACATAGATGAAAGAACCATCAGGAAAACGATAATATTTATCCTGGTTACCTAATTGAGGCTCGAATGCAAAAAAGTCAGCAGGAATTTGTTGTTGCAATTCGGGTTTATATGCGTCCCATAATTCATTATTTCTGACTTTTTCCTTAAGTAGCTCCTGTTTTTCTTTTGGTACAACATTTTCTTCAAAAAATTGATTTAAGTCAATACCTTGCACTCCATTAACATCAGTAGACTGAACTTCACTAGCACTAGCAACACCTAAAGACGTAAACAACAACACAATAGAGAATACAAAGACTGCTCCTTTTTTGAACAATTTCATTGCTACTACCTCCTGTATTGTTTTCACTACGTGAAAATAGTAACAAGTATTCCAGAATGTAATATATAAAACAAATCACAATTATACCAAAAAAAAACGATAGTAATAAAAATAGCATCTTTAAAAACAATATCTAAAATCTTGTATCAATTAACAAAAAATATCATATTCTATCTCGCAAAAATTATCGAACTGACTTCATAGGAAAGGACAGCACGATATCGTGCTGTCCTTTCTACAGAGACAGATATCTAATATCAAGCATACCGCTTGATTAGTGTTTCATACACACTTTTAGGACGGAGCCCGACAAGTTTTTCGACCGGCTCGCCGTTGTGAAACATAATGACGGTTGGCATAGACATCACACGGTATTCGGATGCGATGGCAGGGGAGTCGTCACAGTCTACCTTGAGTACGGTTACCTGTTCACCATATTGATGATCTAACTCGTCGAGAATGGGCAGAAGCGCTTTACATGGCGGGCACCACGTTGCTCCGAATTCAACAAGGGTCACCCCCTGCTCACGAATAGATCCCTGAAATGATTGTTCATTAACTTCGTGCATACTCATCGTCATTCCTCCCGGTTCGTTGTTTGTCTTTCGTTCAAAATAAAGCGGATGCGCTCCTGCAGATTGGACTTTATAGATTCAAGAAGATGGATTTGCTCGTCGATTTCCGCAAGCTTTTGTTCATAGATTGGGAGCACTTCTTGACAGAAGGCTTCTTTATTCTTGAGAACGCATTGCAAAAATCCAGCGATTTGCTCCGTGGAGAGTCCAAGGCCTAAATAAAACTGAATAGTGCGCACTTGTTCTTCCGCCAGAGGTGAATACTCGCGGTAGCCATTTGCATGCCTAGCGGGAGCAAGCAAGCCCTGCTGCTCATAGTATCGCAGCGAGCGAAGGCTAACGCCAGTTCGGGCGGAAAGTTCACCGATTCTCATGACAAAATCCCCTTCTCGAATGATTCTTCCTCATTATAAACCCTGACACTGGTGTTAAGGTCAACCACTACGTGATGTGATGTAACAAAATAGTTGTTCATCCAGACTAATGGCTGTCGGATATGCTAAGCGCCGTTTAAACGAAAAAGGCTGGTTTTAGGAGTTTCTCCATTTTGTTCAGCTTGGATTTGTGCATCAACCTGTGTATTTCCTCAAGCGTATATTCGTGAAAAAAACGGAGGATAAGTACGGTTCGCTGCTTGTCGGTCAGTTTTTGGATTGCCTGCGATATCATTTGGTTCGTCCCATCCATCAACACAGTAGGTTGATCCCAAAGAGACTCTTCCCGAGAGAAGGCACGGATGCGTTCAAAAATACGGAATCTCCGCCAGCCCTTGACCCGAAATCTCTGCACTTGTCGGATTACCAAGCCGCGCAGCCAGAAGTGGAAAGGTCGGTTCGGAGTCTCTTTTTATTTTTTTCTCAAACGGATGTAAAAGCAGAAAAACCTCCAATTCCACATATCGTGGACAGGAGGTTTTGTTAAGGTAGATGAGCTATATGAGGATTCTATTTAAATAAATTGAGCGTCGTAATAATGATGGGCACGGCAAACACGTCGATAAGAAAGGCGCCTACAATGGGGACAATTAGGTATGCTTTGCGGGAAGGGCCGAAGCGCTCCGTTACGGCAGCCATATTGGCCATCGCATTGGGCGTGGCGCCGAGGCCATGTCCGGTGAACCCGGCGACCATCACGGCGGCATCATAGTTTTTGCCCAGCAGCTTGAACAAAACGAAAATCCCGAACAGAACGATAAAGAGGACTTGTACAAGCACGATGGCGAGAATCGGAAGGGCAAGATCCGCCACTTCCCATAGCTTGATGCTCATAAGCGCCATAGACAGAAAGATGCCAAGCGTCACGTCACTAACCAAGTTGATGCTCTTCATGTCAATGGCATTCGGACCCAGTTTATCCACGAGGTTGCGGACGATAACGGCCACGA
The DNA here is from genome assembly GCF_030363895.1 of Paenibacillus sp. S-12. NCBI lineage: Bacteria > Bacillati > Bacillota > Bacilli > Caryophanales > Paenibacillaceae > Paenibacillus > Paenibacillus sp. S-12. Next base: position 800,679 of record NZ_JASIUF010000005.1, read on the forward strand.
ACATGGATCCGACATATCCGGGAAGGACAAAGCCTGTTGCTGATGTGAACAGCTCTCCCAAATACGTCCCTATCGCCATACAGAATGTAATGAGCAGCACTTGAATGAAGAAGGAATTTGTCGTTATCGGTTGAACGTAAGCTTCTACGCTCGCTGCTTCTTCATTTGTTTCCGTTGGCTTCAGATTGTATTTCGCTATCAAAAATTTAACCGTCGGACCACCAACCAACCCGCCGGCGATAAGACCAAAGGTAGCTGCCGCGATCCCGATAGACAATGCCGAGTGGATTCCCAAATCTTCTATGGTTTGTCCAAATGCGCTTGCCGCTCCATGTCCGCCTTCCATAGATACGGCCCCCGCCATCATCCCAATCAGTGGGTGTAAGCCGAATAACGAGGCGAGGGAAACCCCGATCACGTTTTGAGCCAAAGCGAGGAATCCGCAGGCAAGCCAGTAAATGATGAGCAGCTTGCCGCCTAATTTGATAAGTTGAAAGCTTGCACCCAATCCTACCGTGGTGAAGAACGTGAGCATGAATAGGCTTTGGAGCGAAGTATCCAATGTGATTTCCAAAAGTCCTGTCGTTTTGAGGATCGTAGCTAGGATAGCAAACAGCAGTCCTCCGACAACGGGCGCTGGAATACAAAACTTTTGCAGTACTCCTGATTTTTTGACAAAAAAGGTTCCTAGTACAAGCAGGGCTACGGCCAAAAATATCGTATTCACTTGATTAAGCGCCAGCGTCATCAGTGTTCCTCCCCATAAATGTCATGATCGCTTCATTCGTTAAGTATGCTCCCAGCTTTATGGTTCTTCCGTTCTCGTCAACAGCAGGATTCACCTCGCAAATATCAAAAGAAAGCGTTTTCTTATGAGCGGCGATCGTGCGAATTAGGCTACGAACTACCATCGGTGTCAATCCGAAAGGAGAGGGAGCGCTAACTCCTGGCGCAAATGCCGCATTGAGAACATCGGTACAAAGGGTGAGCATGACATAATCTTGTTGTTCCATGAATGTGTGTAAGGATGAAAGGATGTTATCAATCTGTCCTTCATGCATGTCTTCTTCTAGAATGTAGCGGGCACCGAGCTCGTCCGCTTTGTCGAACAGTTCTTGTGTATTGCCGAAACGCTGGATGCCAAGCACAAAATAGCGGCTGTTGCCATCCTGCTCTACTATTTGGCGGAACATTGTTCCTGATGAAGGCTGATTGTCGTAGGGGCGCAAGTCGAAATGGGCGTCAATGTTGATAATTCCTAGCGAAGCATCTGATCCGATATGCTGCCGAACACCTAAATAATGTCCATATAGCGTCTCATGTCCTCCGCCTAAAATAATAGGGGTAGCGGATTTGGAAAAGAGATCAGAGACGGCATGGCCCAATGCTCTCTGGGCTTCTTCAAGCTTGTCATTGGAACAAGTCACATTTCCCGCATCGACAAGGCGATGGCCTTCCGCTGTTCTCCAGGGGAGGCTTGCGAGCGCTTGCCTGATCGCATTCGGAGCCTTTGCCGCGCCTAATCTTCCTTGATTGCGCCGAACGCCTTCCTCACATTCAAAACCGATGATGGCACAAGTGTTGGTAGAGAAGGTTTTACATGGTCCATCCAGCTCCATCCGTTCCACAATTTGATGGTAGCGGAAGCTGCTTCTTCTTTCCGTATGATCGGTTCGGCCGATCCATACATCGGCTCCAATTGATTTTCGCAATGTCCCCACCCTTTCTCGTATGCTGTTGTTTCATTATATGATGACATTCTTATAATTTTAAATATATAATACAAATAAATTAATAGTTTTTAGCTATAAATAGAGAAAGGAAGATCGTTCTGGATATTAAACAATTACATTATTTTGTGACGGTTGCCGATCAGTTGAGCTATTCCAAAGCCGCGCAAAAACTGCATATATCACAGCCATCTTTAAGCAACGCCATTAAAAATTTGGAGCATGAGGTCGGATCGCCGCTGTTTGAACGCAGCACAAGAAAGATCGAACTAACGGACGCGGGCAGCGTTTTGTATGAAAAGTCGATTCGACTGCTCTCCCAAATGAACATTTTGAAAAAGGAGATGGAAGAAGTAAAGCTGACTGGAAGAGGGGAGCTTGTGATTGGCATGATCGAGTCCGTGAGGCAGTGGGTTCCCCAAGTGATTCGCGAATATCAAGGCCGTTTTCCTTCGATGCATATTAAGCTGTTCGAGGTACTGAGCAGAAAGGCGGTGGTCGATTCATTGCGTAAATATCATACCCATCTTATCATTACCAACCAGTGCATCCACGAAGACGATATTGAATCGATTCCTTTGTACAAGGAAAAGTTAGTCCTGGTGCTGCATCGGGATCACGGGCTATCCCAGAAGGAATTCATTACATTCAAAGAGTTGGAGAGAGAACCCTTCATTATTAGCATGGAAGGATTCCAGACAAGGGAGGATATATTGAAAGCCTTTGCGCTCGAGCAAGCATCTCCGAACGTCAAATTTGAAATCGAGCGGTTTGAGACCGCTTTGACATTGGTAAGCGAAAATCTAGGCGTTGCCATTATTCCGGAAAATTATTTAGTTGAGTTGAAGGATGAATCGATTGTCCGCAAAACGTTAGATTCGCCTGCGTTGGAACGCACAGTTTATTTAATGATTATGAAAAATCGGTATTTGGCACCTGCGGTTCAATGCTTCTTGGAAGAGATTCAACGCAACTTTGCGCCAGGTAGCAAAGCAGAGGATATTATAGATGAGAAATAAGGAGGTTTGTACCATTTCTCGACTTTGGAGGTATTCGTGAAGTTCCATAGAATCATCGTGTGTAGGGGATTGCAAACTTCGCAAAAATGACGTTATATGTAATCGTGGCAAAGCATAAAAGTGCTTTTCCCAAGTTAAGCGGTGTTTCCCTACGATAGAAACGATAATACATTCGGAGCAACTCTAAGTGGTGGCACAGAATGGAACTCAACGTTCAATAAAGTCGGCAGCCTAGGACGATAAATAAGCCCTAGACTGCCGCTGCAGGCTATCGTTTTCTTATCTCAAAAGACTATATTATTTAGAGTTATTGACTGATAACAAGAATATCTCTAGGAGGTATTCCAGTTCTTTGAATTTGAGATATTTCCGCGTTAGTAAGATTACGGCCTACCAAAATGAATGAAGATGTGACATTGTCGAAATTGAATCTACCCAAGTTAGCTACATTTTGACTGCCACGGAACACCCGGAATGACCCCTGAAAGTTAATTCTCGAAAACAGTACAAGTGTTACTTGATTTCTTTGCACAACATTTCTGAGTCGGAAGCTTGAAAGCACATTGTCAAATCGAAACGCCCCAAGATCACGAACCGCAACCCCTCCGCGTCTGAAGAGGATCCGACGACCAGTAAAATTGGTACCTGACCAAAGCGCAAGACGTAAATCTCTGTTTGCCAACTATATCACTCCTTTTTCTAAGGATGGTATAGTATATTGCAGTTCTTTAAGAATGGTATAGATAAATGGAGCAAGGTAATAGATTGATTTTATTAATACATGGTTTAATGAATGATTAAAAAGATGTTTTATAAAGAACAGAACTTGATCTACTGAGTGAACGGGAGGGATACAAGGTGAAAGAAGCATGGGAAAGATCAAGTAAAAGTATGCACTTCACATATGAGATTCTAAATCGAATGATTAGCCAAGTTTTCAGAGGAAAGCGGCTTATAAAAGCGGAAAGAACAAAAACAGGACTTAGTAATGGAACCTATAAAGTGGAGATTGAAGGATCTGCTACACCCTACCTTTTAAGGATCTTTGCTGGAGGTTCAGACGTAGCTTCAATAGAAGAAGCAATCGCTAAGCGATTGCGCGGCGTCGTGCCTGTAGCCGATTATATATATCTTGATACAAGCCGAAAGCTAGTAGAATATGACTGGGCTTTAATAGAGTGGAAAGAGGGAGTGTTACTGCGTGATATCCTGCAAAGAAAAGAAGAACACGAGATTGCAAAAGTTGCGGAGTCTGTCGGCAGTGTACTAGCTCGTATTCACAGCCATTCTTTTGAATGTCCAGGTTTTTTTGCAGGGGATCTTACCGTCGCCCATCCATTTAACATGGATGAGGACGAATATTATTCTTTTATTTCTGAAAGCTTGGATAATGGAGCAACCGGGCATTGGCTGGGAGCGGAAGCAACTGAAAAGGTTCGAACATTTTGTGAGTCTCACCGATCACTATTATCTGAAATTCATGAACCGCCAGTCCTTGTTCATTCGGACTTCAATGGTTTAAATCTTTTAATGATCGAAAAGCCAAGTGGCTACGAAGTATCAGCGGTATTGGATTGGGAATTTGCTTTTTCAGGAAGACGCTATGTGGATATTGGGAATTTACTTCGGTATGAACAGGAAGATTCCTTGTTCGAACGTCATTTTATAAAGGCATACCAGAGTTCTGGTGGATTCTTGAATGGGAATTGGGTTCAATTATCTAAACTGGAAGATTTGATTGCCTTGTGTGATTTACTGAATCGTTCGACTCCAGAAATGCCGAACCGGATCGCGGATGTAAGACAGCTTATTATTCAGACTATACAATAAAATTCGACCAATGGGAGCATTAGCTGAAACCGCCCGAAAACATAAAAAACATGAAGGAGAACAAATCTAATGAACATTAGAGTCGCTACTCACCAAGATACTGAAAGATTAGCAATGGTTCATGTGAATAGCTGGAAGACAACATATCAAGGAATAATTCCAGAAGCATATTTATCAAACTTATCCGTTGAAGGACGAAAGAAGAATTGGGGATTGATATTTAAGAACCCAAATCAGGATGAAACGATTTATGTAATCGAAGATGGAGGAAAGATCATCGGATTTATAGATGGTGGAAAGAATAGAGAGCTTGGAATGGATTATGATGCGGAGATATATTCTTTTTATTTATTGAAGGAAGTCCAAGGAAGAGGATACGGTAAATTACTTTTTAATAGACTTGTAAAGAAATTAAGATCAGACAATTATAACTCACTTATGGTCTGGCTACTTGAAAGGAATCCATCGATTGGATTCTACGAGAAAATGGGGGGAGAATATATAACTAAGAAAGAGATCAAGATAGGGGAACAAATAGTAATCGAAACGGCATTTGGATGGAAGGATCTGGGGGCTATGAGTCTTTGAATGAAAATTCGAAGAAGCGAGCGGCGTCATCCTATCCGAAATCTCAGCATTCGATGTAATCAAAGCTGGAAAGGGGCGAATGGATCTGATAAGAGGTATTAGTTTTGAAATTCCTAATGAATACGAAAGATTCCTCGGGGATATACTGAAACCTTTTGACACAAGCGTATCATTTAAGCTGTCTCAAGTCAGCTCGGAGTATCTTTAAAGAAGATGCCAAGATTTATCCGGAATATCTTCGTGAAAATGTCGAATGTCGACAATTCCTATCACTTAGCGGCATGCGTACCTTGTTGTACAAACTTGGCCTTGACTTAAGCTGGGAGATAAAATTAGGTTTCCGTGACAAGTGGGCGATGAAGCAAACCTCATTTTGTGCAACATAACGTGCTTTTGGGGATTTTTTCAATTGTGTATTTTTCATAATTTAGATACAATTGAATGCGGTTACATTGAATCGTTGTGGAGGAAGAATCGGGTCGTTGTGTACGCTGTACACGTAACCGCAGCGCGCTTAACGTTTAACCCAACGCCTTTTCCAGGCTCCCCCCAACCCCCATGCACTACGATACATATATATCTTCATATTTTTATTGCGTAAACATTTTAATATTAAACAAGCACGGAGGTCCGTTATGAACAAGAAGAAGCTAGGTACATCAGCAGTTCTGACAACATTGATTAGCACGCTATTCGCCGGATCATTATTTGCAGCTCCCCTGCAGCCCATTAACCATGTCGATTGGATGCAATCCAAGAGCTACATATCTGGGTCGAATGACGGTCTCGCGCTAGATCGTCCAATCACGCTTGTTGAAGCAGTAGCCATGATCGCGCGCGTACAGGACAGGGAAAAAGAAGTTCAACAGATCGACCCTGCTATTAAAGGCTGGGCAGCCAAAGCACTCACTTGGGCGAAGCAACAAAACATCGTGAATGCAGAGCAATGGAAGGAGCTTCATCGTCCGGCAAATGCAGCGACACTTCAAGCTGTAGCCAATAAAGCAGGTCTGAACCTGGAAGCAACAGGCGATACGGTAACACGCGAGCAGTTCTTTACCGCACTTGGTAACGCAATTACGACACATATTACGATCGGTCATACAAACGATACGCACGGACATATGCTGGAAGACGCCCAGGCTAAGGAAATGGGCTATGCCAAACTCGCTACCTTAATGAAGGAACTGCGTGCAGAGAATCCGAATTCCATGGTACTCGATGCAGGCGATATGATTCAAGGTACGATTTACGTGAACTTGTCAAAAGGGGAAAATGCAACGAAATTGGCAAACGCTCTTGGATATGATTTCATGGCGTCCGGCAACCACGAATATGACTTCGGTCACGAGCAGTTCGCAAAGGTGGCGAAGATGTTCAAGTTCCCTGTGCTCGGTGCGAACGTATTCGATACACAAGGCAAGCCACTGCTGCAGCCTTACGTAACGAAGCAGATCGGCGATCAGAAGTTCGCCATTCTTGGCTTGGTAACGGCAGATACACCAATCGTTACTCATCCTGACAACGTTAAGGGCTTGACGTTCAAGGATCCAATCGAAGTCGCGAAGGAATGGGTGCCGAAGCTGCGCAAGGAAGCTGATCATGTCATCGTCCTCTGTCATACGGGCATATCCTATGACCGTGAGATGGCGAAGCAGGTTCCCGGCATCGATATCATTGTGGGCGGACACTCGCATACACCTGTTGATGCGCCTGAGCTCGTCAACGGTACTTATATTGTTCAGGACTGGGAATACGCCAAGTCGCTTGGCCGAGTAGACTTATACTACCATGGCAAGGAACTGGTTCATTTCTCTGGCGGATTGATAAAGTATGATGAATCCACAAAGGCTGACCCGGAAGTCGCTGCAATCGTAGAATCTGTAAAGAAAGAAGCGGATACTCTGTTGAATGAGAAGATTGCGATCGCAAGCGTGGATCTGGACGGCGATCGCTCCAGAGTGCGGAAGCAAGAGACGATCATGGGCAACTTAGTGGCAGATGCGATGCTGGCGCGCACGCGCACGATGCCTGGCTTCGAAGCTGATGTAGCCATCACGAACTCAGGCGGCATCCGTACGAGCATCATGAAGGGAGATATTACGAAACGCAATCTGTATGATGTGCTTCCATTCTCGAACTCACTGGCTGTCGTTGAGGTAAAGGGTAGCGATTTGATAGCCGCTTTGGAAAGTGGCGTTAGCGAAATTGACGCCGGTTCCGGACGCTTCCCGCAAGTTGCAGGCCTGTCCTTCTCTTTCGATAGTAATAAGCCGACAGGAAGCCGCGTATCGGATGTGAAGGTTGGCGACAAAGCGGTAGAAGCCGACAAAACGTATCGTGTAGCTACAAACGACTTCTTAATCGCCGGAGGCGACGGTTACTCCATGTTCATGAATAAGAAATCGCTCGATACCGGCGTTACGCTTTATGAAGTCGTTGAACAATACATGAAGGAAAAGAAAGAAGTTACAGCGAAGATCGAACAGCGCATTAAACAATAACGTATTAAAGAATACCGCATTAAAGAATAATCCGCTCCGACATACTCGATATATCCCCCTCCTTCCGAACAGAAACACGCTAGGCGATTTCCTCTTCACGCCTAGCGTGTCTTCTTGTTATACGGCCGCTCCACGTCGCAGAAATATATCCTCATTCTTCGCCGGTTATCCGATGACTTGCGGCTTTCAAGTTTATCCGTAAATATGAACATTGGATAAAGTATTCGTTCATATACTAATGAATAGATATTCACCTTGTTTGTAAGCGCTTAACCACTTATAATGGATGTTAATCCACAAATATCCAAATAAGTCTGGAGGGGGTTCTGCATGAAGCTTTTGGCCGCAGTAACCGTTCCGAGCGTTAAACGGAGCAAGAAACGTTGGCCGCGCGTTATCGGAATCATTGTTTTGGTTTTAGTGCTTTTGATTGCCTGCGCAGGGGGATACGCATATTGGTTCGTGAATAAAAGTCTGCCTGTCGTTCAGGGAAAACTCAACATTTCTGGACTGAAAAAGGAAGTGACGGTATGGAGAGATGCTTCCGGCGTTCCGCATATCGAGGCGCAAAACGAACATGATCTCTACATGGCGCAAGGTTACGTAACGGCGCAGGATCGCCTGTTCCAGATGGATTTGAGCCGCAGGCAGGCTTCCGGGCAGCTTAGTGAAGTGGTAGGGGATAAGGCTATCGACCGCGACAAATTTTTCCGTGCGTTCAGTTTACGGCGTGCGGCAGAGATTTCTCTTGACGCTTACTCAAAAGAGTCCAGAGAGGTGCTGCAATGGTATGCGGATGGCGTCAACAGTTACATCAAACATGCCAAAGCCGCCAGATCGCTGTCAGTCGAATTTACGATATTGGGGTATGAACCTGCGGAATGGGAGCCTGTGGACTCCTTGACGATTGGCAAATTCATGGCCTATGATCTGGCAGGTAACTGGGAGGGGCAGGCTTTCAGATATGCCATGGCGCAACAGCTGTCCTTGGAAAAATTTCAGTCGCTTATGCCAACCTATCCGAAGGATGGGGCAATGATCATCCAGGCGCTAACAGAACATCCGGTCGATCTGACAGTGCTGGCTACTACTGCGGTTCCGCGGGATCCGTATAACGGAAGCAACAACTGGGTCGTTTCGGGAGAAAAATCGGCATCCGGCAAGCCGATACTAGCCAATGACCCGCATCTGGGTCTAAGTTCGCCGTCCATCTGGTATGAGACGCATCTCTCGGCGCCGGAGATGAACGTGAGCGGGGTGATTTTTGCTGGTGTTCCGGGGATCATTCTCGGGCATAACGACCTAATAGCCTGGGGGGTGACGAATCTGAGTCCGGACGTGCAGGATCTCTATATTGAAAAAAGAAACCCCGATAATCCGCATCAATTTGAATATATGGGAAAATGGGAAGATGCCAAGGTTTATAAAGAGGAAATTAAGGTAAAAGGCGAGGCTCCGGTGCCATATGAAGTTGTCGTGACCCGGCATGGGCCGATTATCTCAGAATTCGCGCATGACCAGCGGCAGGAAACGGCACTTGCAATGAAATGGACTGCCCTGAATGCAACGACAGAGCTCGAAGCGATTCAGATGTTTGCGAAAGCGCGGAACTGGGAGGATTTCAAGCAGGCGTTGAAACAGTTTGAAGCACCTGCTCAAAATTTTGTTTTTGCTTCTACGGACGGCACGATTGCTTACCGTGGGAACGGCCTGATTCCGATCCGCAAAAAAGGCGACGGTTCGGTTCCGGTACCGGGCTGGACGGATGAATATGAGTGGACGGGATATATCCCATGGGATGAACTGCCCACAACCGTGAACCCAAAGGAAGGGTTTATCGCTACGGCGAACAATAAAGTGATCGGCGACAGCTACCCGTATCATTTGACGGACGTCTGGTCCCAGCCATACCGCGAAGCGCGTATCCAACAGGTGTTGTCTGCCAAGGAGAAGCTGACCGTAGAGGATATGAAAAACCTTCAAATTGATCGCCATAATCTTCAGGCGGCAGAGTTTTTGGATGAGTTGATTGCCAAGATTAAAGACTTGCCGGATTTGCGGCAGATCGACCGCGACGCGCTTTCGCTCTTGCAAGGCTGGAATAAAGTAAATGATCCGGAACAGGCTGCTCCGCTTGTCTATGAGCTATGGATGCAGAGTTTTGATGATGTGCTGTTCAAACCCGAAATCAATGCTGACTTGATGGATCTGTTTAACAATAAATCCGTCGTAAAGGATGAAATGCTCCGCAGAGCGCTTCAAGGTCTGCGGGAGCCATGGATCGACGAAAAAGGCGGAATTGAAAAGGCGGCGCTGCAGGCATTTCATCTGGCTGTGGATCAGGCTGCTTCACTGCAGGGCAAACATCCGGACAAATGGCGATGGGGGAAATTCCATCAGGTGGATTTTGCCCATCCTCTTGGCGCTGTGAAGCCGTTGGATCTGATTTTTAACGCCAAGTCTGTCGCGATGGGCGGTGGGCGTGTCACCGTCGGGGCTGCAGGTTGGAATGCAGAGAACGGCAAAGTCACTCTTGGAGCACCGTGGCGAACGGTCATCGATATGTCCGATCCGACCCATTCGTTGAATGTGGTGGGACCCGGCCAATCCGGACATGTGCTGAGCAAGTGGTACCATGACCAGGTAGATGATTGGATTACTGGACAGTACCACATTACGAGTTCCATACCCAATGAATATCGAAAGGCAGGAAATGAGCTGAAGTTAGTGCCAGAATGAAAGAACTGGTAGATAATGGGCGATAACTCAGACAATACACGACCCAGTCTAAGATAGAGCTATCTAAGGCTGGGTCGTGTGGAGCATACAACAATTGAAATATTTCTGAAAATGGAGATCATATGTTGTTATGTGATGGTAAGTTTGCAAGCTGAGAAGATGAAATAATACGGTATGATTTCAGGAAGGGTTGGTTTTGTTGTAGGGTAGTGATAGGATTGTTAGATGCTGGGTCTTTATTTGTACTGAAAAAACCGGCCTCTCGGCCGGCAGGAGTCTATCGGAACAGGTAATCAGGCTCTCAGATGGACATCTTCTGCATATGTGCTTCGAGCCGGTCAAGATTTTCCTCGTTGGCTGGAGCTGCGATTTTCTTGAAGGCGTTGAATTCGGCTTCGTCTTTGAAAAGCTGGCGCCAAGTTAATCTGGTTGTGCCGTCAAGATCCTCGAAGGTTGCCGTAAGTTGAAAATGGGGTTTACATGTGCGCAGCACGATCCGTTCTGGCCCGATTTCGATAAATTCGTTTTTATTGGGATAATCGACTCCGTTCGGTCCGTGCATCACAAACTCCCATATCCCTCCCGGCCGTAAATCAAATTTATGAAAAGTGTTCGTAAACCCATTCGGACCCCACCACTGTGCCAAATGCTCGGGTTTTGTCCAGGCTTCGTAAACGAGAGCTGGAGAAGCATTCATCACCCTCGTTGTTACCAATTCGTTTTCTTCCGCTCTGCTGAATTCGCTGTTTGCTGCACGGTTTTCCGTCATGCCCGTTCCTCCCTCGCATGTTAAAGTAGGCTAGTCGATCTCCAACTGCACACCCAACTTGTCCAGCATCTCCTTGGTGCCGTGCTCGCGCTGAGCCAGCGAATCGTGGCCGTCCAGGAAGACGCCTTGCTCGGTGAAAATCAACTTTGTTCCTTCACCCTCCGCCTTGAACTCGACGGTCGTTGCGGAAATGGAAATTCGCGTCTCATCCATGTCCAAAGTATAGGTATACACGATCCGCTCGTCCGGCACAATGTCGTGGTACTGGGCATCGAAGGTAAATACCGCTCCGCCGGGAGGCCCGCCTTGACTGCGTTCGCCACCGCCGACACGGTAGTCAAACTCATCTGCTTTCGAAAACCATTGCTCCTTCATGCGAGGATTCGCCCAGTAGGCAAAAACCTTTGCCTGCGAAGCTTTGTACACTCGCTCAACGACGAAAGTGTGATGAATGGAAGATCGTTCGTTCATGATTTTCAGCTCCCTTGATTCGATTCGTCGGCATCCTTGTCGAGGAGGTCGCCCAGTTGATCCAGGCGATGCTCCCAATTCATCCAACGTTCGAGGATCACTTTTTCTTGGCTCTTTTTCATCATTTCTAATAATTTTGTAAAATCTTCAACCGTCACTGGTTGTTTCAAAAGCATGAGTTCGGACACGGATTCCAATCCGGCCAAAAGCTTTTGCTGGATCTGGATCGTTTCTTTTAGACGGGCGATTTGCAGCGACACAATTTGCAGCGGACTAAAATGGCCGCCGGTTACTACGGACTTAATCTCCTCAAGCGATAAGCCTAGCTCTTTTAAGGACAAAATTTGCTGCAGTCTCGATAGGTCGGCCTGGTTATACAGCCTGTGCCCCGAATCGGAATGCGCCGAAGGAGAAAACAGGCCAATCTGGTCGTAAAATCTCAATGTTCGTAATGTGAGTCCTGTGAGCTTGGCAAGATCTCCGACTTTCCAAAGCTGCTTCATAATCACCTCTTTTTGTGCTGCGCATCTATTTGCCGGCACCTATACTATAAAACATGACGTTACGTCATGTGCAAGTGTTGTCTCCTAAAACGTGTAAAATCTAGTGAAAAGGCCCCTAACATAATGTTATGCTGGGGCCTTTTATATTTTTAAATCACTCCAATTACATTTAAAAATACGATCATAATTGCAATGGGTGCTATATAGCGAAGTACGAATAACCATAATACAAATAATTGATAGCCTTTATTTTTACTTACACCCAATTCTCTCATTAATACATCTTTCTTCATTTTAAACGGTACGAAGATCGCAACTAATAATACACCGAGTGGCATAAGAACATTACTTACTGTAAAGTCTGCTAAATCAAAGACGGTTTTGCCAAACAATTTCACATCGCTTAAAACGCCATATGATAGCGCCGATGGAATCCCTACAACAAAGATTAGTAATCCAACAATCAGTGCTGTTTTTTCGCGTTTTCCGCTCCCTTTTTTCGTTAAAGAGGCAACGCTAATTTCCAACATCGAAATTGCGGATGTTATCGTTGCAAAGAAAAATAGTAACAGGAAAATAATGAAGAATAGCTTTCCGAATGCCATTTTACTGAAAATCGCTGGCAATACAATAAATAATAGACCTGGCCCTTGAGATGGTTCCATTCCAAATGCGAATACAACTGGGAAAATAGCAAGTCCAGCAAGCAATGTAATCACAAGCGTTAAACCGACGATAGAAAATGCGGAGCGCGGTAAACTTTCTTCTTTCGGTAAGTATGAGCTATACGTTACCATGACTCCTACACCGACAGATAATGAGAAGAATGATTGCCCCATCGCATATAACACAATTTCAGATGTTACATGTGAGAAATCTGGTTGTAAGAAGAAACGAACTCCTTCTCCAGCACCATCTAATGTAAGTGCTCGAACAATTAATACAAAGAATAAAACAAATAGTGCGGGCATAAAATATTTATTTACTTTTTCAACACCGTTTTGTACACCTTTACTTACGATAAAAATAGTAATCAGAATAAATAATAGCTGTGATCCAACCGCTAAATATGGAATGGAAATGATTTCACCAAAAGTTGCTTCGTACGCGCCATTTCCTTCCCATAGTCTACCTGTAATTGCATTCCATAAATATAATAAAATCCATCCTCCTACAACACTGTAGAATGAAAGCAATATGAAACAGGTTACAATCCCTAATTTACCGACCCACGGCCATAGCGTCTTAGGAGCAATATCTCTATATGCCTCGACAGCCTCTTTTTGTGCACTTCTTCCAATTACAAATTCCGCCAATAATAACGGTAAACCTATTAATAAAGTAAAACCGATAAAAATAAGAAAGAACGCACCGCCGCCTCCAATACCGGCCATATACGGAAACTTCCAAATCGCGCCAAGACCTATTGCTGAACCTGCTGCAGCTAAAATGAAACCTAATTTCGATGTCCATTGCTGTGAATCCATCTGTTTATCTCCTCTTTTCTTCTATTTCTTTGTCTATTACAATTCGATCTTTATTCATATTGTTCTACCGTGATTCCTTTCTCATACAACCACTTCCTTTCAAATAAAAAAACGTCCCTACGCAAATACGTAGGGACGATAAAATATCGCGGTACCACCCTAGTTGTGAAGATACAACAACAAGAGTAAGACCTAAATAAAAACGTCCCTACGCAAATACGTAGGGACGATATATATCGCGGTACCACCCTAGTTGTAAAGATACAACAAGAGTAAGACCTAAATAAAAAACGTCCCTACGTAAATACGTAGGGACGATATATATCGCGGTACCACCCTAGTTGTGAAAAATTCTTCACCACTTTATTTGATAACGGTATTCACTACCGTCTTTCATTTCCTCACAACGTGAGATTTATGAAAGATGCTCCAGGACGAACTTCATGAATAATCTATATACTGATTCACACCAACCATCAGCTCTCTGATATAGGGAGATTTTCACTACTTTATCCCTTCATTGCCCAAATATTATTTTCCGAATTGATATTAACATTTTTATCATGCATTAAAAATAGTGTCAACTAATTTTTTGATTTTTATGTTTATACTTTATTGAGCAATTGAGCAATTTGTATAATTCCGTGTTGGCTTCAAAAAATAGAAACCTACAAACTCTCAGGTCATAAGTTAGCAGACCCTCGAAGGTAAACAAACTTTCTTGTAGAATATACAAGGTGACTTCTCCATTCTTGGGGTTTCAAACACCATATATGATTTTTATTGTAGGATTACTTATGACTAAACCCGACAGGCCGAGCGCACATTATTGCTTTTTTAGGGGGATTACATTATGGACGATGCAAATGAGCTAATGGACCAATACGTATCCATGAAAGATATAGCCAAGCGCAATGCGATTTTAAAGCAATTTATTTTTAATCTTCCTCCCGATGGGAAGGATTTTTTCCTTAAAGCATTTAAAAAAGAACGCTATCTTGATATGAAGCTAATGGCAGTAAGAGGTTATGCGGCATTTGCCGACCAGAATGAAGTTGCTGTCCTAATGAAAAAATTACTGGAGCTTCTAAAAAAGCGTCCAGAAAGCACACCATATAATTACCAGGAGTATGAAATATTGCGTTCTGCTTTTTTGATGCCGTACTTACTAAAACAATACAATTATGAATGCTTCAAGGCTTTTAATGATCAATTGGAACAACAATACGATGCTATGCCGGAAGCGTTCAAAGGAGTTTTCACCTGTGATGAAAATGGAGATGTGGTTCAACTGATTCCACCGGAAAAATCTCGGAAACGCATAGATGATTTTTTCTCAAAACAAATGAAATGACCAAATGATGTATGAGAGGATGAGATAGATTGAATCTAATGCAACTTAAGGTGCCAGCAGGTTATGCCGTAACCTATAACAAATTCTATGATATAGATCCTGTCCTGAGTGAGGGTAATGATTACCTTATTGAAAACTGGGGGTTCTTCACAGAAGATTTATTACAAATAGTTAAACTAAAAATTCATAATGGAAAATGGTACATTCCTGAAAGTGAAGACACATTACTCTTTGATCTAGGCTGGTACCCAGATTCAGATATAAATGGTCATTACCATTTGCAACTTGTGGATGGTAAATGGAATGAAATGAAAAGCATATCTTCAAAAGATCGTTTTTTAATAAAAGTGGCGCTTGAAGAATGGATGGAAGAACTACAAAAAGTGTAATCAGATCATTTTTGCGCAACTCGAAGAAAAAACTGATCATGAAGCCAACTTGAACATAAAAAACACGGAGTATCCTTTTGAAGGAATACAGAACTTTTTAATAGTAAATATAATCTAGGAATAGTGAGGGCATGAAGATGACGAAGAAGCTATATTATGAATCCGCCTATATCCGGGAGTGGAAGACACAAATCACTCGCAGAGTGGAGCGGGAGGATGGAACCTATCTAGTATTGAATGAAACAGCCTTTTATCCACACGGCGGGGGACAGCCCTGTGATCTAGGGTGGATCAATAAAATTCCGGTTCTTGATGTCGTTCTCGAAGAAGGGGAAATTCTTCACAAAGTCGAGAGTTCTCCAGAGCAGGAAGAGGTTGACTGCCGTTTGCATTGGGATAGAAGGTTCGACCATATGCAGCATCATAGCGGTCAGCATCTGCTGTCAGCCATGTGTTTGGAAGTATGCCAGGCGGAGACGCTCAGCTTCCACCTAGGTGAAGATTACGCTACTATTGATGTTGCCCGACCTGATTTGCCGCGCGATCAGCTTATGATGTTGGAGCTCGAGGTTAATGATCAGATTTACTTGAATCGCAAGGTAACGAATTATGTTGTGACTCAGGAGCAAGCGGCCAAGCTGCCGCTAGTGAAGCAGCCTAAGGTAACTGACGATATTCGGATCGTTGAAATCGAAGGTATCGAGTATAACGCCTGTGGCGGTACACACGTCTCAGCAACTGGTGAGATTGGAATGATCAAGCTGCTGAGAACTGAGAAGCAGAAGGGGCATATGCGTATCTATTTTAAATGCGGATACCGTGCGTTGAACGAATTTAATGCCGGAGTGGAGATTCTCGGCAGTCTAGCGGCTCGATTCAATACGGGGAAGGAAGAGATTCTGGTTCGGATTGAGAAATGGGATCAGGAGCAGAAGCAACTGCAAGCTGAATTGAATGCAGTAAAGGCCGAGAATGACGCTTATCTGGCTGGAAAGCTGTTGGCAGACCGTCAGGGAAGCTTAGTTAAGCATGTATTCACGGATAAATCGCTGAAGGACATGCAGAACTTGGCTGCAAAGCTTACCGAGCAAGCTGACGTCATCGTACTCTTCGTGTCCAATTCAGATCATAAGGTACTCCTCGCCCGAGGAGGAGAGGATGGTCTCGCCTGCGGTTCCTTCTTCAAACAGCATTTGGCCGATTATCGGGGCAAGGGTGGAGGCAGCGATAAGATGGCACAGGCCGGATTTGCCACTCGAGAGGATGCCGAGGCATTTTATCAATTTGCAGCACAGTCCTTACAAGGAAAATAGCTTTTTTGATCTCTTCATAAGAGTAGGATTGAATGATTGGTAAATTCGTGATGTAATTCATGGAACAAACTGCAGGTGGACTGTCATCTCAGAAAGATTACGTTGTCCGATCATTCGTTTTAAATTGGAAAGGCCAAGTGTTAGCGCACTTTACTTTTATTATAATACCCTAATAAGGTAAGGGAGTATAACGTGCAATCGATACGAAAACCGCTTGTTTATTTATTATTCGTCCTAGAGGGTCTACCTCTACTTATTTATCCCTTTGTATTACTCGCGAACCTAATGGCGCTTGCTGCACATCGGACTGGAAACGAAAGTGTATTCTTGATCACAATTGTGTTTCTTTTTATATCCATGTCAAGTGCGTATCCTCTGTCGTACTTATATGCGATTAATCATTATAGAATCAGTAGAAACGCACATGTGAACAAGTGGATATTATTCATTCCACTATTCCATATTATTATTGTAGTTCTATTGGGTTTTTTATGGGGGTTATATTGAGATTAATCGTGGGAACAGGCTACGAATAACCTATTCATAGATAACAACCAGTCAGGAGAACAAAATGTACCATTGGAGGATTACCGAACTATAAAAAAGGATATTCATCGTTCTTTTCAGAGACACTGTAATCTGCCTACAGGCGGAGGAGGTGTCTCTCTTTGTATATAAGATGATATTTCCAATATTACACACTGTCGGTATACTTAGGGGAGAGTGAGTATACAGCAATGATCTTATCCGGCCGCATCATGAGTCCGTTCGATCGGATAATAAGTGATATAGGGGAGTAAGAAAAAGAGATGTAAAAGACTACTCATTCTCGAGGCGGCAGGGAGGTTTCGAACAATCTCGTGAATTTGCAGGTATTCGCGAAGTTCATAAATATAACCTTATATAACGTATTTGCGAACTTCGCAAAAAAAGACGTTGTCGGAAATTCATGCGATTACTTTATTAACAAATATAAAGAAGGTGTATATCATTGGAGAATACACATATAAAAGTCTACTTTAGTATATTCGGGGATTCTTTTCCGATTGATGAGGTAACTGAGAAACTATTATTAAATCCAACTGAATCATATAATAAAGGCGATGTAATTCGTAAAGAACCTTCTTTACTTTTAAGGAAAGAAACCGTCTGGAATTACGGAATAGAATACGAAGAATCATATGACATTATGGACCAAGTAAATCAGGTGTTAAATGTATTAGAATCAAGAAAAGATATATTGATAGAGCTATCAAAAGAATTTGAAATAGAATTTTTATTTATGATTGTTATATGTGTAAGGGATGGGCAAGGACCGGCACTCTATTTAGATAAAAGAATTATTAAATTTGCTGGAACAATAAATGCTGAAATTCACTTTGATGTATATGATTTTGCATAGAGGTTTTCAGTTGAAGCAAAGAAGGGCATGAACATCCGATAACAATGTATCTACGCTGCAGGGGTCAAGCCCCCTTGATCAGCCCGATGTAATTCGAAACCACCAGAGGTAAAGAAAGGAACTGCAATAAAATGAATCTCTTTCAATCGATTTAAAATATTATTGAGAAACATAATGAAATACTACCCTTTTCAGGAGCTATATTCTTCCAACAACAAGGAAAGACGTTTGAGCAAGGATATGGATATGCAAATCGCTCCGAAAAAATACAAAATACTTCTTATTCGAGATTTGGGATAGCATCTGGATGTAAAATTTTCACTTCGGTTGCTATATGTCAGCTTGTTCAAGAGGGGGTACTGTCTATTGATTCATATTTATAAGATTGTTTAGATATTTCTTTTCCTAATTTCGATCCCGAAATTACAATACATCATTTATTAACCCATAGTTCAGGAATACCAGATTATGTTGATGAAGAGTTCATGAATGATTTTGAAGAACTATGGAAGGTCTTACCCATGTATTCCATTCAATCACCAGAATGGTCAAATGGAATTTTATCCAGGAGAGAGATTCTCCTACAATAATGCAGGTTTTATTCTATTAGGTTTAGTAGTGGAGCAGATTACGGGGATGGAATTTACAGATTACGTGGAGAAGAATATATTTCAACGCTGTGGGATGATAGATTCAGGTTATTTTAGAATGGATCAACTACCTGAACGAACAGCTATCGGGTATATAGATAATGATGATAAAACTTGGAAAAGTAATATTTATTCAGTTCCAATCAAAGGTGGACCTGATGGGGGAGCATTTACGTCAGTTCATGATATAGGTAGGTTTTGGAATGCATTGTTTGATCATCAATTGTTGTCTAAAGAATACACGACTATTTTGTTGACTCCACATATCAAGGACAATGACCAGACGTATTACGGATATGGTGTTTGGATGTCAGTGTTTGATAACACCATTTTTAAATACTTTGTAGTGGGTAGTGACCCGGGAGTAATTATGCAGTCATCCGTATATCCAAAAAGCAATTTACAAGCACATATTATCGGAAATATTAATAAGGGTGCTGGTATGATAGCAAGTAAAATAGATGAAGTAATCTATAAAGAATTATGAAAGTAAAGATTTTATAAGGACGTCGGATGGTCTCTCAGCTTAGACTTTTATGATCGAGAACTCTGGAAAAGATGAACATCACTTAACAACGATCTACGCATTGGGCTAGAAAGGGATGAAAGAGATGGAAGAAATCAAAGCGATAAAAACCGAACTTGGTGAAATTCATGGAAGAGACGCGATCTTCCTAGATGATATTCAATTCAAGTATCAAAAGAAAGAAGTTAAATTGATTGGCGAGATAAATGGACTGTTATGTACAGAATCAGATGATGATGAGTTTATTGGATACGAATTGTTATTCAAGAAAGTTTATTACTTTAATATGGTTGAGTTGGATGTAAGTTTACAGATGTTTGATCATCCATACCATGATAGTAGTAGCTTCGTGGAAATAGATAATACAAAAATACTTAAAGATATAAAGAATGCAAGAGGTCTAGAGCTGAAGCAATATGTAATATATACATATGACGACGTTTTCGTTATCGCATGTCAAGAATTTGAATTAAGATTAAAGAAATAAAAGCAGGAAGCAACGTTACACGAAAGATTGAGTAAGGTTTTGTCGAAATATATGTTTGGCTAAGCGCTTGATCCCCAAATAGTATAAAGAAGATGAAATTTCCTAGGAGGTATAGATCGATATGTCTGATCATTGGGATATTTATTTTTGTGAGATTGAAGGTAAATTTGCATCAGTTGTATTGGATATGGATATCTGGAAGGAAATTGAGAAATCTGAGTATCCACATTCGATGGTTTTAAGAATACGAATCAAGAACCCTGGAGAAAGCGGTACTCCAATTAATGATGAGGCTAAATTAATCAACAACCTAGAAGACAAAATCAATGATGAAAGTGCAGGTTTTGGATTCCATGTTGGCAGGGTGACTACTGATGGGATACGGGATGTATTTTATTATTTTTCTAAACCTTACGAGCTAGAAAAAGCAGCATAGACGTATTTATTGGAACATGGATATGAGACAGAGGTTCTTCATCTTGAAGAGGAAAATCCTTGGGATTTTTATTTTGAGTACCTTTACCCTAACAAGTATCAAATTCAACATATGGGGAATCGAAGATCTGTCGAGCAGTTACGAGAGTCAGGGGATACGTTTGAAGATGTGAGAAAAGTAGATCACTGGGTCTATTTTCAATCTATTGAAGATAAAGAAAATTTCGATGCTAAGGTTAAACTTTTAGGATTCGAAATCGAATTAGATGCTCCTAATGACGATAAAATTTATTCTCATATCTATCGTTCTGATTACGTCGACTTCCATTCGATAAATGAAGTTACGGATATTCTTGTTGATATAGCAGGAGAATGTAATGGTGAAAATGATGGATGGGGAACTACAGTAGTTAAGTAGATTAGGGGGAGAGACCCCTTCGCCAGGCTCAAATTGAAACAATATTTTTATAGTACCATATTCAAAAAACAAGATAAGAACACTTGTACGCAAGTGTGAATAAAGGTAAAATATAACTACAATTGAATCTTGGGTGGGCATGGTTTCCCTTCGAAAGGGGGTGAAGCCATGGAAGTAAAAGATGCAATAACGATCATGCTCCTTTTTGGAACGTTCATTCTTGCTCTTTTAACATACATTAATCATAACAACAAGAGAAAGTAATAACCCACCCCAAGGTTGCAGCCAAAGGTGGGTTAACTCCGTATTGACTAAGAAGGGATTACCCATCCAAGCCAATTGTATTGACCAAGTGTTCGCAGCACTTGGTCTTTATTACATATATAGTACCATAATCGAAAAGATGTATCAAAGGTCTGAATTGTTGAAATAGAACAAAAGATCCTTTTTCTCCATAAAGCCTCTTGGGTTTAAGATGCGACGGTTATATCGGTAGTAGTACAAAAAATGAAATTGAGTATGCAATTGAAAATGGGAAAACGATTAGATACTTTTCTAAAAGCGAAATGGTAAAACACGATACGATAAACAATGATACTATGACTGGCGACTGGCAATTAGAACTCACTGGGACAGTATAAAGGAACTTTCTGTAGGAGTAATCTCGAACTCAACCGTAAAGTATGTTTATGATTGGACATGATGTGTAGGCGAGTATGAAGCCGTATCTCTGCCATATGTACATAAAATGACTGCAAAAGCAAGTACTCTGCTCGAAAACCTCGAAATATGCGTGAATAAGGCAGCAAAGCTCACTTTCATCTTCTCAAAAGAGTGGTATAATAGTGCGTCACTATGTAAGGTCAAGGGATCTGGCACAATACAGGAAGAAGAGATGATACGGTGAGTACAATTGTTCCCAGTATAAAAAGAAGAACGACGTTCCTGTTGAATAAATATTTCACAGGAGAAACGCTTGATTATAAGCAAATTATCGCGATTATTATTCCGATATTTGTGGATCAAGCTTTTATTATTTTGATGAGCCTGCTGAATACGGCCATGATCAGCTCCTCGGGAGTAGCGGCGGTTAGTGCGGTCAGCATGGTGGACTCGTTGAACATCTTCTTGGTCAACGTGTTTGTAGCTGTGGCGACGGGGGGAACCGTCATCGTAGCACAGTATAAAGGCCGAGGCAATGCAGATATGGTTTCGAAGTCAGCTGCTCAAGCCATATCGGCAGTTGCGCTGCTGTCGATTTTGATCAGCGCGGTCGTTATTATTTTTCATAACCCCACACTAGACTTATTGTTCGGTCGTGCGGAAGCGGATGTATTGGATAACGCAAGGATTTTTTTGATCGGGAGCTGCCTCACGTATCCGTTCATTGCGATTTTCCAAGCTGTGACGGGGGCGTTGCGCGGCGTGGCAGAGACGAAGGCCTGTTTGGGTCTATCGTTCATTATGAACTTGACCTACCTGTTTCTAAATATATTGTTCATTACGGTATTCGATATGGGCGTAGTCGGATTGATCATTTCTATGCTTACGGCTCGTGTGCTGGGGATGGCGATATCGTTAATTTATTTGTTGAAGATCAATCAGACGCTGCAGTTCCGAATTCAGAATGCACTGAAGTTGGATTTTTCAATTTTGAAAAAAATTATGATTATCGGCATTCCATTTGCAGCGGAGCAGATGTTCTTTAACGGCGGGAAGCTGCTGACGCAGACGTTTATCGTTCAGCTCGGTACGCTTGCGATCACGATCAATGCCATAAGCGGTTCCATATCGCTTGTGTTCCAGATCGGAGCGAATGCCTTGAGCATCGCGATCGTCACGGTCGTAGGCCAATGCATCGGACGACGCAACATTGAGGATGCGAGGAAGTTTATCAAGTCATTTCTGTGGCTGTCCTCCATCATATTCGTTATTGCCGCAGTGATTCTCATGCCTTTATTCCCTTGGATCGTGAGATTGTTCTCTCCTCCGGCAGAGATCATTCCGGAGATCTTTACACTTACGGTGCTGATTGCGATTACCCAGCCATTTTTATGGTCGATCAGCTTTATTATGCCATCGGCTCTTCGCGCAGCAGGCGATTCCAACTTTACTTCGATTACCGCTATGCTCTCGATGTGGTTGTTCCGCGTCATTCTGGGCTATGTACTCGGGATACCGCTAGGCCTTGGTATTATGGGGGTATGGATCGCAATGGTCACGGAGTGGGGGATCCGCGGCTCCGTCTTCCTCTGGCGTTTCCGCGGGGAGAAGTGGTATAGCCGGAAGTTGATTTGAGAGTTTCAAGAGCCATTACGTTAGCTCTCGAACATAGAGAAAAGACAGCGAATTCCTATTAAGAAGAGGAGTTACGCTGTCTTTTTTTATTGCTCTCGTACACTGGACGGCTTCCGGAGAGGCAGGAACAGGGGGGCGTTTTGTGGAATATTCTAAATGAAATATATTTACATATGATAGTAACAGCCCAGTCACAACAGCAGTTACGTTTATCCGCATCGTGCAGCCCCATCTATTGTGCCATTTTACACCCACCTAACTTACACTTCGTAACGTTCTAACCGTTTCATCACAACAATTAATGAAAGGGAGGTTTCTATGGAACTGCAAGAAATCAAGCAGAACTTAAAGGAAACTAGAGACAAACTGCTCGGAATTCTGAAAGGATTAAGTGGAGAGCAATTAAACGAACGAAAAGACGAAGATAGTTGGAGTATTGGTCAGATATGTCAACACCTTGCCAAGGTAGAAGAAATATATGTCGTAGCCATTAAGAGGGGGTTACAGAATACAGAAGAATCATCCACAGAACACAAATCAATTGATTCTTTACTGGATAGAAAAATAAAGTTAGAAGCTCCTGACATTGTGAAGCCAACGGATGAACGTTTCGAATATGGAGACATCATTGCAAAGCTAAACAATTCTAGACAACAGTTTGTTGAGATGCTAAACGCATTAGAGGATCCATCGATACTGAGTAGAAGACATTTTGTTCACCCTGCTTTTAAAGAGATGTTATTGATTGATTGGGTGAAATCGACGTATGTACATGAAGAAAGGCACATTCAACAAATTCAAGACATTATAAATGGGGTTAGATAAAGACTGGAATGCGGAAGATGCGGTCATGTAATTCCGAAATATACAGGTGAAGTCAATTCACTAGCGAATAATAGTTTCATATAAGGAACAGCCGGTATTGAAGCAAAGTGTTACGCTTGCATTCGATTGCCGGCTTTTTTTAATATTTTATTGAAAAAGGAGGATGCCCATGTACAAATTAATACTCGTTGATGATGAAGAAGACGTACGAGAAGGTGTGCTGCATGAAATTGATTGGGAGTCATTAGGGTTTTCGGTCGTGGAGACGGCAGAGAATGGTCAAGAGGCAATGGAGTACATTGAAAGATTGCAACCGGATATTGTGGTGACCGATATTCATATGCCTTTCATGAATGGATTGCAGTTGGCGGAATGGATTCGCAGCCATGATCCATCGATCAGAATCATAATCCTGACGGGCTACGATGAATTTGAATATGCGCAGAAGGCGATCAAGCTCCAAATTGATGAATACGTGCTCAAGCCATTTTCCGCTTTGGATTTGCAAGCCGCATTGGTGAAGGTCAAGCAGCAGATGGATCAGGAGGTTGCGGAGAAGAACAATCTACGAACCTTACAGGATCATTATAGGAAGAGCTTGCCCGTATTGCAGCATGTCTTTCTATCTTCTCTCCTTACAGGCAAGTGCTTTTTGGAGGACATTCAAGAGAAATGCGAGCGCTATGAGATGGATTTATCGGGTTCCGCTTACTTGGTCTCTGCAATTCAAATGGATCATAACAAAGAAGAGAAGAACCGGTATTTATTGCAATTCGCCGTATGTAACATTGCCGAAGAGCTCATGTTGAAGCATATGCCGGGACGGGTATTTATTCACCATGATCATGTCGTTGTGTTAACGATGAGTATAAGTCAAGAGGAAGAAAGAATGAGTCGGGAGACGATCGGGCTCGTAGAAGAAGTTCTTCAGAGTGTCCACCGATTTCTCAAAATAACAGTTACAATTGGCGTGGGAACTGTCGTGAACGATCTGTCCGAGTTGGCCTCTTCTTATCAGGAAGCGGTACAGGCACTGCATTATCGATTGATTCACGGAAATCATCGCGTCATCTGGATTGAAGATGTAGAGGCGAAGCGGGTGAATCCGCTTGTATTCGATGACATGAAGGAGCAGGCCTTAATCCGCTGTATGAAGGTAGGGACGATAGAAGAAGCGCGGACGATGATGGACGAGCTGTTTGCTATCGTGGAATCATCCAAAGAGGTGTCGCTGCAAGACTTCCAAATCTATTGGATCGAAATGTGGACAGCTATGATGAAAGTAGTGAAAGATATGGACGTAAAATACGAGCAGCACCTTGGAGGTACCGTACACCCTTTGATGGAAATCTATCATTGCAATAATGCGTCAGAGGCAAAGAACTGGATGCTGCAACGATGCCTGAAAATCATGAATTGCATCGCCGTCGAGCGGCAGACTGGCTACAGGAAACTGGTGGATGAGGCAAAAGCGTATATGAAACTACATTATGCGGATCCGAATATTTCGATTCATACGGTATGCAGGCATTTGCACATCAGCACAGGATACTTCAGCCATATTTTTAAAAAGGAAGCCAAAACTACTTTCGTAAGTTACCTGCTGGAGCTAAGAATGGAAGCGGCGAAGGAACTGCTGCGGTCGACGGATCTCAAAGCATTTGAGATTGGCGAAAAGGTAGGATATGCAGATCCGAATTATTTCAGCTTCTGCTTTCGCAAACGCTTCGGATTGTCGCCAAAGGAATACCGCAATCGGGATCGAGGGTGAAGGCATTATGGTAAACACCAAGAGCATTCAGTTTATTATTGCAAAAACGTTTATATTCATTACCGTGGCAGCGGTGTGTATAGTCAGCATTATGCTGTACAACAAATTTTCTAATACGGCGGAGAAAAATGCGGACTTGAATATTCAGCAAGTCGTGGAACAGGTTAACTATAACCTGGAGATATATGTGAAAAACATGACAAGTATCTTCGACGTCGTTCAAGACCTGATTCGTAAGAGTTCTTCCGTAACGAACCCCATTTTAATTGAGCAACTGAAATCCATTATGAAAACAAGAGAAGATTTGATTTCGATCGCCTTGTTTACCAAGCAGGGAAAGCTAGTATTCAACACCCCTGAACTGCCCATGCGGAGCAATACACAATTAGAGCGGCAAAGCTGGTTCGAGGCTGCTATGGAGCGTCCAGATCAGTTATCTTTTTCATCACCTCATATTCAGAATTTATTTAAAACCACTTATAAATGGGCTGTCTCCATCAGTAAGCAAACTTCCTATCGTGCGGGGGCAGGCAAGCCTGATCAAGGTGTGTTAGTTATCGATATGAACTTCAAGACGATCAATGAATTGAGTAAGCAAGTTTCTTTCGGCAAGAGAGGATATATCTACATCATCGATTCCATCGGCAATATCGTCTATCATCCGCAGCAGCAATTGATCTATGCAGGATTAAAGTATGAGAACTTAGAACGCGTCCTTACCTATGCGTACGGTAGCTTCCAAGATAACACGAATGACGAGAGTAAGTTGATTACGATCAAAACGGTGAATCCGATCGGCTGGAAGGTTGTAGGCGTCGCCTACAGAGATGAGATCGTAACGGCCAAGTCAGAACTGAATACTTTTATTTTGTGGTTTCTCGTCATCGTCATATTGTTCGTGCTGCTCGTGTCGATCATCGTATCCGCGAGAATCTCACAGCCCATTCAGAATCTGGCAAAATTAGCAAAAAGTATTGGAAAAGGGGATTTTACAGTACCGATTACGACGATTGGCATTTATGAAGTGGATCAATTGTCCAACCGATTCAACATGATGCTTCGGCAAATTCGGCAGCTGATGGATCAGATTATTGTGGAGCAAGAGGCGAAGCGCAAGAGTGAACTTGACGTGCTGCAAGCACAGATCAATCCACATTTTTTATATAACACCTTAAACTCGGTCATTCGGCTTGCGGAGCGGGGAGAGACAAGGGAGGCTGTTACCGCAATTACGTCCTTATCGCGATTTTTTCGGATTAGCCTGAGCAAAGGGAAGAACATCATTACCGTGAAGGAAGAGATCGAGCATGTAAGGCATTACTTAATTATTCAGACCATTCGTTATAAGCGAAAGTTTCAATATGCAATTGATATTCAAGATGAGGCGCTGGATTGCATGACCATGAAGCTTATTTTGCAGCCAATCGTCGAAAATGCGATCGTGCATGGGATTGAGATGATGCAGGAGGAAGGAATGATCACCATAACAGCCGCTATTGTAGAAGATAAATTGATGTTGCAAGTAACGGATAACGGCTTAGGCATGCCGCCACAGATTTTGAAGGGTCTACTAACGAAGAAGGTAAGAAGCGAAAGAGGCTCAGGCGTAGGCGTGAAAAATGTTCATGATCGAATTCAGCTATGCTACGGTCAAGGCTACGGACTGGAGTTCGAGAGCGAGCTGGAAGAAGGCACGACGGTTAAAATCTGGCTTCCCATTGTCCGGAATGAAAGAGAGGACGAGTGATGAAGCGAATGAATTTATTCTTAGTCGCGATTTTGTCACTTTCTTTCTCCCTATCATCGTGTTCCATTCAAACCGATGTGATGTCGGATAATAGGTTCGTCATTGATCTGATCGTTAAAATGAATCAAGGCGATTACTGGAATACACTGAGGAGCGGGGCTGAGGCTGCGGCTAAGGAATTCAATGTGAAGCTTCAATTCCTGGCTCCGAATGATGAAGATGATATTTCAGGCCAGATCGAGTTAGTGAATCAATCTATACAGAACCGTCCAGATGCCGTAATTCTTGCGGCAAGCGATTATATGGGGTTGGCACAAGTGACCGATCGAATTGCCTACCACAACATCCCGATCATATCCATCGATTCAGAGGTGGGGTCTGCACGCGTGAAGACGTATGTCGGTACGAACAATTATGAAGCAGGGCAACTGGCCGCTAAGCGAATGATCGAATTGATTCATGAATCTGGGCAGATTGCAGTCATGAATTTTGTCCAAGCAGCCAAAAACGCGAGTCAACGAGAGGAAGGGTTTCAAGATTATGTGGCGAGATTTCCGAATGTTCGTGTTGTAGATATTCAATATTCGCAGTCCAATCAACGAAATGCGGAGGAGATCACACGCAGATGGCTCGCACAATATCCGAGTCTGGACGGGATTGTCGCATTAAATGCAGAGTCTTCGATCGGCGTAGGGCGAGAGATTCAACGATCCGGCAAAGGCGGAAAAGTGAAGGTGATCGCATTCGATAGTCCGCCCGAGACAATGGGATTATTGCAAGATGGAGTTGTTCAGGCGCTGATCCTGCAGAATCCGTTTAATAACGGGTATCTCGCTGTAAAGAATGCCGTGGATATTATTGAGGGGCGGAATGTGCCTGAAAGAATGGATACGGGCATCAAGCTAATTGATTTGGATAATATGCTGTGGCCAGAAAACCAGAAGCTGTTGATTCCATTCGTGAAATAAATGAGGCGCAAGGTGATGAGAATTTCGATAGAACTCAGGAGGATTTTCGATACCGTTTCTCAGGGGAATCCATCATAATGAAAGCGTATTCTTTTGAAGGGCATTCAGGAATGATGTTGGAGGAGGTCTAGATCAAATGAGGAAAGCAACAGCTTTGATTATGGCGAGCGCATTATTTGCTGCTGTCATTACCGGTTGTGCGAGCGGAAAAGGTACAGGCGGGGATGGCGGCAGTGAACCGCAAGTAGGTGTTGCGATTTATAAGTTCGATGATACGTTCATGACGGGCGTACGGAATGCGATTGCGGATTCAGCCAAAGGCATTGCCCAAGCCGATATCGTGGACAGTCAGAATTCACAGCCGACCCAAAACGATAAAGTGGATTTGTTTCTTACGAAAGGGGTTAAAGC
Source organism: Paenibacillus sp. S-12 (assembly GCF_030363895.1). Classification (NCBI taxonomy): domain Bacteria; kingdom Bacillati; phylum Bacillota; class Bacilli; order Caryophanales; family Paenibacillaceae; genus Paenibacillus; species Paenibacillus sp. S-12. The sequence goes on from NZ_JASIUF010000005.1 coordinate 829,313, forward strand.
CTTGGTCGTTAACCCTGTTGACCGTACGGCAGCGGGTGTCATTATCGATAAGGCGATGGCCAAAGACATTCCGGTCGTATTCCTGAATCGCGAGCCATTGCCGGAAGATATGAAGAAATGGGATAAAGTCTATTATGTCGGCGCGAAAGCGGAGGAATCCGGTACGATGTCCGGTCAGCTCATTGCAGATTACTGGAAGTCGAACCCAGAAGCGGATAAGAACAAGGATGGCGTATTGCAATATGTCATGTTAAAAGGGGAGCCTGGTCATCAGGATGCTGAACTCCGTACGAAGTACTCAATCCAAGCGATCGAAGATGCGGGGATTAAAGTCGAGAAGCTGCAAGAAGACACAGGTATGTGGGATCGCGTAAAAGGGCAAGAGAAGATGGCGGCATTCTTGGCTGCGCATGGCGATAAGATTGAGGCCGTGTTTGCAAATAATGACGATATGGCCTTGGGGGCCATTGAGGCATTGAAGGCGAATGGCTATTACAAGGATAACAAATATATTCCTGTGGTAGGTGTCGATGCTACAGCGCCTGCGCTGCAGGCATTGGAAGAAGGCACATTGCTTGGAACCGTTCTTAACGACGCGAAAAACCAAGGAAAAGCCGCGATCAATCTCGCTAGCGTGCTCGCGAAAGGCGAGAAGCCTGCGAAGGATAATGTAGGTTATGAGATCACAGATAATCAATACATTTGGATTTCTTATAAGAAAATTACGAAAGACAATATGGCTGACGCGAAGTAATGTGAACCGTTGCGATAGGCTTCAGATTAAGGAGGGGGAATATTCGCTATTCGTCCCTCCTCTTTTTACGAAGAGACTTAGGGGGCGAAAGGGATGGGACAGCATGAATTCGTGCTCGAAATGAACAAGATCTCCAAGGAATTTCCGGGAGTTAAGGCGTTGGATCAGGTGACGCTGCAAGTGCGTCCTGGAACTGTGCATGCATTAATGGGCGAAAACGGAGCGGGCAAATCAACATTGATGAAATGTCTATTCGGGATGTATGCCCCTGATGAAGGCGAGATTATGGTGAATGGCGAATCTGTGCTGATTCCGAATTCAAAAGCGGCATTGAATATCGGGATATCCATGATTCATCAGGAACTTCACCCTGTGCCTTACCGGAATGTAATGGAAAACATTTGGCTGGGACGATTTCCGACGAGAGGGCTTGGCCCTTTACAATTCATCGACCATAGGCGTATGGCACAGAATACGCGTGATTTATTCAGGCAGCTGGATATCGATTTGCAGCCCGAGACGATGGTTCACACGTTATCGGTTTCCAAAATCCAATCCATCGAAATTGCCAAAGCAGTTTCCTTCCATTCCCGCATTATCGTAATGGATGAACCAACGTCATCACTTACCGATGTCGAGGTTGAGCAGCTATTCCGAATCATTCGAGAGTTGAAAAAAAATGGCGTCGCCATTATTTATATATCACACAAAATGGAAGAAATCCTTCAAATATCAGATGAAGTAACGATTATGAGAGACGGTAAAAAAATCGGGACGTGGCCGGCATGCGACTTAACAACGGATTTGATTATTTCCCGTATGGTCGGGCGCGATCTGACGAACCGCTTCCCGGAACGGAACAACGTGCCCGGCGAGGTCGTAATGCGCGTTCAAGGGTTGACCTCTCCTCTAGCAAAATCATTCAAGCATGTGAGTTTTGACTTGCACCGCGGTGAAATTGTTGGGATCGGCGGATTGGTAGGCGCACAGCGCACCGAATTGATGGAAGCTTTATTCGGACTCCGGGACATCCAATCGGGAACCATCTCGATTCAAGGCAAGGAGGTACGGATCGATTCTCCCGTCATTGCGAAGAAACATGGTATGGCATTGTTAACCGAGGAGCGCCGCGTGACTGGCATTTTCCCGGTACTATCGGTGCATGAGAATGCGGCAATCGCGAATTTGGAGCACTATCGCAAGCCTTATTTTCTGTTAGACGGGAAAAAGAAGAAGGCGGAAGTGGATGCGATGGTGCAGAAATTAAGAACCAAAACACCATCTACGCGCGAACTCATCATGAACCTGTCTGGCGGGAACCAACAAAAGGTGCTGTTTGCACGCTGGCTCCTGACGGAACCGGATATATTACTGCTGGATGAGCCTACCCGCGGTATCGATGTCGGCGCTAAATATGAAATCTATTCGATCATTGCTGAACTGGCCTTGCAGGGCAAAAGCATTATTATGATCTCTTCGGAAATGCCGGAGCTCATCGGGATGTCAGACCGCATTATGGTCATGTCCGAAGGGCGATTGACCGGGATTTTGAATGGAAAGGAAGCGACGGAAGAGGAAATCATGCGGCTTGCGGCACAGCATTAAGCGGCAGAGAAAGGTGAGATCTACGATGAATGCGAAGCGAATTCAAAGTTTTATGTCCCAAAATGTGATCTATATGGTTCTAGCCGTTTTGATTATCGGAATTGCGATTTACGATCCGTCATTTCTAGGATTAAATCCACTCCGGGATATTCTGAATCAATCATCTACACGGGTCATTATCGCACTGGGCGTTGCATTTGTTCTCATTACAGGCGGTACAGACTTGTCAGCGGGAAGGATTGTTGGTTTATCCGCAGTCGTGTCTGCGTCTATGCTGCAGACAACCGATTATGCGCGCAGGTTTTTTCCCGATTTGGAGGAGTTGCCGTTATTCGTACCAATTCTATTAGCGGTCGTTGTAGGCCTAATATTTGGACTCATTAACGGGGTAATCGTCGCTAAGTTCAAGGTGCCACCATTCATAGCGACATTAGGTACGATGGTGGCCGTGTATGGTGTCAACTCCTTATACTTTGACACAGCTCCGAATCATTCGCAGCCGATCGGCGGGTTGCGGCCAGATTTTAAAGAATATTTCGGAACAGGAAGCATCGGGTTTGGCGGCGTATCCATTCCGATTATCGTGGTGATTGCAATCGCAGTTGCGTGTATCGTATGGATTGTTTTCAACCAAACGAGACTGGGCAAGAACATGTATGCAATAGGCGGGAATCAGCAGGCAGCAAGGGTATCAGGCATTAACGTGGGAAAAAACCTTGTGTATATCTATGCCATTGCCGGTGCGCTTTATGGTCTAGCTGGGGTTCTTGAAGCCGCAAGAACCGGGGGAGCGACAAATAATTACGGGAATATGTACGAATTGGATGCGATTGCCGCTTGCGTAGTCGGTGGCGTATCGACCACTGGGGGCATCGGAACCGTTCCAGGTGTAGTGACCGGCGTACTGATTTTTACGGTCATTAACTACGGTCTGACCTTCATCGGCGTAAGCCCGTATTGGCAGTTGATTATTAAAGGCTCGATCATCGTAGCGGCTGTTGCCTTCGATATGCGGAAATATGCAGCTAAGAAGTAATGGTAATGATTTGGTTGAAACCCTTCCTTACGGGAGGGTTATTGTATTTGTTAGTTCGTGGAAATTTTTGCGGGATGGAATGTATAGTAATGGGAGGGGCATGAACGCTGCTTGGTTCCATTATGGGTTACATTTATTTGAAGGAGGACAAATCATGAAGCGACTAAATCTTAGTGCAATCATCTGTTCGTTCCTTGTGGGTCTTTCTCTTGTTGTTAGTAGCGTCATTCATGAAAAAGATAACTCCTTTTTCTATGTCTGAAAAACCTTGTCACTGCACGGGGTTAGATTATGAAATTGATTCAACCAGCAACAAACCAATAACGTGCAACTCATCGCCTGATGATATCCGAAATGCAATAGTTGTGTTATTGACTTCATTCTTAAGTTTCCACATCATTCTTGTATTCTAATATATCCCCAGGCTGACATTCCAAAGCCTTACAAATTGCCTCTAAAGTTGATAATCGCACCGCTTTTGCTTTACCATTTTTCAATATAGAAAGATTAGCCATTGTTATTCCAACTCTCTCCGAAAGTTCTGTAACACTCATTTTTCTTTTAGCCAGCATCACGTCAATATTGATTATAATCGCCATTGTTTGCACCTCAGACAGTTAAGTCATTTTCTGATTTTATAGCAATAGCTTCTTTTAAAAGCTTTTGTAAAACTGCAGCAAAAACGGCAATCACCATGGAAGCAAAAATGATAATCAAGCCGATGACTATAATCCCTGGGGCATCATCTCTCTCTGCCATGAGATAAAAGAGTGGCATACCAACTGCATACAAGCAACTGATTGTAATTGCACAGTATTTTATTTTCTTTAAAACCCGTACAGACATTTCCGAAAAAGCTTTGTTCTTGTCAATATAGCCTAACAGCTTAAAAGCTTGATACAGCGCAAAGTAAAAAGGTATCGCCGAGGCATACAAATCGATGACAATGAGATATTTCATTAAACCAAAATCTGGATATAGTTCTGCTGCGAAACTCGCTATCCCTGGCACCACAAATATGCATAAAGCAAGAACCGGGATTCCAATAAGAATAACCGCAGCCCTTAAAAAAAGTGTTGATCCTCTTTCCATAAAAACACCCCTCACAGATTTATTGTGAATTGAATTTATCACATAATTTATCGTTTTACAATATATTTTAATCGAAAAACAGTGATTGTTGGCTGTTTTATATTTTCAACTAAAAGGCCGAGCTAATTGACTATTAGAAGTCATTAGCTCGGCCTTTGTCACCTTTTTATCTCTCTTTATCTCTCTTTTTCCATTCTAAAAATAATTCTAAAACTGACCAAGATCGATATAATTCAAATCCATGTTAGCTTCATCTTCAGCCTGATTTGCAGCCTCTGTTGATACTGCTTTTCCTTCGTATTCAAGGTTACCGCTTGTCAAATTGAATACATATAGACGATTACCTTTGAAATTCTTATGACCCATAATATAGAGATAGTCTTGTTTAAAAACATAGGTAATGTTGTCACTTAAATCTATATTTGTATTCTTCAGAATCGTCTCATATTCTTTACTCACGAGATCGTAAGAAATAACAGTGAATCCTATATTTTCCTTGCTCGATACAGCTTTTTGCAGGAAATAAATTTTCTGTCCATAAGCATTCATAATATTATTCAATAACATTTCATGCCCTTGGAACGCGAGCGGCGAGATTTGTCCTGTTTTAACATCCACTTGATATGACTTTTTATGATTATCTTTACTAACACTTAAAATCCATTGATCCGTGTGATCCAGATTTTGATTGGCTAACCTTACGTATTGATTATCCCCATTTGCTGCTACAGATTTAGCTCCTGGTAACGTGAGCGGCTCATTTGTAATCTCTTTTGTTGTTAGATTAACACGGATAATCTGCGGTTCATATACATAACCTTTGGCACTGTGAATCAAAGACACCATTGCAACAAGATGCTGATCAACAAGCTGTACATTTTGTACAAAGATATCTGAAACATCCTGATCTACATGGATAACGGATCTGATTTCCTGCGTATTGTCCTTCTGCTTGTTAAGCACAGAAATACTGAGCTTAGCATTCTTCTTCGCTGACGGATTATTGGATTGCTGCTCATCTACGGTACAATTCACATAAGCAAGTATATCCTGATTTTCATAGAACCCAGCTAAGTCGTTCTTCCCACGCATGAACTGACGATGCTGATCCACCCATTTATCCAATTGCGTTTTCACTGGTCTTCGGTTGAACCTTTGGCTTATCGTTAACTTTTTATCTGTATACTCTGTACCATTTGTCGTGATATAGGCTGATTCGATGCCAAAAACACTGTCCTTACTCATGTAATTTCCGTATAAAGCTATACCTTCAACGAGAGAAGCATCCCCTTGAACCATCGTCAGCTTATAATTAGGTCGTGTCTCTTGTGAAGCCTGTACATAATACGTCCCGATTGTAATAACCGCGAACACTGCAAGAATGGCGTTAACCATATATTTCCTCATTCTTTAACCTCCATACCCCTTCAATTATACCGATATTTTCTTACGCAATAGATACAAGCTGTACCAAAGCGAACCTCCAGCAATGATCACGATTAATCCGATACAAGCGCCTATGATTTCTCCTGGATAGAAGTAGCTATCGTATCTGCTATAACCCATTAGATAGGGTATTGAGGCTAATCCAGCTAGAACCGCTATGTATAGTACGATGAAGCCGAGCCCTTTCAGTCTGTAGCTCCGCTCCATTAGAATCGCTGTGAACAAGACGATCAAGCCCGTAATGACCAGACCATAGTATAGTACAAACTCAGAAAAGTTGGGCGGAACCAGAACTTTAAGCACAGTAGGATGCTTCAAATAATCAAATACCGAGATGGTTCGATATAATTCAGCAGGAAGAATCGACTGTGCTATCAAACTTTCCAGTGGAACAAGGACAATTTGCAGGGCGACAAATCCAAATACGAATAGCAAGATCGTAACCAGCTTGGCAAAATACAAATTCGCCCGATTAGATGGCAACGTGAGCAGGCGATATACTACTGTATTTTTACCTCTCCAGTCACGGTACCAGATGATGCAGCTATATACTAGCAACATTGTTATGCTCAAAAATATGGATCCGAAATATAGAAGTCTATTAAAGTGATCATACACCGTACTGTTTAGCTGAATATATCCAGTCACATTGTGATATTGCTCAAGGGTCCATTGATTCACTCTCATTGCCTCATTCGCAGAATCCAGCCACTGATTAGCACCGATGGTGACTGCTGCAAGTTGCAAGGCGACTGTCAGCACCATAAGTCCAATATATATTTTGGCAAATCGATTCATTTCAAAATTCAATAGTTTCACAAAAGCGCTCATTTCATGTACACCTCTCTCATTACGTCTGTAATGGACTTACCTTCCTGCTCGCGAACTTCTTCACAGTAGAATTCACGTTCTACCTTCCCGTGCTGTAGCAAGACCGCTTTATCAATTAAATACTCAATATCGTTAATTTCATGAGTTGTAATAATCACACCACGATCCTCGATCAATTCACTCGTGAATACATCGGCAATTTGCTCGCGGCTGAACATATCAATCCCCGAGAACGGTTCGTCCATTAGGATGTAATCACAATCCAAGGCAAGTCCGAGCAACAAATTTAACTTCGCAGCCATTCCCTTCGACAATGAGGATACGCGATCCGAAGAGCTCAGTTGGAAGAACTTAAGCAATTCCTTTGCACGTTCAGTGTTCCAATTCCGATAAAAGTCAGCCATAAAGCTCAAGCAATCAGCAATTCGCATATTGGAGGGCATCGTTAACGAATCTGGAATGAAAGTAATTTTCTCATACATCACAGGTGTTAGTGCTACATTATCGATTAAGACTTCTCCTTTGTATGGTGTCAGTCCCATGATGGACTTCAGCACCGTTGACTTCCCGGCACCATTGATTCCGATCAGGCAGGTAATCTCTCCCTTGGCAGCAGTGAAGCTAACGCCATTTAGTACCTTCTTGAATCCATAATTCTTCACCATCTGATTCACCTGGATCATCTTGTGTCACCACCCTCTGGAGATAACTTTCGCTCGGATGTATATTTTGTCTTTATGATATCTACCAGTTCTTCAACTGGAATTTGAATATTCCGAATGGAACTGATGAATATATCGACTGCACTTTCGATTAATTCAGCACGAATCGAGCTTAGTATTTGCTGATCCTGTGTAATTCGACTTGGGGAATTTCCTTCTGTTACGATCAAACCCTGTTCCTCCATTTCCTTATACGCCTTCTGCACCGTGTTCGCATTAATCTTCATTACTGATGCCAGTTCACGCCGTGAAGGAATTTTGTCTCCCGCTCCGATTTGCCCTGTAGCAATCTGTTCCTTGAAGTAGCGAACAACTTGAATATATACCGGTTCTCGAACATTAAAGCTGACACCTAATTTTTGTTCTTCTGTCATACAACCAACTCCATACGGTTAGTGTGTGTACTAAGTGGTTCATACATCTTATGCATGTACTATACGTGTAATACACTTTTGTGTCAATAGTTTGATTTTGAGCACAGGCTTCAGGGGTTATCGTTCTTAGCAATTGTATTTTGTGCAATCCATCCGATGAAAATCAACCTTTAATAGCACATTTCCTGTGGTCTGATTGCACAATCTGCAATGAAACATAAAACTGTTGGGATGGGTAGGTATTCCGATTGTTCCTATGATGAAGTATGTAAGATACCTGGATCAAACGGGTAAAAGCCTCCCGCCCCACAAGGAGTGGAGCAGGAAGCGGAATGTGGCAGGAAGGGGCTTCGCTACAACAAGCCGCGTGAACGGGTTCGCTACCTTATTGGAATTGAAGAGGCAAAGAGACGAATCCCCGCATAAGATAAGTGGGCTGCCATTCGAGCTGCTCGGGCGATACGGCCAGCTTCATCCGGCTTCGGCGACGCAAGAGCGTATCAATTGCAATTCGTCCTTCCAGGCGGGCGAGAGGAGCTCCCAGGCAATGATGGATCCCCAGTCCGAACGCGATATGATGGTTCCGTTCCCGGGACAAGACCAGCCGATCTGGATCCTTGAAGTAGTCAGGATCACGATTGGCCGAGGCAAGTGCAACGAGCACCATGTCTCCCTTCGAGATGAGCTTGCCGTTCCATTCATAATCTTCTCCGATCCAGCGATTCGTTGCGAATTCGACCGGGCCCATGAACCGCAGCAGCTCTTCGACGGTGGAATCCATCAAGGAAGGAGTGTTCCGAAGTTTCTCCAGTTCGTCCGGATGAGTCAACAATGTGAATATTCCATTTCCAATCAGATTTACGGTCGTTTCATGTCCGGCTATGATCAATAGAATAATGGTCGATATCAGTTCTTTTTCCGACAAGGAGTCCCCTTCGGTTTCCGCTTGCACAAGCAAGGATAACAAATCTTCCTTCGGATCTTGGCGGCGCCGCTCAATCAGGTTCGTAATATAGTCCGTAAAAGCGTCTATGTCCGATTCGATTTGCTTATATTTCTCCGGCACATTGATGGCTGAGACGAGCGCATGGGACCATTCGCGGAACTTATCCCGGTCTTCGTTGGGCAGACCCAGCATCTCCGATATGACAATAATCGGAAGGGGATAGGCATAATCTTGAATCAGCTCCATGGATCTCTGATTCTCTACTTGATCAAGCAGCGAATTCGCTATGTTCTGGATACTTTCCTTTAGCCTCTCAATCATGCGGGGGGTAAATGCTTTTTGCACGAGGCCACGGAGCCGGGTATGATCCGGCGGATCCGAATTCAGCATATGTCTGACTAGCAGATCCATTTGGAACGGGGGAAGTCCCATTTCCTCGGGCGTGACGAATTGGAACAAATTTTTCCTCAAATAATCGGCTTTCAGCGCTGCTACGGCATCTTTATAGCGTGTCACGATCCAGGCTGTTCTGCCGTTCGGCAAAGTAATTCGGTGAAGCGGATCATGTTCTCTGAGCTTCTCATACAGCGTATAAGCATGATCCTTGAAATCGGATGAAAATGGATTGAACGACGGGAGTGTCGGGCTTATGGTCATTCAAGCGCCTCCTTCATTCATATTTTGCGGTTACCGGACAGGTATAACCACACTTAATAAGTATACTATTAATAGATAAATATGCCATATCGTACATATATTTCATTCCGCTATCCCCGGCCCATTGAAGATTGAGCAAAGTATGATTGAGGGAATTATGAATCTATATAATTGAACACTAGATGTAGAATCATGGGAGTACTTACACGACCCGACCTAAGAGACAAGCTATCTAGGGTCGAGTTGATTTACATGGGGGGGAATTGCCAACGTAAAAACACCTCCAAGGTAGACTCTCGTATCTTACGATATAAGGTCATTCTCTTGAAGGTGTTTTGATTTGATTCACGTTATGGTGGCAGTTTCCTCAATTCACTGGCTATTTCCGTTCCGTCTGTCATAGGTACAGAAGGTACTACTTATTTTTTATTTCCACTAAAATTTTAGAGATTGCCATCCATAAATTGATAAACATCAAAGTTCCGAAAATATTAGCCACAACTACATTATATCCTGTAAATTGGTTTTCAAAGTGAAATAATGGCGTGTTATAAATAGCTATGAATAAAGATATAATCATGGAAAATAGAAAAAGTTTTTTCTTGGTTATCATATAAATGCAATACAGGAACGTATAATAAGCCCAAAATTGTGCAGCATACCATGCATGAGAGAGTCGAATGCCTGCTTTAGTATGTAGAGTTGTTAAAACCAGTACGAGTAGAACAAGTAAAGCAATGAAAGGAGAAAATTTAACGAACTGCAAAAGGTTTATGATAAATCTCTTCTTTGAAATTGGAAGATTTGCTTCATATTGAATCTTATGGTTCGATAAATAATGAATGAAAAATAGTAAACCTAGACTTAATGCCAACATCAAAAACATCATCATAATTATTCCTTCTTTTCTAATGTAATCAACTAAGATGCCAAAAGATTGATAACTTATTTCAACTTTTATTATTTTATTCTTTATTAGGTAAATTTCAAGTTTTATTTGAGGGATTCATGTAACGGGGTAGAATGATTCTGAAACCTCCAATTGTGCAAAGGAGATACATATATAATGACATGGAGTTTGGACAGTGTTGTTGAAAAACATAAGGAAGCGCTATATACGTTTTATGTTCCAAGTGAGTACGTATTAAGCAAGGTTGAGGTTGGTGAGTTGGTCAAGCTCAGCTTTCTTAGTGATGTAGAAGATGCAAAATATTGTGGGGAGAGAATGTGGGTTGAAATCATCCATCGATCAGGTGATGAACTGATTGGAACCTTACGGAATGAGCCGATATCTATCAAGGATTTAGTTTTCGGTCAAGAAATTCATTTTAGAATCGAACATATTTGTGACACGATGCAGCACGATCCTAGCGCTGTCAATTGGGATTATTATTTTGAGAAGAAGGTCGTTGTAACGAACGACGTGTTGGATCGAAATGAGTTTAATTTTATGGTAAGGGACTTTCCTAATGAAGGCTCAGAATCGGATACGGGATGGAGTTTCTTTACGGGATATGAAGAACATGATCCTGATGATGTTGATAATTATCAATTTATTTCGATTGGAAAGGTATTGAATATGGATGATTCGATTCTTGCGTTTATAGATCGGGAGCCACAATGTGCCTTTGAAAGGAATCTTGAAACGAAAGAGTTTTATGAGGTATTTGATTATGAATGGGAAGATTAGTTGAAAGGATTGCAAAATGCATCCTGAGCCTCTCAGAGAAATACAATATGCGAAAAACTTGAAAGGAAACTAGATCATGAAAATGAAAATATCAAGCTTAGCTGAAATCATAGCAAAATCCTCCTTCTTAATGGATAATTCATATACATCGGAAGAACTCCTGGAAAATGTGAATTACATTCTTGAATATGTAGATGTTATTGGAGAAGACAATCTTCCTCTTCGGAATCCTCTGAATCTGGACGAGAATGTATATTACTTCAGAAAGCGAGAAGTCCCTTTATCGGGAGAAGAAATGGTAGCGGGGGATTATTTGCTATTTGATTACGTTGGGCACAATGAAGACATGTTTTTAACACAATTTAAATCATTACATGAGCTCGAAGCGGAAATGACGAATAGCGGTGGAATAACAAATCCTTTTACTACTTATCAGATAGCTATTATACATGGTGTTGTAAAGAGATATGATATCTATTTTACAAACAAGCTTGATGGCAAAGAGTATAAGTTTATAAAGGATTTACACGATGCATTGCCCGAATATCGGAGCCTATTTTCGGAATCAAACGAGCCTGAAACAAGAGAATACGAAATAACAAACGTAAGGATTGTTTGGAGAGACTCGTAAACGCATAATAATGGAGGCGCATCAAATGTTGAAACTAGAACGAGCGACAATGAGCGATGCAGAAAAACTAGCCGAAATACAAACGAACAGCTTTAATAAAGAATCAAAACATTTCAATAATAACGAAATTGGTGGGCCAGCAGGATATGATTCCATGAGTTGGCAAGCAGATATGATGCAATTTTGTGACTATTTTAAGGTGCTCTTTAATGAAGAAATAATAGGGGGAGCTTTAATCGTAACTCACCGAAATTTGACTTATCTTAGCTCCTTCTCTAATATATTAGGTATCTAACATATTTCCGAGGGTGAGCTGCTTGAACATCTATGAACAAGTAAAACAAATTAATGAAGCTGATTATGCCATTAACCGCTTGATTTACAAACACTATAAACCATATTTAGCTAGCTCTATCACCACTCAGCAAGCTGTATTGCTGGATATTGTATACGCTGCCAACAAGATAACGGTTGGTGAAATTGCTATAGAAATGAACATTAGTTCTAGTGCAGTAAGCCAGCTTATTGCGAAGATGGAGAAAAACCAGTTTATTCATCGTGCAATTAATCCTGATAATCGCCGTGAAGTGTTTATTACGTTAGGAATTAAAGGTGAGGAGTACTTTGAAAAGCAAGAATATGTCGAGCGCTCTGTGGCCGATCGTTTATTTTCTAAACTAACTGTTGCCGAACGTAACGAGTTAGAAAGAATTACAAAAAAATTGAAACAAATTGCAGCTGAAGAGTTCATTTGAGTTCTTCACATCCAATATGTTAGATAACTAATATATTTAGGAGGCTTACTTATGTTTAACTCTATTTATTCTACGCTTGAAAAAATCCAGTTTAATGGTGCAGTTTATGTAGAAACGAGCAATAACGAAATTATAGATGTTACAGTAGGGTTTGCAGATATGGAAAATTCAGTTCCGATTACGGGGGAAACACTATTTAACATTGCTTCCTTAAGCAAAATGTACACTGCTGTGATGGTACTTCAATTAATAGAGCAGAAGGTGATTCATTTTAAAGACAACCTGACAAAATGGTTTGATACAAGTACTTTTAAAGATGTAACGATTGAGGATTTATTGATGCATACATCTGGTATCCCAGAATATATAGGTAATTCCTCAGTTGAAGATTTTGAAGATATTTTACATAACAAGGAGCCTTATTTCCTACCGGGTTGCGGTTGGCTTTATACAAATACAAATTATGTTTTGCTAGCTAAAATTATCGAACAAGCAAGTCAACTTTCTTATGAGGATTATTTACAAAGAATGATTGCCAAGCCTCTTCAACTTCAAAATACAACCACGATGCCACAATCGAAACCAGTTGCTGTCGGCAAGCTATTTGATTTTATAAATAAGAAATATATCCATGTAACAGCTGATCCGATTTTTAAAGATATCAATAAGAAACACGATTTTTATGGTGACGGAGGGATTTATGCTACCGCTCAAGATATTGCCCAATTTGTAAAAGGATTTCTTCAAGGTAAATTAGTATCGCTTGAAATGGTGAATCGCGCACTTACTCCTTCACCGTTACATAGCTCATATGGTTGTGGGTTTATCATTCAAGACGGTTCTTTTGGTCATTCTGGTGGTTGGCCTGGCTATTCGTCGCATTGCTTATGTTCTTTGACAAGCGGAGAGGTGACGGTTCTCTTAACGAATGAAGAGGTAAGTCCTTTTTACGAGCAGCAAATAATAGAATTCTTAGTCCAACCTAATGACAGTGAAGAACCTGATGCTCCTAAGCATCCTAGTATCATGAAATTCAATAGTGCTGATCATATCGCAGGTACTTATCAACTCGCTGATGAATATCAAACATCCTTCATCATTAAAGAGGGGATAAACTTCTATATTTTATCTTTCCATGACCAGCATGATACCCATTTATTTAAAGTTGAACCTAACCTGTATTGGATTCGAAATACGATGAGTTATATCCATATTTCTGAAGGAATCTTTATTGATGAAGGTGTAGAAATACCGTTTCATAAACAATAGATATCTATGAGTGCAACTTGATCATTAAAGTTTTCAGGATCGTACAGGATGAAATAAGATGACATGGCGCCATATTCTTGAAAATAAAACCAAATATGGATTTTATAATATAAATGGTATATAATATCTATGCAATCAAAATATTGGTAATGGTGGTGATAAGAATGAAAAATTTTCTGAGCAAGTTGACAGGATTCCAGCCTGCTGCCTCACGCTGCATCTTGACGCGCAAAGTTGTCTCCTGCCGCTCCGATGTCCTGTGCATTATGCAAAAAGTGTCCTCCTGGGAGTACTATGTTGATCGAGATACGGGAGAAGTGTGTTCAAGTCAAACAAAAGTAAGATGCGGATGCTAGAAACAAGTCTATTCTCGCCAGAATAGGAACGGGATGAATCAGGGAAGCGATTTGGCCTCTACCAAGATGCAAAATCGCTTCTTTCTGTGGCCATTTTCTTACCGCTAACTCTACTCATTCATAACCGATAAGGGGCCGGGGATCCCTCCGTGGGAACTCGCCGTTTCATTCTCCAGCATGTTCCACAGCATGTTCGGACTCATTAACGATTGATGGGATTCTAGGATTCCATTTTGATTCACTAGAAAAGCATAGGGTACTTTGCTTACTCCATAAGTGTCCATAATGTCAGCAGAACGAATGTATTCGATGCCGGAGGGGAGCATCGCCTGGATCTCTTCATCATTGGATTGCTTATCTGTATTGATAACGACGATGTGTATATCCCAATTTTCAACCACTCTTTCTAAATCAGGCAATATGCTTTTGCAGGTTTGGCATGTCGTATTGATAAAGAGAAGCAGCACTTTTCTATGGCTCAACAATTCCCTTAGAATCACTTTGCGCCCCTGGGAGCCCCATTCACGAAAAAGCGGAACTTGCTCACCGATTTGGAGCTCGGTAAACGAAATCCCGCCCACGCTTTTTATTTTCGTAAGAAATTGTCCAATGAACCTCGCCAGCATGAATATAAGCAGCAACTGGATGAGCACAAGCAATAAAGTGACGATAACGATAAAATCGGTCATTCGAATCTTCCTCCTCGTTCGTTTTCAGATAAACATCTTCATAAGGTGAACAAGTTTTTTCTTGATGTTGAACAATTCCTTGAACAGATAGAGCAACGAAAAAAGGATGAGCGAGAGCATAAGCAGCTCAAGTTTATGGATAAAAGCAATCTCTCCTGTATACCAGGAGTGAGATTTCCATATCCCTACAACCGAAAAACCGAGAAGAAGATTACGAAGCACTAATCCCCAGTTTAGCTGATCATTTTCGAGTATCCCGCCACAGCCGCAATGGATATGCCGATGCCCGCGCATCAAATTGAAACCGATTGCAAAAGTATAAATACTTAGCAGTGAACCTATGGAAACCACATGATAAACCGTAATGCCTGACAAGAGAAGCGAGAGGCCTATCGTAAGCTCGGTCGCGGCAAACCCTATAAAAGACGGAACTATAAATCGGGCTGGCACAAGGTGATAAGCATTCATGATACGAATATGTTCACGGTAGTTCAGCGTTTTATGTAAAAAGGTGGAGAGAAACAAAAAGGCAAGCACATTTTGGAACATAACAACGAGAGCCATTTTAGACGACAACCCCGCTTTCCTTATTATAAATTTTGGTCTGCGCCTGATATAAACGATGGTATTCTCCCTGTTGGTACATAAGCTCCTGATGTGTGCCTTCCTCGACGATGCGGCCTTCCTTCATCACCAAAATATAGTCCGCCTGGACGGCGACACCAAGACGATGCGTAATGATCAGCACCGCTTTATCATTGTTCCCTTGGAATAATTCATGAATAATATCGAGCTCCGATTCCGGATCCATGGATGAGGTGGGCTCGTCAAGAATGATCACATCGCTATTTTTAAATAGAGCTCTGGATAAGGCCAGCTTTTGCCATTGTCCGCCTGATAATTCATGGCCTCCTTCAAAATGACGTCCTAGCAATGACTCATAATGATCAGGCAGCTTGGATATGTGCTCATGAATTTTTGTTTTTTTGGCGGCAGCAATCACTTCGGGCTTACTTGGGTTGTTTAGATTGCCAAAGCTGATATTTTCCCAGGCGCTGAACTCATATTCAATGAAATCCTGAAATAAAGCAGCAATCCGTTGATGATAGGATGCAATATCATAGTTGTGCAAAGGAACTTGGTTAACGTATATCGTATTTTCTACCGTATCATACAGACCTAGTATGCATTTGATCAGCGAGGTCTTGCCGGAGCCGTTTTCTCCGATGATGACTATCTTTTGTCCTTTTTTTATAGACAGATGAATATTTTTAAGAGTCGGTTCTATTTGATTCGGATAAGTAAACGTGAGATTTTGCACGCTGATCTGGTTGATGGCGCCGCATTTGATTTGAGAAGATGAGCTTGACAGTTCTTTTTTTTGTTGAAAAGATTTGAAATCCTCGATGTACAAACTGATTTCGTAGATATTGGATAGTGAAGCGGAAATTTCGGTTAAACTGGACTGAATATTTTGAATCGATTGCAGGGACGCCACGAACGCCCCAATTGCTATCTTTTTGGCCGAGATCAGCAGGATAATTAGAATCCCGGACACAATATAGGTCAACGTGAGCAGCATGCTGCCGACAAGCTCCCATATGCCTTGATTTTTAGATAAATTGTATTTTTCTTGTGCGCTCCGCTTATAGAAGGAAGACCATTTCTCGATCAGATGCGAGCCTAGTCCAAAGAGGCGAATCTCTTTCAAGGAATCTCGTTGGGTTAGGAGATCGGATATGTACATTTCTCTTCTGTGGTAGGGAGTCAGAAATCGAGTGAGCGCATATCTTTTATTGCCGAAACGGATATGAATCATCAGGATCGGAATTGAAAATAGAAAGATAATAACCAGCAATCCCCAATGAATATGGGTAATGTAGCCCACTAACGACACAACCGTGATGATGGTGCTTCCTAAAGACATAATGGCCTTAACCATCGAAACGATTTGGAAGTGGCTATTGATAATTCGCTGGTTCTGATCATAAAAAGACGGATCCTCAAAGGTGGAGTAAGGCAGATTCATAATTTTGCGGAATATCTGTTTTTTGAGCACCAGTCCGAGCAGATTTTCAAGTTTTTGATCATTTAATTGAGATAAAAATTGAAGAATATAGGCAGACAGAATGATGACCATTTGGAAGCATAAAATCGATAACGCTGTGGCAAATCCATGCCCGGGTTGAGCGATTAAAATAACCTCGTTCACGAGTTCTTGCATTGTCCATACGCTAAGCAGAGGCAATAAACCTAGCGCGAGATGAAGCGTAATAGAAACGTAAAAATAGGGTTTGTTCAATCTCCAAATATAAAGAAGGGCAAACCCGGAACCTCGCCAAATAGGTAAGAAAGAATACATCATTTATCGCCTTTCGTAAGTATTTGCCATAACAGTAAAAGGCAGGTAAGATATAAATCGAGTATATACATAATATGGTAGGTACGCAAGGACGAGATTTTTTATGGCGGAGGTTGATATGGCTATCTATTTTCAATTCGCTTTGCTAGCATGCGTTATATTTGCAACTATCGTTGTTTACAAAACCTTGTCTTCTATGCTTCAGCGGACGAAAAGCATGGGGGGAGAATGGGAAAGTCGCCGACAATACCCCTTATTGCACCAGCAAGCTCCCTCGTTTGTGTTGCCGGATGTCGGTGATACCCGTTTTGACTTAAGCCATGCCATAGCGAAGAATGGAATCCTGCTTATATTTATCGATTCACACTGCCCATACTGCATCCCCTCATTAGAGAGATGGATACAAGCAAGCATGGAACGGGGAAGCGCCCTAAATGCAGCAGTTTTGCTAAAAGAAAGCGGAATTGGTAGCTACAAAGATCTGTATAGACATAGCAATGGAATCCGATTTTTGCAAGCTGACGAGAACATATTTGAAGCCTACCAGATAACGGAGTATCCATACTTTGTCTATGTGAATTCCAAGCAAGAGATTGTGTATGCTTCTCCGGATCCGGAGGGATGGTGGGGGAGGAAGGACATCCCGCTTCAAAGCTGCGCAGAGTAAAGAGGAATAAATGCTGGAGAAGCTGCGCCTTCAGCACAGCTCCCCGTATTTCCTTGCTAGAACCTGCCGGATCGGAAAATCGACAACAGCAGACAGATGAACATCAAGGCCGCGATGAGGAAGCCGATCTCGATCGCGGGAATGTCCCAGAGCAGCGTCGGCCTCCTGCTTAGCGAGGAGCCAACGATCAGCCCGACCATAATAACACTAAAGGCAAGCAGCACGATGCTGAAGGAGATCCGGTTCTGATCGAGCACCATAATATTGCCCGGATGAGGGTCGGCGTGGAAGAAGCCATCGATGAAGATCAGGTGCAGCATCGCATGCACGAGGCGCTCGGCGATCGATTTGCGCTCTGGCCCGTTCGGGAACCGCTCCATATAGTGGTTCAGCATCATGCCGTCCATATATTCCATTGTCAGCACCTTGGCCGAGGATCGTTCCCAATCGATGCGCGGAATATGGATGCCGGGATCTCTGCGCAGCAGTTGTGCTATCTTATCGGTGTTGCGCCCTTCATGCTGATAGTCGAGCTCGGCAATCATTGACTGGGCGAATTCCTGAACCATTTCTGGGATCTGATATTCGGATACCCAGGGCCAGCGGCGCGTCGCCGCTTTGGTCAGCCCCTGGAGAATTCCAAGATCCCGCTCGATGATGGAAGTAATGCCGGGATCCAGCGGCGGGGCAGGGACAATACCCGACTCAGTCCAATTTCCTCCACAACATCGCCGAAGCCATGACGCATCAACGCCAGGCGATATCGCGGTAGCGGCCCGCATGCCTAATCCGCACGGCCGTCCGTCTCCATATTCGGCTGTCCATCCTCATCGCCAGGTTCATCCGAGCTAGCCCCTTCGAGCGCGGCAATCCGCTGCTCCAGCATCATCCGTTGCTTCAGTGCGATCAGGTCGGAACTGGCGGCCATATCGAAGTCCTGCAGCTTGCGCTTCACCATATCCTGAATAGAGGCGCTAAAGGAGGCTTGCTCCTCTTGCCCCCGTTCCACGAGTTGGTTAACAAGCGCTTTCGACTGCTCGGGAGCGATTTGTCCCTTCTGGACAAGCTCGTCCACGGCTGCCTCGATTTTCTCCTTGCTGACCACGGCGAGGCCCCAGCCCAGGGAGACCGCTTTTTTTCAACAAATCACTCACGTTCCCAATTCCTCCCTCATCGTAATATCCCTAATATGCCCAGGAGGATCTAATTGCATTGATACACCCGAGAGGAGGAGGGAAAACACGATCTGTGAGCCATCCGCTTCCATCAGTCTTCCAGATTGGCGAACTAATAGATCGCACGGGCATAGAATGACGTTGCCTTCAGCATCTCGCCAATGATGATGTACTCATCGACCTGATGCACGCTCTCTTTTTACGCCTGGGAAAGTTGCGCCATTGTCGAGACCGCAGAGTGCATTCTGTCGAGAGCAGCGTGGGCTTCTACTCCGTCACTTCCTCGTATGTACTATAATCAAAGGATAAAACTTAACTATTATAGAGGTAATGACTAATGATCAGTTATAAACCATAAGAGAAGTAGTCCCAATAAGAAATCAAAGACTATCCAAACATTTATGTTTAAAATCAATACTAACAAATGGATTTTTTTATGTTATGATAATATTAATCCTCAAGGAGTCACGGCACCCCAGATTTAACAGCAAATGAGGTCAAATAAGGAGATTCAATGTTTTTGAATCTAGAGTTTAACGAAGGGGTCTCAATTGATATTCCTTTCCACTGAGAACAGGGGTCTTTGCTCTCAGGTTGAATTTTTTTGCTGTTTAAGATTGCTGTTTTCAAGTCGTTGGTGAGAAAAGCATAATGGGGATGATCGCTAATCAAAAATTGGTGGTACCACGAAGTTATTGCGTAGAGCATTTTTTATGTCCAAAAAAGCAGTACTAGCGCAATTAAGGGGGCTCGCAGGGCTGTTATTCACTGGAATCGGCAAACCAAAACAATAACGCTCGGTAAGTAGTTGAGTGATGGCATTGGTTTTGTGCATTCCGATTGACTATCTGGATGAATGAGTCAAGCAGGCAGATGCGCCTATATCTTTTCTACAAATACATTAGCATGTAAGGACGGTAAAAATGATCAACAGACAAACTAAAACAGACGTTATCTTAATTGGTGCCGGAATCATGAGTGCGACATTGGGGACAATTCTAAAAGAATTAGCACCGGACTGGGAAATTACTGTGTTTGAAAAGCTTGCAAACGCAGGAGAGGAAAGCTCCAACGAGTGGAATAATGCAGGAACTGGGCATGCTGCACTCTGCGAGCTTAACTATACCGTCGAAAAACCGGACGGATCAATAGATATAAGTAAAGCAATTAAAATTAACGAGCAATTTCAGGTGTCCAAGCAATTTTGGGCTTACCTAGTTAACAACAATCTCATTCGCAATCCGCAGGACTTTATTATGCCTTTGCCTCATATGAGCATGGTACAAGGGGATAATAATGTTGCATTTCTGAAAAAAAGATTTGAAGCGCTATCATCGAACCCTTTGTTCCAGGGAATGGAATTTTCCGATGATCCGGTTAAATTGCATGAATGGATTCCGCTCATTATGGAAGGCAGAACTGTAAATGAACCGATGGCGGCAACTAAAATTGATTCCGGAACGGATGTCAACTTCGGCGCCTTAACGCGCATACTTCTTGATCATTTAACGAAGAGAAATGTCAAGATTCATTACAGGCAAAGTGTGGAAGACCTCAAGCGTACGAGAGATGGAGCTTGGGAACTAAAGGTGCGCAATCTCCAAAGTGGTTCTGTTGAACGACATACGGCCAATTTCGTCTTTATTGGCGGCGGCGGTGGAAGCCTGCATTTGCTGCAAAAGTCCCGTATCCCTGAAGGAAAAGGAATCGGAGGCTTCCCTGTAAGCGGGCTATTTATGGTGTGCAACAATCCAGAAATTATCGAGCAGCATCATGCCAAGGTATATGGAAAAGCACCTGTTGGCGCTCCGCCGATGTCTGTACCGCATCTTGACACACGATATATTGACAACAAAAAAACATTGCTCTTCGGGCCGTTTGCCGGCTTTTCGCCTAAGTTTTTGAAAACAGGCTCCATGTTTGATTTGATCACATCTGTCAAGCCGCACAACCTCGTGACAATGCTGGCAGCAGGGGCTAAGAACGTTCCGCTGACTAGATACCTGATTCAGCAAGTTATGTTATCGAAAGAAAAGCGCATGAGGGATTTACGCGATTTTGTTCCGAACGCCAAGAGCGAGGATTGGGACTTGGTCGTAGCAGGACAGCGTGTGCAAGTGATCAAGGACACTTCACATGGCGGTAAAGGAACGCTTCAATTTGGCACAGAGGTCATTAATGCCGCAGATGGTTCGATTGCTGCGCTGCTTGGCGCTTCACCGGGGGCTTCCACTGCTGTTCATGTCATGCTGAAAGTCATTGAGCAATGCTTCCCTCAGCATTTGAAAGAATGGGAACCAAAGATTAAACTGATGATTCCATCCTATGGTCAGTCCTTAGCGGGTAATCCTGAGCTTATCCGTGAAATTCAAGCAGCAACGGCAAAATCACTTGGTTTGCACGATGAGTTACAGCCAGTCATGTAGACAATCGCATCTAATAGCAAAAGGCAAGCGGTCTTCATCCGGTACGTCATGGATTGGGGCCGCTTTATTATTTGCTAACGACGCTTGGATGCCATGAATCGTGGAGAATGCAATGATGCTACAATGAAATAATACTTACAGAGGAACTGAATCCTCAACGTCACGTAATGTATGGTAGCTGATTAGGAGAACATTTCCAACTACATTTAAGATGCGCATTGAGATAAGGAGTAAGAGGAAGGAAGAATAATGAAAATGGAAAGATCGAATAAAATAATTAGAACATGTAAACGAGGTCACCAGTACGAGAGAAGCAGTGATTGTCCGATTTGTCCAATCTGTGAGCGAGAGCGAAAACCGGATCAAGAATTTATGTCCCTGCTTTCGGCGCCGGCTAGACGTGCATTGGAGAACATCGGTATTACTTCTCTGGACGAACTGGCAACATACAGCGAAAAAGAGATATTGAAGCTGCATGGGATGGGGCCAGCCTCGATGCCGAAGTTAAGATCTGTTTTGCATGAAGCAGGATTGTCATTCAAATTGTAATTAAATCAAATGCTAAAGCCGCTTATGAATAAAGAATGACGAAATGATAATTTAGTGCATTACTTTCATTGCATATTCCAATTCAAGATCAATCCCATCTACATATTTCGCTATAAATGTATTTCGATTCAAGGGAATTTGAATATCGGGTACAACGCCGCCATTTCCGCTATAATCGCTGTCTCCTTGAATCTCGTAATGCTGGTTCAAAGATCTTCCATCTGGCAATCTAACCGTGAACCCCTCAGGCATGTTAATCGCTATTGCGTTTGTAACCACACCAAAAGAGCCATTTGTAGGAGTGAATCCGATGATTTTCACGTTCGGCAAGCCCTTTAGAACGAGAGGGAGTCCTTCACCGGTGCTGATCGTTTGACTGTTGATTAAGATCGCAATCTTTCCATTATATATTGGCTTATTCGGAGTAACCATTCGTTTTTCATTATAGTTAATTTCGAACTTCTTGGTGTTTCGGTTATAAAAGCTCGTTATTTCGTAAAAGCGTTCTTTCGTGACAAAATGCCCAGCTATATCAGCAGCTAGTTGATCGTACCCGCCTTTATTGTCGCGAAGATCAATAATTAAGCCTTTCATCTGTTTATCGAGAAACTGCTGTAGATAATCGGACACGATGTTGTTAAAGGTTGAGAGAAGATCCTCTGGAAACCAAGAGAGTTTCAAATAACCGTAGCCGCTACTAAGAAGTTTTCCTTCAATGGCATCATGGCCGGCAATTGCTCGTTGCAGCGTCTTGAAGTTGTCATCGTACGCTTGCAGAGTAACTTTTTTTGCTTCCTTGTCGTCTAGGTTGATATATTCGACTGTAACATCCTTACCAATCGGAGCTCTTGTCATAAGCAGTCCTTGATTGTATGTTTTAGCTTGCTCGGTAGCTAATGAGGCTGCGATGATGCCGGAGTTATTGTAAGCTTCTTTACCGTTGCGTCCATCCCAGGTCACTATTTCTGCACCAATTTTTATACCAGCTTTGTCTGCGGGGCTATCCTTGATTACTTTATTTACAAGTACCGTACCATCATCCAACCGAATCGCCGTAATCCCGAATCCTCCTCCGATTTCAGCTTTGAGCTCTGTCATGATGTTGGTTAAGGCTACATGACCATCGGGAATCGAGCTGATGTATTCCTTAAGGGTATGGTAATACAGAGCTTTATCATGTTTCTGTTCGGCTTTTTGAAAAAGCGGCTCGTATTTGCTTCTTAGTTCATCCCAATTGATTTTTTTCCATTCTCCAAATGGGTACTCAATCGACAATCGTTCATTCATCTTCACAAAAGCTTGCGAATAGCCCATATCACTTAATTCACTAGTGGGATTGTACCTAAGTTCACCTGCAAACATAAGGGCGATTACGAATGGGATAGCCCCGATTATACACAAGATCACTCTTGCCACGCGATGCTTAGGCATAGGCCTGTGGTTGCCAGGTCTAAATACCCTCTTTATCGTGCAGAGGAAGAGAAGGAAAGTCCAAGCATAAATCAATAGAGACAAGTCTGATGTGTCACCATATGCGATGCAGAGAACAGCAAGCAAAACGTTGGCACTTGGCAAAAAGTCAAACCATCTGTGGGTCTTCTGAATCGGTACTGCATACCAGAACAGGACAATTAGATTTATGACAGCAAGAGCTATCTGCCAAATTGTAAACCATTTGATGGAATCGATCGTCCCATAAAAACTCATGAGTTTGCTCCTCCTTACAAATCAGTTCTTCTATATAGCCATTCACAAGCTGCCTGAACAATACTTAAAAAATGCCTAAATTTTGAGGGGTGCATGAAATGACAAGCAGGGAATTGATACCTATTCAAAAAGGAATTGTTGCAATTGCAATACTGTTGCTTCTTTTGCTCACAACCGGCTGCGAAGAAGAGAGACACATGATTTCAATCAAGCTCGAATGTGAGCAAACATCAATGGCCGAGAAATGCACCAATTACGAAAGCAATGACGAGAAGGTCATTCAAAAATTCGAAAGGGCGATCGAGACAGCAACCAAGATGTCAGGTGAACTGAACTATGTGCCGCAATACATGGTTACAATCCACTATTCGGACAACGCTGTAGAACAATATCATTTGTCCATCGGAACAGATCAAGCCAAAAAGGGAATTGTTGTAAATCTTGCAGCTTCGCAGATTGGCTATGAGATCGGAAAAAGCTATACCAATCAATTGCGCAAAATATTGGGGCAATAAGATGACAATTATTATTGGCATATCGCTGGGCTATATTTTTATATGAATTTGGGTGCGCACCAACCAACCTACAACCATCAGGTGGCTTGTTATGATCGATTATGAACGGCTTAGTGGAAATCTCATTGCCTTAGTCCTTATAGTAAGAGGATTTTGAGCGATCCGTCTTATAATAGAAAGTATCAAGGAATGGGTCGTTCTATAAACTCGCTCACATCATAAACAAGAACATTTGTTCTTTATCAGGAAGTAGTTTGATAGTACAATACGCAAGGTGAAGTAGTATTTACCATGACGAGGTGTTGCAAATGGAAAAATATATCGTGATTAAGAACCACAGATCCAATTACCCCAACCCGCTCAAATTAGTGAAGGGACAATCCGTCATTGTCGGGGAAGTTTATAAAGGGACGGAAAACTGGGAGAACTGGATTTTCTGTACGACGAATAAAGAGGAAAACCAAAAAATCAGCGGATGGGTGCCGATGCAGTTTCTCGATGCTAAGGGAGCGGAAGGAATTGCATTAGTGGATTATACCGCACGAGAATTGAATGTGAATGAAGGCGATAGACTCGCAGGCCACAAAGAACTGAATGGCTGGGTATGGTGTACGCACCGAATGAACTTCGAAGAAGGATGGGTACCAAAGGAAAATTTACAACTTGAAAATGAATAGATTTCTTAACTAGGAGGCTGCTTCGTTGAATGACATTCATATCCTAACAAAAACAAAAATCAATAGACTGCTCGGATTCATTGATTGCTTTCAAAACGCCGATCATGAACATCTTCAATTCGTGAACGGATATCCGAGTGAAAGCCAAGAGGTTATTGCGTTTCGGAAAGCGCTCGAAGAGTGCGGATTTTTGATTGTATTTGATTGGAGGGCGTGGATTTCGGAGCACGAAATATATAAGGATATCGAGCAAAATATTGAAGAGCAGATTAAAAAGGCGGACGTCGATACGCTGCGCAAGCTGATGACCTGCTATATTCGCGGTGACCGTTTTAATGAAGGATTGTTTGCTGCTGTTGTTCAAAACGGGAATGTTGCGAAAATCTTATACCGATTAAGTGAATTATTTCCGGAGAAATAAAATGTGTTAAATCAACGAGTTATCGTGGGGAAACGGTGACTCGTTTTTTATTTCACAAGACATTATAACGTTATATTGACTCCTCAATGATACGGTGCTACTATGAATTCAAACATTATAATGTTTGATTGGATTTATTGTTATGAATCTAGTAGGCATTCATAGATTATTACTCAAAGCGAGGTGAACAGCATGAGCGAACGGATCGTCGTAAGAGGCGTGAAGCGTCTGGACGGAACAGCTATGGACATCGTGATTGAAGATGAAATCCTTGCACATATCACGGAAGCAGGCGAGGGTCAAGGGGAACACATTCTGGATTACAGCGGCTCCGATACCTTTGTGTCCAGCGGCTGGATTGATATGCATGTCCATGCTTTTGAGGAGTTCGATCCTTATGGAGATGCGATCGATAAGATCGGTGTGGAACAAGGTGTTGCGACCATCGTCGATGCCGGCAGCTTGGGTGCGGAACGGATTGGTGAGTTAAGAGAGAAGGCTGGACAGTCAGATACAAATGTACTTGCGTTTCTCAATATATCCAAAATCGGACTAAAACGAATCGACGAATTATCGGATTTGGCATGGATTGATGAATCCGCTGTGCAAGAAGCCATAGAAAAGCATAGGGATTTCATCATCGGTCTAAAGGCGCGGATTAGCCGTAGTGTTGTACGGGGCAGCGGTATTGAACCGCTTCGAATGGCACGGCAATTTTCTGAGGACACAGGGCTTCCTATTATGGTACATATCGGATCGGCCCCACCCAATATTGAAGAGATTGTCCCATATTTACAGGATAAGGACGTCATTACTCATTATTTGAATGGCAAGCCGAATAACTTATTTGATGAAAATGGTGAACCGCTTCGCGTATTGCTCGACGCAATCGCACGCGGCGTTCATCTCGATGTGGGTCATGGAACCGCGAGTTTCTCCTTCTGCGTAGCGGAGGCAGCTAAGCGGAACGGCGTTCCGCTCCACACGATCAGCTCGGACATTTATCGGGGGAACCGGCTGAAAGGTCCGGTATATAGCCTTGCTCACGTGTTGTCCAAGTTCCTTTATCTTGGCTATACATTAAATGAAGTGATTGCGTCAGTAACGACACGCGCTGCAACATGGCTTGGCAAGCCAGAGCTTGGCCGAATCCAGGTGGGCGATCGCGCGAACTTGACGCTATTCGAAGTACGGAATGAACCGATTCAGCTTATCGATTCGGAGGGCGATGTCCGTACGGGGCATCAACATATCGTAACGAAGGGAGTATTTGCAAATGGCAAGTACGTTGCATGCGAAGTACGGACTGAAGCGCGTCATTAATGCGAGTGGACGAATGAGCATTTTGGGAGTTTCCGCTGTGTCGGACACGGTTATGGAGGCCATGAAGCTCGGCGGACAAAGCTATGTAGAAGTTGCTGACCTTGTCAACAAAGCGGGGGATTATGTTGCTGAACTTATCGGCTCGGAAGCGGCTGTAATCGTGAATTCAGCATCGAGCGGGATTGCACTCTCGGTAGCTGGCGTTGTCACGCAGGGAGATCGTCGTAAGAGTCTTCGACTGCATCAGGATCCGATCGAGAAGAACGAAATTATCATTTTAAAAGGCCACAACGTACAGTACGGTGCTCCTGTTGAAACGATGGTGTATTTAGGGGGAGGCAAGCTTGTAGAGGTCGGATATGCAAATGAGGGAAAGGTTGAGCATATTGAGGATGCGATTCACGACAAGACAGCAGCGATTCTGTATGTGAAATCCCATCATGCCGTCCAGAAAAATATGATTTCGGTCGAAGAAGCCTGGGAAGTCGCACAGCGAAATGGAATACCGCTCATCGTCGATGCGGCCGCGGAAGAAGATGTGCAGAAGTACGTGCAAGTCTCCGATCTGGCGATCTATAGCGGTTCGAAGGCTATTGAAGGACCTACAACGGGCATCGTTGCCGGGAAGCGGCAAGCCGTTGAATGGGTAAAGGCACAGTTGCATGGCATCGGGCGCAGCATGAAAGTCGGAAAAGAATCGGTATTTGGATTGCTGCAGGCGTTGGATGAATATATGGTGAAGGAAGACAAAAGCGAGCAAGAGAAGGTGGAGCTTGCCAAGCTAATGCCGCTTAATGAGCTTGAGGGCGTTTCCTGTACGATCGTGCAGGATGAAGCGGGACGCGCCATTTTCCGTGCACGAATCAGCATTGATTCTGCTCTGTCCGGCACAACTGCGAGAGAAGTCGTGACAGGACTTCAAGCGGGTGAGATCGCTATTTATACCCGAGATTATGGGGTTAGACAAGGATACTTTGATATCGATCCGCGTCCACTTATGGGCGATGACATGGATGTTATTGCAGCACATATTCGTAAACTAGTAGGAGGGGCTACACATGTCTAATATGGATAAACGCTTGTACAAAGGACGTGCAGCGCTGAACGTGCTGGCCAACAGTGTGGAGAACGCGAAGGAAGTATTCAAGGCGGCAGAAGGGCATGTGCTGGTAGGCGTACTGTCCAAAAATTATCCGACTGTCGAAGCAGCCGTCGCAGCGATGAAGGAGTACGGGGCAGCAATTGATGATGCGGTATCGATTGGACTTGGCGCCGGAGACAATCGCCAAGCGGCAGTGGTAGCCGAGATTGCAAAATATTATGGCGGCGGACACATCAACCAGGTGTTCCCGGCAGTTGGGGCAACTCGTGCAAACTTGGGCGGCAAGGATAGCTGGATTAACAGCTTAGTGTCACCGACCGGACAGGTTGGATATGTCAACATTTCGACGGGCCCTGTAAGTGCGGATCAAGCAGACAAAGCGATTGTTCCAATTAAGAGTGCAATCGCGCTCGTGCGTGATATGGGTGGAAATGCTTTGAAATACTTCCCAATGAATGGGCTTGCCTGTGAACAGGAGCTTCGTGCTGTTGCGCAGGCATGCGGCGAGGCAGGATTCGCGCTTGAGCCAACGGGCGGCATCGATCTTGACAACTTCGAAGCCATTTTGCGGATTTCGCTTGAAGCGAACGTGCCGATCGTAATCCCGCATGTGTACTCATCCATTATCGATCAAGCAACAGGCAAGACGAAGGTGGAAGACATCCATACCCTATACGCAGTGATGAAAAAATGGGTCGAGCATTATGCTTAATGTGCCTAAGCAGGGCTTCAAGAGAGTTGCTGCTTTCGGAGAAGTGATGATGCGGCTGACGGTTCCGGGAGTTGAGCGGTTGAGTCAAGCCAGCAGGCTTGATTACTCGTTTTCAGGAACGGGCGTTAATGTCAGCTCGCAGCTGGCCCGCTTCGGTCACGAAGCATATTTAGTATCCAGATTGCCGGACAATCCGTTTGGGGAAGCTGCTGAAGCCTATTTGCGCAAGCTTGGAATTGGTACGGCGTTCATCACCCAGGGCGGCAAATATATCGGAATGTACGTTTTGGAGAAGGGGTTCGGGGCGCGTCCAGGCCGTGTGACTTATACAGACCGGCTTGGGAGCAGTTTCAATACAGCTCCCGAGGATACATATTCCTATGCAGATATCGCAGCCAATATTGACGCGATTCATTTCTGCGGTATTGCACTTGCCATGAATGATAGTGTACGCCGCCATATGAAGGCGCTGGCATATGCGGTGAAGGCAGCAGGAGGATTAGTCATCTTCGATTGCAATTATCGTCCTGCGCATTGGGGAGAGGGCGGTTATGCGAAGGCTAAAACCCACTATGAAGAAATGCTGCGTGCAGCCGATATTGTCATGATGAATGAGATGGACGCCATGCTGACATTAGGAATGGAGACCGAGAAGCTGGATCGGCGTGAACAACTAGAGGAGTTGATTCCGCGCGTCGCCAAGCAGTATAATATTTCGGTCATCGCAGGTACTCATCGCTCGATCCATGAGAATCAGATGCATTCGCTGCAAGGTTTTTTATATAAGCAGCAATCCTTTGCGTTTTCAGAACGGTTAACATTTGCTGTCCATGATCGAATTGGAGCAGGTGATGCCTACACTTGCGGCATTCTGCACGGAGAATTTCAAGGCTATTCGCCGGAACAAACGGTAGAATTCGCTGCTGCTTCTAGTATGCTGGCGCATACGATCGAAGGTGATACGCCAATGGCGACCGAACGAGAGGTGCTGCGGGCAATGATGGAGTCAGGGATAGATGTGGAAAGGTAGGCCGTAACATTGAGATTGTCACGCAACAAACGACCCTTATACGTACAAGTAAGAAATATTTTGCGCGAGCGCATTTTGCATGGGGTATACCCGCTTGGATCCTATATTCCGTCAGAGCCTCAGTTGGAAGAAGAATTTCAAGTCAGCAAAATTACAGTACGCAATGCGATTATAGAGCTTGTACAGGAAGGATATGTAGAAAAAGGAAGCGGAAGAGGCACGAAGGTCATTCGCAATACATCTGCCTCAAAGCTGTCCAAATGGAAGCGATTTACGGAAATTCTTGTTGAGGAAGGACATACAATTCAAAAACGGGTTATTCGGGCCGAGGTCGTTCCGAATGTGGAAGGAAGCGTTCCATACCGATTGTTTGGTGATCGATGTCTGTGCATCGAGCGCGTATATGATTTGGACGGTTCACCGTATATCCACTATACTCACTATTTGGTGCATCAAGCGGAAGGTCTTGATTTGTCAGAATTAAATGAGCAGTCATTATATGAATGGCTGGAAGAGCAGCAGATCGAACTGGGGAAATATAAGGACGAATTTGCTGTCGCGACAGCACCAGAGACCGCAAGAGCAATTCTTACTGTGAGTAATGATCTACCGTTATTGAAACGTTCCCGGTATTCCTATGACGTGGATGGGTCGCTTATTGAATATAGTGAAGGTTACTATCACACGGAGCTCCACAGTTATGTCGTTAATTATGATGGTTAAGCTTTTGCGGGGACGAATTTTTATTTAGCTAATATTCTGGACAGGAGCCCTTCTTTTGTAGATACAATCGTCTATTAGAGGAGGAGTAACTCCTGTCTTTTTTCGTTGCAAAAGAAGTTGAGTTCAATTGTGAATAATGATTGACAAAAAACGGCGTCCATTTACATAAAATTAAAGAATTATACTAATTTATAGTAAATGATATTGTTAATGGGCTCAATCCTGTATATAATACGTTATGGAAATGATTAACTATCCCTGCAAAAGGTTATCTCCTTGCATAAATTTACAAAGGAAGAGGGAACTAAGGAGGTGTCCAATATTCAACAGGAGGGCTTGGCCAAAGCCTCATGAACGTTCTTTTTGTTCTCTTATTCAGTTCAACTTCTGATCGACCGACCACATTGCATCTTTGACATGAACAGGTTATTTGCCCTTACTTCCTAGATGCCCTCATGATTAACACTGCTACACTGCTGCCGACTTATCAACTGTTTTGTTGCCCACACTCATGACGAACAATTGCAAATTTAATTTCATATAGCCATGCATCTAATCTCTTCTGCGGAGATGATCGCGAACTTATCCGGAACGTCAATTGACGGGTTCGGACGCTTACGAATATTTCGAATAGGGGAGAGTCAATGTGAACGTAAATCCTAACGAATGGTTTCCTTTGACGCAAGCGCAGCGAAGAATTTGGTACATGGAAATGATGCATCCTAATACGTCGGTTTCTACCGTTGCCGGTACGATGTACATTCGAGGCAAGGTCGACGTTGATATATTGAAGATGGCGATTAGCCAGGTGATCAAGCAGCATGATGCTTTTCGAATCCGAATTGAAACGGCTGATAATCAGCCGATGCAGCAATTCGTGCCGGAGGAACAAGTTATACCGAATATTGATTACTTAGAGTGGGAAAATCGTGAAGAAGCCGAGTCTTGGCTAAATCGCTTTAACCATATCCCTATTCATATATCGGATTCATTGTTGTATCATTTTGTTATTTTTAACATCAATGAAGAAGAGTTCTGGTTCAATCTTAAAATGAATCATATTGTCACGGATGGCGTGTCATCCCATCTTATCGCCAATAAAATTATGAAGAACTACACAGAGCTGGTAAGCGGCAACGTGGCGGCGAATGAGCAAGATAGCACCTACTTGGATTACATATTCGCGGAGCGGGAATACGATAACTCCGAACGATCTGCCAAGGATAAATCTTATTGGCTGGACAAGTTCAGAACAATGCCGGAAGTAGTAGGCATGAAATCATATCCTCCTTTTTCAATCGGAACGGAGGCCAGACGGACAAGCATCGCGATTAGCGGTGAAACGTACGAAAAAATTTACTTATTTAGCGAGCAGCACAAAATTAGCCTATTTACATTGTTTTTGGGTTCTTTGTACGCCTTCTTATATAAAACGACCGGTAACAATGATATTGCTGTCGGTACCGCTTATGCCAACCGAACATCCAGACAGGACAAAGATGCGATCGGCATGTTCGTTAGTACAGTAGCCGCCCGTTTAACGCTAGATCCAGAGCACGATGTGCTGACCTTCCTACATAATGTCGCCAAAGAGCAAAAAGCGAACCTGCGTCATCAAAAATACCCTTATAACCAGCTTATTCTTGACTTGAGAGAACAAAATAACAATTCCGATTTACAGGATTTGTATCGCCTCTCTATAAACTACATGCCGATTCATTGGACAACCTACGGAGATCTTTCCGTCCGCCAGCGCAGCAGCTTTTGCGGGCATGAAGTAGACGATTTTGCTATTCATTTAGAGGACATGCTGGACGACAAGCAGATTAATTTCAATCTTGATTATCGTGTACAGTTGTTTGGAGAGCATGAAATCAATCGCTACATGGAACAAATCATGACCATCGTGGATCAAATGCTGAGCAATCCGAGCCAGACGCTGCATGAGCTGTCCATGATCAGCGATAAAGAGGCCCAAACGATTCTAACCCGATTCAATACAGCTTTGGCGGTGCAGCAGCCTGCCTTAACGGTTCATCAGTTGTTTGAGGAGCAGGTGGAACGCACGCCTGACAAGGTAGCCGTCGTATATCTGGATAGACAACTGACTTATAAAGAGTTGAACGACCGGGCCAATCGCCTAGCCCGAACCTTACGCGCCAACGGGGTAGCAGCCGAACAATTCGTTGGCATCATGGCGGATCGCTCCTTAGAAATGGTCGTGGGCATTCTAGCGATATTGAAGGCAGGCGGAGCTTACGTTCCAATCGATCCGGAGTATCCGGAAGAACGTATCTTATACATGCTGTCGGATTCCGCTGCACGAGTGCTGGTATCACAAAGTCATTTGCAATCGCGAGTCGATTATAAAGGCACTTGGATTATGCTTGATGATGAAAACTTTTATGACCAAAATTGCCACAATCTGGAGCAAATAAACGATTCGAGCCATTTAGCTTACGTTATCTATACTTCAGGGACAACAGGCCAGCCGAAGGGCGTCATGATAGAGCACCGGCAAATCACTGCATTAGGGAGCGCCTGGAAGGAAGCCTATCGCTTGGATGAGCCGGGCATACGAACCCTGCAATGGGCCAGCTTCTCGTTTGACGTATTTACAGGAGACATGGTGCGAGCACTTCTCTATGGCGGAGAGCTGATTATTTGTCCTAGCGAGGCGCGAGCCAATCCGGCGGCCATTTGCGAGATAATTGAAGCACATCGCATCGATATTTTTGAATCGACCCCGGCGCTCGTTATTCCGTTAATGGAATATGTGTATGAACATAACAAAGATATTAGCAGCTTACGCCTGCTCGTCGTTGGATCTGATCACTGCCCAACCACCGAGTATCGCAAATTAGTCGAACGATTCGGTTCGCAAATGCGAATTTTGAACAGTTACGGCGTAACAGAAGCTTGCGTTGATGCATGCTATTACGAAAGAAATAATGCGGAATCCCTGCAAGTGCTTCCGATAGGCAAGCCGCTTCCTTCGGTATCCATGTACATTTTGGACGAAAATAAGGCGCTGCAGCCGATTGGGGTTGTAGGTGAGCTATACATTGGCGGAGCTGGAGTTGGAAGAGGATACTTGAACCGTGAAGACCTGACGGCCGAAAAATTCATTGATGATCCCTATTCACAAGGAAAGATGTACCGAACCGGCGATTTGGCAAGATGGATGCCGGACGGAAACATTGAATACCTTGGAAGACTCGATCACCAAGTTAAAATTCGGGGTAATCGGGTAGAAATAGGTGAAATTGAAACTCGCTTGCTGCAAACATCACTCGTTCGTGAAGCTGTCATCGTTGCGCGCGAGGATGAAAATGGACTTAAGGTATTATGCGCTTATTATGTTGCTGACGGGGAAATTGCGATTCATCAATTGAGGTCAGCACTTGCGGATCAATTGCCGGATTACATGATTCCGTCTTACTTCATGAAGCTGGAGCGGATGCCGCTTACGCCGAACGGCAAAATCGACCGCAACGGACTGCCGGCTCCATCCGGACAAGCATATACGGGCAAGGAATATTTGGAACCTCGGTCTGAAGCGGAACGAACATTGGCAAGCGTATGGCAAACGGTTCTGGGTGTGAAAAGAGTCGGACTGCTGGATCATTTCTTCGAGCTTGGCGGAGATTCCATCAAATCGATTCAAGTATCTTCTCGCATGCAGCAGGCCGGATACAAGCTGGATATTCGGGATATGTTCAAATACCCGACTATTGAACAGCTGAGCCCGCGTATGGTGGCGGTTCGGAGGAAAGCTGAACAAGGAGAAGAAAGCGGAGAAGTCGAGCTCACTCCAATTCTGCGCTGGTACTTCGGGCAGCGCGGGGATCATTTGCATCATTATAATCAATCCATCATGCTGCACCGCAAGGAAGGCTTTGAGGAGGAGGCGCTGTGCAAGGCGCTGCAAAAGATTACAGAGCATCACGACGCGCTTCGCATCGTCTTTCGCCGCACGGAACGCGGGAAATATGAGGCTTGGAATCGGCGAGCAGATGAAGGCTCGTTATATTACTTGGAAGTAATAGATTTTAAGGAGAAAGTCGAAAGTGCTGAGTCGGTTCAGAACAAGCTTCTGGACGCTGCGGAAGCCATCCAAGCCGGAATTGATCTTGGATCAGGGCCTCTTGTTCGTGCGGGTCTGTTCCGCTGCACGGATGGGGATCACCTGCTTATCGCCATTCACCACGCTGTCATTGATGCCGTATCTTGGCGTATTTTGCTTGAGGATCTCGCATCTGGTTATGAGCAGGCATTGAACGGAAGTGAGATTCGTCTTCCTGACAAAACCGATTCCTTCCGATTATGGTCCCGGCAGCTTGCTGAATACGCACAGCAGTCGACAATGGAGCAGGAGAAAGCATATTGGAAGCAAATCGCCCAGAAAGAAGTTCAGCCGCTTCCAACGGACGAATCGGCAGTTGCTCTACAGCGGGACAGTGAATCGGTCACGATTGAATGGAGCTCTAACGACACCGAGCTGCTGTTGAAGCAAGCGCATCGTGCTTATAACACACAAATGGATGATCTCCTTCTGGCAGCACTTGGCATTGCCATCCGCAAATGGTGCGGACATGGGCAGATCAGAATTAACCTGGAAGGACACGGGCGGGAGTCGATCCTGCCGGATATCGATATTACACGAACAGTAGGCTGGTTTACGAGCGAATATCCGCTGCTTCTCGAGACGGAATCGGAAAAGGACTTGCCGCGTACGATCAAGGCGGTCAAAGAAAACTTGCGCGGCGTACCGAATAAAGGCATTGGTTATGGCATTTGCCGCTATTTATCCAAGTCTTGTGCCCAATTGGATTGGGGAACTACACCGGAAGTAAGCTTCAACTACTTAGGGCAGTTCGACCAAGATTTCCAGAACAGCGGATTTTCTCAGTCGCCGCTTTCAACGGGAAGCAATATTAGCGGAGATCAACCGCGCCCTTATTTGCTTGATATTAATGGGATGGTCACAGACGGAAAATTACAGCTCGATATCAGCTACGGACGCACGCAATACCGCATGGAGTCGATCGAGCAATTCGCTGGTCTATTTAAGGTCAGCTTACAAGAAATTATCGAGCATTGCGTGAGTAAGGAACGAGCAGAACTAACACCTAGTGATGTAACACTGCCGCAAATCAGCATTCAGGAACTGGAGCAAATTGTTGAACGGACGAGCAGCATTGGAGAAGTGGAAGATATTTATGTACTAACACCAATGCAGAAGGGCATGTGGTTCCATGCTGCCATGGATCGTCAGAAGGGAGCATATTTTGAGCTTACTCGCTTGACGCTTAAGGGAGAGCTGGACATTCAAGCCTTCGCTGCCAGTTGGAACGCATTGGTGGCTCGGCATGCTGTGTTCCGTACCAATTTCCTTGTCGATACGAACGGCGAGCCGCTGCAAGTTGTGTTTCGAAGCAAGCAAATCGAACTGAGGCATGAAGATTTGCGTGCCTTGGAACCAGCCGAACGGGCTGAGGCTATTGAGAAGGTAGAGACAAGGGAACGTGTTGAAGGGTTCGATTTGGAGAATGGGGACTTAATGCGTGTAACCGTTCTGCAAACAGAAGACGAGGTTTATGAGGTGATGTGGAGCTCTCATCACATTTTGATGGACGGCTGGTGCTTGCCGCTAGTTGCTAAAGAAGTGTTCGGCACATATTCCGCGCTCGTCGGAGGCAAAAAGCCAGTTCAAGCTTCCATTCCTTCTTACAATCAATATATCGAGTGGCTTGGACGGCAGGATGAGTCGGCTGCTGCAGCTTACTGGCAGGACTACCTGTCAGGATTTGAAGAGACAACTTCATTGCCGCACAGCATTGTGCGCGGACATTCCGGCACGTATGAAGCGGATCAATTGCGGTGTGAGCTTGGTGCAGATCTAAGTCTTAAAATCAATCTAGCAGCGACGCAGCACCAAGTGACGTTAAATACGCTGCTGCAGGCGGCATGGGGTATTTTGCTGCAAAAGTATAACCGAACATCTGACGTGGTTTTTGGCAGCGTCGTATCTGGCAGACCGGCGGAACTCGTCGGAATCGAAGACATGATCGGCTTGTTTATCAACACGATTCCAGTGCGTGTTAACTGCCAAGCGGACATCAGCTTTGCAGAAGTGATGACGCAGATACAGGAGCAGGCTTTATCGTCTGCCAAGCATGACTACTATCCACTGTATGAGATTCAAGCACAGAGTGCGCAGAAGCAGGACTTAATCAACCACATCATGGTGCTTGAGAATTATCCAATGGAAGAACAGCTTGATCAGTTCAGCAGCTTGGACGGCAAAGGTCTGAAATTGGCGGATGTGATTGTGTCCGAACAAACGAATTACGATTTGAACCTTATCATTGTGCCTGGCGACAATATCGTTATTCGCTTTGATTATAACAAGCTGGCGTTGGATCAGGCTGGCATAACCGCATTGAAAGGGCATCTGCTGCACCTATTGAAGCAAATTGCCACCAATCCGCAAACGGCTGTTGGTCAATTGGAACTGGCAACGGAGCAAGAAAAAACGGTTATTTTGAACGAATTCAACGATACGTCCGTAAGTTATCCGCGCGACAAGACGATACATCATTTGTTCGAAGAGCGGGCCGAACAGCAGCCAGACGCGATAGCTGCCATATTCGGCAATAAGCAGATGACTTATCGGGAGCTGAATGCGAAGGCCAACAGAATGGCGCGGCAACTGCGGGAAACCGGAATCAGTACTGGGGCTCGGGTTGGCATCAGCGTGGAACGCTCATTGGAAATGCTTGTAGGCTTGCTGGCTATCCTTAAGGCTGGCGGAGCCTATGTGCCGATCGATCCGGCATATCCGCAAGAGCGGATAAATGCCATGGTGGAAGATACGTCGATGGCAGTGATGGTGACGCAGAAGCATTTGCGGAACATGTGGCCGGAAAGCATGAGCGTCATTGCACTCGATGAAACTGAATCTGCAGTAGACTATTCTGCCAACAAAGCGCAGTGCGAGAACCTGCCGGATGCAGGGACGGGAGAAGACTTGGCATACATCGTCTATACGTCTGGTTCCACAGGTACGCCGAAGGGCGTATGTGTAACGCATCGCGGGGTCGTTCGTCTCGTCAGTGCCGCAACCTATGTAGACATCAATGAAAATGATGTATTTTTGCAGGGATCCACGATTTCATTTGATGCGGCTACCTTCGAAATTTGGGGCAGTCTGCTGAATGGAGCAGCGCTTGCTATCCTGCCTCCAGGCAATCAATCGCTTGCGGATTGGGCAGAAGCGATACAGCGCCATCAGGTAACGACAATGTGGATGACGGCCGGGTTATTCCAAGTGATGGCTGAACAGCATATTCATGGTTTTAGCGGAGTCAAGCAGCTGCTGGTAGGCGGCGATGTCGTATCATCCGCACATGCCCGTAAAGTGTTGGAGCATCATAGCGGAATTCGCCTCATCAATGGCTATGGTCCGACGGAAAACACAACCTTCACCTGCTGCCATCACATTGCAGAAGCGGATTTAGAGCGTGCGTCGATTCCGATCGGCCGCCCGATCGGCAATACGCGGGTGTATGTGCTTGATGAAGCTGGAAATCTTCTTCCGGTTGGCGTAGTAGGCGAGCTGTATACAGGTGGAGACGGATTGGCTAGTGGTTACTTGAACCGTCCTGAATTGACGGAGGAAAAATTCGTAAACGATCCGTTCGTCCCAGGCGAGCGGCTGTACCGAACCGGCGATTTGGCGAGATGGCTGCCGGACGGAACGATTGAATTTATGGGACGCTGTGATGAACAAGTGAAGATTCGCGGTTACCGGATTGAACTCGGCGAGGTACTGGCCCATGTACTACGGATCGAACAAGTGAGCGAAGCTGCGGTCATAGCGCGTGAAGATGCAAGTGGACAAAAAGTATTATGTGCTTATTTCACGGCAGGCTATGAGCTTGCGCCTTCAGAACTCAGCGAGGCACTAGCCCGAGAATTGCCGGGCTATATGATACCGTCTCACTTCATCCAGATTGACAAGCTGCCTTTGACGCCTAACGGCAAGGTCGATCGCAGGGCGCTTCCTGTCCCAGAGGAAGGACTTCGTGTCCATGAACTCGTCCAGCCGCGCACGGACTTGGAGGCAAAGCTGGCATGCATTTGGAAGGATGTACTTGGTCTCGAGCATGTCGGCGTTACCGATTCGTTCTTCGAATTGGGCGGCCATTCCTTGCGCGCCACGACGCTCGTCAGCAAGCTGCATCGGGAACTCAGTGTTTTGCTGCCGCTCCGAGACGTGTTCCGATGCCCTACGATTGAGCAGATGGCGATCGCCATTGAAGGCATGCAGCAGGAGTATTTCCATTCCATCAACAAAACAGAGGAACGCGAGTGGTATCCAGTATCGTCCGCTCAGAAGCGGTTGTTCGTTCTCCATCAGATGGAGGGGGCAGAGCAGTCCTATAATATGCCGGGTGTCATGATGATGGAAGGCAAGCTAGATCGCGAACGCTTGGAATCCGCGTTCCACGGCTTGATTGAAAGGCATGAGGTACTGCGCACCGGGTTCGAAATGAAGAACGGCGAGCCTGTACAGATCGTATATGAGCAGGCAGAGTTCACTGTGGAGCATTGGCAAGCTGATGAAGCATCGGAAGTCGAATCTATTCTGCGTACTTTCGTCCGTACGTTCCAATTGAATCAGCCTCCGCTGATTCGCGTGGGACTAATCGAATTAGGCGCTGAGCGCCATATGTTGTTGTTCGACATGCATCACATTATTTCGGATGGGGCTTCCATGGGCATCTTGCTCGAAGAGTTCGCAGCGCTATACAGCGGCGAAACTCTGCCGGATTTGCATATCCAGTACAAGGATTATGCAGTGTGGCAGCAAAGCGAAGGATATCTGTCTCGGATGAAGGAGCAGAAATCATACTGGTTGAAATCGTTGGACGGCGAGCTGCCGGTTCTGCAGCTGCCTGCGGACTATCCGCGACCTGCCTTCCGAAGCTTTGCAGGCAGCACGCTGGAGTTCTCCATTTCTGCTGACAAGGTAGATGCGCTGAAGCAGATTGCGGCAGGATCAGATGCTACCATGTACATGGTATTGCTGACCCTGTACTCATCTTTGCTTTATAAGTATACGGGGCAGGAGGACGTCATTGTCGGCATGCCAATTGCAGGCAGAACGCATGATGACATTCAACCGCTCATCGGTATGTTCGTCAACACGCTTCCGCTCCGCAATTACCCGGCAGGAGAGAAGACATTCCGTTCCTTCCTGAAGGAAGTCCGGCATACGACATTGCAGGCCTATGAACATCAGGAATATCCGTTCGAGGAACTGATCGATCATATTCAGCCGACGAGGGACGTAAGCCGCAATCCGGTATTCGATACTGCGCTCGTCCTGCAAAATACGGAAAAAGGCTTATGGTCCATTGATGGACTTACTGTGACGCCGAATCCAATCGAGCATGCGGTGGCCAAGTTCGATCTTACACTGCACATCGAAGAAAACGATGCGGGCCTCATGTGCAGTATGGAATATGCAACTGCTCTGTACAAGCGTGAAACGATTGAACGAATGACGGCCCATTTCAATCAATTGATGGAGGCGGTTATCCATAATCCGGACATTCGATTGGAACAGCTCGGCATCGTAACCGAAGCAGAGAAGCAGCAATTAATGGAGCAGTTCAATGATACGGCGGCAGACTATCCGAGAGACATGACGATTCACCGTTTGTTCGAGGAACAGGTCGAACGAACACCAAATGCAATTGCTGTAACGGCAGCGAATGGTATCCTGACTTATCGGGAGCTGAACGAACGGGCGAACCGCTTGGCTTGGACGCTGCGTACGGAAGGAGTCAACGCTGATACGCTGGTAGGCATCATGGCCGAGCGTACAACAGACATGCTTGTAGGGCTTCTTGCCATTCTTAAGGCTGGGGGAGCCTATGTGCCGATCGATCCGGAGTATCCGAGCGATCGCATCGGCTATATGCTGAGCGATTCCGGTGCGGATATTTTGCTGTTGCCGCAGCATCTGCAGGAGCAGGTTGATTTTGCAGGCAAAGTTATGTTCCTTGATGACGAGCAAGCATACAGCGGAGACATTTCTAACCCGGCACCGGTCAACAAGCCTTCCGATTTGGCCTATGTCATCTATACGTCGGGAACGACTGGCAAGCCGAAGGGAACTCTGATTGAACATAAAAACGTCGTGCGCCTGCTGTTCAACAGCAAAAATCTGTTTGACTTCCGATCATCCGATACATGGACGCTATTCCATTCCTTCTGCTTCGACTTCTCGGTATGGGAAATGTACGGCGCGTTACTATACGGCGGGAAATTGGTAGTCGTGCCGCAACTGACGGCCAAAAATCCGGCGAAGTTCCTAGAACTGCTGGCCGAAGAACAGGTAACTGTCCTCAATCAGACGCCGACCTATTTTTATCAGTTGATGCGGGAGGCATTGGCTGACGGAAGTCCGAAACTGAACATCCGTATGGTCATATTTGGTGGAGAAGCGCTAAGTCCACAACTGCTGAAGGATTGGAGAGCGAAATATCCGAGCACGAAGCTGATCAATATGTACGGAATTACCGAAACGACAGTCCATGTTACGTACAAGGAGATAACTGAGACGGAAATCGATCAAGCGAGAAGCAACATCGGGTTCCCGATTCCGACCTTGCGCATTTACATTCTAGACACGAACCGGCAATGCGTTCCGGTAGGCGTGGCGGGAGAAATGTATGTCGCGGGAGAAGGTCTTGCACGTGGATATTTGAATCGTCCTGAGCTTACAGCCGACAGATTTGTTGACAATCCGTTCGAGCTGGGAGGAAAGATGTACAAGACCGGCGATTTGGCGAAATGGCTGTCAGACGGCAATATTGAATATTTGGGCCGGATCGATCATCAAGTCAAAATCCGCGGCTATCGAATCGAGCTTGGCGAGGTTGAAGCACAAATTACTAAGATAGCATCGATTCGGGAAGGAATTGTTATTGCTCGGGAAGAAAACGGCGGAGAAAAACTACTGTGCGCCTATTTTGTGGCGGATCGCCAGTTGACCGTAGGCGAATTGAGAATCGAGCTGGCGCAGGAATTGCCGGCATATATGATACCGTCTTATTTCGTGCAGCTGGAGCGCATGCCGCTCACTTCCAATGGCAAGGTAGATCGCAAAGCGCTGCCTGCTCCGGAGGGAAGCATCAATATAGGCACGGAATATGTAGCGCCGCGCACACCGCTCGAAGCGAGCCTTGCCCGCATGTGGGAGCAGTTGCTTGGCCTTGAACGAGTCGGCGTGAATGATAATT
Organism: Paenibacillus sp. S-12; assembly: GCF_030363895.1. Classification (NCBI taxonomy): domain Bacteria; kingdom Bacillati; phylum Bacillota; class Bacilli; order Caryophanales; family Paenibacillaceae; genus Paenibacillus; species Paenibacillus sp. S-12. The sequence continues at coordinate 870,873 of NZ_JASIUF010000005.1, forward strand.
TCTTCGAGCTCGGCGGCCATTCCCTGCGCGCGACGGCTTTGGTTAATAAGGTGCATCAAGAATTGAATATTCAGTTACCGCTGCGAGATGTGTTCCGCTATCCTACGATCGGAGAGCTGGCAGCCGCCGTGTCCGCAATGGCTGAGGACGCTTATTCGTCGATCGCGGTAGCTGAAGCACGCGAGTATTATCCAGTGTCCTCCGCACAAAAGCGGCTGTACATTCTGCATCAGCTTGAAGGCGCAGAGCAAGGCTACAATATGCCTGGCGTCATGCTGATCGAAGGAGAACTGGATCGAGACAGATTCGAGACCGCATTCCGCAAATTGATCGAGCGGCACGATATATTGCGTACGAGCTTCGATTTGGAGTTTGGGGAACCTGTACAGCGTGTACTCGATACCGTGAACTTTGCAATCGAATACCACAAAGCCGCAGAACGTGACGTCCAGCAGTTAACGCGGCAGTTTATTCGTTCGTTCGATCTCAATAAGCCGCCATTACTGCGAGCAGGACTGATCGAAATTGCGGAAGCAAAGCATCAATATGTACTTCTGTTCGACATGCACCATATTATTTCGGACGGTGTATCGATAGGTATCGTGCTGCGGGAATTGTCACAGCACTATCATGGGGAAGACGTACCACCGCTCCGCATCCAGTATAAGGATTATGCAGTATGGCAGCAGTCGGAGGCACATAAGGAACAATTGAAGCAGCAGCAAGCGTACTGGCTTGACGAATTCCGCGGAGAATTGCCGATATTGGAGCTGCCGACGGATTTTGCTCGACCGGCTGTGCAGAAGTATGACGGCCTAACACTTCCTTTCAGAATCGACAAGAACGTGAGCGAGGGCTTGAATCGAATTGCTGCTGAAACCGGTACGACGCTATATATGGTGCTTCTGGCCGCCTATACCGTCATGCTTCATAAGTATACGGGCCAAGACGATATCGTGGTTGGGACACCGATTGCAGGAAGAACGCATGGCGAGCTGCAGCCGATTATCGGAATGTTTGTTAATACGCTCGCGATTCGCACTTATCCAGAAGGCGAGAAGCTGTTCCGCTCGTATTTGGACGAGATCAAGAATACAATGCTAGGCGCTTATGAGCATCAGGACTATCCATTCGAGGATTTGGTGGACAGCCTGCAATTGACTAGAGATTTAAGCCGCAACCCATTGTTTGACACGATGTTCGCGTTAGACAATACGGAGCTGATGAACGATTCACTGGGCGAGCTGGAGATGAAGCCATATCCGTTGGAATACACAATTTCTAAATTCGATGTGAGCTTGGACGTGAAAGAAGATGGGGACGGACTGGACTGCAGCATTGAATATGCAACTTCCTTGTTCAAGTCGGAAACGATCGTCCGCATGGCCCAGCACTTCAAGCAATTGTTAACCGATATCGTCACACAGCCGGAAGCTTGCCTGAAAGAGCTTGCCATGTTGACGACGACAGAGCGGGAAGAAATATTGACTGTATTCAATCGTGAGAATTTCTCAATCCCTTCCGCGGGCACGATTCACAGCTTGTTCGAAGAGCAGGTTGCGCGCACGCCGGAGCACACTGCGGTCGTGTTCGAGCAAGAGCGAATGACCTACCGAGAGCTGAATGAACGGGCCAATAAACTAGCAAGAACACTTCGAGGACAAGGCGCAAGGCCGAATGAGCTGATCGGCGTTATGGCTGATCGTTCGCTCGACATGATTGTTGCAATCATGGCTGTCTTGAAGTCCGGTGGAGCTTATGTCCCAATTGATCCGGAATATCCGGAGGATCGTATTCGCTATATGCTGGAAAATGCGAACGCACGGCTGCTGTTGACACAGCGCCATTTGCAGACAAAAGTATCCTTTGACGGAACGTGGGTACTGCTTGAGGAGGGAGCTTCCTATCAGGAGGACGCGACGAATCTAGAGCCGATCAGCGGGCATTCTGATCTATGCTATGTCATCTACACGTCGGGAACGACTGGCAATCCGAAAGGAGTTATGATCGAGCACCGTCATCTGGCTGCCATGGCCGATGCCTGGAAGTCGGAATATGGACTGCATGAGCCGGGAATCCGTTGGCTGCAGTGGGCCAGCTTTTCGTTCGACGTATTTTCCGGAGATCTTGTTCGCACACTGCTGCACGGCGGAGAACTGATACTTTGCCCGAGCGAAGCAAGAGCGAATCCAGCCGAAATTTGCGAGCTGCTTCGCAACTGCGGCATCCATATGTTCGAATCGACGCCTGCTCTTGTCATTCCGCTTATGGAGCATGTCCATGAGCATCGGGTGGACATCGGCAGTCTCAAGTTGTTGATTATCGGTTCGGATCTGTGTCCAGCGGATGATTTCCGCAGGCTGATTGACCGCTTTGGTTCACACCTGCGCATCGTTAATAGCTACGGGGTAACCGAAGCGTGCGTGGACTCCAGCTATTATGAACCGCAATCAGCGGTGACGGTTCGTGCAATCCCAATCGGCAAGCCGCTCCCATACGTTGCGATGTACGTTCTGGGTGAAAACCAATCGCTCCAACCTGTCGGCTTGGCAGGAGAACTCTATATCGGAGGAGCTGGGGTGGGCCGCGGATACTGGAACAGACCAGAATTGACGGCGGACAAGTTCGTAGATGATCCGTTCGCACCTGGTCAACGCATGTACCGCACGGGCGATTTGGCAAAATGGCTGCCTGACGGCAACATCGCATTGATTGGACGTACAGATCATCAGGTCAAAATACGCGGATACCGCATCGAAATTGGAGAAGTTGAATCGAAGCTACAGAACATGCCAAATGTTGGCGAAGCGGCCGTCGTTGCACGGGAAGACGGCAGCGGACGGAAGGTGCTGTGTGCTTACTATACGTCAGAACGCGAGCTGACAGCAGGCGAATGGAGGGCGGCGCTGGCGAAGGAACTTCCAGCATATATGATACCGTCGCATTTCCTGAGACTTGATCAAATGCCGCTTACACCGAACGGCAAGCTTGACCGCAAGGGACTTCCAGCGCCGGAGGGCATTGCGTATACCGGTATAGAATACGCAGCGCCGCGCACGGATGCAGAGAAGGCGTTGGCTGCGGCATGGGAGAGCGTCCTGCATGTAGAACGGATTGGAACGAACGATCATTTCTTTGAGCTGGGCGGGGATTCGATTAAATCAATCCAAGTGTCCTCACGGCTGCACCAAGCTGGCTACAAGCTGGAAATCCGAGACCTGTTCAAATACCCGACAATTGCACAATTGGCGCACCAGCTTCAGCCGATCGGCAGAATAGCCGACCAAGGAGAAGTATTCGGCGAAGCCGAGCTGACACCGATTCAACGCTGGTATTTCGGACTGGGATTGGATGAAGCGCACCACTACAATCAGTCGTTTATGCTGTATCGGCAGGACGGATTTGATGAGACGGCTCTACGCAAAACTTTACGTAAAATTGTGGAACATCACGATGTGCTGCGGATGGTATTCCGCAAAACCGATGCTGGATATACAGCTTGGAATCGGGCAATCGAAGAGGGCGAGCTGTTTGGCTTTGTTACTCTGGATGTGGAGAACGAAGAAGACGTTGCACAGGTCGTCGAAGTGAAAGCAAGCGAAATTCAAGCAAGCATCGATTTGCATAGCGGTCCGCTTGTGAAGGCTGGTTTGTTCCGCACCGAACAAGGACATCATTTGCTTTTGGCTATCCATCATGCCGTTGTGGACGGTGTCTCCTGGCGCATCCTGCTGGAGGATTTTGCGGCAGGCTATGAACAAGCGCTCAATGGCGGCGATATCCGTTTGCCTTCGAAGACAGATTCTTATCTCGCTTGGGCGCGTAGTCTAGTTGAATACGCTGCAGACACGGCGATGGACAGAGAGCGTGAATACTGGATAAACGTTTTGAGCGCCGGCGCTGCTCCGCTGGCGAAAGACTTTGAAGCAGAGAAGAGCATGCAGCAAGACAGCCATTCCGTCGTCGTTGCGTGGAGCGAAGAGGAAACTGAGCAACTGTTGAAACAGGTACATCGTGCTTATAACACGGACATGAACGACATATTGCTTGCTGCCTTCGCAATGGCTGCACAGAAATGGAGCGGGCAAAATCGAGTACTCGTGAATCTAGAATCGCATGGACGTGAGCCAATCCTCAGCGAGCTTGATATTACGCGGACGGTAGGCTGGTTCACAAGCGAGTATCCGGTGCTGCTGCAATGGGAGCCGAGCCGGAGCTTGGCTTATCATATCAAGGAGCTCAAGGAAAATCTGCGCCGAATTCCGAGCAAGGGAATCGGATACGGAATATGCCGTTACCTGGCAGCAACGGAAGAAGGCTTGGACTGGGGCGCTGCGCCTGACATCAGTTTCAACTATTTGGGGCAGTTCGATCAAGAAACAATGGGTGACGGCATGTCCGTATCTCCGTATTCGCGAGGAGCGGATGCAAGCGCCAAGCATGCTAGACAATATGCGCTCGATATCAACGGAGCGATTACAGACGGCGCACTGTCCTTTGACATAAGCTACAGCGGTTCGGAATATCGTCAGGAGACGATTGAGCAGTTGGCCAGCCATATGCGTGCGAGTCTGCTTGAGATCATTGATCATTGCATGGCGAAGGAGCACACGGAGTTGACACCGAGCGACTTACTGCTGCAAGGGCTGAGCATTGAGCAGTTGGAGCGGATTACAGAAGAGACGCAGGATCTTGGTATCATCGAAAATATGTACATGCTGACCCCGATGCAAAAGGGCATGTGGTTCCACAATGCAGTGGATGGGGAAGAAGGGACTCATGGTGCTTATTTCGAGCAAACTCGATTTACGCTGCGGGGCGAGCTTGATCCTGACATGTTTGCCAGAAGCTTGAATGAGCTGGCTCTAAAGCATGCCGTGCTGCGTACGAATTTCTACAGCTTGGAAGGCGAACCGGTGCAAATCGTGTTCCGCGAAGGACGAATTACGTGCACATGTAAGGATTTGAGCGAGCTGCTGCCTGACGAGCAAACGGCAGCAATCGAAAGTATCGTGGCGGGTGACAAGCTGCGAGGATTTGATCTTGAGCGGGATCCGCTAGTGCGCGTCACCTTAATGCGGACAGGAGAATTAAGCTGCCATGTGCTGTGGAGCTCCCATCATATTCTGATGGATGGCTGGTGCCTGCCACAGCTGACGGAAGAACTATTCCGCACGTACTCAGCCCTCATGGATCAACCAGTCCAATCGGCGCTGCACGAGGAGGCTGATATGCCTGACTACAGCCGATACATCGAATGGCTGGCGCGTCAGGACATGAATGCGGCGGCTGACTATTGGAGTGGCTATTTGGGTGGATATGACCAGCAAACGCGATTGCCTAACGGTAAGATCGCAGGCAAAGATAAGCCGTATATGCTAGAACAAGCGTCCTGCAAAATGGGAATCGAGCTGACATCCCGCATGAACCGGGCTGCCAAGCAGCATCAAGTGACGTTGAACACGTTGCTGCAAGCGGCGTGGGGGATCGTGCTTCAAAGATACAACGGCACCGAAGATGTCGTATTTGGCGGCGTTGTATCGGGTCGTCCGGCTGACGTGCCGGGCGTCGAATCGATGATTGGATTGTTCATCAACACGATTCCAGTACGAGTAAGCTGCACAACCGACGCAAGCTTCGCCAAGGTAGCGGAACAACTGCAAAATGCGGCGCTCGAATCCGGACGATACGATTATTATCCGTTATATGAAATCCAATCCAGAACGGCGCAGAAGCAGGACTTGATCAGCCATATCATGGTGTTCGAGAACTATCCGCTGGATGAGCGTATGGAACAAACCGGCGATGGCATCGGTCGGGATCTTGCCATAACGGATGTGCAGGCTGCCGAACAGACGAATTATGATTTCAATTTCATGATCGTGCCGGGTGATAATCTCCTTATTCGCTTTGATTACAATGCGCAGGTTTACGATCGTGCCGACATGGAGCGGCTGCAAAACCATCTTAAGCATGTGCTCGAACAAGTGGCAAATAATCCGGACATTGTTGTAGGCGAACTGCAACTGGCTACAGAAGCCGAACAGACGGAGCTGATGACGGCATTCAACGAAACGGCAGCCGAATATCCTTGCGAACAGACGATTCATCGGATGTTCGAGGAGCAAACGCAGCGGATGCCAGATTCGGCGGCCGTGCTGTTCGGGGACGAGTGCTTAACATATCGGGAATTGAATGAACGCTCGAACCGACTGGCGAGAACATTGCGGGCGGCCGGTGTCGTACCGGATCAGATCGTCGGCATTATGGCGGAACGTTCGTTGGAGCTGATGGTCGGAATCATGGGTATTCTGAAGGCCGGCGGCGCCTATGTGCCGATTGCGCCGGATTATCCGGAAGATCGCATCCGGTACATGCTGGAAGATTCAGAGGCTCAAGTGCTGCTCGTGCAGGGCAGTGCGGGAGAAGGAATAGACTTTGCGGGACGCGTCATCGATCTGGACGATGCTGGAGCGTACGACGACGATGCTTCCAATCTAGAAGCGGTCAATAAGCCGACCGATATGGCCTATATTATCTACACGTCAGGCACGACTGGCCGTCCAAAAGGGGTTATGGTCGAGCATACATCGGTCATTAATCGCTTGCTGTGGATGCAGAAGCAGTATCCGATTGGCGCAGAAGACACCATTATGCAGAAGACGGCGATTACGTTCGACGTATCCGTCTGGGAGCTGTTCTGGTGGGCTTTCGTCGGCTCGAAGGTGCTCATGCTTCCAGTTGGCGGAGAGAAGAATCCGGCAGCGATCGTCGAAGCGATCGATCGTCACGGCATCACGACAATGCACTTCGTGCCGTCTATGCTGCACGCCTTCCTCGAGCATGTGGAGCAGCTGCCTGAAGCAGAGCGCAAGCGCGGCTTGTCGCCGCTGCGGCAGGTATTCACGAGCGGTGAGGCGCTGCTTGTGTCACAGGTAGAACGGTTCTATCGCTACATCGCGCCAGCAAGTGATGCACGTCTGATCAACCTGTACGGACCGACAGAAGCGACAGTGGATGTTACGTACTTCGACTGCGAGCCTGGTCAAGCCTACGTAAGCGTGCCGATCGGCAAGCCGATTGACAATACGCGCATTTATATCGTGAACGGGCATAATCAGGTGCAGCCGATCGGCGTGGCGGGCGAACTGTGCATTGCAGGTGTTGGATTAGCACGAGGATACTGGAACCGTCCGGAGCTGACAGCAGAGAAATTCGTCACAGTATCTTCTGTGGGCGAACGGATGTATAGAACGGGCGACCTGGCACGATGGCTGCCAGACGGCAATATTGAATATTTGGGACGAATCGACCATCAAGTGAAGATTCGCGGATACCGGATTGAGCTGGGCGAACTGGAAACGGCGCTTCTAAATATCGATGTGATTAGAGAGACGGTTGTTGTAGCGCGGGAAGACGAGAGCGGCCAGAAATCACTGTGCGCTTACTATGTAGCAGACGGTGAGCCAGCAGTGAGCGACTTGAGAGCAGCGCTTGCCGCAGAGCTGCCGAGCTATATGATTCCATCCTACTTTGTGCAGCTGGAGCAGATGCCGCTGGCGCCGAATGGCAAGCTGGATCGTAAAGCACTCCCGGCTCCGAAAGATATGATCCGTACCGACGTTGAGCGCGCAGCACCGCGAACGCCGTTAGAAGTGAAGCTTGTGCGTATTTGGCAGGAAGTGCTTGGTCTAGATCATATCGGTGTGAAGGACGACTTCTTCGAATTGGGCGGACACTCCCTGCGGGCAACCGCGCTTGCCGGCAAGCTGAGCAAGGAACTGCACGTTGCTCTTCCGCTGAGGGACATTTTCCGCAATTCGACGGTTGAAACGATGGCGCAGGCGATCGCCAAATTGGAGAAGCAGGAATACCGTGCGATTCCGATAGCACCGGTAGCTGGACATTATCCGCTCTCCTCGGCTCAAAAGCGGATCTACATTTTACATCAGGCTGAAGGGGCGCAGCAGAGCTACAACATGCCAGGGGCTATGCTGGTTCAAGGGCATATCGATCGCTCCCGCTTGGAAGCGGCGCTTCAGAAGTTGATTGCCCGTCATGATACACTGCGTTCCAGCTTTGAAATGGTGGATGGAGAACCGGTACAGCGGATTCGTCAGCAAGTCGAAATTGAACTTGAGTATTCGTATGCCACAGAGAAGGATGCTGAAGACATCGCTGCGCAATTCGTCCGAGAATTCGATTTGGAGCAGCCGCCGCTGCTTAGAGTCGGACTCGTCCAACTGGAGCATGAGGAGCAGCATCTCTTACTGTTCGATATGCACCATATTATTTCGGATGGGATTTCAACGAACATATTGATTGACGAGCTTGCCCGTTTGTATGACGGGGAGGAGCTTCCTCCACTGGAGATACAGTACAAGGATTATGTGCTGTGGCAGCAGTCAGAAGCGCAAAGCGAGCGAATGAAAGAGCATGAGCAATTCTGGCTGAACTCATTGGGCAACGAGCTTCCGTTGTTGGAGCTCCCAACCGAATTCGCCAGAACCGATCGCCGCAGCTATGACGGAGACAAGCTGCATTTCGCGATTGACGGGCAGTTGAATGAAAAGCTGCAGCACCTCGCAGCCCAAACTGGAGCAACCATTTATATGGTGCTGCTGGCAGCTTACACGACATTGCTTCATAAATATTCAGGTCAAAACGATCTTGTCGTCGGTACTCCAATCGCAGGCAGAACGCATGCAGATACGGAGCAATTGATCGGAATGTTCGTCAACTCGCTGGCAATTCGCAATTATCCGCATGCGGATAAGAGCTTCCTTCATTATTTGGAGGAAGTGAAGGAGTCGACGCTGAATGCCTTCGAACATCAGGATTACCCGTTTGACAAGCTTGTGGACCAACTGCAGTCAGCTTGGGTTCCTGGTCGAAATCCGGTATTCGATACCATGTTCGTGCTGCAAAATGCAACTGCCCGCACGGTCAATGTGGGAGAAATGTCCTTTGAGCCATTAATTCCATCGCATACCGTAGCAAAATTCGACTTAACCTTGGAAATGGAGATCGAAGACGGAAAGCTGAGCGGGCAATTCGAATACTGCACCAAGCTGTTCTCTTCGAATATGATTGCGAACTTTGTGGAGGATTTCTTGGATATTCTGTCTCAACTTTGTGATCGACCTGACATTAGATTGGGCGATATTCAATTGAGCGGCAGCGGGGAAGAAGACGAAGTGTTGGAGGAAGAAATCGATTTTGCCTTTTAATTTCGCTCTAAGCTGCTGTTCCGTCTGAACAGTGATTGCAGAAGGTCTGGCCTCGTTCATACCGGGTGCGTGCAGCATTCTCACATGCACCCGGATGGACGATTGCCGTCCGCTTCAAGGATTTACTTGACTTGAGAGGGAGATGATCAGAATGGCATTTGAAAAAGAAATAGATTTTTGGAGATTGAAACTCGATGCTGAAGATACTCCTACGACCTTGCCTTACACGAACACCCCAAGCAGCGAAGCGACACCGTATTATTCTACTTCCGTTACATTACCTTCCGACATTTCGGAACGGATTATCCAACTTTCCAAAGGGGCTCATCAAGCAGCTTTTATGATCCTGCTGGGCACGATTCAGTGCCTGCTGTACAAATATACGAACGAACAGCGCGTTGTTATTGGTATGCCTATCGTACGCAAAGCCGGTGAAAAGAGACTCCCGATTAACCAAGTCGTGATTTTAAAGGAAGACATCCATGAAGAGCTTACATTCAAATCCTTACTCACTTCTCTGAAAAAATCATTTACCGATGCGATTCGCCATCAAAATATCCCATTTCGGCTCATGACTGAGCAGATGAACATGCAGGAAAAGAACGGCTTGCCTGTCGTCAATACGATGGTGGCTCTTAAAAACATACATACCGTTAATTTTATTCAAACGGTCGTTGCCGACATATTATTTCAGTTTGAATTCGAAGATGATCGTCTTTTATTAAACGTCGTTTACAATGAACACGCATTTTCTTCGGAATTTATTGCCCAAATTATTGACCATTTGCAGCGAATGCTGAGCATTTTGGTATTTGAGCCAACTACGAAATTGAGCGACATTCGCCTGCTTTCAGATATTGAGACTTCCCGGCTGCTGGAAGATTTTAATCAGACAGCGACGGATGATCCTCGCGACGGAACCATCCATGAGTTTTTTGAAGAACAAGTTCACCGCACCCCGGATGCAGTTGCTGTTGTGTATGGGCAGCAGCATGTAACCTACAGCGAACTGAATGCCCGCGCGAACAGGCTTGCCCGCACATTGAAGGAGTCCGGCGTTCAGCCGGATCAGCTTGTCGGCATGATGGCGGAGCGGTCGCTTGAGATGATCGTAGGCTTACTGGCCATTATGAAGGCGGGTGGAGCCTATGTGCCGATAGATCCCGAATATCCGTTGGAACGTATTCGTTACATGCTCGAAGATTCGGGAGCTCAAACGCTTATCCTCCAAGGCCATCTTCGCGACCGCATCAATTATGAAGGTACGGTTATTGATATCAACGACGCTAACAACTATCAGGAGGACGATCTTGATTTCGCTTCTGTCTCCAATTCGAGCAATTTGGCTTATGTCATCTATACGTCCGGAACGACAGGCAATCCAAAAGGTGTCATGATTGAACATCGAAGCGTAACAAATGCGCTGCAGTGGAGAATTCGAACATACGAGTTAAACTCTTCTGATCGCGTTCTTCAACTATTCTCTTTTTCCTTCGACGGTTTTGTTATGAGTGCCTTCAGTTCCCTTTTGTCTGGTGCCGGCTTATATCTGTTGAAGGAAGAAGAAGCAAAGGATCCGTTGGCTTTACATGCTGCAATCCGTCAATCGAACATAACGCATTTCATCTGTGTTCCGAATTTGTACGGAGCATTGCTCAACGTGGCGGATTCTGAATCAGCGTCCACGCTGCGGAAAGTGACACTGGCCGGCGAGGCTGTCAGCAGCGCATTGGTTGCTAGAAGCAAAGGACTGCTGCCCCATGTGGAACTGTTCAATGAATATGGCCCGACAGAGAATAGCGTTGTAACGACATGCGCAAGCGGCTTGGAGAAAGGGCAGGCGATTACGATTGGAACGCCGATCTCGAATGCCCGCGTGCTGATTTTGAATCCTTCCGGCGAGCTGCAGCCGATGCAAGTTCCCGGAGAATTATGCATTGCAGGCGTGGGGCTGGCGAGAGGCTACTTGAATCGTCCCGCGCTTACTGCCGAGAAGTTTACGTCCCATCCGTATGCACCAGGCGAACGCATATATCGTACTGGGGATTCCGCCAGATGGCTGCCTGACGGAACGATCGAGTACTTGGGGCGAATCGACCATCAGGTCAAAATCCGCGGCTTCCGAATCGAGCTGGGCGAAATTGAGTCGAGCTTGTTGAAAATAGAAGGCGTAAGAGAAGCGCTTGCGATAGCCCGGCAGGATGGGAACGGACAGCAGATGCTGTGTGCATATATGGTGGCGGAACGTGAGCTTACTGTAAATGAACTAAGGGAGTCACTATCTGCCGAATTGCCGGATTATATGATCCCTTCTCATTTTGTGCAAATGGATCAGTTTCCGCTTACGCCGAGCGGCAAGCTGGATCGCAAGGCATTGCCTGATCCACAAGCCAATATCGCCATCGGCACGGAATACGTTGCTCCCCGCACACCGCTGGAAGAACAGCTTGTACTAATCTGGCAGGAGTCGCTCACTGTCGAGAAAGTTGGCATTAAGGATAATTTCTTTGCACTTGGGGGGCATTCTCTTCGTGCGGCTGCGTTGGTTAGCAAGCTCCACAAAGAGCTGAACGTGAATGTTCCACTGCGGGAGCTGTTCCGCAATCCGACGATCGAGGAACTGGCTCTTCTAATAGAAGGAATGGAGCAGCAGGAATTTAGTGCAATTGAGATCGTTCGCGAAAGCGAGCATTACAAGGTGTCCTCGGCGCAAAAGCGGCTGTTCGTTCTGCAGCAGCTGGAAGGAGCAGAGCAAAGCTACAATATGCCGGGAGCAATGCTGCTGGAGGGGCAGCTTGATCGGGGACGATTTGAAGAGGCCTTCCAAAAACTGATTGCTCGCCATGAGACGCTGCGCACGGGATTCGAGTTGGTTGACGGCGAAACGGTGCAAAAGGTGCATCAGGATGTCAGCTTTGCGGTGGAATATATGCAGGCAAACGGAGACGCGGAAGCAGCGCAGAAATCCCGCGAGTTCATACGTGCGTTTGATTTGAAAACACCGCCGCTGCTGCGGGTCGGCCTAATTGAACTGGAACCGGAACGCCATATCCTACTCTATGACATGCACCATATTATCTCCGACGGCGCGTCTATGGGAATCGTAGTGGAAGAATTCGTTCGTCTCTATGGCGGGGAGGAGCTTCCTCCGCTTCGGATTCAATATAAAGACTATGCGGCTTGGCAGCATTCGGAAGCACAGCAGGCACGAATGAAGCAACAGGAAGCTTATTGGCTGCACACATTTGCCGGCGAGCTGCCGGTATTGGAGCTGCCAACGGATTATGCGCGTCCAGCCGTCCAGAGCTATGAAGGTGAAACGTATGAATTTGAGGTCGACACGAACATTAGCGAAGGTCTGCATCGTCTTGCCGCGAATAGTGGAACGACGTTATACATGGTGCTGTTTGCGGCTTATACAGTGCTGCTGCACAAGTATACAGGCCAAGAAGATATTGTTGTCGGCACGACAAATGCGGGCAGAACACATGATGATTTGCAGCCGCTGATCGGCATGTTCGTGAATACATTAGCAATTCGCAATCACCCTGCTGGGGAAATGCCGTTCCGTGCGTACTTGAATCAAGTGAAGGAGCAGGCGCTATCTGCATTTGAGAATCAAGAATATCCGTTCGAAGAGCTCGTAGAGAAGCTTCGTGTGACAAGAGACATGAGTCGCAACCCGTTATTCGATACGATGTTCTCGCTGCAAAATATGGATAACAAAGATTTCGAGCTTCCTGGTCTTCAATTAAAGCCGTACGCTTTCGAGCATCAGGTCTCAAAATTCGATCTCAGCTTGGACGTAGCGGAAGGAACGGACGGGCTGGCTTGCAGCATCGAATACGCTTCGGCTCTATATACGCGAGATACGATCGTAAGAATGGCTAACCATTTTAGACAACTGCTTCATTCGATCGCGCAATCACCAGAGCTGCAAATTGCCGAGCTTGGCATGCTGACACAGGAAGAACAAGAACAGATTCGATTCGTGTTCAATAGCGATACGACAACGATTTCACAAGAACATACAGTCCACCAGCTCTTTGAAGCACAGGTGGAGCTTACTCCAAATCGAATTGCGGTAACGGACGAGAATGAACAATTATCGTACCGTGAGTTGAATGAGAAAGCGAATCGTTTGGCACGAACATTGCGCAAGCACGGTGTTCGGCCTGAACAGCTTGTAGGTATTTTGGCTGATCGTTCTGTGGACATGATCGTGGGGATTATGGCGATTTTGAAAGCCGGAGGCGCTTATGTGCCGATTGATCCGAAATATCCGGAAGAGCGCATTGCCTACATGCTGGAGAATTCGAACTCGAGCGTGCTCGTTTCGCAAAGCCATTTGCAGTCGCGTTCTGCGTTCGGGGGCACTTGGGTGATGCTGGACGAGGAGTCATCCTATGCCGAGGATGCTTCCAATCTGGAAATGGTAAATGAACCATCGCATTTGGCTTACGTCATTTATACGTCGGGCACGACAGGCCAACCGAAAGGCGTCATGATTGAGCACAGGCAGCTGGAAGTTCTGTCAAAAGCTTGGGAACAAGAATATCATCTGCGGGAAGAAGGCACAGAAGGCATCCGCTGGATGCAATGGGCAAGCTTCTCGTTCGACGTATTTTCAGGTGATTTGATTCGGGCACTGCTGCACGGCGGCGAGCTGATCCTCTGCCCTGAGGACGCACGCGCGAACCCGGCTGAAATATACGAACTGATTCGAGAACATCGCATTCAAATGTTCGATTGCACGCCGTCTATCGTTATTCCGCTCATGGAATACGTGTATGATAACAAGCTGGACATCAGCAGCTTGAAACTCGCAGTCGTAGGGGCGGACTATTGCCCGCCGGAAGAGTTCCAGAAACTGCTTGATCGTTTCGGCTCTCAGTTCCGCATAATTAACAGCTATGGGGTAACAGAGACATGCATCGATTCCAGTTATTACGAACCGACAACTCGGGACATCCCGAGAGCTTTGCCGATCGGTAAACCGATGCCAGGCGTTACGATGTATATGATGGATAGCCAGCGGAATTTACTTCCGGTTGGGGTCATCGGCGAATTATATATTGGCGGGCCATGCGTGGGCCGCGGATATTGGAATCGGCCAGATTTAACAGAAGAGAAATTCGTCGTCGATCCATTTTATCCAGAACAGCGGCTGTATCGTACCGGAGATCTGGCTCGTTGGATGCCGGATGGAAACATCGAATATTTAGGCCGCATCGACCACCAAGTGAAAATTCGCGGGTATCGCATCGAAATCGGCGAAGTCGAATCCAAGCTCCTGAAGGTGGAGTCCGTGAGAGAAAGCGTCGTCGTAGCGCGTGAGGATCAAAACGGCACGAAAGCACTATGCGCCTATTTCACAGCAGATCGTGAATTGACAGTAAGCGAAATGAGAAACGCTTTGGCGGACGAATTGCCGGCTTATATGATTCCGTCATTTTTCGTTCAATTGGAACGATTGCCGCTTACGCCGAATGGCAAAGTCGACCGCAAGGCGCTCCCGGCTCCGGAAGGCGGTGCGCATACAGGCGTAGAATACGTTGCGCCGCGGACGGAAGCGGAGCAAGCACTCGCCATTGTCTGGCAAACCGTGCTTGGCGTTGAACGAGTCGGCATTTTGGATCACTTCTTTGAGCTTGGTGGCGATTCAATCAAGTCTATTCAAGTCGCGTCCCGTTTGCTACAAGCAGGCTACAAGCTGGAAATTCGCGATTTGTTCAAGTACCCGACGATTGCTCAGCTTGGTTCCCATTTGCAGCAGGCAAGCAAAATTGCGGATCAAGCAGAAGTATCGGGCGAAGTACCGCTTACTCCGATTCTCAGCTGGTTTTTCGAACAGCAATTCGAAGACCCGCATCATTATAATCAGTCAGTCATGCTATTCAAAAAGCAAGGCTTCGATGAAGCTGCCATTCGCAGCACGCTGCAAGCGGTAACGGTGCATCATGATGCACTTCGCATCGTATTCCGCCGCAACGAACAAGGGGAGTACATGGCCTGGAACCGGGCAATTGAAGAAGGAGAATTGTTCCATCTGGACGTGTTGGATCTGAGAGGAAATGCTTCAGATCGTGGTGAAGATGAGGTTCGCCAAGTTATTGAAACCAAGGCCAATGAGATTCAGAGCGGCTTTGACCTGCATAATGGGCCATTGGTGAGAGCAGGATTGTTCCAAACCGACGAAGGAGACCATCTCCTGATCGTCATGCACCATGGCGTCGTTGACGGAGTATCCTGGCGCATATTGCTGGAGGATATCGCTTCCGGGTATGAGCAGTCCTTGAAGGGCGAGCCAGTCCGTCTGCCATCCAAAACGGACAGCTACCGCACATGGGCAAGCCAGCTTGCCGCATATGCCAATAGCGCAGCAATGGAAGAAGAAAAAGCCGTCTGGGAGCGGATTGAAGCGGATGTAACCGCGATCGCTGCCTTGCCGAAGGATTTCGATGCGGAGATATCCTTGCAACAAGATAGTGCATCCGTCGTCGTAGAATGGAACCGCGAGGAAACGGATCAGCTCTTGAAGCATGTTCACCGGGCTTATAATACGGAAATGAACGACATTCTGCTGGCAGCTCTCGGCATTGCCGTACAAGTATGGAGCGGACATGATCGCGTGTTGGTTACGCTTGAAGGACATGGTCGGGAGAATATTGTGCCGACAGTTGATATATCGCGCACGGTAGGATGGTTCACAAGCGAATATCCATTCCTGCTTGAAAGTGATCCGGACAAAAGCTTATCCTACCGAATCAAGCAAATGAAGGAAAACCTGCGACGCATTCCGAACAAAGGCATCGGGTACGGAATTTATCGTTATTTAGCGGATTCCAGCAATGGTTCTGAGGTTCGTTCAAAAACAGCATTGCGTCCGGAAATCAGCTTCAACTATTTGGGGCAATTCGATCAGGACTTGCAAAATAATGAAATGGAAGTATCGCCGTACTCGGGTGGAGCGGAGCTAAGCGCGCGCCACACACGCACGAGTACACTGGATATTAACGGCATGATCTCGGATGGATCTCTTGCCTTGGAAATTAGCTATAGCAGCAAGCAATATCACCGCGACACGATCGAACGGCTGGCTTGCTTGCTTCGGGAAGGACTGCAGGCAATTATCGCGCACTGCATCGCGAAAGATAAGCCTGAGCTGACGCCAAGCGACGTATTGGTGAAAGGTCTCGGCATTGAGGATATGGATCGCATCGCGGAGCAGACGAAGGATATCGGGGAAATCGAGAACATTTACACGCTAACTCCGATGCAGAAGGGAATGTGGTTCCATAGCGCCATGGATGGCAAGGCGGGTGCGTATTTCGAGCAGACTCGCTTTACGATACAGGGAGAGCTTGACGTACAGTTATTCGCGAATAGTCTTGAAGTGCTTGCCACACGCCATGCAGTACTGCGCACCAACTTCTTCAGCGGCTGGGACGGCGAATTATTGCAGATCGTATATCGGAATAAAAAAATCGAATTCGGCTATGAAGATCTGACCGATTGGCCTGAGCATGAGAAGCAGGATCAAGTTGAAGCAAAGGCGATTGTCGATAAGGAGCGCGGTTTTGATTTGGAGCGCGATGCGCTCATGAGAGTGACGGTGCTGCGAACGAGCGCGAACAGCAGTCACGTCATTTGGAGCTCTCATCATATTCTGATGGACGGCTGGTGCTTGCCGCAGCTGACACAGGAATGGTTCGATACGTATTCGGATTCTGTGCAAGGACGAGCAAGCACCCGGGCAGAGACTGCACCGTACAGTCTATATATCGAATGGCTGTACAAGCAGGATTACAAAGCAGCATCCGCATATTGGCTCGATTATTTGGCAGGTTACGAGCAGCAAACCGTTCTGCCGCAAAAGAAATCAAGCGGACGCAGCGACGTTTATACAGCTGAAAATCTTGTATTTAGTTTAGGCGATGCCTTAACGGCGAAGATGAATCGGGTAGCGAAGCAGCATCAAGTCACACTGAACACGCTAATGCAAACGGTATGGGGCATTATGCTGCAAAAGTACAATGGCACCGGCGATGCCGTGTTCGGGGGCGTCGTATCAGGCAGACCGGCGGAAATTCCGGGAATCGAATCAATGATCGGACTGTTTATCAATACGATTCCGATTCGCGTTGCGTGCGAGGAACACAACAGATTTTCCGATGTGATGAGACAAATTCAGGAGCAGGCGCTGGAGTCAAGCCGATTCGATTATTATCCGCTTTATGAGATCCAGGCGGTAAGCGCGCATAAGCAGGATTTGCTCAACCATATTTTAGTGTTCGAAAATTACCCGATGGAAGAGCAAATGGAGCAGGCTGGAGACGAACAAGGGCAATTGAACATTACAGACGTGCAAGTGGCAGAGCAAACGAACTATGATTTCAATTTCGTTGTTATGCCTGGCGATGATATGATGATTCGCCTCGAATATAATGCCGGCATGTATGAACGGGCAGACATGGAGCGTGTGCGGCATCATCTGATTCATGTACTTGAGCAGGTAACGGCTGATCCGAGTATTGCCATAAGCGAGCTGCGACTGGCAACTGAAGCAGAGAAAGCGGAGCTGATGACGGCATTCAACGATACGGCAGCCGAATATCCTTGCGAACAGACGATTCATCGGATGTTCGAGGAGCAGACGCAGCGGATGCCAGATGCGGCGGCCGTGCTGTTCGGGGACGAGTGCTTAACGTATCGGGAATTGAATGAACGCTCGAACCGACTAGCGAGAACATTGCGGGCGGCCGGTGTCGTACCGGATCAGATCGTCGGCATTATGGCGGAACGTTCGTTGGAGCTGATGGTCGGGATTATGGGGATTCTGAAGGCCGGCGGCGCCTATGTGCCGATTGCGCCGGATTATCCGGAAGATCGCATCCGGTACATGCTGGAGGATTCCGAGGCTCAAGTGCTGCTCGTGCAGGGCAGTGCAGGAGAAGGAATAGACTTTGCGGGACGCGTCATCGATCTGGACGATGCTGGAGCGTACGATGAGGATGCTTCCAATCTAGAAGCGGTCAATAAGCCGACCGATATGGCCTATATTATCTACACGTCAGGCACGACTGGCCGTCCAAAAGGGGTTATGGTCGAGCATACATCGGTCATCAATCGTTTGCTGTGGATGCAGAAGCAGTATCCGATTGGCGCAGAAGACACCATTATGCAGAAGACGGCGATTACGTTCGACGTATCCGTCTGGGAGCTGTTCTGGTGGGCTTTCGTCGGCTCGAAGGTGCTCATGCTTCCAGTTGGCGGAGAGAAGAATCCGGCAGCGATCGTCGAAGCGATCGAGCGTCACGGCATCACGACAATGCACTTCGTGCCGTCTATGCTGCACGCCTTCCTCGAGCATGTGGAGCAGCTGCCTGAAGCAGAGCGCAAGCGCGGCTTGTCGCCGCTGCGGCAGGTATTCACGAGCGGTGAGGCGCTGCTTGTGTCACAGGTAGAACGGTTCTATCGCTACATCGCGCCAGCAAGTGATGCACGTCTGATCAACCTGTACGGACCGACAGAAGCGACGGTAGATGTTACGTACTTCGACTGCGAGCCTGGTCAAGCCTACGTAAGCGTGCCGATCGGCAAGCCGATTGACAATACGCGCATTTATATCGTGAACGGGCATAATCAGGTGCAGCCGATCGGCGTGGCGGGTGAACTGTGCATTGCAGGTGTTGGATTAGCACGAGGATACTGGAACCGTCCGGAGCTGACAGCAGAGAAATTCGTCACAGTATCTTCTGTGGGCGAACGGATGTATAGAACGGGCGACCTGGCACGATGGCTGCCAGACGGCAATATTGAATATTTGGGACGGATCGACCATCAAGTGAAGATCCGCGGATACCGGATTGAGCTGGGCGAACTGGAAACGGCGCTTCTAAATATCGATGCGATTAGAGAGACGGTCGTCGTAGCGCGGGAAGACGAGAGCGGCCAGAAATCGCTGTGCGCTTACTATGTAGCAGACGGTGAGCCAGCAGTGAGCGACTTGAGAGCAGCGCTTGCCGCAGAGCTGCCGAGCTATATGATTCCATCCTACTTTGTACAGCTCGAGCAGATGCCGCTAGCGCCGAATGGCAAGCTGGATCGCAAAGCACTGCCGGCTCCAGAGAGAAGCCTTCAGGTTGGCGCCGAGTATGTTGCGCCGCGTACGGAAGTCGAACAAATGATGGCCTCTGTGTGGCAATCCGTACTAGGGATCGACCGCGTTGGCATAACGGATCACTTCTTCGAGCTAGGCGGAGATTCTATTAAGTCTATTCAAGTAGCGGCAAGGATGCAGCAAGCAGGCTTTAAGCTGGAAATTCGCGATCTGTTCAAATATCCGACTATCGCGCAGGTTCTGCCTTACATGCAGCCGATCAATCGAGTAGCGGATCAAGGAGAAGTATGCGGAGAGTTGCCGATGACGCCGATCCTTCACTGGTTCCAGCATCAGCAGTTCGCGAATCCGCATCATTTCAACCAGTCGATTATGCTGTATCGCAAGGAAGGCTTTGACGCAGAAGCTCTACGCAAGGCGTTACACATGCTAATCCAGCATCACGATGCACTCCGCATCGTTTTCCGTCCGACAGAGCAGGAGTCATATTCACTTTGGAATCGGGCTGTTGCGGAAGGCGAACTCTACGGAATGGAAGTGTTTGATTTAACGGATCATTCAAATATAGACGATGTAGGCGCAGCTATCGAAGCGAGAGCAGGCGAAATTCAGAGCGGCATCGACCTGCAAGCGGGTCCTTTGGTTAAGGCTGGATTGTTCCGAGTCAAGGACGGGGATCATTTGCTTCTCGTTATCCACCATGCGGCCATCGATGGCGTATCCTGGAGAATATTGCTCGAGGATTTGGCGACTGGCTACGAACAGGCAATGAAGAATGAACCGATTCGTCTGCCTATGAAAACAGACAGCTTCCGTACATGGGCAGAACAGCTTGCTCATCATGCGAACAGCGAGGCAATGGAGCAGGAGCATGCATACTGGAATCGTATTGCACAAACGAAATCGACAGCCCTTCCTGCAGATTTCGAAGTCGAAGCTTCCTTGCAGCGGGATAGTGAATCTGTTGTGGTCGAGTGGGATCAGAATGATACGGAGCAGCTTCTGAAGCACGTTCATCGAGCCTATAACACCGATATGAATGATATTTTACTAACAGCGCTGGGCAGATCTCTCATGCAGTGGCGCGGTATGGAACGCGTGCTAATAACGATGGAAGGCCATGGCCGTGAATCCATTTTGAAAGACCTTGACATTACGCGTACTGTCGGCTGGTTTACGACTGAGTATCCGTTTGAGCTGGCAATCGAGCCGGGCAGCAGCCTTGCTTCCCAAATCAAAAAAGTAAAAGAGGACTTGCGCCTCATTCCGAACAAAGGCATCGGTTACGGCTTATCCCGATATTTGACCGATTCAGGCAAGCAAGCCTGGTCTCAGGCGCCTACACCGCAAATTCGCTTCAACTACCTGGGGCAGTTTGATCAGGATTTAAGCAATAACGAGCTAAGCGTATCTCCGTATGCAAGCGGCTCAGATATCAGCGATGAGCAGGAGCGCAAGTATTCACTGGATATTAACGGCGTGATTGCCGACGGACTGTTAACACTCGATTTGAGCTACAGCGCCAAGGAATTCCGCAAAGAGACGATGGAGGAATTGGGAGAACGGCTTAAAGCGTCTCTTAAGGAAATTATCTCTCATTGTACAGCGCAGCAACGGCCGCAATTGACGCCAAGCGATGTTCTATTCAAGGGGCTGAGCGTAGATTGGCTCGATCAGCTTGTGACTCAGATGCAGCATATCGGCGAGATTGAAAATGTATATGCACTAACACCGATGCAAAAGGGAATGTGGTTCCACAGCGCTATGAACGGTCAGACAGGAGCGTATCATGAACAAACGCTGTTTACCCTCGAAGGCAAGCTTGATGGAGAACTCTTCTCCCGCAGCCTGAACGAATTGGCCAAACGGCATGCCGTGCTGCGTACGAACTTCATCAGCGGGCCGCAAGGGGAACCGGTACAAGTTGTGTTCCGGCATAAATCGATTGGATACTCATTCATTGACGTGCGCAGTCTTCATAAAGAGGAACAACAAGCCTATATCAAGGAGACAGCAGGCAATGATCAACTGCGAGGATTCGATCTAGCGCACGATGAGCTTATGCGCGTGTCCGTCATTCAGACGGGCGAATTGACTTACCGGGTACTGTGGAGCTCACACCATATTCTGATGGACGGCTGGTGCTTGCCGCAATTGATGCAAGAGCTGTTCGATACGTATTCGGCCTTATTGAATCAGCAGTCACCAGATTCGACGGCAGTGCCCGCGTACAGCCAGTACATTGAATGGATGGAAAATCAGGATCAAGAAGCGGCGGGGTCATACTGGTCCGCATATTTGGCTGATTACGATCAAGTTACGGTAATCCCACAGGAATCATCTGCAGGAGACAGCGAATTGTACAAGGCTGAGAAATTGAGCCGTGAATTGGATGCTCATCTTAGCGCTTCGATCAACCGAGCCGCGAGACAGCATCAGGTTACGCTCAACACCTTGCTGCAAGCAGTGTGGGGGGTCATTTTGCAAAAGTACAACGGCACAAATGATGTCGTCTTTGGCAGTGTGGTGTCCGGCAGACCGGCGGAAGTTCCAGGCATCGAAACGATGATTGGCCTGTTTATCAATACGATTCCGATCCGCGTCAATTGTGAGGCAAGCATCAGCTTTGCCGAAGTGATGGAGCAACTGCAAGAGCAAGCGCTGGAATCAGGGAAATACGATTACTATCCGCTATACGAAATCCAGTCCCGCACCGCGTTAAAGCAAAATGCGATCAGACAAATCATGGTGTTCGAGAACTACCCGATGGACGAGCGGCTGGAGCAGGCGGGCGTCGACGAACAAGGATTGCCATCGATCACGGATGTAGCGGTAGAGGAGCAAACCAATTACGATTTCAACTTGATTGTCGTTCCGGGAGAGCAGCTTTCCATTCGATTTGATTACAACGCCAACCGATTCAAGCGAGCCGATATGGAGCGATTGATGGGTCACCTGATGCATGTGCTTGAGCAAGTTTCCGCCAATCCTCGAGTTGCAATAGAGGAGCTGGAACTGGCGACAGAAGCCGAAAAATTAGAAATGATTCATAGCTTTAACGACACGATTGCGGAATATCCGAGAGATATGACACTGCACCATTTATTTGAGCAGCAGGCGAAGCGAATCCCAGATTCAATTGCTGTATCCTTTGGCACGGCTCAGTTGACATATCACGAACTGAATGAGCAGGCGAACCGTTTGGCACGTACGCTGCGTGCTCAAGGAGTTGGAACGGATAAGCTGGTAGGATTCATGGTCGAGCGCTCGCTGGATATGATCGTAGGCATACTGGCGATCTTGAAGGCAGGGGGCGGATATGTGCCGATTGATCCGGAATACCCGGAAGATCGGATTCGGTACATGCTCAAGGATTCCGGGGCACGCATTATGTTGACACAGCAGCGCTTGACAGCGAAACTACCAGATCTTGATCTGAATGCAATTATAGCTGTGGACGATGAGCGATTCTACGATAACGACGGTTCAAATCTTGAATTGGACGGCAGCGCAGAGGATTTGGCGTACGTAATCTATACGTCCGGTACGACAGGCAAGCCGAAGGGAAATCTGACGACGCATCGAAATATTGTGCGTGTAGTGAGGGGCGCTGCGTATATCGGAATAACGGATCGTGATAACGTGCTCCAATTGTCGAGCTACGCCTTTGATGGATCGACATTCGATATATACGGAGCTCTGTTGAATGGAGCCAAGCTCGTTCTCGTTCCACAAGAGACACTACTGGAAGTTCGACAGTTGGCTGAGATGATCGTAAAAGAGAGCATTTCTGTCATGTTCATTACGACGGCGTACTTCAACGTGCTGGTTGATGTTCAAGCTGCATGTCTGCGCAATGTCCGGGCCATTTTGTTCGGGGGCGAGCGGGTATCCGTCAGTCATGTGCGCAAAGCGCTTAGAGAAGTCGGGCCAGGCAAGCTTAAACATGTATACGGGCCAACGGAGAGCACGGTGTTTGCCACCTGCCATAATGTGAACGAAGTTGCAGAAACCGCCGTCACCATTCCGATTGGACAACCGATCAGCAATACGTCGATATATATCGTCGATGCGATCAATAAGCTGCAGCCGGTAGGCGTTGCAGGGGAGTTATGCGTTGCGGGTGACGGACTCGCAAGAGGTTACTTGAACCGGCCTGAGTTAACAGTAGAAAAATTCGTTGATTCCCCATTCGTTCCGGGAGAACGGATGTATCGGACCGGAGACTTGGCGAAATGGCTGCCTGATGGATCCATTGAATATGTAGGACGTATCGACCAACAGGTGAAAATTCGCGGGTATCGAATTGAGCTTGGCGAAATCGAGGCGCAATTGCTGAAGCTGGATGATGTTCAGGAAGGAATCGTTGTTGCACGCGATACCGATGCTGGCGAGAAGCAGCTGTGCGCCTACTATGTAGCAAAGCGCTCATTAGAAGCCAATGGGATCAGAAATGCTATGGGGCAAGTTCTGCCGAGCTATATGCTACCATCGCATTTCATCCAGATGGATCAGCTTCCGCTTACGCCGAACGGCAAGGTAGATCGCAAGGCACTGCCAGCTCCGGAGGATAATCTGAACGACGGTGAACGCATTGCGCCACGGACGCCGCTCGAAGTACAGCTTGCAGGCATCTGGCAGGATGTGCTTGGCTTAGGCAGCGTCAGTGTCACGGATCATTTCTTCGAAGTAGGAGGACATTCTCTGAAGGCGACGATACTGGTGAACCGACTGCATCAGGAACTTAACATCGAACTACCGCTAAAAGACGTGTTCCAATATCCTACACTCGAAGAGATGGCGAACCGGCTCAGCAGTGCAGAGGGAAGCCGTCATGTTCACATACCGGAAGCAGCTTCAAGCATGCATTATCCAGTGTCATCAGCTCAAAAGCGCCTGTATATTCTACATCAGCTCGAAGGAGCCGAACTGAGCTACAATATGCCGAACATGTTGCTGCTTGAAGGGACTTTAGATATTGGGCGATTGGAATCTGCCTTTAAGAAGCTGATTGCACGCCATGAAACGTTGCGGACCGGCTTTGAAATTGTGAACGGTCAGCCTGTGCAGCGCATTCACCCAGAAGCAGATTTCGCAATTGAGCATATTCACGCTAACGAGGAAGATGCGCCGAAATATATGCAGCAATTTGTACGTGCCTTCCAATTGGAAAAGCCGCCGCTGCTGCGCATCGGGGTAATCGAATTGTCAGCGGAACGCTTTACGCTTATGTTCGACATGCACCATATCATTTCAGACGGAACGTCGATGGGCATTCTTATCAATGAGTTTGTTCGCTTGTACGACGGAGAGGAGCTTCCGCCTCTACGGATTCAATATAAGGATTATGCGGTGTGGCAGCAATCGGAGGCCCAGCAAGCAGCATTGACACAACAGGAGGCTTATTGGCAGAAAGTATTGGGCGGAGAGCTTCCGGTGTTGGAATTGCCGACGGATTTTGTTCGTCCAACTACGCAAAGCTTCCGCGGTAGTTTGCTGCAGTTTGCCCTTGATCCAGTGAAGAGCGCTGGCTTGCGGCAAATTGCGAAGGACAGCGGAACGACAATGTATATGGTGCTTTTGGCCCTGTACATGACAATGCTGCACAAGTATTCCGCACAGGAAGACATTATTGTCGGAACGCCAATTGCAGGACGCAACCATGGAGACTTACATCCACTGATCGGCATGTTCGTCAACACGCTGGCAATACGTAGTTATCCGGCTGCGAGCAAGCCATTCCTGACTTATTTGGGCGAAATAAAAGAAACGACGCTGGGTGCATTCGAGAATCAGAACTATCCGTTTGAGGAAATCGTCGAGCGAGTGCAAGTGATGCGCGACATGAGCCGTAATCCGGTATTCGATACGATGTTTATTTTGCAAAATGCGGAACAAGGTGAAATGAGCATTGACGGAGTGCGACTCCAGCAGGCCCAAAATGAGCATACCGTATCCAAATTCGATTTGACCTTCCAAGCCGAAGAGGATGGTACTGAAATCGTATGCAGCATTGAATTCGCGACAGATTTGTTCAAGCCGAGCACGATTGAGCGAATGGCAAGTCATTTCGAGCAATTGGTTACTGCTGTGTTGAATAATCCTCAAGCAAGCCTGTCTGAATTGAAGATGGTAACCGTTGAGGAAGAGAGCCAGTTGCAAAATGGATTTAACAACACTGCAATGGTGGTTCCGAACGACAAAACTATTCACGAGCTGTTCGCGGAACAGGCGGAGCAGACGCCGGATTCCATAGCTGTTGTCTGCGGCAGCAAGCAGTTGACCTACGGGGAACTGAACCGGAAGGCGAACCAGCTTGCCTGGAAGCTGAGGGAGCATGGCGTAACTGCTGAGCAGCCTGTCGGCATCATCGTCGAACGTACGCTGGAGACGGTTGTCGCCGTACTAGCAGTGCTCAAGGCATCCGGCACGTTCGTGCCAATCGATCCGGAATATCCAGAGACGCGTATTCGCTATATGTTGGCGGACAGCGGCGCCAAGCTGGTGCTGGCCCAATCGGCGCTTCCGGGCATCATTCCGGACGAGATTCGTCAGTTGGATGTACGCGATGAATCGCTGTATGCAGGCAGCGGTGAAAATGTCCCGAACGGCAATAAACCGTCCGATCTGCTCTATATCATCTACACGTCGGGAACGACCGGCAATCCGAAAGGGGTTATGCTGGAGCATCGCAACATGGT